>NZ_CP183308.1:0-80657 GCF_048541585.1 Legionella sp. D16C41 | reverse complement strand
GAAAAGAAAATTGAAACACTTTCAACCATTACTTTAAGTGAGCCACAAAAAAAGCATTTAAAATTTTATCAAACAGGCGACTGTGTTCTGTTTAACGCATTTACAAAGCGTGAAAAAAGCTATTTTGTTATCGGTAAACAAAAAGAGGGCTTAACGCTTGTTAATGAAAAGGGCAGGGAAATCAGTATAAGCCTTGAAGAAACCAAAAATGCTGTGGTCTTTAGAAAAGCCAGCCTGAACCTGGCTGTTGGCGACAGACTGATGATTGAGAAAAAGTGCTCCGTTAAAGGACGTGACTTTGAAAAAAAATCAGAATTTGAAGTGGTGGGGCTATCTGAAAAATACATCAACGTTAAAACTGGCAGTAAAGAAATAAAAATTCACAATGAGACCATACAAAAAGGATTTTTTTCACATGCCTTTGTTAAAAGAGCCTCGCAAATCAATCGATTATATGATGAGGCGTTGGTCGGAACCAGGCCATGGCAGATATCGGGTGAAAGATTAAAAGAATTATCTTTAAAGGCTGGCCACATATATTGGATGAGCGATGATCTAAATCAGGCAAAACAGATATTAGATAAGGAAAAAACTCAGTGGAGTATTGAAGATATTGCGCGTTTCAAAGATGATCCTGTTAAAAGAGATATGCGTTTTGCACCAGAGGCTCTAACCAAAGATCTTGAATATCTAGCAAAAAGCTTAAATTCTAGCACGCAAAAAAACAGCCAGGATATCGCCCGAGAAGCAGTGGCATTTGCGCTGTCCAAATGTGCTGAGCGAGACGCTTCCTTTTCGCATAAACAACTTATAACTGACGCCCTGATGCACTCTTTAGGAAAGGCTTCATTTGATGATGTTTCGAAAGTATTAACAGAGCGTCTTAAGTCAGGAGAGCTTTCTTATTTAAATACCTGGTGGATAACTAAAGAGGCTTATGAGCTGGAAAAAAGTATATTAGAAATGAACAAGGCCGAGCAGGGAACTGTAACGCCTGTTATCACCGATAAAAATGAGCTTTTAAATATCAATCCTCGCCTCACCCAAGGACAAAAAGATGCCGTATTCCTGGCACTTACGAATAAAGACCGCTTTGTGTCCATTCAAGGTTTTGCCGGAACTGGAAAAACAACGATGATGGAAGAAGTGCAGAAATACTCCAAAAAAAAAGACATTGAAGTATTTGGTCTGACGCCAACCCATAAGGCAAGGATAGAGCTTGAGGCAAGCCAGATTAAAACCCAGACAGTGGAAAGTTTTTTAACAGGAGAATGCATCCTTCCTGAAAAATCCCTGTGTATTGTCGATGAAACCTCCATGGTTGACTCCAGGCGCTACCACGAACTTCAAAATCGCGCTTTAGCTCAAAATATCACGCTGATTTTTGCAGGGGACATCACCCAGTTACAATCCATTACAGCTGGGATACCTCACGAGCTCACCGTTAAAACCGGCACCCAGAAAACAGCTTTTATGAAAGACATTGTTCGGCAAAAAACGCCAGAATTAAAGGAAGCGGCTTATCATTCAACCAACCGTGAAATCAGAAAAAGCTTTGAAAAAACAGCCTCGATTAATCCCAATGACCATATCCAAAGAACAAGAGATTTAAAGGGTGTATATGACTCATCTGTTATTGAGATAAAGGCCGCTGTTGATAAGAAAACCGGGGAATGTGATTTTTCGCCGCTGTATGATGCGGTTGCAACGGACTATCTTTCTAGAACACCGGAGCATAAAGAACGCACCCTTGTCATAGCCCATGTCAATAAAGACCGGGAAGCCATTGACACAAGGATTCGAGCAGGGTTGCAGTCAGAAGGCATCATAGACACAGAAAATCACCCTGTAACAAAATTTATCTCGAAAGATATGACCAAAGCAGAGCTTATGATAGCCAGCAATTATAAAACCGGCGATATCATTAATTTTGACAATTCCTGGTCTGTGGCAAAACGCGGGGATTATTTCAATGTAGTAGGCGTTAATCCAGATAAAAACCAGCTGATCTGCCTGTGCGATGACAAAACATTTAAAATCAATCCAGCAATAATGGCTGAAAAAGCTCGCATGTCGATATTTGAAGAACGAAATTGTGCTCTTTCAGCAGGAGATAAAATACGAATCAAAAAATCGGATAGAAGCAGAAACAGGACAGCAAACACTGAATTTCAGGTTTATGCCATTAAGGGAAGTCAAATCAGCCTGAAAAATGACAAGGAGGAGCTCACATTAAATATGGATGATCACAAAGATCGCCACTGGGATTATGCTTACACCCACACGGCTTACAGTATCCAGGGAGGGACCGACAGGCATGTCATCAGCTTAAGCCTTAATGCCAGAAAACTGGCCACAACCCACCGCTCTCATGAAATCGACATCACCCGCGCTTCGCATCAGGCCACCATTTATACCGAGTCAAAAGAAGAACTGATTGCGCGCCTTGAAAATCCCAAATTTCAGTTTGAGTCCGATAAAAAATCAGCCTGGTTGATGAAGCAGGCTTTTGAAGAAAGAATTCAGAAAGAAAAAGCACTCAGACAGATATTTATTTCTGAAAAACCGGACAAAGAGGGCCGGGCGGCCAGACAAGCTGATAAAATAGTTACCGACGCGTTCTTTTCTTTCAAAGAATTTCCTGCAAAAACTGTGACTCATGAACTGAGCGCAAAAGACATTGAGTCGATGCTTAAAACATCTCTGCCCACACTGGCCCGAGCCCTTTTAGGCGAACCCAATGTAAATCGCTCAACTAAAAACAATCTTCGTTACGGCAGCAAAGGAAGTTTAAGTATTGATCTAATTAAAGGTGTATGGAATAACTTTGAAACAGATGAAAGCGGCAATTGCTTTGAGCTGATCAAAACACAAATGGGATTCACTGATTTCAAAGACGTCATTGAATATGCCAAAGATTTTCTTAACTGCCGACCGCTTGACATCGCCCCCGTTGTATCAAAAGCAAAACAGAATGAAAAACTCAACGATGATGAGATCAAGAAAAAAGAAACAATAGAAAAAATTGTCAAAAGCAGTATCCCTGTGAAAGGGAGCATTGCAGAAACCTACCTTCGTAAAACGCGAGGGATTAATCATTTTGAACATGCCGATCTTCGCTTTGTAATGAACTGTCTGACGTATCACCAGGAGAAAAAGACCTTTGTGCCGGCGCTTGTCTCAATCGCCAGAAATGAGCAGGGGGGTATCAATAATATTGAGCTGATTAAGCTAAACCCTGAAACCTGTGATAAGGATTATACCTCCGACCCAATAAAGCAGGGCCTTGGCGCCAGAAAAGGCACTTATGTTGAGTTAAATAAAAATCATAAATGTGATAAGGTTTATGTATCAGAAGGCGTTGAAACAGGCTTAAGCATTCTGGAATGCGATAAAAATGCCCGTGTTATTACTGTATTAGGCAAAAGTAATTTCAGGAAACTCAAGCTCTCAGGCCTTCAAAAAAATATTGTACTTTGTGTTGATAATGACGGAGCAGATACCTTCAAGACACAGCTGATCATTGATGCTATTGACCGAGCTGAAAGCTCAGGTTTTAAAGTGTCGGTTGTCATGCCGGATATACTTCCGAATAAGAAAAAAACTGACTTGAATGACGTGCTTCTTCACAATGGTAAAGAAGGTTTAAATCAGGTTTTAAGACATGAAATAACAGCTGACAAATACCGTAAAATTCACAACGCATCTTTAACAAAACTGACTGATAAAATGAAATTTATTGAGAATAAATCTATCATTAATTTTGATGACAAATCGATGGATTTAATGAGAAAAGACAACCGTTCAATACAGAGCAGTGAGCTTGTAAACGATATCATTTTAAAAGAAAGACAACCTATTAAACAAATAGAAAGAAAAAAACTTGAGCTTGAGCGAGAGTTATAATCTCTCGCCGCCAAGGATGTATTTTTCAGAAAGTTTATCCGCCATTTTTATCGCCGTTTCTGCATCATAAGCACCAAGCCTTGAACGCTCTTTATTAAAAATAATCGATAGAATTTCGCTTAAAAGCTCCTGATTAATTAGGGAGCTTTTTAATATATTACGAATCATATCAATATCATTATTATCTTCATTTTTCAGCTGAGAAGCTTTATATAAACGAATGCCCATGGCTATCATTTCGAGTGCTACAATATCGGTTTTTTTATCTTCTCTGGCTGCTATTTCTTCAAGAGAATGTACGATATCACGCCCCATATAAAGAATCATTTCCACAAGGTTTTCTCCTTATCAACGGGGATCTGTTTCAGTCCAAATGGGTTAAAGGTTACCCTCAGATTGTTATAAGTAATATCCTGAAATGCTCCACAGGTATTATTGATGTATTCAAGCGATGTCTTTTTAAACTGTTCGGCTTTTTGCTGTGGCACTCCATCCCCGGAAAAGAGAGTAGCCATCCTTGAAAGGTACATAAGATTTGGTATTGATACATGAATCTGCTCTATCATTTTTCGCATATCTTCATCAAAAACATCATGTGATTTTGTAATATCAATGTCATGATATGCGCACCATTGCAGTATTTTTTTTAAAGATTTTCCAAGAGAGATTTCGTTATTTTCACCAGAAAAAAGGCTGTTTTTTTCAGCGGTTCTGGCAAGATATTCCAGTTCTTTTTGTTCAGTTTTAATTGAAATCGTTTTCATTATTTGAGCCTTTTATCCATTGATTCATTAAAAAAGTAATTATCTTTACGATCAAACTTAGTATACCATGGTTTACTTTTGGTATACTATAGTAAACCACGGTATACTATAGTATACTTATCAAAAAACATTATATTTGTTAGGGTTTATAATTTACTATAGTAAACCATTGATTTTAGGTTGTATGTTATATGGTTTTTAGTAAAAACTGCAAAACGACTAAAAATATATATATTTATCAATAAGTTAACGTTACAACGGGACCGGCAGACACGCTGCGTGGTGTGTGTTACTTTTAAATTGTGGACTGGGTTATACTTTTAGTACGTGCTATAAATGAAGCGCAATATTTATAAAGCAATTGTTGCTAAAAGCAGCCAATAAAAGCGGCGTTTGAGGATTTAAATAAATTAAAGGACTAAGGTTGCTATTTTTAGCTGGCACACTAGACAAAATTTTAGGAAAAAAGATGAAGGTTTTTAAATGGATAACAGATTCAATACACGCATTAAGTTCGACCATTGATTATACCCATAATGAATCTATAATTAATTCCCATAGACAAGACAATATTAATCCTATTAATCCTGCAAGTTCACTACCTATGACAGGTTCTGTCGATATACATGGTAATCCTTTTGGAAGTAGTAGTTCGATTAGCCAAGAACCCTGCAATCCAATTTCGGATTTTAATCTTCACCAAGATTCGTTTAATCATCACAACTCTTTTGACAATCATTACGATCCATTTAGAAGCTATTAATAAATAATATTTTTTTAATGATTATACGTAATAAATAAAGTTCAATATTTTTTAAAAGTCATGTGCAGTAGTTTAAGGAAAATATAATGAAACAATTAGTCGTTGCTTTACTCTTTATACCAGTCTCTTTGTTCGCAACAACTAGCGAACCTAATAAAACATTAACAGCTTTTGAGAGGCTTTGTCAAAACACAGAAAGTCCAAATTTACGAGAAAAGTACTGCCAACAAGTTATAAACATCAAAAAAGCAGAACAAATAACAAAAGACTTACAAAAAGAAGGATAACAGAGTTTATAAGTGATTTATCAAAATAATTTTTTCCAAATAAAATATCAAAAATACTTAAAATAAATTTTTTGGAAATAGCAAATAAAATGGTCTATTTAACCCATTTAAATCAATTAAAAAAGAGGGAAAGATTATTAAAAATAATTGATATTTCAACAAGTTATTGATAATATAGAAGGGTAGGTAAGCGTGATATTTAGTTGCAACGAACAGCTAAATATCACTAATCAAAAACACTATTGGAGTAGTGAAATGACTGTCTTTAATTTACCAAAACTTCTTTCCCCCATCAAATCCTTTTTCTCTCGTTCCAAGAAAAGACAAGTTTATTTAAGTGCTTTAGAGCGTGCTTATATGGAGCAAGCAGCGGAGCTTGTGCGATTAAAACATCGTCTGAATAACGCGTATTTTCTTTGGATACGATAACAATTTAAAAGGATTCTCTATGCTAACTATCTCACCGACACTTATCGCAGATGCGAAGCGCCTTGATTTTCTACCTCATCATTTTGGCCGTTGGCATGGTGCTGCTGAGTCGACTCTTTATAACGTGCTTACTGAGTTTTGTAGCCAATACCAAGGTGCTTACTGGTACTTTTATAAGCTGAGCAATCAAGGTCTGTATATGGCGCCCGAGATGCCAGGGCCATTAAAACTCTATGTCCCAGTAAATAGCTACCAAGGTGAAGTTAGTGCAGATGCCGCGGGTATTATTGCCACACTTTATATGCTCAATTATCTTTGTAACCGTAGCCAATCAAAGTTGTATCTACATTTATATAATTTACTACTTGATTATGTATGCGAGCATCCAGAAAGGAAGAAAATAATCGCGGCCATTGATTAATGTTAGGCTTCCTCCATCTTGGGGGAAGTAGAGAAATCATCCGAAAAACTGTAGAAATAGTAAATATATATATTATTAGCAACTTATTTACTAATAGACAATTGGAAAAAGGTATTATTAATTTATAAAATGTGGAGCGCTATTAACTCAAATTCTTTATAAAAAGGCTTTAAAGAGTTTTAATAAGAAAAACGAGGGATTGAAATAAGAAAACCCTGGATTCTTCACTTATCGCTAAGGAGAGGAATGGCCCAGGGACAGTAATAATATTATAGAGTAAATTTCGTGCAAGAGCAAAATGAATTATTAGACGAGCTATTAATTATCTTTTCAAAGCAACGATTTGAAGGGTATTTGACTAAATCTTTAAATACGACAGAGGCTTTAGTTAACTATTCCTGGAATATTGAGCTTTGTCAGGGGCTTTATCCTTTTATTCAGATATTAGAAATAGCTTTACGCAATAGTCTTCATCAAAGTATTACGGTTTTATTTGATAGGGAAGATTGGTTTGAATTAGATTTTCTAGGTGAATGGGAGAAAGAACAAGTAAAGCAAGCAAAAAAGACGCTCAGTAAAAATAAGAAACCCATTGAGCCTGGTAGAGTTGTTGCCGAGCTATCTTTTGGTTTTTGGACAGCACTATTGGATGTACGTTATGAGCACAGTCAGATTTTGTGGCCAAAATTGTTTAAAACGAGACTTTTTCCTTTCTTAAAGCGGTCACAACGAACACGACATTTTCTTTCTAAAGAATTTACACAAGTACGAAGACTTCGTAATCGAATCTTCCATTACGAACCGATTTGGTACTGGCATGACTTACTTAACCGATATGAACAAATTATTTTTCTAATTAATGCAATATCTAATAAGGCAGCAAACTATTTGAGGCTCTTTGAGGATTTTGAGTATATCCATGGTAATGGGAGAAATAGTTTACAACAAAAAATCGTTAGAGTAATTGAAAATAATCATAAGGAATAAATCATTTGTAAACTTAAAGGTGGATTTAATAGCGCAAGCCAAATAAATATTTTATGACGAAAAGCAGTTGCATTAGTGGGTTGAATCCGCGCCCCACCCGCTATAATAAGTCTGATAATAAAATTAACCAGACCTAATTATATAAGTCTTCATTAAATAAAATAGTCTCACCAGTGGCGAGACTATTTTATTCATCCTCGGATAACAGTTCGTGTAATTTTTCTTGCAACAATTTTTTATCAGGAAGTTGAATTTGGTACTCTGCAATCAAGGCGGGTGATAGAGTTCTGTTTAATGAAAATTCTACAACCTCCTTATCTTTACTCGCACATAACAATAATCCTATAGAAGGATTCTCATGTGATTTTTTCACCGTTTTATCCAATCCTTCTAGGTAGAATGATAGCTTTCCTAAGTATTCAGGTTCAAACCGCCCTACTTTTAATTCTACAGCTACTAAGCAATTTAAACCTCGATGAAAAAATAACAAATCAATTAAAAAATCTCTTCCACCTACTTGTAGTGGATACTCTGTTCCCACAAAGCAAAAATCCTTACCTAGTTCAATTAGAAAGTTTTTGAGTTTCGTTAATAAGCCTCTATGAAGATCTATTTCTCCATGATCATCCTGAAGACCTAAAAATTCAATCATATAGGTATCTTTGAACGAATTTTTTGCTTCTGGGTGGGATTGCTCTAAAGCTCCTGAAATTTGAACAGGATTTAACAAGGATCTTTCATAAAGTGCGGATTTAAATTGCCGCTCTAATTCTCTTTTACTCCATTGTTCTTGAAGGCATTTATGAAGATAAAATTCTCGTTCTTCCCTTGTTTTACTCTGATTGATAATTATTAAATTATGGGTCCAAGGTAATTGTCTCACCAGTGGTGAGACAATTTGATCATTATGATAGGTTTCATAAAATTGTTTCATTCTAAAAAGGTTAGGTCTTGTGAAACCTCTAATACCGGGTTGAGTCCGGGATATATAGCTTGCCAGATGTTCTACAACTCCTTCACCCCATTCAGCAACTGAAATTTTTTGACTAATGTACTCACCAATACGCCAATATAAATCAATTAATACAGTGTTAACCGCTTGATAAGCCTTATTTTTTGAAGAGGTAATTAAATTAACAATGTCTTCAAAATTTTGCTCATGAATTTGTACGGATTGTATTTTACCCATCTTAAACCTTATTTCATAATATCTCGTAATTTTCTCATATGATTACACTCCAATACAGCTTAATCTAAAGGTTTAAAAAACGGTGATTTATTAACTATTAGAAACATTTTATAATTATCAGAAACATGAGGTTTTGGGATATTCAGTAGAAACATTCCCCTTAGCTATATTTTAATCTGCTATTACATAAATCGTACATTTTTACTGCATATTATTTGCCGATCTTCTATACGAGCATAATTAATAGTTGGAAACATATAGATAAAACTATCTTCGGCAATAAGATCAATAATTAAATCAAGATGTTCATTAGAGGATTTTTCTGCGCACAAATTAACTGCAAATTCATTTATTAATCCAGCCAATAAATCTGCTATTTGCAAGGCAGCATAATTTTCTGAATTTTTAAATTCAAAATTATGTATTGGTAAGTAATCAGGATAAATATAAAAGCACTTATCTCGCACTTTTGACTTTAATATCCTTTGTTTCTCCTCTGGATTACCTTTTAAGCTAGTAATAATCCAATCTCTTTTTTTTAATACCCAGGAATCATCATGGACTACATCAAAATTTTTACCATCAAAAAAATATGTCCAATGATTTAGTAGCTGATATACGCAGGGTAAAGTTGTATCTAACCAGGAAGGTTGGGCAGGCTCATTTTGAATTGAGTTGCCATTAATTAGTTTTACACAGTCTTCAAGAGTCGTATTTAAAATCCAGCGATAAATTAAGGCTGCCTGCTCACAGTCGTCTTTTAAAATTTTAATATGTTCAATTAAAGATTCATACCCTTCCTTCGAGCCCCTTTCCATAAAGAATGAGTACAGCTCAATTAATTTAAATATATAGCCTAGGCCTGCTATTCTAACAAAATGAAACCATAAATCCTGCATCCTAAAAAAGAGCCAATCTGGGTCGCCTGTAATATAAGATTTATTAGGAAATTTTTTCTCATAGGCACTATCATGAAAAAATGTTAGAAAAGAGTGGAATAAAAAAAGAGGTTTATATACTGAATACACTTTAAAACTAGAGTCCTCACTTTCACTTAACTCAGTCAGTACCTTATAGCATTTATTAACACGTCCTTTTTTTTCCAAGGTTTGAGTATTTAACTTCTTTAGATTGATTTCGAAAAAAGTTTCTTTCCAGAATTTTTTTGCAAGTATTTTCTGAAAAATTATGTGAAGCAAATGTAATACAAGGCTGCTTCTTATCTCTGAATCCCTGCTCGGTATTACCTGACTCATCAAAATATACGACATTTATACATTTACTTTTTATCACTCGTTGTATTTCCTTATTGAGCTAGCCTTACTTTGTAACTTTATTACAATAATAAATTTTGTGCTCTTGCCGTCTGAATTTTAGTTTCACTCCCCTATCAAAACAGGTAAATCGTATCTTTTAACAGTAGGCCGTTTCATATCCTGTACCAATATACGGAATTAACTGGTTGATATATTTAGTGTAGTCCTTCCTGCGCCAACCATTTTGCAAATAGCATGAATTAAATGTGTTTTAGTAGTATACAGTGTGTCTGCCAATTCTATTGTCCATTATAAATTTTTTCTGGCCTGCCTTTTTTAATTTTTTTGTTCAGTAAGTCTAAAAAATTAATTTAAAATAAACTTTGATTAATATACAGAGTTTATGGACTGAATTTAAGTTGAAATTTGCTATTTTAGGTAGACTAGTTGATGCGTCCGGAAACCCATCCTTTTATGGCGTTGCGGTGTATGAAAATGTTTAATTTTAAGGTAAGCCTATCTAAGGCTAATGATTAGATTTAAAATTTAAATTAACCTAATAATAGGTCTAGCACCATGGCAAACCTATCCATGAATTTTTAATAATCAATTAGCTCCTCATGGTTTTATTTTTGGCTATTACTAATTATATGATGAGGTGATTATCTCATCATATAAGGATTACTATACGAATAGATTGCAATTTAATACCTAAAATTAAAATTTGCTGTGTGGGTAATACCTAATAACTGATCATGAATTCTACGCTTAGATTCATCAACCAAAATTTCCTTAGCATTATTAATTTTTTGAAATTCTTCTGGTGCTTCGAGAGATTTATTTCTGTCAGGATGATACTTAAGGCTTAATTTTTTGTATTGCTTTTCAATATCACTCTTATTTGAGTTTTGATCAATGCCTAATACTTCATAACAACTTCCATATTTATCAATAAATACCTCTATTGGACTTATTGGTTGCTTTCTTTTATTTTGCTCAGGAAAAATAAATTCTTCTTTCAAATTTGATCTAAAAAATTTCATAAACTCTTCTTGATCTTTTTTGGGATCTCTTGTTGATTCAAATTCCAGCATATTTCTAATGAAAATTAAATCCTTTTGAGCATTGGAAAGAGAAATGGTAGGCACATCTTTGTTTTTCCCAAAGGAAAAGAAGCGTATACTATAATTAAACCAATTAGTTACAGTATTTACTCTCTGATCACCAAACAAAACATGATTAATTGCCATATCAATTAATTTGAATTTTTCATCAAAACTTATTTTCATTTTCCTTAAAGAAAAATTTATATTTTCAGTAATGGATTTAAAAATTGATACATGCTTATTTTCATCTAAATTTTGTTGATAAAGATGATTAAGTTGATCTTCTAAGGACGCCTTATCAAATTCTTCAGTAAGAAAATTAATGTAAAAAGGGGAAATTTGTATATTTTCAAGTATAGCGAGTCCAAACTCTGTCCCTCGCATAGAAGCGCTATTTAATTTGGCATGTGATAAATCCGTTCTTAATAAAAGGGCGCGATCTAAATTCGCACCTTCTAAATTGGAGTGGGTTAAATTAGTATCAGTTAAATCGACATCATTAAGATTAGCTGATCCAAAATCGGAATTTCTCAAGTCTAGTCCTGATAAATTAAGATAGCCCTTAAAATTTTCATTGTACTGATGTCTAAAAATACTAAACGATTTATGTTCTGTAAAAAAAATATTTTGTGAATAATTTATGGCTTTTAAAATAGCAATAGCTGCTTCTATACCAGTTAAAATAGTATTTTTAGTTAAATCATGACCAATGTAGTTACAAAATAAATCAAAATCGCCTTCTAATAAAGGTTTTAAGTTTGTTCCTTCCTTTTCTAAATCATTATTAATTTTTAGATAAACATTTAAGATGGCACTTTTTAAAATGTTTATATCGATTTTTTTAGTGTCTTCTGCTTTACGAGTAAGCGTTAGACAAATAATATCTTCGTCATCAAGCTCAGATATGTCTACCGAAGTTAATTTTTCATACATATCACTTGCGCGAAATTTTGTTAGAAATCCTTGAGCTTCTGATAATGAATGATTTCCTAAGGAATAAATTTTAGCCCGTGTAATTTCATCAAGAATATTCTGTTCTAGCATACTTTCCTACTAATCTTTTAATGTTATTAACTTACTCTATCGAGTTAGTATATCGTATAAACATTTTTCTAATTCAGAATAAAATGAAGAAGTTTAAAATATAAATAGGTCGTAAGATAGATTTTATCTCCCCTCTTGTTGTTTGTTACTTTGCCGTACCAAAGAATGATTTGAGATTTTCGTTTATTGTTATCGGAGTTTAAATGAGTTCTAGAAAGAAGTTGTAAGTCTAATTAACGTACTAACCAAATTTATTTACCTGGGAAACAGCTACATTACTATCTTATTTTATAAAAAGTGCTTTTTCTTTTTTCTATCTCTACAATAACAGTTTTGAAAAAGGATTTAATCATGGCAATTACTATTAGTGTAATCAGAGCAGCGCTTCAAAAATATGATAATGAGACGGGCCCGGTCAGTTATTATGGGTCATCTCTGTGGGGCGAACGAGATGGCGTTAGTGAGCTTCGACAATTTCTTACTACTTTACCTTTAGAAGACCGAGAATTATTACGGCAGGAAACAATATCACTTGCCGAAATTCTTATTAAGGTAAAGTCTATTAATAAACCTCGCCATGATGCGCTTTTCAAAGGATTAAAAGAACAGTTTAGTTTAGAAAAATTGCAGGCATTTAAAAGATTAAATGATAATAATCTCGTAGATTTATATTTTGATAAAGTCTTTCATCATGTCAATCCTGTCAGTGCCGCAAGAGCAATTACGCATTTTAGAAAAATGTCTAAAAAAGACATTGACGTTAATCTCAAAGAGCAAACATTACCAGAATTGCTCTTACAAGAAGACCCTTATAAAACGATAAAATCAAAAACTTCGATTGCGAGAGCGCTAAGCTATCTAGAAAAATGTAATTTAAATACGCCAGACAACAACAAGAAAATTCAGGAACAACCAATACCTATTCAGAAAGCACTTAGAAAGTGTATAAATAATAATATCTTAATTGATCAAAAAATTTTGTCACTTATTGAAAAGAGTAAAGAGCCAATAGATATGGCTAGTGCTCTCATAGAGCTTTTTCAATATAAGAATAACGAACATAGGATTACCATCTTAGAAGAAGCAAAAACCTGTATTGATCCTAAATTTATCAGAGGTGCACTCATTTTATTATCTAATAAGAAAAATCCATGTGATAAAGATACTCTACAACTCCTAAAGCAAGCTGAAGATCCCTGTGTAGCTGCAAAATTAATTGTTTTAGAAGAGATGAAATCTGAAATTAACAACCTAAATAAGATTACCTACTCCGCTTTAAGAGGCGTGTTATTTATTCAGGGTAAAGCTATTAGAGCGCCTGAAACTTTAATTCAAGAGGCAGAAGATAAATTAAAAGAAAGTTTTAAACATCATTAAGTATAAGAAATGTCATTACTATAAATTGATAGCAGGTTATTGAATGAGTCTGACAAATTTCTAGTCAAACTTGTCTTTAAAATACCGCCTTAAGATTTTTTTGGATAATGAACCTCCCCGTGGCAAGCCACGGGGAGGTTCATTCTTTTATTTGAAATTATACTAAAGAGCTTAGTAAGGCGTATTTAGCTAAAACTTCTATTTCAGCTATGTTCATCTTAATTAATTATTTTCTTTAAGCCAATTTATTTACACCTACTCTCAGACAAATCTATTCGGTTAATTATCAAACTCTTGGAATGTAAATCATAGACGGCATGCTTAACACTAAAAAATTTATTAGTGCCAATATAAGCGTCATAAAATTTTAATTTAATTTGTTTTAGATAATGCTTTTTCAAGAATGAGTTCGAAAACTCATCCTTTTATAAATATTATATGTCATATTTTTTACATAGAAATAATACATTAATTCAAATATTATTTAATTTTTAATTAAGCGATAATACTTAAATGTTTTTTTCAAAAGTGAAAATTATAACTCGATTAGAATTTGAAATTGGTACTTGTAGCCGAATGGGAAGTGGTGCACCTCACTCTATTGAACATAAAAGTTATGATTCTTTAAAAGAAGAGATAATAAATGTTCACAAGGAATTTTGTAGCCTTATTGAAAAATGTTATAACGAAACGAAAAAAGATTATATTGAAATGGGCGAAGATGCCTATGAATATAATGGTATAAGGGTTCTATATATAATTAAAGGAACATTAAACGAAATTAGTTTAGATGAAAAAATAGATAGCATCGAAGGCTTCTTTAATTTTGCTGAAAAATATTTTCAAGTACCTAGAGACAAAGATGTTGATATGTTATTAGAGTGTGGGAAATATAACGAGGAAAAATTTCTACTATTCTATCCAAACAATGAAGCATTAGAAAAATTAAACTACTGTTCAATAATTTAAGGCCCTATCTTTGTTTAAAAAATTAACTTTACTTTAAAATTAACTTTTAAAGTTGTTAATATAAACATTTAACTTAAGGTATTTAATTCATGTCAGATAAGGCTCGAGGGACCGTAAAGTGGTTTAAGGAAGAAAAAGGTTTTGGTTTTATTGAAGCAATGGCAAAGATTACTTTGCCCACTTTAGCGCTATTCTAAACAGTGGTTTTAAAACGCTTTCAGAAGGTGCCGAAGTTTTATTTAAACCTTCGCAAGGTCAGAAAGGACCGCAAGCTGAAGACGTTGAGGTTATCTAATTTAATGGCAATCCTTCGCCTTAATATTTAGAACCATTAAAGCGCTTGCCTTGTATTTTAAATATCAGATTGATTTAATTTATCATGATATTACTTATATTGTTACATATATGAGTAATATCTAGTTTTGAAGTTTAAGTAGGAACTATCTTATAAAATAGTTAGACGTTATAAGTTGCTAGTGTTAGTTTAAATTGAAATTGAACGAAATTTGAATATAAGTATCATTAGTCAAATTATTAAACGGTTTATTTAAATGTCTATACTCTTTCGCACCTTAAATTTTACTTCCATTTTGTTTCTTTCTTTTTCTGTCTTTAGCGAACCGCCTAAAACCTTTACACAAGCCAAAAAACAGATACGGGTACTATTTGCTCTTCAACGCGAAACATTATATTGCCGTTGTCAATTTGATGCTCGCTTACGTGTTGATTTAGCAAGTTGTAATATGCAATCTGCGGCAAGTTTTAAACGAGCGCTCCGTGTCGAGGCTGAACATATGATGCCAGCTGAAAATTTTGGCAATCACTTTGCCTGCTGGCGAGAGCCCCTGTGTATTAAGAAAAATGGGAAACGGTACAAAGGGAGGAAGTGTTGTGAAAAGTCTGATAAACAATTTAGGCAAGCAGAAGCGGAGCTTTATAATTTGTGGCCTGCTGTAGGCCTGGTTAATCAAGCCCGCTCTAATTATCGCTATAGTATGATAGAAAACCATACCCTCTTTTATGGTTGCCCTATAACGATTGATAAAGCTTTTAGGCGTGTAGAGCCGGCAGATTATGCCAAGGGTATTGTGGCGCGAGCCAATCTTTTTATGTCCGAAAAATATGGTATTGCATTAAGTGAAGCCCAACGAAACCTATTTATGGCTTGGGATAAACAATTTCCGCCCGAGGCAAATGAAAAATGGTGGGCTGCAGCCGTTGCTAAAATGGAAGGCTATCCTAATCCTTACATTACTACCCATGATTTAAAAACAACTTGTTCTTTATCAAAATAAATTTTGAAAACTCTTGCGGAGCGTAACAACCTGCGAGCTAAGTGAAGCTTGAGTCGGGGCATGTGGGTAACAAACACAATTCCTTTTTAACGATAATATTAAATTGAGATGCGCTTATAAATAATCAGTCAGTGCCTGGCCTATTAATCGCAATTCGAGGAGCTTTCCAAACCATTGAGCCTCTTCTAAATTAATTTTTAACAGTAAAGAGTCTTGCCCGGTTCCTTGGTATTTAATAAAAAAATTATCTTTTTCCTTATGGATTTTATTAAGGATAAGCCCGTACTTTTTGAAATAAACTAAGCCATAAGTTGCATCGTTAAAAGAAGCGTTTTTTGCAAGAATAGCTAAGCTTTGATTAGGCCACGGGCTATGACAAAATTTTTTATAAATATGAAATGCAAAACTCTCGTTGGGATAAGCACCATAGACACCCTCCTCTCTCACTGGCTGCTCATGAAAACTTAAGGTTTCTTGATTCCAGCTAAGAATGGGTAGGTTTATTATTTGTATTAAGGGTTGATTGGCTATGTCGGATTCTAATAAAGCAAGAATGGAAATATTAAAAAATTGCGCTAATTTCTTTATCAGTAAGGCTCTAGGTTTTTTAGTTTTACCTGATAACAGATGATGTAATGTAGGTTGAGGAATATTGGCTAACCTCGATAAACCCATCGCATTAAGATTATGTTGGAGCATTAAGCTATTTAAATTTTTTACTAATGTACCGTTTGTCATCAAATCAATTGGCTATAGAGTTGAATAATGCTGCGCTGTACTAAATAAGACGCACTTTTGCAAAAAGTATAAAAACAGCTGTTAAAGCTCCTTTAGTTAAAAATAGAATACCTGAAGCTAAATCAATAATTTAACAAATTAATTAAATATAATATTTATTATAAATATTTTAATTTCTAACCTTAATAAAGCATCTGACTTATTAAACTAAAATAAGCTTACTTTGACAAGGTCAACAGAAGCGCAGAAATTTGACAAAATACCCTACCGGGTATATACCTATAGGGGTATATTGGAGAAATCGCATGTCAAACCATCCAGAGCACCATAACGAATTATCACGCATCAATCGCGCCATTGGTCAACTTGAAGGCATTAAGCGCATGATTGAGGAGAATCGCTATTGCGTGGATATCTTAGCGCAATTACGTGCTAGCCGTAATGCTTTAAAAACCATTGAGCTTAGCGTGCTTGAACGCCATGTTTTAAGCTGTTTAAAGGAAGCCGCATGTCATGGCACTCAAGAGGAAATGCAAGAAAAAATGGATGAGATTATGATGCTTCTTAAAAAATATGATTGAGGTGAGTTATGATTAATTCTGAAAACAACGCCCAACATGATACCAATGCACATAAGTGCTGTGCACATCAGGCTAAAAAACCTGTGCTTAAGCCTATACTGTCAGGCAATGCCTTTTATACGTGCCCCATGCATCCGCAAATACGGCAAGAAAAACCAGGAACATGTCCAATTTGTGGTATGGCACTTGAGCCTGAAGACGTAACGCTTGAAGCACAAAAAAGCCATGAATATCACAATATGTTCTGGCGTTTTATTCTTGCCTGTTTTGCTAGCATTCCTGTTGTGGTATTAGCTATGGGTGAGCATTGGCTAACGGCTTATGTACCTTATTCAATTTCTCTTTGGGCGCAAGCACTCCTTACCACCTTGGTAGTTTGGGGTTGTGGCTGGCCTTTTTTCGTGCGCGGTTGGCAATCCATTCGAACGCGCCATTTAAATATGTTTACTTTAATTGCTATTGGTACGGGGGTTGCCTGGGGTTACAGTGTAGGCGTAATTTTATTTCCCCAATTGCTTCCCGCCGTATTTAAAGCCCGAGGTATGCTGCCTGTTTATTTTGAGGCAGCGGCTGTGATTACAACCTTAGTTCTTCTAGGACAAGTGTTGGAGCTCAAAGCGCGAGAACGCACAGGCGATGCCATTAGAGCGCTGCTTAATCTTAAACCCACCACAGCGCGCCGATTAAATGAACATCAGCAGGAAGAAGAAGTTTCACTTGAGGCTGTCAACGTCGGTGATAAATTAATGGTCCGCCCTGGTGAAAAAATCCCAGTGGACGGTGAGGTCATGAGTGGGCAGAGCCATGTGGATGAATCCATGCTAACCGGTGAGCCTATGCCCGTTAGCAAAGAGCCTGGGCAAAAAGTCATTGGGGGTACATTAAATCAAGAAGGAAGTTTTATCATGAGGGCAGCTCTCATTGGTAAAGACACGTTACTGGCTCGCATTATTACGCAAGTCAGTGAGGCTCAGCGCAGCCAAGCGCCGATTCAGCGATTAGCAGATGCGGTGGCAGCTTGGTTTGTACCCACGGTTCTGTTTATTGCAATCCTTGCTTTTTTAATGTGGTTTTTTGTAGGTCCACCGCCTGCTTTAAATTTTGCGCTAATGGCGGCAATCTCAGTATTGATTATTGCGTGTCCCTGTGCGTTAGGGCTTGCCACGCCTATGTCTATTATGGTTGGCATTGGGGAAGGCGCAAGGCGTGGTATTTTAATTAAAAATGCAGCATCGCTCGAACGCTTGCGCAAAATGACAACCCTTGTGGTGGATAAGACTGGAACCTTGACCAAAGGCCATCCTGTTTTAACAGACATTATCCCAAATTCAGGCTGGCAAGAAGACACGTTGTTAAGGCTTGCCGCCTCTTTAGAGCACCATAGCGAACACCCTTTAGCAAAGGCTATTCGCGATGAGGCCGTGGCGCGAAAACTGTCTTTTATTGAGGTAGTCGACTTTATGGCCGTAAGCGGTAAAGGAGCAAAAGCGCAAATAAATGGACAGGCAGTTGCCATTGGCAATCGTCATTGGTTATCAGTGAAGCTAGATGAGGTACCTGCAGAGGCCTTAAAGGCACAGGAAGAAGGTGCAACCCTTTTATATTTATCAGTAGATAATCAATTGGTAGGCGTATTTATTGTTAGAGACCCTATCAAGGCCACGAGTAATCAGGCAATTGCATCACTTAAGGAAAAGGGTATTGAAGTCATTATGCTAACAGGCGATAACACGATTACAGCCAACGCGGTTGCAAAGCTTGTAGGTATTAAAAAAGTAATTGCGGAAGTGCTTCCTGAGGAAAAAAGTAGAATTGTTAGTCAATTGCAACAAGAAGGGAAGGTGGTCGCTATGGCAGGGGATGGGGTCAATGATGCGATAGCCCTAGCAAAAGCGGATATTGGACTGGCTATGGGCACCGGAAGTGACGTGGCGATTGAAAGTGCTGGCATGACGCTCCTTACCGGCGATTTAAGCCAGCTTGTGGTGGCTTATGAATTGTCTAAACAAACGGTCAAAAATATCCATCAAAATCTTTTCTTTGCTTTTATTTATAATGTCCTTGGTGTGCCCATTGCTGCAGGGGTGCTTTATCCTGTTATGGGCTTACTCTTAAATCCCATGCTTGCAGGAGCTGCCATGGCGTTAAGTTCGGTGTCAGTGATAATAAATGCGTTGCATCTTCGCAGGCGCTTAATGTAAATGAGAGGTAAAATAGGTTTAAGTGTTTGATGCGGCAAACGCTGTTGCAATAGGCATGAAGTCCGTCATAACTAACCTATTAAGTCTGCCAAGTTAGGTAATCAGATTTAAAGTTTAAAGACTTTTGTTTAAAAATATAATTTATGTGTGTGGTTGAAACTAGAGATTAGGATGTGTAAAGCGCTTTGATTCCCTCGCAAATTCGTTTTTTTGATAACTTAGTATTAATGCAAGATGTATCATTTAACCAATTTCGTATACACTAAATGGGTATGCAATGGGTAGATTTTAAGGCAAGGGATGCGCTATTTTTTACATTTAGTTATTTTTATTATAATTGAATTCTTTCTTTTGGAAGCGATTGCCTCTACCCCTTTGACTTTTAAAGAAGCTTTAGCAACTGCTTATTGTAATAATCCTGAGCTACAAGCAGAAATAAACAGGGCCAACGCGATGCGCGGTTCAGTTATTCAAAGTGGTCTCTACCCAAACCCGCAAGTAGCACTAACCGCAGAAAACTTTGGCGGCTCTGGCAAATATTCAGGCTATGAAGCGGCAGAAACAACCCTTGCTATCACCCAGCCTATTCCTTTAGGCAATCGATTATTTTATTTAAAAAATGCAGCCTATGCTGATTACCTGGCTTCACTTGCGCAGATAAGCGTGCAGCAAGCAGCGCTTTATCGTGCGGTTGGAATTGCTTATGTGGATGCATTTTATGCCGACCAATGGCATAAGGTCACCAAAAAATTAGTCTACCTTAATCAAGGGATTGTGGCTGCTATTGAAAGGCGGGTTAATGCAGGCGCTGGTTCTCAATTAGACTTACGCCTAGCCCAAATTCGGTTAGGGGATGCTAAAATCCAAGAAAATAGAGCCGCACGTGAAGCATTATTGCAGCGAGCGAAACTCGCACGCCTATTGGGAGATAGGTTAAAAGTAGATAGACCGCTGGTTGATAAGGGTTTGCCACGCGTCCCACTACGTTGGCCGGCATTGCTAAAAAAACTATCCCAAAATCCCCAGCTTATGCAAATGCAACTGCAGTTGCAAGCTAAACGTGCCAGCATTTCTGCGGTTAAAAAGTCAGTTTGGCCCGATTTAAATGTTCAATTAGGGGCTCGTCACTTTGCGGATGATGATAGTTTTGCTGCAGTCGCTGCAGTGGCTGCACCAATACCTGTCTATGACCGCAATCAAGGAAGAATTTTGACCGCTGAGGCGCAATATAGCCAAGTTGCTTATGAGTTTCAAGGCATACAATTAACCGTAAGGCAAAGTGTATATACGGCTTTTTTGCAAGCCAAGCAGAGTAGTTATGAGGCCAAACTAGTGACCAGCTCCTTATTGCCTTTGGCACGTAACGCAATAAACCTGGCTCAAGAAGGATTTAAAATGGGACGCTATACCTATATTGAACTGTCCACGGCCCTTAATATGCTTTATGAGGAAGAGCGGCATTACCAACAAGCCCATGCTGATTATCATAAGGCCTTAATTGAACTTGCCGGGCTTTTAGGACTAAATTCTGTTAAGGAGAGCAAGTGAAGTCTATAAAGTTATTCCTTGGAAACCTTACGCTTTTAATTCTTTTATCAGGATTAAGTCCTTCATTTTTATGGGCAAATGAAGCGTCTCATAGTGGGGATGAAAGTGGCCATCAAGAAAGTATTGAAAAAGGTCCTCAGGGCGGAAGATTATTTAAAGAAGGGGATGTGGCACTTGAGCTTTTAATGTTTGAACGGGGTATGCCGCCTCGTTTTCGTGTCTATCTCTACAAAAATGGCGAGCTTATTAAACCTAATGCAGCGCAATTAACTATCCAATTAACGCGCTTTAATGATAAAAAAGAAGACATAAATTTTACTGCCATTGAAAATTTTTTACAAAGCAATCAGGTGATTCGTGAGCCTCACTCCTTTGATGTTGTGATTGAATTAGCATTACAAAATAAGCGCTATGTTTGGCGTTATGCCACTTATGAAGGACGTATTAAAGTTGCAGCAGGTATTCTTAAGGCTGCAAACATTGAAACAGCCATTGCCCAAAGCCAAACGATTAAGACGAAACTAAATGTGGTGGGCAAGGTTGTGCCTAATCGCGACACCCTGGCGCCTATTTATGCGCGTTATGTGGGTATTATCAAGACAATGGCTAAAAATCTAGGTGATGAGGTTAGGAAAGGGGAGCCCTTAATCATTATTGAAAGTAATGAAAGTTTGCAAAATTACACGATTAATGCACCCATGACAGGTACTATTATACAAAAATCGGCAACGACTGGCGAGCTTGCCCAAAATAACAAACCTATTTATGAGGTGGCCAATTTAGCGAATGTGTGGGCAGATTTTACCTTATATCGAAAAGAGGCGCCCTTGGTCAAGCAAGGCATGGAAGTAGTTGTGACAGGCGATGAAGGAAAACCCAAAACGATAACCACCATTTCATATATTGCGCCTTTAGGCATTGAAGACAGTCAAACTACGTTAGTGCGGGCGGTACTTCCTAATGAAAGCCGCATTTGGATACCCGGCATGTATATTAATGGTGCCATTACTGTTAAGGAGAAAATAGCACCCGTTGCTGTTTTACTGTCTGCCATTCAACGCATCAATCAAAAAGAAGTTATCTTTATTCAACAAGGAGATTATTTTGAAGCCACGCCTGTTATTTTAGGTCAAAAGGATGAGCAATGGGTCGAGGTTATTTCAGGGCTTGATAAAGGGGAGCGCTATGTGAGTAAAAATAGCTTCTTTATGAAAGCTGAGCTTGGCAAAGATGGCGCAAGTCATGAAGACTAGGGATTAAGAATGCTTCAGAAAATAATTCGTTTTTCCTTAAAACATCGCTGGTTTATCCTTTTATTTACCTTAATGATTGCGATTTTAGGCGTTTATAATTATCAACAATTGCCTATTGATGCCGTACCTGATATTACCAATGTGCAAGTACAAATTAATACCCAAGCGTCGGGCTATTCACCCTATGAGGTTGAGCAACGCATTACTTTTCCTATTGAGCTTGCCATGAGTGGGTTACCAAATCTTAGTTACACCCGCTCTTTATCACGGTATGGATTATCGCAAGTGACGGTAGTATTTAAAGACGGTACCAGTATTTATTTTGCACGCCAGCTGATTAATGAGCGCTTGCAAGCCGTTAAAGATAAATTACCCCCAGAAACTGAAACCACTTTAGGCCCAATTTCAACTGGCCTGGGCGAAATCTTTATGTATACGGTGACCAATAAGCTTAATACCCCGGCAAGTCAACGTTATAATCCGACTGAACTTCGTACCATTCAGGATTGGATTATTAAGCCGCAATTACGCAATGTCGAAGGGGTTGCGGAAGTGAATACAATTGGCGGCTATGAAAAACAATTTCATATTACGCCTATCCCCATGAAACTTGTACGTTATCGATTAAGTTTAAATGATGTGGTTCAGGCACTTCAGCGCAATAATGCCAACGTTGGAGCTGGCTACATCGAAACAAATGGCGAGCAAAATTTAATTCGTGTTCCGGGACAAGTTCAAAATATAGCCGATATTGAAAATATTGTTATTGCAAGTTTTGAAGGAACACCTGTTCGAATTCGCGATGTTGCAGAGGTAGCCTTAGGTAAAGAGTTACGTACAGGTGCTGCTACCGAAAATAGTAAGGAAGTCGTATTAGGTACAGTGTTTATGCTGATAGGTGAAAACAGTCGGACGGTTTCAGAGCGCGTGGCCCTCAAAATGAAGGACATTAATAAAACGCTCCCTGAAGGCGTGGAAGCTGTAACCGTGTATAATCGCACCTTGCTAGTCAATGCGACCATTGATACCGTTAAGAAAAACCTACTGGAAGGCGCGCTGCTGGTTTGTGTAATTTTATTTTTGTTTTTAGGTAACATTCGAGCCGCTCTTATTACCGCCATGGTCATCCCTCTGTCCATGTTATTAACCATTACGGGCATGGTAACGAATCAAATAAGTGCCAATTTAATGAGCTTAGGCGCGCTTGATTTCGGTTTAATTGTTGATGGCGCTGTCATTATTGTTGAGAACTGCATTAAACATCTAGGCGAACAGCAACATGCGCTACAGAAAGTCTTAAATTTAGAAGAGCGCTTAAAAGTGATTGCTCATGCAACAACGGAAGTCATTCGGCCTAGTATCTTTGGCGTGTTTATTATCACGGTTGTGTATTTACCTATTCTCACCTTAACCGGTGTTGAGGGAAAAATGTTTTTACCGATGGCTGAAACTGTCATTATTGCGCTTCTTGCCTCCATGCTTTTTGCCTTGACTTTTGTACCAGCGGCAGTTGCTATTTTCTTAGGTGGTCGAGTGCAAGAAAAAGAAAACTGGTTGGTATATTATTTGTCTCTTGGTTATGCCAGAGTGCTGCGCCGTTGTTTTCATGCAAGAATTTTGGTGATAAGTCTTGCTGCTTTATTGGTTGCTATCAGTCTCTTCATTGCCTTTCGCCTAGGCGGAGAATTTATCCCAAGTTTGGATGAAGGCGATATTGCGATGCAGGCTATGCGCATTCCCGGAACCAGTTTAACCCAAGCCATTACTATGCAGCACCTTGTTGAAGAGCGCGTAAGCCAATTTCCAGAAGTAAAGCGGGTTTTTTCCAAATTAGGTACGGCCGAAGTAGCAACTGACCCCATGCCTCCTAACGTAGCGGATACCTTTATTATTTTAAAGCCTCGTAAGGACTGGGCTGACCCTAAAAAAAACAAACAAGCATTGGTGCAAGACATTGAGCACGCTGTAAAAGAACTTCCAGGTAATAATTATGAATTTACCCAACCTATCCAAATGCGCTTTAATGAACTCATTTCAGGTGTTCGTAGTGATGTGGCGGTGAAAGTATTTGGCGATGACATGACTGCTTTGCTTTTAATTGCTAATAACATCAATGCTCAATTAAAACAGGTGCCAGGTGCTGCCGATGTTAAAGTAGAGCAAGTCAGTGGTTTGCCGCTTCTAACCGTTAAGATTAATCGTAATGCTTTGGCGCGTTATGGGTTACAAATTGCAACGGTTCAAGATGCGATTGTCATCGCTACTGGTGGTAAAAAAGGCGGCGAGCTTTTTGAAGGTGATAGACGATTTGATTTAATTGTCCGCCTACCAGAGTCATTGCGCACCAATCCTAATGTACTTCGCCAAATATATGTTCCTTTGCCCTTGTCAAAAGATGGCGAGCAACATTTTATTCCCCTTAGTGAAGTAGCCTCCTTCGTTCAAAGCGAGAGCCCAAATCAAATTAGTCGTGAAAGTGGCAAAAGACGTGTGGTTGTTAGTGCTAACGTGCGTAATCGGGATTTAAGTTCGTTTGTGAATGAAGCAAAACGGCGCGTTGAGCAAAACGTTAAATTGCCCAGTGGGTATTGGATTAGCTGGGGCGGGCAATTTGAGCAGCTACAATCGGCTTCAAAGCGATTGCAGATTGTAGTTCCCGTTACCTTACTAGGTATTTTCTTATTACTCTTTATGAGTTTTGGCAATGTAAAAAATGCTTTACTTGTGTTTACCGGTATTCCGCTGGCTTTAACAGGTGGCGTTTTCGCTTTATGGTTGCGCGGCATTCCTTTATCAATTTCTGCAGGCGTGGGGTTTATTGCCTTATCAGGTGTTGCGGTATTAAATGGCCTTGTCATGATTACTTTTATCAGCACGTTACGTGAACAGAAAGGTGTCTATTTAAAGGATGCTGTTTTACAAGGTTCGCTTGCTCGTCTGCGTCCAGTGCTAATGACAGCGCTTGTGGCCTCATTAGGTTTTGTCCCTATGGCCCTTGCTACGGGCACGGGCTCTGAAGTGCAAAGGCCATTAGCTACTGTTGTCATAGGAGGGATTATTTCATCGACTTTCTTGACGTTGCTTGTATTACCGGGCCTATATTATGTGTTTCATAACCGGCGAAACAAATTAAAAGCTACACGTCATGCTAAGCAACCTTAGCTCATTTGTAAAACCTCTAGGGTTTTAATTTGACAAATTTTTAAAGTTAACTATATTTTAGTTAAATACTTGTTTAATTGTTTAACTATTATGTTAACCCAAGACCAAATTATAACATTAAGCGACATTTTGCATTTGATGGGTGAGGCAAATCGTCTAAAACTTCTTTTGGCATGCCTTAATAACCCACAAACAGTCTCAGTGCTTGCAGAAAAATCACACCTATCAGTGCCCTTAGCTAGTCATCATTTAAGTCTTTTGCGCTCAGCTCGCCTCCTAAAAGCACAGCGTCAAGGAAAACATATTTATTACAGCATTTTTGATGAGCACGTAAAGTGTATTTTAGATGATTTGCTAAAGCATTTTACTGAAGAAGGGGAGAATTAATATGAGCGTTCTAAAACGAATCTTTAATAATTATATGAATAGACATCATGGTGGAGGTAGTGGTAATAACCATGGTTCCCGAAGAGGGCATCACAGCAATAGACAGGATACCTCTTATTATTCTAATAACCAAGCAACAAAAAAATGTCCTTACTGTCAGGCTATTATAGGTAGTCAGTCGCAATTTTGCGGGCAATGTGGGAAAGACTCGACTAGTGCGGCATGTTGTCGTTGTGGCGCATTCATTACACCTGGTGCCAAGTTTTGTGGTCAATGCGGAGCTTCATTATGAGCTCTTTAACAAAAACAACCTTTTTTGTTGCAGGACTTGATTGTCCTTCAGAAGAAAAGCTCATCAGGAACCAATTACAGGATATTCCAGAGGTTGAATATTTGGATTTCAATTTTATTGCTGAAGAAGTAACTATTCATCATCGATTGACGATGATTAGTGAATTACAACAACGGATTGAGGCTTTAGGGATGGATGTACGCCCAAAGAGTGATTCATTGGGTAAGCAAGAAGATAAAGCAAAAACTATCGATTCCTCTTGGATAAAGCTCATTATTGCAGGCTTTTTTGCTTTATTTTCTGAGTTACTTACCTACTTCTTATCGAATGATTGGTTTATTTTAAGTGTGATTGCAGCGCTCATTGCAATTGGTCTAAGCGGGCTTAATTTATTTAAAAAAGGCTTCATTGCTTTACGCACGAAAGCAATGAATATTAATAGCTTAATGTTGATTGCCGTAACCGGCGCTTTTTTTATTGGTGCCTGGCCAGAAGCTGCCATGGTTACTGTATTATTTGCCTTAGCAGAGCGTATTGAACGTTATTCCCTGGATAAAGCGCGGCTTGCTATACGAAGTCTCATGCAAATTGCCCCTGAAAAAGCATTAGTGAAACAAGAAAATGGGGCATGGGAATTTCAAATGGTTGAACAAGTTAGAATAGGTTCTATTGTGAAAGTAAAACCTGGCGAACGTATTCCTTTAGATGGTGAAGTTATCTTGGGTCAAAGCACAGTGAACCAGGCGCCGGTTACGGGTGAGTCCATGCCAATAACCAAGCAAATAGGGGATGAAGTTTTTGCAGGCACGTTAAATGAGCACGGTAGTTTTGAAATTAAAGTTACTAAAATATCGGGCGATACATTGCTTGCCAAAATAGGTAAAGCAATTGAACAAGCACAATCAGAACGTGCGCCTACAGAGCGCTTTGTTGATCAATTTTCTAAATATTACACACCAATCATGGTATTGATTGCTGTCATTATAGCCTTTGTCCCACCCTTGGCACTAGGATATCCGTTTTATGATTGGATTTATAAGGCATTGACTTTATTAGTTATTGCTTGTCCTTGTGCGTTAGTTATTTCAACTCCGGTAACCATTGTCAGTGGCTTAGCTTCGGCAGCAAAAAAAGGGTTACTTATTAAGGGGGGTAATTATTTGGAAAACGGTTATAAACTAAAAATGATTGCCTTAGATAAAACAGGAACCTTAACAGAAGGTAAACCTAAAGTGACTAATTTTATCGCTTATGATTCAAGTTACGATGAAGAGCATCTACTATTACTAACCGCAAGTCTTGATAGTCACTCAGAACACCCTGTTGCGCATGCATTAATGAACTATTGGAAAGAGAAACAACCCAACTCTCATTTGTTAAATGTTGGCGAATTTACTGCATTTCCTGGGCTAGGCGTGAAAGGAATAATCAATCAGGAATTATATTATGTAGGTAATCATCAGTTAGCAGAAGATAATCAAGTGTGTAACGCTGAAGTAGAGAAACTGCTTAAGCAACTCGAGGAAGAAGGAAAAACAACCGTTATATTAAGCAATTCCACTAAAGTGCTAGCGATGTTTGCGGTAGCTGATACTCTAAGAGCTACAAGTAAAAATGCGATTGAGCAATTACATCGACAAGGTATTAAAACAACCATGTTAACTGGTGATAATGCAATTACAGCACAAGCTATTGCCAAATTAGTCGGCATTGATGAAGTCAAAGCTAATGTATTACCTATTGACAAAATGGATGCTATAGAGAGTTTATTACAGCAATATAAAACTGTAGGTATGGTAGGTGATGGTATTAATGATGCGCCAGCGCTTGCCAAAGCATCGATAAGTTTTGCCATGGGAAAAGGAACCGATACCGCTCTTGAAACAGCAGATGTAGCCCTTATGAATGACGACTTGGCACGGTTGCCTTTATATATTGATTTAAGTCATAAAACTATTCGTATTCTTCGTCAAAATATTGGCTTATCTATTGCAATTAAGGGAATATTTTTTGTTTTGGCACTAGGAGGTATAGCAACTTTATGGATGGCGGTTTTTGCCGATATGGGAGCCAGTCTAATTGTTGTAGCCAATGGTCTTCGCTTATTGCGTTATCCTTCTATCAGTAATGGGGGTTCCTAATGACAGTAAATTTTTGGATAACGAGCGGTCTTATTGGGTTATTAATTCTTATTTTCATTATTATTTTTTATCAAAGAAAAAAATCGCTACCATGGGCGGCTTTTTTAATTATTGTACTGATTTTTGCTATCTTTTTCTTACATGGCATATCAGCCGCCTTATAGTTAATAAAGTAACAGGAGTAGTTATGGATTATCTGCATTGGATTAACACCGATCCAAGTTATTTTTGCTCATGGATTCGATGTATTATTTTATTTTGTTTGAGTGTCTTGTTGTTTCGATTCACCAACCACCGCTTTAATATAAGCACACCTTTAGATTTTTTAATTATTGCTATTTCTGGAGGGATAATCAGCAGAGGTATTGCTGGTGCCAGCTCCCTAGGAATTACAGTTGAAGCCTTATTAACCCTAATTATTCTTCACCTTATTTTATCTAAGCTTTGCTTTTTCTTTACTAAACTAGGGTTTTTATTTAAAGGATGTTCCCATTATTTAATAAAAGATGGTGTATTAGATTATAAAAGTATGCGTCGCTTTAGCATTAGCGAAAATGATCTGTTGGCTCAATTACGTCAACAATTAAACACAGAGAATTATTCCTTAGTTGACTCTGCAATTTTGGAAAGAACAGGAAATATATCTTTTATTAAAAAAGAAGATAAATAAACCCGGATAAATATACGCGCTACCACAGCCTCCATAGTTACCTTACTAAATCCTTTTATAAGCCACATACATCATATTTAAATAACTGTTTAATATTAACGTGGTTTCATTTATTATGAGTAAATGATGTTTTTATTGAACTTGTTATTACGGTGGCATGAAAAAGTTCAAAAATACGATTACTTGTTTGGAATTAGCCGATTGTTTGGGCTGCATGACTATTCAGGGTGTTTACAAGGGGCTTAAGTCGCATAATATACCGACACTAAATAACCGTAGGAAAATTATACCCTCTGAAGGCATAAGAAAGCTTTTTGAAGAAAGAGGATTTAAATACCCTAGCGCCATTATTTCATTTCAGATTGTTAAAGGAGGGGTTGGAAAAACATCTCTTTCCTTCTGTTTAGCAGTTAGAGCAAGTCATTACGAGCTAGGATTCTAGCTATTGACTTTGACCCACAAGGTAATTTAACACGGCCTTTAATGTAGAGGCTCGGGACAAACCTGTATGACTAAACTTATTCAGAGATAAGGTGCCAGTTGAAAATTCTATTGTTGAGTTATCAGACAACCTTCACCTTATCCCTCTAATTTAAATAACTCTAGATTAGATACCGAGTTGACTCAATCATCTACTAACCTCAAAGACCTAGTAAGAGACACTATAAAGCCAATTCGCAATAACTATGATTTGGTTATTATCGATTGTCCTTCTGCTATTAACAAAATTAACACCGCTGTTACCTGTGCTTCTGACCCAGGGGCTTTTGACGGACAATTTTAAAGCATAATAATGTAGAATTGCTAATTTTAATGTTACATGGACTTTAAATGTCAGCAGTGATTGATTTGTTATCTACGATAGAAGATCCCTGTGTTGTAAATAAAATAATTTATCCCTTACCCACTCTTTTATTTATTTCAATTTGTGCAATTTTTTGTGGCGCTGAAAGTTGGGATGATATTGTTGTTTTTGCTGAATCACGCCGGTAATTGCTTTCAAGGTATGTGGATTTAACAAACAGGTCCCTGCTACAAGTACATTTCGACGCTTGTTTTCAACCATTAGATCATCGGTCTGGAGCACGCTTATCGAAGGTACATTAGGGTTAGTTATAAAAGAAATACGCGCCATAAAACTGGTCAGAGCCTGGAGTTTTTCTAATAAGCTGGTGTTGGCTGATGTAACAATTGACTACAAATCTAATGAAATAAAGGCAATACCATTATTGCTGGAAATGGAAGGATGTACTGTTTCTATTGATGCCATAGGATGTGTGCGACACGAGGTTGATATTCTGACTGTTAACCAGGGGTTCGCCTGAGTTAACCTGCTATTCCGATAGCAGTTCCCTACTTGACCATGCGACTCTGGCAACGGAGTGGTGTGAAGCGTCAAGGACAATGTAGCCACGGAAAACCGTAAGAAGCCTTGTGAAAGGCAACCAAAACTGCAAGCACTATGCGGTGAGGAGCTAGGGATAAGTTATATGGCTAATGTAAGTGAACTTTCATACAACAACCGTTATCGCGAATGAGCCAAAAGTGCTGACAGGCTTTAACCAAAATAGTGCTGCAGAGAAGTATGCAGGTTGCGTTCCTCCTGCATCTCGGATAATACCTCTGTCGGTTGAGAGAAAGAGCCTAAGTAAATTTGTCAGGATATCGGAACGTGGAAACCCTGTTGTCTCCCGAGTTTATCGGTAAGTTTATTGTGAGATAAACTGATAAGGCAGCAGGACAGGAGGATGAAAGAAGCAAATGCTACCTTGTAATGAGGTAGATACAGGTTTTTTTCCTGGCACGAAAGTGAGCAGACGTTCATCTGGTCTTTAATGGCAAGAGAATTTGAAGAATCGCAAGTATGAGGGAAAGCAAATGACAGGTAATTCAACTGGTGCGCCTTCAGCTAATCTGGAAAACTGGGACACCATCGAATGGTCAATAGTATCTAGAGAAGTAAAGCGACTGCAAATGCGTATTGCTAAGGCAACAAAAGAGAAGCGCTACGGCAAAGTTAAGGCATTGCAATGGATGCTCACTCACTCGTATCATGCAAAACTACTTGCAGTTAAGCGAGTCAGTGAAAGCCGTGGTGCCAAAACTCCGGGGGTTGACAACATCCTTTGGAAGGACTCGATTCAGAAAATTACAGCAGTCAAAACACTCAAACGACGAGGCTACAAACCACAGCCACTTCGACGAGTGATGATTCCCAAAAAGAACGGTAAACAACGACCATTAGGGATTCCAACGTTATACGATAGAGCCCAGCAAGCGCTATACTTATTAACCTTGGAGCCTGTAGCAGAAACTGTCGCAGATAAACACTCTTATGGTTTTCGGCCATATCGACGATGTATGGATGCAATTGAACAATGCTTCTGTGTATTAGCGAAGAAAAAATCGGCTCAGTGGGTTCTTGAGGGAGATATCAAAGCGTGCTTTGATAAAATTAATCATGAGTGGTTGAAGGAAAGTGTTCCTACGGATCAAATAACTTTAAGTAAATGGTTAAAAGCTGGATATGTCTACGAAAATCAATGGTGTGAAACAACTGCTGGAACCCCACAGGGCGGCGTTATCTCGCCAACGTTGGCTAATATGGTGCTTGATGGCATGGAATACTTAATTTATTCGATGACTAAGAAAGCCGATAAAGTTCACTTAGTGAGATATGCCGATGATTTTATTGTAACAGCGGATACAAAAGAGTTACTGGAACATAAAATCAAACCAGCTATTGTACGATTTCTTTCTGAAAGAAGCTTAGAACTCTCGGAGGAGAAAACGCGAATAACACACATTGATGAGGGTTTTGATTTTCTTGGGTTCAATATTAGGAAGTACAATAAAAAGTTACTGACTAAGCCAAGTAAAGAAAGTATAAAAAGCTTTCTAGCAAGTATTCAAGAAGTCATCAATGCCAACAAAACTAGCACGACACTAAAGCTCTTACTAGCTATCAATCCTAAAATACGAGGATAGGTAAACTACTACAGGCATGGGGTATCGCAAAAAAGTTTTGAATACGTAGACAATGCTATCTTCTGGATGCTGTGGCGATGGGCCAAGAGAAGACACCCGAACAAAGGTGCACGTTGGGTAAAAGACAAATATTTTGCCTGAGTTGGCACCCAAAAATGGGTGTTTTGCACCCTCTATAAGAAAAATAATGGAGATAAACAGATATATCCACTATATAGAGCTGGGTACACCCCCATTCGTCGACATATCAAAATCAGAGCAAAGGCTAATCCCTTTTTGCCTGACGATAAGGAATATTTTCAAAAACGCCGTATGAACTTACAGCAAATGAAGATTACCGAACAAAAACGATATGATGCGGAGAAGAAGTTGCTGGGTCAATTAATGGCTTCATAAAGGCTTGAGCCGTGTGCCGGGAAACTCGCATGCACGGTTCTTAGGAGAGTGGTGATTAGTAACAGTCACTACTTATCCGACCAGACAAGTATTCTAAAATCTATTCTGAGCAAAGGAGGGAATTTTGTAATTGGGTTAAAGAACAATCAGCCATTATTATTTAATGCGGTTGTTGATTACTCAAAAAAATATGGTGAGAAGCCAGTCAATTTAATTGAAGACCAATTTGACGATAGTCATGGCCGACTGGTAAGATATCGCTATTTTGCTTTTTCTTTGCCAGAGAAGGCATGGCTGGTCTAACTTCCAGGTATTAAAACCATTATTACTACAGAAACCATTTCATCAGAGAACAATAAACGGGAACTACTGCTCAATGGCGTTAGTATGTAAGCAATCATGAGGTTAGCAGTAAGTTGGCATCTTATGTTAGAAATCACTGGTCCATTGAAAATGAATACCATTGGGAACTTAATGTACATTTACACGATGCGGACAAAAAATATGATAAAATTGCTGCTACTAATTTTGCAAAAATCAAACGACTTTTATTATTTCTGGTAAAGTCAAAATTACCTGAAGGTAAAAAACGAAGTGTTCGATCTAGGTTAAAGCAGGTTAGCTGGAATTTGGATTATCTTTTGACCCTGCTATTGCTTTAAAATTGTTCATGAAAAGCCCCTGAGTAGCACAGGCCTTGGTTTCATACTTTAATTAAGAGCACCCTAATTAACCTCTACTTCATGTAGAGAAGTTCTTGGCGCTGCTTGGACGTGGTATAAAAAAATTTATTAATCAAGCACTTTATTATCAGTTGGCAGAAGACAATAAACTTTGGAGCTTAAGAGTAGAGAAATACCTGAAGCGGTTGGAAGAGGAAGGAAAAACCACGGTGATATTGAGCAATAGTAAAACCGTATTGGCTATTTTTGTCGTAGCCGATACCCTTCGTGCTCAAAGCCAAGAAGCGATTAAATCCTTGCACGGTCAAGGCATAAAAACAGTGATGTTAACAGGCGACAATGCTATTACGGCGCATGCTATTTCCAGGCTTATGGGTATTGATGAAGTGAAAGCCAATATTTTACCTGCTAAAAAAATGCAAGCTATCAATCGCTTGTTAGAACAATATAAAACAGATGGGATGTTTAGTGACGGGATTAATCTAAGGGGCATCCATTAGTTTTGCCCATGGGCAAAGGAACGTCCACAGCGTTAGAGACAGCGAATGTGGCGTTAATGAATGATAATTTAATGTTGCTGCCCTACTATATAGACTTAAGCCGTAAAACTGCACGCATTTTACGGCAAAATATTAGCTTATCCATTATCATTAAAATTATTTTCTTTAGTTTAGTACTTGGCGGTTTGGCTACACTTTGGATGGCTGTTTTTGCCGATATGGGGCAAGTTTAATTGTAGTTGCCAATGGTTTGCGCTTATTAAATTTATCTAATCTTATTAAGGTAATTACTTAATGAAAAAAACTATATTACCGATATGGATTATAGTATGGTGGATATAGCTACCCTTTGATGATAAGGAGTTATCAATGAGTCATCTAAGGTATAAAAAACTTTTCTTTTTAATGAGTTCATTATTATTAAGTTTAAATCTCATAGCTTGCAATCAGACTACTAAGCAAGAACCTAAGTCAGAGATTTATCCAGGTGATTTTGGCGGCGATGGTGGGCATGTACATCAAAATAAATAACGAATAAGGCGAGCCTTGAAAAGAATTAAAATTTGTATTAGCTATGTTAGATTGAATTTAGCAATTCTATCTAGGTGTCTATCCAAGGATTGAAGTAAATAAATTTAATTAATTTTTTTAGTAGGTAATAGCCTTGAAGCAGGCACGTTATCAAGAGGACTCTAAATTAAGATAAGCTTTTTGAAAAAAAATTACTCTAGCTCATCTTGGGTATTTTGTCTTTTAAATAGATAAATCAAATATAAAATACAGAGCCTAAATAATGGATAAAGATGACAAAAAATGGGACAGGATTGCTTTTTTATTTGAAGGTGGCGGTGCTTTAGGGGCATTTCAAGTCGGTGTTTATGAAGCGCTATGGAGGGCTGGCTATTTAGTTAACTGGGTAAGTGGAATTTCTATTGGGGCTATTAATGCTGCTATTGTAGCAGGCAATAAGCCAGAGAAGCGCCTGCCAAAATTAAAAGAATTTTGGCAAAGAATTGTCACACCTAGTTATTTAAATTGGTGGCCTTTATTGTTTAATCCAATGAATCTGAGTGAATTAAATGATGTTTGGCAAGCTCAAGTCGCTCTGCTTTGGGGGCAGCCAGGGTTTTTTTCTCCAAGGCCAATTAACCCTCATTTTTTATCTCAAGAGACACCAGACAACGTGAGCTTTTATGATACTTCGTTGTTGAAAGAGACGCTTAAGGAGTTAATTGATTTCGATATTCTTAATAATGGCGAGATGCGTCTAACATTATCGGCGGTTCAATTAAGCACCGGTCAACAAGTGCAATTTGATTCAGCAAAGCAGTATATTGAAATCGAACATATCATGGCTAGTGGTGCCTTACCTCCAGGTTTTCCAGCAGTAAAGATTGACAATGAGTATTACTGGGATGGTGCTTTAGTGAATAACAGCTCGCTTGAAATAATATTAAATGATTTGCCCAGTGTAAATACCCTTTGTTTTATGATGCAGCTTTTTGACCCTGATGGAGCCTTGCCGAATTCGCTAGATAAGGTACTGTTAAAACAGAAAGAAATTATTTATAACAGCAATTATCAGCATAGTTTAAATAATTTTTGCGAAAATCAGGATTTACGCTATACACTCAAAGAAATTTATAATCTTTTACCAGCTTATCATAAAAAGAAGCCTCAGTATAAAAATGTCCCTTTAATGGGAAGTACAACAAAAATGACGCTAGTAAAGTTTCACCGCCATGCGCAGAAGAGCGATCGTTCATCTAAGGACTATAATTTTACTGAAGCGGCTGTTAAAAAAAATATAGATATAGGTTATAAGCAAGCCTCTCATGCTCTTAAAGAATCAGTGTGGAGGCAACCCATCCCAAACAATGTTAGTGTGGTTTTATATGATATGTTTGCTCACAAAACTGAGCAAAAAATAGTTATGCATGGTAAAGAAATACATAAATCGCTTTAAATAAAAAGAGTAATCTATTAGCCTTGTTAGGAGAAATAATGAATAAAGCTGCTCATCAAGATTTAAAGGAGTCTTCAAAGGAGCGCTCACTTTGGTTGGCTCTTTTATTAACAGGCGGGTTTTTAATTGCTGAAGTGGTTGGCGGAATTATCACAGGAAGCCTTGCCTTATTATCGGATGCAGCGCATATGCTAACAGATGTAACGGCCCTTGTAATTGCATTGATTGCTATACGAGTAAGCCGACGTCCAGCAGATGCTCGTCGTACCTTTGGTTATTATCGCTTTGAAATTTTAGCAGCTGCATTTAATGCGGGCTTGCTTTTTTTAGTAGCACTCTATATTTTATTTGAGGCTTATCAGCGGTTAAAGCAACCGCCAGAGATTTCTTCTCTAGGCATGTTAATTATAGCCTCCATTGGCTTAATCGTTAATTTAATTTCAATGTATCTTTTATCTCGGACTAAGGATGAAAGCCTAAATCTTAAAAGTGCGTATCTTGAAGTATGGAGTGATATGTTAGGCTCTTTAGGCGTTATTATAGCGGCACTTTTCATCCGATTTTTCGGATGGGGTTGGATAGACTCTGCTATTGCTGTTTTAATTGGCTTATGGGTTTTGCCTCGCACTTGGCTGCTCTTAAAAGAGACGATTAATATTCTGTTAGAAGGCGTACCAGCAGGTATTGATTTAGAAAAAATTAAAAATAAAATGGCACAAGTAGAAGAGGTAGTAGAAGTACATGACTTACATATTTGGGCTATTACAAGTAATAAAATTAGCCTCACAGCACATCTTGTCATCGATACAAAGGCTAGCGGAGAGTTAGTAAGAGTCAACGTTCAGAAAATGTTGCTAACGCAATTTAATATTCAACATACAACATTACAAACTGAATATAAAAAAAGCCCTGATAAAGATAACTTTTGTAGCCTGGCTACTAACCTAGCTGATAAGGAAAAATTCTAAAATTATTAATATGCATTCACTAATAATTAAGCTAATAAATAAAAAGGTAAGTTGAAAAATCTATGCTTCATTTAGTAAGGTGTCACTTATTTTTACAAGCACGTCTTAGTTTAAGTGTGCCTTTTCTTTTGTTAACTGGAGTGAATTACAAAAAATGTTAAGTAGTTTATCAGTTGCCTCCCGCTAATTAAGGACTTTTTATCATGCTATTACCTAATACCTTAAAGAGCATGGTATTGACCATGCTCGCTTTCAATGCAGCGGTTGCTAAGACAAACGCCTTGTCTACTCAAGCAACCACGCCCTCTCAACTGCTTATTAAAAAATATCAAGTCCAAGTCAATGGGAAGCGTGTGGATTTGTTTCGTATTGAGCAACCGGATGGTACGTGGGGTTATCGAGGTATGAAAGGTGAGATGTTTGACGTAACGGTTAAAAATCAAACCGATAAACCAACTGTGCTTCATTGGCATGGGTTAATCGTGCCTAATAATCAAGATGGGGTGCCTTATGTCACACAGCCGCCCATTCCTGCCGGGGGAGGATATCATTATCGCTTTAAGCTTAAGCAATCAGGCACTTATTGGATGCATTCGCATCATGATTTACAAGTGCAGCAATTTTTATCCGCACCGTTGATTATTGAAGACCCCAATGATGTGCCTTCTAACAAAGAAGTCACCGTGTTTATTGGGGACTTTAGTTTTAAAAAGCCAGAGGTTATTTTTGCTGAGTTAAAAAAAGGAAACATGCCTGGTATGCAACATGGTAATGGGATGTCTGGCATGCCGATGAAAAAACAAACAGCGACTGATTTAAATGATGTGGCATATGATGCGTTTTTAACTAATTACCGGACGTTAAAAAATCCTGAAGTCATCCAAGTTAAGCCAGGCGATAAGGTACGTTTGCGCTTTATCGCAGGCGCTGCCATGACTAATTTTTTTATAAACACGGGCTTTCTATCAGGGGAAGCGATTGCGATTGACGGTGAAGCGATAAAGCCTGTGAAAGGCAACCAGTTTCAGTTGGCCGTCGGACAACGTCTTGATGTCATGGTTACCATTCCAGTGGGCGTTAATGCTTATCCCATTCTTGCACAAGGTGAAGGGACCAAGTTGCAAACAGGACTTATTTTAGCAACGCCAAATGCTAAAATTCCATTACTTAATGAACGGGCCGTGTCAACAGCAGGAGCGCTTAACTATGACCAAGAATTTCAATTTAAAGCGGCAACGCCTTTACCAAAAAAAGCCCCTGGCCAAACGTTAATGGTTAATTTAGAAGGCGACATGATGCGCTATGTTTGGACAATTAATAATCAGGTGTGGCCTAAGATTAATCCATTAAAGGTGAGTGATAATCAACGGGTGGAAATGGTGTTTAACAACAAGACGATGATGGCTCATCCGATGCATCTGCATGGTCACGTGTTTGAAGTCACTGAAATTGATGGTAAAAAAATTGATGGCGGATTGCTCCATGACACCGTTTTAGTACGACCTAACTCCACAGTTAAAGTACAATTTGATACCGATAATCCAGGCAATTGGATGTTGCATTGTCATATGCTCTATCATCAGGAAAGTGGCATGATGACAATTATGAGTTATTCAGGCGTTAAGGTACCTGCTTTAACCATGCAACACTCGACACATTAAAGATATAAATAGATTTAAATAAAAGGAGAGTCAATTAACATGAGAAAAATCACCTATGGTACTTTACCTGTTGTATGGCTGGCACTGACAAGTTGCAGTAATAATGCAGCGCTATTGCCTGAAGCACACCTTGTCACTGTTGCTCAATCGCGTACAGCAATTAAACAGTGTAAAAATTTAGGCAAAATAATGGCTTCTGATGTGAATGGGGTTAGTCAAGCCTATCAGTCGCATGAGCATTTATATCAAGATGAAGTGAATATGCTAAAAAATAAGACTGCGCAATTAGGGGGTAATACGTTGGTTATTACCAATGATAAAGCAACGTATACGGGCAACCCCAAAACACATTTAGTAGACACCCATACCTTAGAGGGTATTGCTTATCAGTGCAGACGATAAAGATAGAAAGAATTTTATTGCCGCTTCATCGCTCACTTTTTTTGATGTGCATGTTAAAGGCCATTGTCATACATTCAAGGGCCTTTAATTTTTAAATTAAGAAACCATCTTTTCACATTCTTCTGCACATTGATAGCACGCTTTTGCACAGCGCTTGCAATGTTCCATGTGCTTATGCTTGCTGCATTCATCGCCACAGGCTCGACATATTTGAGCGCATAATTGGCAAACTTCTTTTGCAAACTGAGAGCCGCGCGCCATCATTTGAGCGGCAAGGGCACAAATGGCAGCACAGTCGCGGTCAAGCGCGATGCATTGAGCCATCTCTTTGGCGTTATCTTCTTTACTACAAGCCGCGGCACAATGTTCGCATTCTACGGCACACATCTGACATGCTTTAATGCATAATTCATATTGGTGGTGTGTCATGTTAGCTTCCTTAGTTTAATGGTTAGTGTGACATGTGATTATCGGTAGATTGCCCAGACTGTCCGCTTGATTGGTCACTGCCATACCATTGCGCACGCCATGCTTTTAACTGCTGAATTTCTTTTTCTTGCGTATCAATAATTTTTTGTGCCATCTCTTTAATTTCAGGGTGAGTTGCATTATTTAGCGCATCTTTTGCCATCATAAGGGCGGCTTCATGATGCGGAATCATTAAGTCAATAAAGCGCTTGTCATATTGGCTGTCTTTTTTACCTAACGTCTCCATCATCATTTTATCCATCATGGATTGACATGTTGATATTGAGTCTGACATGCAAGGGCCATTATCCTCAGCCCAAGAGGCTATAGGCAGTAGAAATGAAATCGCCAGTGTGCTTGCGATGAGTGTTTTCTTAAACATAAACGCTCCTTGTTAACTATTAAAATCTCTTTAACCATAGACCTTTTTAAAGAAAGAGCAAAGGTTAGTGAGGTGTTTTTATGCCCCTTAAATGACGTTTTATTTTAAAAAAAGACCATCCTTTTATCGGTCGCACTGGCAAAAGACCGCCAAGCCCTTATACTGAATAATAAAAGGATTGCTTGGTGATAAAATGAATACTCTTTTTATTCCTATAACAATGATTATTTTAGGTATTTTATTTCTTTTAAAAGGAGGGCATTTAATCCAAAGATTGCTTCAGCATACCCAAGCCTACCAAAATTATTGGGTTGCCTACTTAAGTCTTATTGGGCTTTTCATTTTAGGCTACAGTGGCTGTATTATCTATGGCGTTTATATTGACCCCCATTGCCTTAATTATTTTTATGCAACTATTTTTTTACTGGGTGGTTTTTATATTTATTTATCCTCTCAATTAATGACAAAGACAATTAAAAAATAGAAAGCATGGATGATTTAACGTCCCGATTTGAAGCGCTTGAGCATCGTGTTAAGCATGATGGGCTAACAGGTTGTAACACGCGCGACCATCTTTTTGATGTGCTTAATACTCGATTTCAAGCAATGAAAAAGAGTAATAAAGTACTCGTGATTTTATTTATTGATATGGATAATTTTAAATTAGTTAATGATTGCTACGGCCATGATGCCGGGGATGTGGTATTAAAAAATTTTGGGCAATTGTTAAAACAGCTGTTACGCAAAGACGATATTGTAGTACGCTATGGTGGGGATGAATTTATCATATTGATGGAGAACGTATCCATTGATAAAGCGTGTGACATTGCAAAAGACATTATTCACCTTACTCAGCAAGGTCTCTCTAAAGAACTAATCACTATAAGTTGTTCAATAGGTATTTCTCAATTAAACCCCGATTCTTCTTCCATCACGGACGTTATTAGAGAAGCTGATGTTGCCTGTTATGCTGCCAAACAAAAAGCCACGAATGGCTCAATTTGTGTCTATGATAGCAATAAGCAAGCGTAACGCGTTGCCTTGTCATCTAAAATTTCTCTTTAAATTCTCACTAAAAAGCGTTAAATTAATTTAATAAAAGCAGGTAAATTTTTGGTTTTTAAAAATTAGTTGCTACATTGAAATTGCAAACTTTATGAGAAAAGGAATGACAGACAAAATACGTGGTAAGGTAAAGTGGTTTAATGAAGACAAAGGATTTGGCTTTATTGAAAGTAGCGGTAAAGATTACTTTGTCCATTTTAGCGCAATTCAAACGAGTGGATTTAAAAAATTAACCGAAGGGGAGCGCGTTAGCTTTACAGTCGGCCAAGGGAAAAAAGGCGTACAAGCAGAAGAGGTTGAAGTCATATAAATAGGCTTTGAATAGCCTTTAAGTCAACGCTTAGAGTGATTAATGCTTATGCGATGCAATTGCAACAGTGTTAAATATTAGGTCCTCTCTTAGAAGTTGTTGTTACTATCTTAATTGCTAAAGCGAACTATAGGTCAGCAACTTAGACCCAACTTAACAGTGTAATTTTTGTGTATAAAACATACAAAAGAAGTTGGCAAATTTCATGCTGTTTTAATGCATGTTAATAGATTACAAGTGTTTGGATTATCGTGCGCTTGGTAAAGTAGACACTTTTTTTACATGCAGAGTATACCCAATCTCAAAGTGCAAAAGATATCGGTTTTCATTGCAGCCTCCTTACTAATCTCGTGTTTAATAGTGGTATCGACACTGCACAATATAAAGCGCCTCATCAGTTGTTTTATAGACAATTCGATGTTCTCTATCAATTCGGCGTGACCAATACCCAGACCAATGATGTTTTAATGGTTCCGGGTCACCTATTCCATCAAATGGATGTCGTTGAATATCTTTTATAAGTGCGTTAATCCGCTTGATCATTTTTTTGTCCGTTGATTGCCAATAAAGATAATCTTCCCATGCATTTTCAGCCCATGATAAAATCATTCTTCAATCATTCCATGCTTTTTTGTTTTTCCAGATTCGACTGCAGCTATTGCTTGACTCAGTCGTTCTGCATTTTTTGGACTTGCCATCAGATAAGCCGTTTCCTCGTAAGATTTAAAATCTTCCAAAGACATAATGACGGCTGGTTTTCCATTTTGTCTGGTAACTAGGATAGAAACATGATCTTCATTTACTTTATCTAAAGTGCTTGCTAAATTATTTCTTAAAGCAGAGTAGCTTAATACATCCATAATGGTTTCTCAATAAATTAGTGTTTGTACCTATAATTGTACATGTGCTTATTATTGTACGCAAGTTCTCCATAAAGTTTTTATAAGTCTATTTGATATCAAGAGTTGAACATTTTTCAAAAAATCTATTTTAAATCTGAATTTGCTTATCATGAAAGAATAAATAGGTATTCAATACGGGTTCTATTTTGCACATCTATATTCATCATGGAAGTGTGAATTTAAATGAAAGTACAAAGTGCTTCGTCCGTTATTATCTTAAAAAAAGTCGCTTTACACCTATTACAGACGTTGATTTATTGATTATTATAAGCAATTAAATAACAGGCTAAGAAAAATTTTAAGATATTCAAAAACGGTCTATGAATAAAAAAACCTATAAAATTAAAACCACCGCGTTTAGGGCTTGTGCTCTAATAAAAGATAGATGTTAGGATTTTTCCTTCATTCTAAAATAACCACCTTTGACATCAAATTCTAACAAAAAAATGCTATTAGCCTATAAAAATTAAATAATTGGTATGCAGTAATTGGTGGTGATTTAAATAATCTAAGCATTGATATTTAACAAAGGCTTGCTCCGTAAACGGCAAGTCTGACAAGGTTAATAGCTGCTCATCTTTGTAGATATCTAACACCTTAATATAAGCTTTTTCTTCTTCTCGGGTATTAAAGAGTTGCGCTTTATCATAAAGAAAGGTCACTTTAAGCGCCGAACTACCATGCTCAAAGCAATAATGATAACAGCCAAACATGATTATCCTTAATCAGTATTGTATGTTAGTGAATCAGTTAATATAGCAGAAAAAATATCGCCAGGCTCAACTATTTCACTACAAAGGGTGCTATCAGTTTTGGTGGGATTGTAGGGCCGATATTATTAATGTTTGGCTTACAGCAAACGAGTGTGGCAACAATCTCGTTGAGCAGTCATCACGGCCTTATTAGCATGGCTTGCCATGGGATGGTAAAGAGCCACATACCCTTCACCATTATCATAAAACGATAAGGTATTCTCATCCCCATTATCCAGACGTTCATCATAGGCATGGGTACAACTAAGCCTTATAAATATCTCACTGCTGAATAAACGAGATAATTTAATATTCTACTAGTCGGTCGATTACCTAATGAGGCGAGCCGCGCAAAGAAACTGGATGGTCGATTAGAGTCGTTTAGTGGTAATTAGACACGTCTAATATTTAGCAACGCATGATTAAATATCGCTTTTTGTAAAATACGAGAACAAATTAAGGGTTGCTTTGCCTTTGTTCGATTGTTTGTAATTCTGCCCATTTACTTTGGGTAGTAGCGAATTAGATAATAAACGTATACTACTTTTCTACAAAAAATTACATGACCATACACAGTAAACAAAAAAGGGCCTTGTCCGAAATGCCCTCAGGCATTTGGGCACTTGGCTTTGTTAGCCTGTTATCTGATATCGCTTCAGAAATGATTCATAGTCTTCTACCTATCTTCATGGTTTCAGTGCTGGGCGCAAGTGCGCTTACAGTGGGGTTGATGGAGGGTATTGCTGAGTCCACTGCTTTAATGGTTAGGGTATTTTCAGGAGCAATGAGTGATTATTTGCATAAGCGGAAGATGTTAGCGGTACTAGGCTATGGCATAGGCGCTATTAGCAAACCAATGTTTGCCATAGCATCAACTGTTGGCCTAGTATTTGTTGCTAGGATTTTTGATAGAATAGGTAAAGGCATACGAGGTGCACCACGTGATGCGCTGGTTGCTGATATCGCACCATCCACCATGCTGGGAGCCGCTTTTGGACTACGTCAATCCCTTGATACAGTGGGTGCCTTCATCGGGCCTCTTTTGGCCCTAGTATTGATGATATTTTTGGGCAATTCTTTTCGGGCAGTATTTTGGGTGGCAGTCATTCCAGGAATACTCTCTGTTGTGGTGTTATGGTTGGCAGTACAGGAGCCTAAGCAATCCACAAAAACTAAAAAAATTAATCCTATTCATTGGCGAGAACTGCAAAGATTAAGTATGAGATATTGGTGGGTCGTTGTCATTGGTGGGATTTTCACGTTAGCTCGGTTTAGTGAAGCATTCTTGTTGTTACGTGCTCAGCAGATGGGTTTGGCAATAACTTGGATGCCTCTCATCCTTATCGCGATGAATCTAATCTATTCAATCAGCGCCTACCCCTTTGGAAAATTAGCTGACATGATAAGCCATAACAAATTACTGATAATTGGCCTCGTAATCTTAATCGTTGCTGATTTAATGTTGGCTTTCGGCAACTCTTTAACCTGGGTTTTTATCGGTGTGTGTTTGTGGGGTTTGCATATGGGCGCAACGCAAGGATTATTAGCAACCATGGTAGCTGATACCGCCCCGACTGATTTACGTGGGACGGCTTTTGGTTTTTTTAGTTTACTAAATGGTATAGCCATGCTAATTGCGAGTGGGATAGCTGGACTATTATGGGACCAGCTAGGGTCTGCTTTTACATTTAAGACGGGTGCGCTATTTTGCCTACTCGCCTTACTTGGTATAGCAATAATGCCATTGATGAAATTTTCAAGCAAATAGATTAAGTTGTAGGAACAATAAACATGAGCCCACCGATTTAAGATAAATAATACTTATGTCAGCTAATCTAAGTAACATTAAGCGCTTAAAAAATTTAGCACATTAACTTTTTGCAATCTTATTTCTAATACACATTCAAAACCTTACCTAGACAAAAACTCCTAAAACTTCCATTTAGAATTTAAAGTAATTAACCGCTGAGCTTAACTAGATTATTTCTTTCAAAAGTCATTTACGGAGTCACTTTACCTCGTTCTTTAGCTATTATTCTATCAAGTTGTACATCTAATGTATCTAAAATTTTACGCAATATACTCGCCGTTAAGTGCTGCATCGGACAAAATGAAGAGCAATTTTTTATTGCATGACTTTTGACATAGTGATATTAATGCGTTTTGCTTGACTTAAGTAAATGCCCATACCCCGCCTTAAAACTCTTCATCATCAATCCCCGGTCAATTGTTGCATATATTGGAAGAGGGTTGCTATCCATGATGTATAATTATGTTTCATCTGCCTTAGAAAGAGCTTTAATGAACTTCCCCGTGGCAAGCCACGGGGTATCAGAAGAGGCGCAACTGCTCCGTAGCCTTTTCCTTTCCTTGATTTTTTACATATTTTTCGACCGCCTTCACCTACAGTCGAAACATAATATCCGTCAGACCAAAATTCACCGCCCCATAATTCTTTCCTTAACAATTGAACCTATTTTTGAAGCAGATTTCCATGATTGTTCTTATGGCTATAGACCTAAAAGAAATGCTAGACAAGCCAGTCAAGCACTACGCAGCGATTTATATTGCCAAGCCTGGGGCGTTGTTGAAATTGATTTTAAATCTTATTTTACCAGTATTCCTCATGATAAGTTGTTAGAACTTATCAGCCTGCGAATTACGGATAGTAGTCTGTTAACGTTGATTAAACAAACGCTTAAAGTAGGTGAGATGAGAAAGGGTAGTATCACGCCTACGGAGATCGGAGTACCGCAAGGCTCTCCTCTATCACCACTGTATAGTAATATTTACCTCAATGTCATTGATCAAAAATGGCATAAAATGGACTATCCTCAGAAGTTTGGTGCTACATTACATCGCTACTGTGATGATATTGTCTTAGTCTGTCGCAAAGATGCTTTAAAGGCTTGGAATGCATTTAAGGAAGAAGCATTACAGCTAAAGCTGTCTATCAATAGTGAGAAGACTCATATCACAAAGCTAACAAAAGGGTTTGATTTTATTGGCTATACCTTTGTGAAGCGTAAAAGCCCAAAAGTTAAGAAAAATATTATTTATATTTTTCCAACAAAGCGATCACAACAGGCGATTCGCCACAAAATAAAGCGAATCACGTCGCGAAGAGCGCCAATTAAACCAGAACAATTTGTGAAGCTTATCAATGAACGAGTATTGGGATGGGTAAATTATTACACTCACACCAATGCTAGCTTATCATTTAGGCGACTTCAGCATTTCATTAACAATCGCTTTCGAAGGTATTTAACCCAGCGAAGTAAAGGCCGAGGGTTTGGGTGGAAGCAATACCCATCTGATAAACTATATTCACGGTAGTGCTCCAAAAGAATTGATTGACCATTAAATATCCAATCCGAACTCGTAGCGATTAATAAATAAGCCAATAACCATATCGTGCATTTTTTCGAGCTTAGAAAAACAACTAGTTTTTCTTGCTAATCGCTTTACTCTAGTACGAAACGTGAGATGTTTTCGTTCAATTTGTTGTGTATTGGCTTTACTAATTGTGTGCTGTGAGCTTGGTAATTTTCTTTCATAAGCGCCCCAGTCATCGGTATAAAAATGTTTAATCCCAAAAGGTATTAATAACGCTTTTAGTTGACTAAAAATCTTGTCTTTTCGCCCGCCAAAAACATAGGCAAGCACTTGTCCGCTTGCATGATTAATAGCATGCCATAACCAACGTTGATTGCTTTTCTTTTTAACAAAACTCCACATCTCATCGAGCTCGACTTCATCGGCTGGGAGAAGGTCTACATTGAGATTGGCACAGTCTAATTGCTTTAACAAAGTAGCGTTTATGTTTTGCAGGGATGACTCTTTTTTTTAAGTTCAGATAACACCGTTGTGATGCTAATATCCAGCACTCGTGAGGTATCGCGTATACCACTGCCATTTAAGGCCATTTCAACAATTTTTTCTTTCACCTCTGGCAGGCATCCTTTATTGACATATGCAAGAATAAATGTATTTTTTGTGCATGCTTCATTCTTGCATTGATACCTTTGCTTTCCCTGACGATTTAATCCAAATTTAACCACCATTTTTGTTCTGCATAATGGAAAAACAACTGCTATTAATGCCATTGCTTTTCTATCTTTCAATCAAAACACAATATTAACACATCAATTCTTTTAGATCATTACCAGAAAATTACCCCGTTCACAGCATACGATTACCAAGGCCAATACACAACAAATTGAACGCAAGCACCTCACATTTCGTACTAAAATAAAGCGATTAGCGAGAAAAATTAGTTGCTTTTCTAAGCTCGAAAAAATGCACGATATTGTTATTGGATTATTCATTAATCGCTACGAGTTCGGATTGGATATTTAATGGTCAATCAATTCTTTTGGAGCATCACCGCCTCATCATAAGTACTACCGGCGGAATAGCATCCAGGGATGTCAGGAACCATCACATCAAAATCACTGTGCTCATCTTGATGTATTATTATAGGATATATCATATTATATCCTCTTTAATTCCCACTTGTTTATAAATACTGGCTACCGTTTTTATGGGCAAATCCTAAATGGCCATGTTTTTTATTTAAATAAATCCGAATGAGTTCCTGTTCTTTCAAAAATAATGAATTCATTTTCAAGTTTATAGATAAGTAGCCAATCAGGTTCGACATGGCATTCACGACGATTAACATAATTCCCTGTAAGGCTATGATCTCGATACTTAATAGGCAGTTTTTCTTGTTTAAGTAGCATGGTCATGACTTCCCGCAATTTAGTTGTTTTCTTACCTCGTTTAATTGCCAACTTAACGTCTTTTTCGAATTGCTTCGTTGTTATCGGTTTTAACAAAGTCTAAATTCCCAAATTATTAAACATCTCATTAGGATTATCATACCGATTTAAGTTCTTTTCTTTATCTGTGCTATTGAACGTTTTAAGAGTTACTTCGTTTGGTATTCTTATATCGAAAGGAATACCTTTCCGTAACTTTATTTGACAAAGATATAACTCAATAGCCTCTGACATAGTTAAACCAAGACTATTTAAAACGCCCTCAACCTCATACTTTAAAGAGGGCTCAATACGTGCCCTTACAGTTTCAGTCTTCATTATTACACCATCAATTAGCATTGAATATATTGTAGCTCAAAAAGGCTACAATAGCAATACCAAGTATGAAAAACGACTACCTTGTCAATGATTTTTTACCCACTTTTAACTAGGGTAGAACCTATAAATTAATTTTTATTAAATAGACTTCTTTCCAAACCCTACTGCATCGGCGAATTGCGTCGTCGATACGGTGCTCGAATCCTCATGTACTAACGTGTACACTGCGGTTCTGCGCTCCTTGTCTCCTCGTTCTTCACTCGTTGCAGCGGGTTTGGAAAGAAGTCTAATATTTAAATTTTGTATAAATAAGGATAATCCCTCTTAAATTAAACGAGTCATAATAAAAAAGCTGCTTGTCTAAGATTACGTTTCTTAACATACATGTTAAGGCCGATATGATTACTATAACCTAAATAGGAAGCAATTTTTCTAACCGATAATCCTAATTTCAGTAACTCTCTGATTTTATCGACATCTTTATCAAACTTACTTTTCTGAATCGTTCCTTTGGGCTTACCTAGACGAATACCTTCTCTTCGTTTGCTGGCAAGCGCCTCTTTCGTTCGCATGCTAATTAAATCACGCTCAAGTTCAGCAAACAGTGAAAAAAGCGTAATCATCACTTTAGAGGTCATATCATGCTGCTTCATATCCAGATTTTGTTTGATAGCAATCACTCGAACTTGTTTTTTAATTAACTCATTAATAAGCCCAATCACTTCTGCCGTACTTCGACCGAGGCGACTCAGTTCGGTGACAATGAGGGTATCAGCATGATTAAGAACCGAGAGCATTTCGTCAATTCGTCGCTCTTTAATCGTCTTCCGACTTGAAATAGTCATTTGGATAAAATCATCCACTACTAATTTATTTTTCTTAGCAAACTCATAGATTTCTAATTTTTGGTTGTTCAAATCTTGTTTATCAGTTGAGGCTCGAATATAAGCAATAGTTTTGGCCATAATTTATCCATTTAAGATGCATGTTAATAATTAACCATATTTAAGAATTAAATTATACAGAACATATTAAATATATAAAGTGAAAACTGTATACAAATTATATTACTAATAACGGTCGTTTTTCGCTATACAAATAAATAGGTGCAAAAATTATATATTCCATTTCTGTTAGTTTAAAAAACTTTTTAAGGTAACGCCTGCTGATATTTTAAAGTACTTAATATTTATAGCTTTCTTCATAAATAATTTCTCTAACCACTGATTAATAAAAAAATTTAGTTACTTAATTAAATACCGAATTTATTGTGAAAAGCTTTTCTCCAAACTGGGAATTTATAAGTTAAATTTAAAAACTATATATCCAAACCCTCTTGCGATATCTTAATATAATGGTAATCAGTTACTTCAATATCTGTAGAGCTTTGCTGTACTGTTTTGCTTGGTAAATAGTCTAATGAATATAGTTTTGCTGCAATTGATTCAATTTTATTGGCGAATTCTCGCGCATTGTTTCTAAAAACCTTTAAACCATAATAACTATCCATATAGATTATCAAAGCACCATAGGCATCACTTAGCTGCAATTCAGTACTGTCAGAAATAATAATTTGGACATCTGGGGGATTTTTAATTAAGGCTCTATTAGCATATTCTGTATCCTAACCATGCTCTCTACAGAGAAGTACTGCCAAAGAGATTTTTTCTTTATCACTTAATGTTACATACTTTATAGGGCTATCTGCTCCAATCTTAAAAATTGAATGTTTCACAAGCTTGCGTTTATCTTTCGGTAATTCTAATTTATCACACTCTTGCCAAGGAACAGATTTATGATGCTTCTGCATATCACCCTTACTTAAAATATAAGCCGTATGGTGTACAACCGCTGAAGTAATACCAACTTGCTGAGCAGCTGCATAAGCGAGTTCTTTTTGCTCTTTTGTATGATTATCGATTAAACTTAAATCATCATTTTTCTGATAATTATCGAGCAATTTCCTTTTTTTTAGTTCTTGCTTTTTAGAGTTTAATACCTGTAATGTGTAAAAAGAAAAACTACCTGGAACTAAAATTAGATTTTCATATTTATTGACATAGTTTTGAAGAATTTCAAGGCATTGATTCTTTTCCTCCTTAGTAACTGAGGAAGCTGTAAGAGCATACTCTTGTAAAACAATAATAAGTGTATATGATTCACCAAGTGCAACTTTAGCATCCTGATTAATTTGTGCTAAATGTTGCCCAATATGATAAGCCTTATCTACTAAGGGTAATTTTTTAAAATTTTCTAACTCAATACCACAAATATAATATTTCATTACAAAACTACCTAGCTTCTATTACATTCTTATTATAGACAATGCACCTAATAGGTATAAAAAAACCATATTTAAAGAGATGACATTAATAGAGGTACAGACTATAAGCTTATCTACCTATTCAGTTGTCAGAGGACTTAGATTTATAAAAAACATCCTAAAATAACCCTTGAGGACCTCTTCAATAACCGCATGCATTTTTGAACGTCAGTTTTTTTTATTTTTGCTAAGAGGACCTTTTTTAGTTAAAATACATTCTTTTAAGGATGTTAAATAAAAAATCATCGCTAGAAACTATTACTTGTGGCACTGCCCCTAACCTACTCCCAAAAATTATAAATTAATCTTTTGAAGTGGAACTGGTTATTGATAGTTATTTTTTGTTTAGGTGACTTAAAACTCAAGCTTAAATTGAAAATAAACTTAAAAATCTGAATAGAAAAATAGTTTATAAGCCCTCTGCAAGAATCCTCAACGATGATTACTCTTACTTAGATTAGTTTTTGTGGCAGATTTTAGAAAATTTCCTTTCTTAAATACAATTTAGCCATATACCCTTCATTATGATAACCAATAGATTTATAGAAATCATGAGAGCCATCTTTTGCTCTTCTTAAACCCGAAGTAAGATCAACGATACAAGGGTTTGACTGCTTTGCGAATTCTTCAGCCTTCTCCATTAATTTCCTTCCAATACCCTGACCTCTAAAATTTTTATCAACGACTAATCCTTCAATATGAATCCGTGTAGTAGGCGAAACAAAAAGATAGCTTTTTGACCATGCCACCCAACCAACAACAACACCTGCTTTTTCAGCAAGAAAAATCTCATAACCGTTTTGTTTAGTAAAAATCTCAAATTGTGCTTTTAAAATTTCAAGCGATTGTGGATACCCTAATTGCTCTATTAAAGGCAGGAAGTTTGGAATATCCTCTATTAGCGCTTTACGTAAAGTAATATCTGACGTCATATTTTTCTCTGTTATTTTTTTAATAATGTAATAACTTAACCAAATAATCTTCTTATCCTAGCTAATGTGCTAAAATAATTGTCTATTTTATGAGTTAATTTACTATTATCTAGCTTTCAAATCCTCAACTCATACTTAGCTTAGTTACCAGCGACTTTTTATATAAATACCACACAGCTTTATCCACAGAATTTGTGAATAATATATTGCAGTGCGAAATAAACATATCAACATAACTCAATCATTGGTCTCACTTCCCTTCTAAACCAGCTTTTCTTTACTAAGCTTCACCTCTTCTAAGCCGCATGATGGGTATACAAATCATACTCTAGCTCTGAAATAGTATTTTCAAGCCGAATAAGTTCGGTTTGCAAGTGTTCATAGGCTTGTTGCTGTGTATCAATTGCCTTATGCCCTTTTGGTAAAAGTTCAATCGTTTCACAGAGTTTTTCAAATTGTTGATTAATACTTAACCGCAATATATCTGCTTTATCTTGGAGTTGATTTAATTGGTGCGTTTTTTCGCTACGTCTATCAGGTCCTGCTTCAAACGCTGGGGCGAGCTCCTGCTCAAGCGTTGTAATATCCTTGGTAAGGCTAAACGCGTCATTTTCTAATTGATTGAGTTGCCGTTTGATAGAATCGAGCAAGGCTTTTTTATCAATACCCTTCTGTTGCTCTTGTAGCGCCAGCTCTAAATATCTCTTTTCACTATGGATAGCGTGTCGAATGCTCCCTAATGCGTCTTGCTTTTGTTTAAGCAAACGGTTTTTTTCAAAATGGGAATTTTTTACAGATAAAGCGCCTTGCTTGTTTTCTTTAGCCATTAACTTGATAGATGTCTGTTTAAAGTATTGGCCGTAATCAGCGTGATTATAAAAGCCCTTCGGTGTACGCCAACGCTTTTCTCGTAAAAGCTTAGCAATAATTTGCACCTTATGCTGGATAGTCTCAACCTGCTTTAGCTGCGGTTGATTTATTAATGTAAAAATAATTTCTGCAAAGGTTTGCTCAGGTGATGAAAAGTGAACTTGATGCTCATGACTTAAATTATTCATCATTCCCTTAATATAATTTTTTGTTCGTTCCCCTACCCTCTCCCCAATTATTTTTTCAATTTGATAGATTGGATGGTGTGATTGGTTAAGGGGCTTAGACAATTTTTCCACATTTTCTTTACAACTAACTGTACTGTTAACTGGATAATTATGATCTTTTTCTTTATTTATAAATACCGACTTTTTGTCTTTTTCGATCTCGCCATCTTGATTTAAAAAAGAGCAATGGGTTACATGAGTATCAGTCGACTTTATTGTTTCATCTTTTATCTGAAGCAAATCAAGTAGCTTTTGGGTCACTCGAATATAGAGGCGTTTTGTGACACGAAAGCCATTTTTAGTCGATGCACTGAGCTTGCATGCCCGCTCGATTAATCCTTTTTGCTCAAACTCTTCTAAGTAGCGACTAATAGATCGTTCTGATAAGGCTAAGTCTTTAGCCATTTGTGATAAGGTCCTGGTAAACCAAATCTCCCCATCATTAAGCGTGTAGTTGGATATCTGCCACCAGAAGATACACTTATCTAAAAAGACTGCTTTATTATGGCTTTTGGTGTATTCGGCCAGCTTATCAAAATGAGCATGATAAATTGAGCAAAGGTTCCCCATAGATAATTCCTTATCCTTGTTGTTTTTTTTAGGGAACGAAGCTAGAATTAAATTAGATTTAGGATTAGCTTCGTTCCAAGCTAATTTCAGTTATGAAGAGTTGGCGCTCTTCATAACTGCTTTCATATTCACTTTGAATTTTCTATTAATTCCATTTCCATTTCATGTATTTCCTTATTGAGCTAAATTTTTTTATAAAATAATTATCAGTAAATTTAGCCTTTGATTTCAATTTAGTCAATAACTTGTTTTATTTAAGATATTGATAAATATAGAATTAATTAAATAATAATGGTTCACAATCGGTTCACTTTATTTTAATTAAACGGTTCACAAAAGGTCCACAATTGGTTCACATATTTAATGGTAATATTTAAAATTATATATTTATATCTAATTATTAATGGTTCACAATTGGCTTACTATTTTAATAGCAACTTAAAATATAATTTATATTAATGGTTCATCAATGGTTCACAATTGGTTTGCAAATAGCTCACTAAGTTACTTTCAAGAAATATTTTTATAGAAAATTATGGCTCACAAAAGGTTCACAATTGGTTCACCTTTTTATTTGTGAAATTTTTTTATTTGTTTGCAATAGAAAGAAATCAGTTAAATTATCTTAAATATAGTTATTTAGAGAAAACTTAATAAATAAATATTAAGTGATAAAAAATCAGTTCACAATCGGTTCACAGGTTAAACTATAAATAGTTCACAATCGGTTCACAAAATAGCTAATTTACCTATTTAAAAATATTTCTGTGTTTTTATACTATTTATCATTGACCAGTATAAACAGATGTGTAATTGTATGTTTTAATATAAAAATAATAATAAAACATACAAGGTAGCTCATGGAAAAGTTGACTTGGACTAATTCAGATATTCGTAAATTGTTTAAAATGGATAATCGCTTTAAATCTATCCAAACTTTATACAATGCTGAAGATAGAAAGGAAATACCTGTTGCAAAAAGAGAAGCACGAGGAAAAGTATCTACTAGACTATGGAATTTAAGCCAACTTCCTGATATCGGAAGGCGCTTTGGATTTTTAAAACCTCCGTCTGAACAAAAAATTCTTTGTACCTATATGCAGAAGGGTGGGGTTTATAAAACAACAACTAGTTACAATCGAGCACGTACTTTAGCTTTAAACGGAATCAAAGTACTACTTATAGGATTGGATCCTGAATGTTCAATTACAGATATCATTATTCCTCAACAAGAGCTTAATCGACTAGATGATTTTGAACAAGGGAAGGGATTGTTTCATCATTTTGTTGAGAAAGTCCCTTTAGCCGAAATTATTCGCCCAACCTCTTTAAAAACGTTAGATTTTATACCTGAAACCCATGAACTTGTTAAGTTGAATAAATGGATAGGCTATGAGAAGCGAAGAGAGTATATATTCCAAGATAAATTAATACCCCATCTCTCTAATTATGATGTAATAATATTTGATAATAGTCCAACATGGAATCATCTAGTTGAAAATTCCATATTAGTATCATCAACCATAATAATGCCTTTAGGTTGCAGTCTCTTAGCATATAATGCATCAGCTACAAATATGCAAAACATTTGGGATTTTCAAGAAGTTATGCATTTAACTGAACAACAATTAATAATGTTTAGTACAGGCTTAGAGAGAAGCTCATTAAGCCAGCAAATAAATGCAACTTACTTAAGTCGTTATGTTGATTACATGATCTCTACTCCTATTCGTAAATCTGTTAAATGGGAGGAAGCCCTAATGGCTAAGCAAACTATCTTAGAGTATGCACTGGGACTACCTCAAGCAGAAGAATATTATTATTTAATTTCCGAAGAGTGGGCAAGAATTAATGGAAGCAGACAAGATTTTGTTGACTTGCTATTAACTAATGAGCTCGAGACAATCTAATGGCAATTAAAAAAGGTGCGTTTCAACAGTATGCCCAAGAGAGAAAGCTTCCTGAAAAGGGCCAAACTAAAACTAATAAGAAAAGCCATTTCTTTGAAGATATATATGAAGAAATAAACGGTTCACAATCGGTTCACAACAATACACTTTTACCTGAGCCTAAAATTCTGAGTGGTGAAGCTCCGTCAAATACTGAAAACTTTAAAGATATTGAAAATAAAAATAATAAAAAGCTAATTGAAAGTAAGCCTATACAGCCATTTCATAAGCAAGACAACTTTAAAACATTAGATAAACTGCCTATTCAATTTCAGAAAGAGGAAAAAATTGAAGAAATATCATTTAATTTAAATTCTCAAAGGGATTGTACATCGGAAGCTTCAACCACCTTTTCTAGGTTAGTTGGAGTTCAAAGAGAAGTAATAATTGCACTATATAAAAACATGAAAGTTAATAAATCAGATACTACTGAAGAGCTAACCCTTAAAATGATAGCAAATTTAGCTGAAGTGAATTATAAATCATTAAAAAATACGCTTTTTCGTTTAACAAGTTCAGGCATTTTAAGTAGAGTAGATCAAAAAAGCGGAAGAGGCGGCTGGGTTAAATATAAAATTAATGAGCAAATAGTTAATGAACTTCAAGAAACCCTTCTATTGTCAGTAAAAAAAAGTAGGTAGTGTTCAAATAACTTATAACAGCTTAAAAATTTTAACCATGGAACTAAATAATGCAACCTAATCAATTTAATGGAAAGTGGAAAATAGTTGAGATGGATGCTTGGGATTTAGAATTCATTGATTTGGTTGAGCCTGGCTATATTGAGTTTAATAGCCAAATGTCGGGGGAATTTCATTTTGGCTGTATCTACGCAAATATGTATTATGTTCTCAACAATCATAAGATTGAATTCACTTTTGAAGGGGATGATGAAGGTAATGAAATTAGTGGGAGAGGCTGGGTAATATATAAAGACAATGAATTACATGGACATATCTTTTTTCATCAGGGAGATGAATCTGGGTTTATAGCTAGATTAATAACTGACTAATTCAGCAAGAAAACATACTTGAACATTTTTATAAAAAAGCTATCAATCCATATTGATAAAGGCTTGCAGAGGATTTTCAATAGTAAAAGTCCTATCTACGCACGTATCCTGACTGTATGCCTTAAAATTATAAAAACTGTTTTTAGCCCTTACCCTTCAAGGATCTTAGCTAAAATTAGCATTCACCAGTTTGGTGAGTGCTTATTTTTCCTAAGATCCAATATTAATATAGGGAGAATCCACTTCTTACGAATTCAACTGCCGAATTTAGGATTATCAACTGTTAAAAAGGTTTAAATAGGATGTAACGTGAAAAAAAACATAAACAGATTGTTAGATATTTACTGGGGGATTCCATCTTTAACTAAAACCATATTACCAATAGTTGTAGTAGAACATATAGTAGCTGCTTTTTGCCTGAATATATCGGTATATTTTAAGAAAGTTGATCATTTACATTTTGACTTAATAGGGCAGTTTATATCCGTATACTATTGGGGATGTTTATTTGGTGCATTAATTGGTGGAGCATTATCTCTAAAATATAGAACAACAAAAATATCAGGCATCGGCTTACTTTTTTTAAGTGGAAGTTTTTTCGTCTTATTCTACTCTGTAAGCCCTTGGTTACTAAATTTATCAATGTTCTTGCTAGGTTTAATAGGAACTATGACTGCTACATGCAATGTAGCAAGCTTGGTAAGGTCTGTTAAAAATAATGAAGTTGTTAAGTTGAAGGTCATTAGTCTGGAACTCATTTTATTTAATTTGAGTTATTCATTCACTATATTCATTTTAATGGATTTAACACCTGTACATATTCTTGTCTTCGTTAAAAGTATAATTTTTACTCTAATTATTTTAGGTTTGTGGTCTCTTGTATTTTGTAAAAATTCAATTTTTGAAGCTGAAAAAAATATAACCCAAAAATCTTCAATATTCTTGCCTGATCGTAAGAAAGAATTTTTCACTTTAATGGGGATGATTCTATGCTTTGGTTTGATCTTTTCTATGATAAAAGTGGTATTTGCTCCGACTCTTATAGATAGATTTGGTAGTAACATGGTTTCTGTAACTGCTGCGTCTGTAAATCCATGGGTTATGTTTTTTATACAGCCATTGATTATTAATCGAATTAAATCAAAAAACTCAACATGGTTCTTAGGAGCGGGTGGTTTAATGGTTGGTTTAGGATATTTTACATTTGGTTTTGCAAACTCATTTCTACTGACAGTAATCGTGTTAATACTCTTAACATTTGGTGAAATGATGTTTGCTCCGTTGTCAAAACATTTTAATATTCAATTATATGGAAAAGGACAAGATGGATTTGCTACTGGTGTTTGGCGAGCAGTATTTTTGGGTAGTGGAACTATTGGGCCTGAGGTGTCTGGATTTTTAGCGGAGAAATATGGAGCATATGCAGTTTGGGATATGTGTGCAATATTAGGACTAATGTGTTTTATATTTAGTCTGTTTTTGCGTAGAATGACATTAAGGAATCCATATAACAGGGTAGTATTAAAAAGTTAATTATTTGAGGGAGTTATTAATGAGTGTATATAAGCAATTAGTAAGTCTTGCAACGAAACCTTGTTTTGATAACATCATGTTAACAAATGAAAAAGGTGATAAGTTATTATCTCATAAAGATGTAATTAATGAGCTTGAATCAGAGTTTAGCGATAACTCTTTGGTAAGCTCATTGTCTATAGATATGAGGCAGGCATGCGAAACTAGAGTTTCGGAGAACTGAAAATATTTTGAACAACAAAAAGAAGCAAAAATTGTATATTGTTGGATGTGGTATAAAATTTTTATCTCATCTAACGTTAGAAGTTAAATTACTTATTGAAAGTTGTGACTTTGTTCTATATCTGGTTAACGATCCTGCTATAAAGAGATGGATAGAAGAAAACAGTCGCAACTCCAAATCCTTAGACTCTTTATATTTTGTTAATAGTGATAGAAAGGCCGCCTATAATTCGATTAGTTATGAGGTAATAAAATATGCTAAAAAAAATAAAACTACATGCTTCGTAACATATGGTCATCCATTATTTTTATCTAATTCTTCACAAAGCTTAATAAAAGAAGTAGGGCGTAACTGCTCTGATATAGAAGTGGATGTTCTGCCTGGTATTTCTAGCTTAGATAGTTTATGTTGTGATTTAAGAATTGACCCGAGTATGGGGGGTATGCAGGCTTATGAGGCCACTGATTTTCTAAAAGAAAATTATATTATAAATAAATCCAGTCATATTATTCTTTGGCAAATAGGGGTTGTTGGTATAAAAAAAATCATTTTACAAGAATCAGATTTATGTGGAAACATAGAGAAATTTAATTCTTTAAAATGTTTGAAGGAAAAATTATTGGATATATATGATGATAAACATCCTGTAATCATATATGTAGCTTCAATGTATCAATCTTTTCCTGCTGAAATTTGCGAAGTTGAGTTATGTAATCTTGATCAAGTTGATATTCCTAGGCTTGCTACTGCCTATATTCCGCCAGAACCTAGTTTTGATAATTAATTGGTTCCACTTGAATACATCCTCTTAAAAACTGACCTTCAAAGCTACAGTCATCATAAGTACTTTCGTAAGAGCAAAATGAGAATCTTGGATCTAATTTTAATAGACTTCTTGAGTTTTTTATTAATTTACTCTCTTTTGGGGGATAATTATGAAAATAATTAAATTTTACATTACTTGAAAGTTCAGAGAAAACTGTTCCGCTAAGCAGAGAATCTTTTTTTGTCATTTCATCAATGAATTTGTGTAAAATATTGTCTAGATAGTCTATTTCTTGATTCGCAGTAACTTTTTCATTTTTTTTAGTTAAAAAATGGGGGCTAGTGGGGAACTGCATAGAATAATAAACTGGGTGCTTATCCTTCTCGTATATTAGAGAATGAGGAACCATTACTGTAGGTATCTTTTTTAGTTGGAAAGCATTGCTTATGTTGGATTGAATTAAATTAAGGGGTAATAAATCTTCAGTTGTGGCAGGGATATATCCCGGATGTTCGCCAAGAGCTATTTTTATAAGGTGTATAGCTGTATTTGTTAGATAGGGACTAGAAGTTCTTATATTTCTATCTTTTTGTGCTTTGGAATAGAAAATTTCGTAATATGGACTATTCGCATTAAAAGAGTCATTGTTTTCCTTCCCTTCAAGTATGTAATTTTTTATTTCTATCCATGCAGGATCATTTAAGATATTTTGTATCCATTTTTCAGAAAAATATGCTAGACAGGCTTTCCAGGTGTTATTAAAGTACTGATTTATTGCTTTAAATAATTGAAAGTGATCAGTTAATTTTCTTGGTGTTGTTAATTCACACTCAGTTATCTTTGATAATTTATTGATACCATTATGACTGTTTATACTAGACAGCATAAACGCTGTTCTGGCCCCAGCGGTTGCTTTTAGAACACCATTAGGGGAGTAGTTTCTTATACTTTTTTTCTTGAGCAGTATTCCCTTGTTAAATATTGTCCCAGGGTTATCTATTTGATACGGAAAAATCTGTTCATCAAATTCTATGAAATATTCTAACGATTTATCTAAAATCATTCCTAATGGAGATGAATTCATTCCATATCCAAGTTCTTTTAAGATTTTTTTATCTATTTTGGGATCGTTTAATTTGCAAACTTGATTATCTATGAGTGGTAAATAGGAGCTCTGGGTGTCCCCCTTTAGCATTCCATATGGAAAGTATGCTAAGTAAACAATAAGTTCGTCATTAGGACAAACTTTATCTATGAGTTTTGTTAAATGAGGGTCTGCTTGATTAAATTTATCTCTAACATGTTTCCAATTCGTTCTTACAAGTCCTTCTTTTTCATCTATAGATGTATACATATTTAATCCCTTAAAAAAACCCCAATAGAAAGGGGTATTTAAAAATAGTCATTAAAAACACTTTATAAAGTAGTTTGCTGTTAAGGTCAACCATGATTAAATCTTTAGTTCATTACAATCATTTCAATAAATAAAAAAAACAAAAAAGGTCTAAAGCTAATGGAAGAGAAAGAAAGGAAACAGGAAAAAGATGTATATATTTCGACTCGGATTGATGCTGAAACTAATCAGATGCTAATTAAAGCTGCGAAAGAGTCTCGTCGTAGTAAGCATAATGAATTGGCAATCAGGGTTAAGGAACATTTAAAGAAATTTCCTCCTCAAGATATTTAGTTGATAAAAAAAAGGAAAATAAGGATGCGTGGAATCAATAAAAAATTCAAAGCGACCATACTATCTAGTGTAGTAGCCACATTATGCAGCTGTGCCGCAACCCAGACAGCTATCGAACATGGTAAACTGTCAACCAGCACAAAAATGTCAGAAACCATTTTCCTGGATCCGGTATCAAGCTCTCAAAAAACGGTGTATGTCTCAGTAAAAAACACCTCTGATCAAAACATCAACTTCAGCAGACCTTTGGCACAGGCGCTTGAGTCTCATGGTTATAAGGTCGTTAAAAACCCGGGCAGCGCTCATTATCTGCTCCAGGCCAATGTCTTAAAAGTCGGAAAAATGAGCAGAGGTACATCAGAAGCGGCTATCGGTGCAGGATTTGGCTCGGCACTAACAGGTATTGGTTCTGGCGTTGCGGTAGGAAGCCTAACCAATAATTCCAATGCCATGGTTGTCGGAGGGCTTGCAGGAGGGCTGGCAAGTGTTGCAGCTGATGCGCTCATTAAAGATGTCAATTATGCCATGATAACGGATGTTCAAATCAGTGAACTCTCAGGCCAGAAAATCACTCAGAAAACTCGTTCAAGTCTTCAAAACGGCTTATCGACCAATACGGTTCAAGCGTATTTGGAAAACACAAGCTTTAAACGCTATCGCACGCGCATTGTTTCAAATGCAGATAAGGTGAATTTGAAGTTTGCCGATGCAAGACCGGTGCTTGAAAATAGTCTTGCCCATGCTATCGCCGGTATATTTTAGGAAAGGGAGGGATATAGTTATGTACTACAGAGCAAAAAAAAGCATAATAAAGCCGCCTGATTCAGTTGTCTTATATATTGATGAGCCATGGATTTTTGGGAAAGCAAAAAGGGCGACATAAAAATGCCCATCGAACAAACAATACTGCTGTAAGCAGAAATATCAGGGAAAATGATGTCTACTTCCTGATGAACCAATAACACCGAAAAAGACTAATTATTGAGCGCATTTAAGGCTCAAAGGGATTTTTGTACCTGAAAAAAGGAGAAAACAATGAAAATAGTAATGAAAATAAACAACTTAAAAAATGCCATGATGCGTTTTACCTGTATGGTCTCGGCAATGCTTATCACAGCACCGTTGTTTGCTGAAGATACGGGCGGCGATGTGGTCGGGGATTTCCTGCAACAATCTTTAAAGGGTATTTTCGGCTCTAATGCGGGATTCTGGAAGATATTTATTCTGGCCGATATCGCGCTTGCAACACTGGCGGTGATGAAATCTAAAAACCCGACAGTATTTGTCGGTGTGTTCATGACAGCCTTGGTGCCAGGATTTCTAGTTAAACGTTACGTGTTTCCGGCAGCTTAAGTCATGGCTTTAAATACGGATTACAGAATACTGGCCCACCTGGACCATCCTAGGCGCTATTTCGGACTGACCGTTGATGAGCTCTCAATTGCTCTGGCTGCGGCTCTTTTTATTGCGCTCTGCAGTCAGAAGGTAATGGTTATTTTGTCATCATTTTTACTGGTGGCAGGGCTCAAACGTCTTAAAAAAAATCAGGGTCCAAGATTTTTGCTGGTGCTGGCTTACTGGTATCTGCCGCATGCGCTGACCCGGTTTATTCTGCCAAAACTGCCTGATTCGGCCAGCCGCTACTGGATAAGTTAAGGAGTAATGATGAGTTATTTTAATGCAAGCAATGAGACCATACTTAAAAAGCGCCTTAATTTTTGGGTGGTGACAGCCTCAGTGATGATTATAAGTAATTTGATGCTGGCAGGCCTCAGCTGGTATGCGCTGTTGCACCAGAAAGTCGAGGTAACCCCATTTTTTGGTAATCAAGGATACTTCCGTGCCGGCAGTGAAGTTGATGTTCACTATCTTAACCAGCTCAGTGAAAATTTTATTCTGACCCGCTTTAATGTCAGCCCAAACACCGTGAAATCCAATCACGCCAGGCTTTTAAATTATGTCAGCTCAGATGCTTATCACGACTTAAGTCAGGTGCTTTTAAAAGAGCAGACGCAGGTCATGAAAAACAAGATATCCAGTTATTTTGATATTGAGTCGGTTCAGTCGAGCCCTGAAGGCTTGATTACACTGGTTACCGGAAGCTTGAAGCGTTATGTGGGAAATCGTGCGCTGCCTGACGCAAAGGTTCACTACCGTCTTAAATATCAGTATCACCTGGGTCGTCTTACGATTGTCTCGTTTGAAAAAGTGGAGGATGTCAAAAATGGATAAAAAATTATTGTTTAAAACACTGCTTGTAGGCGTTCTTGCGACAGGCACACAGACAGTGCTCGCCGAGACAGAGTGCCGGTCAAGGAAAATGAAAACGTGACTATTCAAATCAGCAAAGACAATTACAACAGGCTTTTATTTGAAAAAGACAAAATCATTAAGCTTCGTTTCCCGCAAAACTATTTAAACGTGGAGCGCGATGATGATGGTAGTGTGTATCTCGATGCACTCGATGACAGACCGTTTACGCTTTTTGTCACCACCAAAGGCGGCCGGCATTTTTCAGCAATGGTCACAGTTTCAGAATCAACGGGCGAGACCATCCGTTTTTTTGAAAAAAGGACGCCGGCTAAAAAAGTGGCGCGTCAAGAAAAGCCCAAAGACACTTATGCTGAGAAAATTAAATCACTGGTGAGCGCCACTGAGCGTGAACAGGCCATTCCTGGATTTAAGGCTAACGCCATTAAAGTCAGGCCCATTTATTTAAAGCCGTCTTTAAAAGCCGAGCTTGCCTTTTCACTTTCTGATGAGAAGACCGTTTCTCAGAAATTTTTGCTGGCCAACCGCTCATCCAAACCGATTCGTTTTGACCAACGCTGGTTTAAGGACAATAAAACCCGTGCACTTTTAGTAAAAAATGAGGTTATTTATCCCAATCAGACCATTGATGTGGTCAGGGTTTTGGCGGTGTCTCATGGCTAAATTTAATCTCAATATCAAACACCGGGTTAAGCAATATAAGACTATGGCCTTAATGGCTGCCATTGTGGTGATTGTGCTGGTAAGCCTTGTCACCCTTTTTTCAGGACCTGCTGAGGGTGTGAAAAAAGACAATAAAAAAGATGAGCATGTTTTTAACGGCATTGTCGATGATACCTTTTCTGATGCGGATGCCGCCAGTGCAATGACTACCCAGCAAATGGAGTTGACGGATTTGAAGAAAGAGCTTTCTGAATTAAAAGATGCGCTTAAAAAAACAAAAGCAAAATCAAACCGTTTTGAGCCTGAAAAAATGGAAGCGGCACTCCTTGAAAAACTCACAAAAGAATTGAACAAGGCCAAGGTGAAAGGAGATGGAACAGCCGAGATTATGCTGGCCTCAAAAGGTGATTTAAGCGGTCTTGGCTATAACGGTACTCAAATGGCTCCTGCCCAGACGCATCAGTTAAGCAAGTCTTCCGGCATTCATACCGTAAGCTTTAACTACGACTCGCCAAAGTCGAGGGTTTTCAGTAAAAACGCCAGTAATTACGTGCCCAGCGGGACTTTTGTCAAAGCCGTGGTTTTGGGTGGTGCTGATGCCGATGCGTCTGTTAATGGTGCCAAAAAGAACAACGGGGTGATGCTGTTTAAACTCATTACTCAGGGGACTTTGCCCAACAATCAACAGTCTCGTTTAAAGGGCTGTTTTGTGACTGCAAGCACTTATGGTGATATTTCCAGCGAAAGAGCCTATGTCACGCTCGATAAAATATCCTGTGCGCAAAAGGGGCGTTCCATTCTCGATAAATCGGTGAGCGGATGGGCCTTTTTTGCCGGCAAGGTCGGCATCAAGGGACGCCCTTTAATGCGCGATGGCAAAGTGGTCCAGTGGGCTGGCATCAGCGGGGCTTTATCAGGCATTGCCAGTGCCGCCCAATATGCACAAAGCGTTCAAAGTATCGGACCTTTTGGCGCAACCAGCGTAGTTCCAAGCGATAAAATAGGTGCTTATGCCGGCCTTGGCGGTGCATCAAAAGCCGCCGATCAGTTATCCAGTTATTACATTAAGCGCGCCGAGCAGTACCACCCGGTCATTCAGGTCGGTGCCGGAAATCTCGTGAACATTGTGTTTAAAGACGGCTTCAGTCTTTTATCTGATGAGGATGAGACACCAATCAGGCGCTCTGGTGAAACACAGGATAAATCCAGTTACTCAACTAAAGAGGCCGGTATCCCTGAGTCGATTCTGAGAGAAATTAACAAAAGCGGTGAGGATTATAGTGCCGGCAGTCAACTTTCAACACAGGGGTAGTCAATGAAAGCAACAATGATGGTGTTAACAGCCGTGATGATTTTAATGAGCGGCTGCTCAACCATGAACGATAAGTTCGGCTGCAACCAGACCGCAGGCGATACCTGCCTGACCATCGATGAGGTCCATGCGATGACAGAGCCTAAAGGGACTTACCATAAACGTTCGGTCTTTCAGGACAGCGCGTTATCAAAGAGTAATAAGAATATTGCAGGTACTTTGTGGATTGCTCCGCACAAAAATACCCACGGCGGGCTTATTCCAGAGCATTCGATTGCTTTAAACGATACAGCAGGGAGGGCCTAGTATGCTGGCACCAATCAAAGATTATGGCGTGAAGGTTTTATCGAAAATCGCACGCCTCTCAGGTGAGGGTTATGATGTGGACGGGACAGCAAGAGCAAGAGCTCATGCCAATGCCTCGCTTGCCGTTGCGAGAGAGCTCCTAAAAGCGGCCTTGCCTTATGAGACTGTGCGCAACCATCTATTTTTTAATGCCCAGAGCATTGGTTTTGGTTTTGAACTAGCCCCTTTGTCCGGCGCCAGTGAATCTTTGTCCAAAGCACTGGCGGATATGCTGAAAAACAAGCTGCCCAATGATGTTATTGCCCAGTTCATGCTTTATAAGCATGGCATGGTAGGGTCGGTCATTGATGAGGGCTTTGCCCCTTTTATGAAAAAAGGCGGTCTTTATCAAAAGATTGCCCAAAAAAGCATGGATTATCATAAAAATGCCATTCACGGAGGATATGCCAACAAGGCTGGTGTTTCCGCTTGCCTTTGTGATTATAGGGTATTTGTCTTTTTTTCAGCTAAAAAAGGGGAAAGTCGTGAATCCATGATGACATCACTTTTAAGCACCATCGCCTCAGAGCTGAACGTCCTGGGGATTGATAATCGATTGATGGAGGCAACAGCGCTTGGCAGTCTGTTAAACGCTTTGGTGACCCCGAAAAAAGGCAATATTGAATGGCCCCAAATCGATGAAATAAGTGACAAGGAGCCGTTGATTGAGCAGTTTCTTGAAAAAGGGGCGGCGTTAAGCGTATTTGATGATTTTATTGATATGGACGTGCCCAGTGATAAAGGGATCACGACTAAAACAACAGCTGTGAATTTAAAGCTTCACAAGTACCCTGAAAACTTTACTCTCTGGCAGACAGCGGATTTGTATTCAAACCTGTATGAGGCTAAGAAAAACATTTCCTGCCCTTTTTTAATTTCGGTGGCCATCCACGGCAAAAATCAGACAAAAATGCGGGCAAAAGCTAAAAGAATGACCTACAGCCTTAACAAAAACAACAACGGCATTCAAAACTTCATGAACCTGTTTTTAAAGGACGAATTGAGCGACTGGAGTGAGGTCAACGATGGTCTTTCACGTGATGAAATGGCTCTGTTTCCAACCTGTTATAACCTGGTGCTCTTTACCGACCATGTTTCTCATGAGCGCCATATTGCAGAGGCTGTGGAAAGTTACAGGGCTTTGAATTTTGAAATAAGGCCTGCGAAATGCACACAGTGGCTTCGTTTTCTATCCTCTCTGCCTTTTATGCCTTCGGAAGGGCTCTGGCGTGGCCTTGAAGTACTCGATGAAACCAAAACGCTGACCAATGTTAATGTGGCGGGTCTTTTACCCATCATTTCTGATTTTAAAGGCTCAAGACAGGGGATGATGCTGCCAACCTTTCGTAACCAGGTTGCTTTTATTGATACTTTTGATGACAAAAATCTGTCCATCAGCAATTACAATTACACCACCTGCGGGACATCAGGTTCTGGTAAATCGCATCTTGAGCAGTATCGTGTAGTCAATGCTCTGGCCAAAGGTGAGCAGGTGTTTATCATTGACATCGGTGGCTCTTATAAACACTTATGCCAGGCTTTGAGTGGGGTTTACATTGATGCGGCATCCATTGCCTTAAATCCTTTCACCCTGTTTGATTTTGAAGGGCATACCGAGATTGATGGAGAGCAGGTTGATAACTGTATTCAAATTCGTGATTTACTGGCGATTATGGCATCCCCCACAGAACCTCTTGAATCCATCCAAATGGATTATCTGCTCGATGCCGTACTGATGTCCTGGGAGAAAAATCAGGCGAAAGCGTCCATTGATGATGTGGTAGACAACTTAAAAATCCTTCTCAAAACCGAGCACCTCAATGATGGACGTCTTTCTGATTTAATCACCCATTTAAAAAAATTTACCACAGGGAACCTGTACGGGCACATGTTTAACGGCGACACACCGGCTTTTAACTCCAATCCCCTGGTGGTATTTGAGCTGGGTGCACTTGAAAAAAACAAAGAGCTTTTAAAGATTGTGATGTTTGTCATGATTGTGATTATTCAAGGTCAGTTTTACCACGGACCGCGTGAGAGACATAAACGCTGTGTCATTGATGAGGCGTGGAGACATTTAACCGGTGGGGATAATGAAATTACTGCTAATTTCATCATGCAGGGATTTCGAACAGCCAGAAAGCACAATGGTGGTTTCGGGGTATTGACCCAGATGCTTGATGATTTAAGCGCGACAGTCGAGGGGCGAGCGATTAAGGCTTGTTCTTCCATTCATCATACTCTGTTGCCGGGTGATTTAAACGATTTTTTAAAAGACAACCCGAAAGCTTTCAATGAACAACAGCAGTATCTTTTGAGAAAATTTGGGGAGGCAGGTTCTCAGGGGTTTGCATCCGTTATGGTCCAGTATGGCCAGGTGTATACCTTTCACCGTTACTTTTCCGATCCGTTTTCACGCATTTTATTTTCGACCAAAGGTGATGAATTTGATGCACTTGAGCGCCTGGTTAAATCCGGGATGCCTATTGATGAGGCGGTGGAGCTCATCGTTGAAAAGCTTGGGGTTAAATAATGAATCGTGTGAACTGGATGAAAGACTTAAGCTTTTGGCGTGTATTCATGATGGGCGCTCTTTTAAGTCTTATTTTAATGGCAGGATACAGCGTGCTTTCACCCATACCGCAAAAAATAGTGGCTTTTGACAAGGGACGTGCCATCAGTGCATTTGCAAGAGAACTTGAAAGACGCCAGATCGGTGAAAAACAGGGACAGGTACTGACACGGCGTTTTGCTCAGGCAATGAACGACACTTTAAAAGAGCAGTCTTTGAAAAACAACTGGGTGATTGTGCCTGAAGCGAGCGTTTATGCCGGCGTTGGGGATAAAACCGATGTGCTTCTTAAATTCATTGCCCATAAGATGAAAAAAAATCCTGCTAAAGATCAGGTATCCCAACCCATGCAAAGGAGCGCGTCATGAAAGGGTTTATTAGGGTGGCAGGTTTAAGCACTTTATTGCTTGCGGTTCCCGTGATTTTTGCAAAAAACTTAGGCGTGAAAGGCGAGCTCTGGCCGGTCCAGGAGATGAGTCTTGTAAAACTGATGGAGTTAAAGGCGGCCGGATTAAATACCGATGAGATGGCGCGCAGGTGGCAGGACAGAGCGCGTGATTATGCCGACAGACCAGAAGCACTTGATTTTAAGCAGGGCAGACATGCTAAAGTGCATCATTATACGCCGGTGGCTTCTGTTCGAGACAATGTGACAGATGTTAGCAGTAAAGTCATCGTGGCTGCCGGTGTTTCAGTCAATGTCTTAACCTTGTTGCCTGACTATCAACCAGAACTTTTATTCTTCAATGCTGATGACAGGGCGCAGCTTCTATGGGCTGTGAAAATGTCAAAGCGTCTCACTTCAAATGCCCGGTTTATCTTAACTGGCGGCAGTGTCTCTACTGCAGAAAAAATGCTTAACGGACCGGTTTATTTCGATCAGAAAGGGGTGATTTGCAATAAATTTGGCATTACCCAGATGCCGGCTTTCGTGACAAGAGACGGGATGGCCTTGGTTATTCAAGAACCTTTAATCGGGGAGGATGGTCATGAGATTTAGGGTGTTGCTTTTATCTTTATTAATGCTTCCAGGAATCCTCCAGGCTGAAAAATGTGACGGTCATTTTGTCAATCCCTTTAAGGATGTCTGCTACCGTTGCCTGTTTCCTTTAACCATTGGCCATTCCAATATTGTTAAAAGCCGTGACGGGCTTCGAGATACCCCAAACCCTAAAAGCATTATCAATACCTGTGGTTCAAGAATCGGGCTTCAGATTGGGTACTGGGAACCCATAGCGCTTGCCGATGTCACAGATACCCCATATTGTTTTGTTAATCTGGGTGGTGTGAAGCTTGCCAAAAGCCATAAAAGAGGTGGCAGACTTCAGAATGGGATTCAAGAGCGCCATGCGTTTTATCATGTGCACTGGTATAAATACCCCTTAATGGTCTGGCTTAACCTTTTGACCTCTTTAAGCTGTCAGGAAGGCGGGGATTTTGATGTACTGTGGATGACGGAACTCGACCCCTCTTGGCGTGATTCCTCTCTTGCTTTTGTTTTAAACCCTGATGCTGCTCTTTTTGCCAATGCTGCTGCCCAGTCTTCCTGTGCTGCAGATGCCATATCTTCAACCACCTTAAAACAGGCTTTGGACAGTCTTTTCTGGTGTGCCGGTGCCCAGGGATCACATTATCCTTTGACAGGACATATCACATCCCCTTTATCACCGGTACAAATGGCTTTTCTTTTAACTGAGCGGATGAACTACAAGCTTCACCGCCAGCAGATGCTGACTGATTCTATCGGTAAAGATGGTCTGACCTGCAGAACATATAATTTTCCAGTTACGCCTAAATCACGCTACCGCTATGAATGGGTCAACCAGGTGGCCGATGGCCGTCACTGTTATCCATCGGGGTTTTCAGCGCTTGAAATGGAAGCAGGCAAAATAAAGCCGCATCAAACCGATCAGTACGGAATGCTGGTGTGGCGTAAACGAAACTGCACATTAATATAAAAAAGGAGTTTAATCATGCGTATTAACAAACAAAGCCTTCATCAAAATCTCATGCCGGCATGCCTTTTTGTGATTTATTATGCCGCTATTGCACAGGTTTTGTATTTGCTGTTTTCGCCTAAAGTTTTTCAGCAGCAGTTTTTAGGGAATTTTGAAGGGCTTTTTATAATACTTTTATTTTCAGGGTTTTAGCAGCTGGTTTTCTTTTTATATCTATTCTTCCTTTAATTGATTATGCCATCGTATCCCTTCGGAAGGGAAAGGGGTATTTGATGGAAGGAATAACCACATTATTTGTTCTTGCAATGGGTTTTCTGATGTGTTTTATCCCATTGCTTTTATTAAAGTACGCTTATGCCCTGTCGCAAAAAAACCCTACTGTCCAAGTCTCAGACACCATTTTAATCGCCTTATTAGTACTGCTGGCAACGTTAAATCATTTTAAAGCAGCCTCGCTTTTAAGGAGCAAGCGATGCGCCTGTTAATCATGCTGTTAATTGTTCTTTTCAACACGTTTGCTCTGGCAGGGCAGGGCGAACGGATTAAACACGGTCCGCAGGCAGTCGAAAAGCGTCTTTTTGTAAGCTTTTCCATGCCAGAAAGCCTTCTTAAACAGAGCTTTGAGCAGGCAGAGCGTCTTCATGTCACGGTGATATTGAATGGCCTTATGGATAACAGCATGCCAAAAACTGCGTTGATACTTTCAGAGATGACCAGGCGGTATCCTGAACTGTCCATCCAGATTGATCCGGTTGCTTTTGAGGATTTTGGCATTGATGCGGTCCCGACTCTTGTCGTAAGTAAAGGCAAGATATTTGATGTGGTCCGCGGCAATTTGGCGCTTTCTGATGCGCTTGTCTTGATCCATGAGCGAGGCGATCTGAAAGGGGAGGTGTTATGAAAGGGGCTTTGGGCTTAATGCTGGCTACCATGACAGTAAGTTCTTCCTTTGCTAGCGATTATTCGGAAGGGCTGCAGTTTGCACGCAAAAAATCAGGTGAGGGCAGATCTCTGTTTCAAAAGTTTAATACAAACGAGTTGCCTGATTTTACTCAAAACCCAAAAGAGGCAGGGCTGAAACCCTCCCAGAAAGGCGAGCTGGAAACGGCAGGCAAACGCTTTGTAGAAAGCGATGCAGAGGCAGAAGATCTTTACCAGGAGGCATATGAAAATAAAGAAAGGCCTCTTGATAAAGCTTCACAGAATCAGGCCAAAAAAGATTATGAACAGGCAGGTAAAAATCCTGATACGGCACCCTGCAGTGACGGGGCTTGCATCCCGGTTAAAAACGAAGAAAGCAATGATTTTTCAGAAGGTGCAGTTGAGATGGGCGCTTTGGGTGGCGTGGCCGAAGAGGTTAAAGACGGTCAGCTTCAAAGTGGTGTGCCTGGCATTTTCAAAGCGCAAAACATCACCTGCCGTACGGTCTATAAATACAACCGCATTAATTTCTGTAGGAAAGATAAAGATATTTTAAGCGCCTCACAGGCAGAAAAGGCTCTGCACAAGGCGCAGCGTGAAAAACGGGCCATCGTCTTATCCGGTGGCGGTACATTTTGTTCGAAAAAGAAAAAAATCTTAGGCAAGAGACGCTGTGTTGAAAAAAAACAGTCTTGGTGCGTCTTCCAATCAAAACTGGCCCGTATCGTTCAGGTGGAAGCAAGACGACAGCTTGGTATGAATTTGGCACGGTTTGGGGTGATGTCAATGCGGCAGACTGTCGCGGACTTACTCCTTACCAAATCAGCCGCATTGATTTTGATACCGTTGAGATGCAGATAGCCCTTAAAGAAATCGTTGAAGATTATCGCTCCAAAGTCAGGCCGCTTCAAAACAATAAAGCGCAGTCAAAGGCTGGTGACTATATCAAAAATCATCAGGGAGGTCAGGATGACTAAAAGTGTTTTGTCAGGTTTAAAACCAGTGATTCTGGGATTAGTGATGCTTGGTTCATGGTGTCAGGCCCAGGCTTTTGAATCAGAACGTCCTGCGGGTTTTTTGTGGTACAACCTGCCCACAGAGACAGCCCCTTTAAAAAAACAAAAGCGGGTTCCTTTTTCGAGCCTTTCCTGGCAGCAAAAAGATAAAGTTCTTCATTACTATACGATGGAAGCACTGCATAAGGCGCGGGCAAGCCATGATGTAAAAGACATGGAGCGATTTTTGGCCATGCAGCATTTTTGGATCAAAGAAGCGTCTGTTTTTTCCCATAATTTTCAATATGCCCTTTTAAGACAGCCATCTTTTGATTCAACGGTTAAAAATCCGGTTTCGACCATTGGTGAAAAACTTAATGAAAGCCGTTATCAACAGAGGATTGATGCAAGCATTAAGGGACTTACCAAAGAATACGGTCTTTTGTTTTTCTACAAGGGGAATGATACCTATTCACAAAAGCAGGCCGGTGTTTTGTCTGATTTTGCCCATTTGCATGGATTTACCTTTATCCCCATTTCTGTTGACGGCAAACGTATTGAATCACTGCTACAAAGTCGACTGGATAAGGGGCAGGCCAGACAACTGAAAATCAATCATTTTCCATCGATTGTACTCGTTCATCCCACCTCTGGTGATGTGCTTCCGGTGGCATCAGGGTTTGTAACACAGGATTATCTGACCGAGCAGATGATGGTGATTGCTACAGAGCTGCAGCGCCAACGACAAGGAGAAGGGGTTTTATATGATTAGAAAAATAGGGTTCGCTGTTTTGTTGCTGGTAACTTTATCCAGTCAGGCGCAGGGTACTTTCTGGGATAATCATGAGCTTGTCATGCTTTTTTCAAGTCAGTGCCCACACTGTCAGAACATGGGCATTACTGTTTCACGTTTTCTTAAGAACTCACCGCTTCCTTTCAGAGGTCTGAGTATTGATGGCAGGGGGGTTAACGGTATCCCCTCCTATGAGCGTGTTCCCACTGATTTTATCAAGGCAGCTTTTAATAACAGTGATGTGGTGTATCCCGCAACCTTTATTCTGGAAAAGCAAACACTAAAGCTTTATCCGCTTGCCATAGGGGAAATATCAGAGCAGGCGTTAAGAGCACGGATAAACATGCTTGCGTCTAAAATCATGCAGTTTGGAAAAGGAGGGCTGTCATGAAAAACGCCTTTAAACAAGGAGTGGCCGCCGGCCTTTTTCTGAGCGTTTCTTTAAGCTTTGCAGGCGTCAGTCATGATCTGGATACGTTTTTTAATGGTCTTGGCTATGACAGCAATACGACCTCACCCGGAGCTTATGAGTCACAGGCAGCAGGCTCTTATGGCAGTGGCTCACTTGTGGTCAGAAACCAGGTCAAGCAGTTTCAGCTCGTGCAGCTCGATATGCCCAGTGTGTCTTCAGGCTGTCCGGGGATTGATTTATATACCGGCAGCATTTCTTTTATTAAAGGCAAGCGCTTAAAAGAGCTTGGCAAGGCGGTTATGTCAAACTCTGCGGCTTACGCCTTTGATGTGGCGTTGGCCACCACGGTGCCTGAGCTTAAACAAATCAAGGATAACCTGCAGGCACTGGAACAAAAAATGAATCAGGCCAACATTAATTCCTGTCAGTTAAGCCAGAACCTGGTTGGCGGGCTCTGGCCAAAAACAAAAGCATCACAGGAAAAAATATGTCATGACCAGGGAACCATGGGCGATTCCGGTATGTTTTCCGATTACGTTCAGGCGCGCCAGGGCTGTGCCGGTTCTGATTTTAACCGGGCGCTGGAGAAGGCTGAAGCTGATCCAAAACAAAAAGACGAGGTTATTGTTAATAAAAACATTATCTGGTCCATGCTGAAGAACAAATCAGCGCTTTCTTCTGACACGGAGCTGGCCGAGCTCATGATGAGCCTTACCGGAACCATTATTGTTGATAAAGACGGTCATGTCACTGAGGTTCCTTCATTGATAAAAAATCAGGATTTAATTGCTGCCATTTTAGGGCGCGATGATGGCAAGGCCTCCGTTGCGAAGATATGGAGTTGTAATGAAAAAGAAAAGTGCATGAAGGTGCATTTAAAAGAAATCAGCATTACACAGGAGAAGAGTTTTAAGTCCAGAGTTTCTAAGCTCATCGAGTCGCTTTATGAGCATATTAAACAAGACAGCGAACCAACTGTCGCTGAAAAAAACCTTGTTGCCATGAGTCATATTCCTATTTTCAGATTTTTAACGGTACTGGCAGCCAGTGAATACGGGGTCAATGCGGTTGATTTAAATGATTACAGCTCGCTTTTGGCCCAGGATTTGTTAACCCAGTATCTCTCGGAGCTTTTAGGGGAAGTTAAAAACGTTACAGCTGGCAGTATGTTGACCCAGGGCATGATCGAGCTGCTTGAAAAACGCATTAATCATGCAGAGCATGCCGTAGCTGAAATGGTGCCCGAGGTCGGCCATCGATTGGATGAAAAGCTAAGACTGGTTGAGCGGGTCAGAAGCATCGAAAAACAGATTGCAGTCAATGCTCACGAGCTTATGGGGTAGGGCAATGGAAACGACAACAACTATACACGTTTTAGCCTTTGGTAAAGGCTTTCAGATGATTTTTAATGTCATTGCCATGTTTGTCAGCGGTGGTCTTTTTTTAAGCTTTTTAAAAATCGCCGCGCTTTTCGGCATTGTCATGACGACAGCCGCCTATCTGAAAGGACGCGACCCCATGGTGTATGCCAAATGGCTTTTTGCCTACACTTTAATGACCACTGCCATTTTAACGCCAAAAGCCACGGTGACCATTGAGGATATCACGGCTAATAAACCCTATGTGGTGGCCAATGTTCCCTGGGTAATTGCAACGACTGCCAGTTTGTTTACCAACATCGGCTATGCCTTGACGCAAAAATATGAGTCTTTGCTGACAAGGCCCGGTTCTGATTTTCCACAATCCTTAATCTACAGCAAAACCGGCATGCTTTTTGGTGCAAAACTGCTACAGGCCTCGCACAGTTTTCACATTGTAAACTCTGATTTAAAAGAAGACATGAATACCTTTTTCAGAAACTGTGTGGTAGGAGACATTGCCATTAACCGAAAATACAGTGTTGCGGATATCAAACGCTCGGATAACATCAAAAACCTGACCATGGAACAGGCATCAAAGGTTCGGCGCATGGTGATGTCAAATGGAGAAAATATTTCCTGCAGCGATGCAGTTAACAACCAGGCGTTTGGCCTTAAAAAGCGCCTCGATGAAGAAGTAAAACGCCTATACCTTCTTTGGCCGGGAGCTTTTTGCGAGACCCGCTGACGGGAATACCTATGAAAATCTGATGGATACACATTTAAAAGATGCTTATCAGTATTATCAGAATGTCACTGATAGTTCGGCTGATCTGGTGTTACAGAACATGATGATCAATGCAGTCAAATCAGGACTTGCCAACTACAGCGCCAAAACCGACAGCTCAGCTGCCATTTTAAATAATCAGTTTTCCAAAACCCAGCTGCAGCATAGAGCGGCCTGGAACATAGGCTCTGAAAAGGCCATCTGGTTTTTACCGCTCTTACATACCATTCTGCTCATGATGATGTTTGCTGTTTTCCCCATTGTATTAATACTCGCTACGGTTACAGGCGGTATGAAAATATTAAAAAGCTATCTGGTATTTTTGTTCTCCCTTGAGTTGTGGCCCATGTTGTTTTCCATATTAAATGCGGCCATGGTCATGTATGGCAGTTCTAAAACCTCCCAATTTGGCGCTGTTGCAAGTGTTGATATCGATTCTCTGGATCAGATTCATCAGGATTTAGCCAGTGTTGCCGGCTTTTTAATGATGTCGATACCTTTTTTGGCCAAAGGTCTGGTATCCAATATCGGTGAAGCGTTTGCAGGTCTTGCGACATCACTAACCTCTCATATGCAGGGTGCTTCCATGCAGGCAGCAGGCGAGGTCGCCAATGCGAGCTACTCGCTTGGCAATAACAGTTTTTATAATACGACTGCAAACACGCTGTCTGCCAATAAACATGATGTCAATTACACTGATTTTGCAGGACAGCGTACCGTTCAGGCCTTAAGCGGGGCAACCATTACAGATACAGGGGAAGGTGAAACCATCTATAATTCACAGCCTGCCATATCCAATTCAGCCATTGGTGTGGTGTCTTTCAGAGGATTACAGGACTCGCTGACACATGCCAAAGAGCGTTCCGATCAATCCGTATTTTCGAAAGCTTCATCATTTAATGATTCAGTATCTCAGGCAGGCCATAAAGCCTATCAGTTTAACGATTCAAAGGCACATGACATGCGTCTTGGTGAGGGTGCATCGAGTAGCGAGAGCTTCCAGGCACAACAGGCGCTGTCTCACGCCTGGAGCATGGCTGAAGACGTTGCAAAACGAAATGGGTTAAGCACTGAGGAAGCTTTTGCCGGTATGGCGCGCCATACTTATAGTGCGCAGGCAGGTTTTGATGTTGGAAAAATTCCGGTTGTTAAATATCTGGGGGTCTCAGCTGGTGCATCCACATCTCATGGTATCGAGAATTCGCATTCTGGCACCAACCGTAATAGCGCATCAACCGATTTTGGCTTGAACGCCCGCGAAGAAGAAAGCTTTAGAAGTGACTTAAGTGCCATTGAAAGCTATACCAAATCACACCACTTTGATTCAAGTGGTACAGAATCTGAAAATCTGTTGTATCAGGTGGGTACTGATTTAAGACAGGCACAGTCTTTCAGCGAGTCTTTAAGCACAAGTCTTTCTCAAAGTGAACGCATATCCGATGCACAGAACTATGTCTCGACTCATGGCGAGCAGTTAAACCATAACTTAAATCAGGAAGCTATTCACTGGGCCGTTGAAAATTATGGTCAGGAAAAAATGAACTATCTTGAGACCCATCCGGCAGATAGCCGTACTCAGAATGAGCTTGAGCACATTAAGCAGGAATTTCTTGACTCAAAAGCGTCCTTATTGATTCATGAAAACGGACTTTCCAACGTCAACCCGCAGCATTATGACAGGCATTCCTCTGATATGAACCCGCAGAAAAACTCTCTGGGTGCTGAGTTTAATCAACAGGCAAAAATGCTTAAAGATGAAGCCGTAGCCAGAAATTTAGGCATTGATAAGGTCCAGAAACAGGCTTTGTTCGAGAAAACAGGTCGTGCAGTGGAGACCCAACGCCAGACACTTAATCTTGCCGGAGCAAATAAAGCAAAGAATGTCTCTCAGACGGTTAAAACACCTGTAAAAAAATACAGTGACAAGCCTGAAAGGCAGTAACGATAGTTTAAATTAAGGATAACGGTGATGCAGACAGAATCTACAGGCAAACTTTTTACCAGAGGTGGGCAGATTGCCTTTCATAATCTTCGGATGTTTTTTCAGATAAACAAAGCGGTATTGAAAACCATGGTCCTTTTAATGGTTGTGGTCATGCTGGCATTAACAATCTACTTAACGCCTGATGAAATCATTAAAACGGCCTTTGAGTACAATAAGGCTTCCATCCTTGGCTGGCTGGATAACTACTATCCGGTAACCTTACCCATCCATGGGAAAATGATTACCTTGAACAGTAAGGCGCTACTGTCTCATCCTTATTTTGCAATGAAAGCATCACTTGTCTGGACAAGCCTTTTTCAATCGCTGATTTATTCGTTTTTCATCATATTCACCTTAAGTGCCGCTTTGGTATTCTTTTTTGTTTACAAGGGAAAAAGCCAGGGGAGAAACCGCTTTTTAAGGGGCGCCAAAATGGTGCCGGTACAAACCTTAATAAAAAAAGTAAAAAGAGAAAACATGGAAAGCGATCTTGTCATTGATGGCGTTCCCATGATTAATAGCAGTGAGGTTCAGCATTTTTTGATTCACGGCACCATAGGAACCGGAAAAAGCCAGCTGATGATGAAGTTTTTGGAGCGGATCAGGCAACGAGGCGACAGGGTCATTATTTATGACAAGGGGTGCAGCTTTACTTCGCATTTTTTTGATGAGTCTTGTGATGTAATATTAAATCCCTTTGATGAGCGGTGTGCCAACTGGGATATGTGGGGGGATGCGCCAAGGGATTCTGATTTTACCAACATGGCAGAAAGTCTTATCCCGCTTCATGGTCAGACCGATCCTTTCTGGGTGGATGCCGCAAGAACCGTTTTTGCCTCAACCGCCATAAAGCTTAAGCAGGTCGGCAGAGGAACAGTTGATGATTTGCTCGCCATTTTATTAACAGCTGAATTTGAGCAGCTGGAACCATTTCTTGCAGGAACGCCTGCCGCCACACTGGTCAGCTCACGCATTGAAAAAACGGCCATTTCGATTCGCTCAGTGATTACCACTTATTTGAAATCTCTGCAGTCTTTAAAAGGTTTAAATGACGGTGAGCGCGAACGCTTTACCATAAGAGACTATATTTTAAATCCTGAGCATTCAGGATGGCTGTTTATCTCCTCCAATGGCGAGCAGCATTCTTCTTTAAAACCTTTGATTTCCATGTGGCTTGCCATGGCCTCGATGACGCTTTTAAGCCTTGAAGAAGACAGAAAGCGGCGGATCTGGTTTATCTGTGATGAACTTCCCTCGCTTCATCGCCTGCCGATGCTTGCTGAAACCATAGCTGAAGTCAGAAAATTTGGCGGCTGTTTTATGCTTGGCATGCAAAGCTTTGCGCAGCTTGGCAAGGTCTATGGCAGGGATGCGGCTTCTGAAATTTTTGATCTCCTGAATACACGCTTTTTCTTTAGAAGTCCATCGCATGATATGGCAAGCCTTGTAGCAAAAGAACTTGGTGAAGAAGAAATCGAGGAATCCACAGAGTCTTATTCTTATGGTGCCAATACCATTCGTGACGGGATATCGGTCGGTAGAGCAAAAATAAGGAGAAATCTCGTTACCTATCCTGAAATCATGAACTTAAAAGATATGGAATGTTTTCTACGACTTCCAGGAGATTTCCCTGTCACCCGTATGAAACTTCAATTTTGTGAACGGCAAAAGAAGTCTCTGGATTTTATCGAACGCCATATTCCGGCTACTCAGTCTGACGCCAAAAATAACTCAAGTGCTGATGTCAGTGTTTCAGCTGGAGATGAACGAGATCACCGAAGCCTTCGGCTGGTTTCTAAAGAGGATAGTTTAAAAACCAAAACAGAAGAATATCAGGAAAAACCTTTGCTTAATCAAATTAAAGAGGAAGAAGAAATCATGAGTGATGAAGCAGGCGAGCCTATTTTCTAAATCATTGCAAAACTGTGGATGGCGTTTCAAATTTACTATGGGAGCCCTTAACGCACCTTAATGCGGAGCCTTTATTGAAGGATACTATCTTATGAATTATGAATCAAAAATGTTTTTTGCTTTTATCAGCACAATCATATCAACCATTCTTGTATTTCAAGGCGGGTGGTTATCTTTTATCAGCTACATCCAGCCGTGGATTTTTCCAGCATTAGTCATTATGGGAATTATATTTATCCGATCGATATGGGCCTGTTTAAAGTCTTTTAATGTATATACCTGGCTGATTATCGCATTTTACCTTTCAGGAGTAATTACCATTGAGTGGGGCAGTATGAGCATGCCTTTTGAAGGGCTTTTTATGACCTTGCCGCTGATCTTGTTCTATTTGTACTGGTCCCAGAAAAACAGCGCGTTTCTAACAACAAAAGAGATGGTCTCCAGAAAACATTTATTTTATCTCGATATCTTTTTAATCAGCACCGCTTTTTTAGTTGCCGGATTATTAATGCTCATTATAGATTTTAATAATACCGATTTGCGAGGATGGTGGCCCTTTGTCATTGCTTTTTATATTTTATATGGCCTTGGATCCGGTCTTGTATATGGCTTAATCAGTACGGCTATACAACAGAAATATCACAGGCGTTATACACGTTTTTTTTCATCAATACTGATTTTAATACTAAGCTTCGGGGTTTTTATGCCAAGGCACATTCAAATTTTTAATGGCTTCAGCCTTGATTCATTCTCAGCACTGCTACTTGCAGCTTTATTTTCTCATATAGCCATCACATCCTTTTTATGGGTCAAACATAACGCATGGACAAAGTTATGCTGACCATGCAACCCCTGGGCAAGGATAAATGTCCCTTCAATTATTGGCCAGGCGCTCCATAACCTGCGCTCTGACGCAAAAACTTAACTACTCATAATTAATTTTAATTTGAGCATTATTTGCTTGAAACGGGATTCTTTGTCTTTAAAAAACACTATCCATGGAGGAAACCATGCTGACCCTTCAACCATTAAGCAAGGCGGCAGATGCCTTTGGTTATTACACTGAAGGTGACAATTACTATCTGGCAGACAAGGACGGTCTTGAACAGACAAGCTTATGGGCTGGAAAGGGCGCTGAAAAGCTTGGCTTGAGAGGCGAAGTTAAGGCAGAGGATTTTCTGTCTCTTTTAGAAGGGAAACTTCCTTCAGGACAGGTTCTTGGAATCGTTATAGGCGATGAGCGAAAACACCGTCCGGGAACAGATGTTACCCTTTCCGCGCCAAAATCCGTTTCTTTAATGGCGCTCGTTGGCAAGGATAAGCGCCTGTTTGAAGCACACCAAAAGGCAGTCAATACAGTAATTGAACGGTTTGAAAAGATGGCGGCCGAAGCGCGCTTGACGGTTAAAGGCGAGGTTCTTTTTGAAAAAACCAATAACCTGAGCATTGCTTCTTTTCAGCATGCAACATCCAGAGAGCTTGATCCAAACCTGCATACCCATCTGATAATACTGAACATGACCGAACGCCTGGATGGAATGTGGCGGGCCTTGTCGTCTAAAAGCCGTGCAGACAGAGAACATTTTTATAACGGGTTTCGTGAAATTTTATATGACAATCAGCATCTTTTTGGCCTGATTTATACATCAACCCTTGCAAAAGAGGTAAGAGAGCTTGGGTATGATATTGAAATCAAAGACAAATACGGCAACTTTGAAATCAAAGGTTTAAGCAAAGAATATTTAGAGGCCTCATCCAAACAGCGAAATCGCATCATTGAGCGTCTTAAAAATCTTGGCTTAAACAGCCCAAAAGCCGCTGAAATTGCCAATCTTGATATCCGTGCGCCTAAAAAAAGCATTGATTCAGACTCTTTAGAAAAACTGTGGGAAGATGAAGCCCGCGCTCATCAGGTTGATTTTACAGCTTTAAAAGAAAAAGCCTCTGCCCATAAGGAACAAGGTCAAGTACAACCACTAACCCTTAAGCCACTTTGTGAAAATGCAGAACTAGCCGTTGACGATGCCATTACACACTTATCAACGTTTAATGCCCGTATAAAACATGCAGATATTGTAAGACTTGCCTTTGATTTTGGAAGAACGCATTTAGAAAGCGATGTGATTGAAGCCGTTATCGAAGACAAACTTCAAGCAGGAAGCTTAAAAGGGAAACTTTATCAAAACTATACCTCGGATACTCTTTTAAAAAGAGAACAGCAATTTATACAAGCAATGACAACCAATGCAACTCAAGGATTAAGTATTGATACCAAAAAATCATCAATACCCGCACAAATTATGAAAAGTAATCATCAAGTACAGATAGTAGATGTGAAAAATCATGGTGCAGAGAAAAAATTATTAACCGAGCTTTTAAATGAAGGGGATAATCAAGGTCTAAATACCTTCATATTGCATCAATCTGCTTTTGAGTCCCGTCTTTTAAAAAACAATATCAAACGAGATACATCTACTTTTATTAAATGGTTTAAAAGTCTTTTTAAAGAAGAGGTCATACATACTGTCAATGGTTTTAAATATGCCTATGGAAGGGTGCTTGAGCAAAATATTTTTACCAAAAAAAGAGGTGACATCATCGTTGTTCATGATGCACAGAAACTGTCTTTTGATAACCTTGAGACGTTAAAAGAGAAGGCTTTAGAAAGTCAAAGCAAACTGGTGCTTATAAATTTCCTTGAATCCAGTGATGGGGCGGCACCTGGAAGTCCTATCAAAGCCTTAAAGGATAAAGGAATTTTATCTCATACCGTTGCAACCTCCGAAAAAGACATTCATATAACTCTTTCTGAAATCAAATCACCTTTAGATGAAATGGTGAATTCCTGGATGAAAAAAGACAGTAAATCACGCGAAAACACTCTCCTGTATGCAACAACCAGGAAAGAACAAGCCGATATTACCGATAAATTAAGGGAAAAACTTAAAGAATCTGGTGAAATCAGCATCCAG
>NZ_CP183307.1:0-80404 GCF_048541585.1 Legionella sp. D16C41 | reverse complement strand
CCACCCCTAAAAAAGTGTAGTCTTCAGTGATAGCCAAGGGGATAAAAGCTAAATCGAGGTAACCATTTTTACTGAGGAACGCCTTATAATCATTAAAAACAGTCCATAATTTACTGCGCAAGTTAGGCTCGCTAAAGAGTGAAAACTTATCGCCCACTTGGGTACAATAGTCGGCATAGGTCTCATAACCTGACATCGTATAAAATTCTTGATAAATTAAATGGGTGATATCTTGATTAGTTTTAGTCTTTTTAGAAGCAATAGGTAGTAAAGGCTCATTCTGAGCTTTTGACTTATTATATCGAACCGCATAGTCATTATACCAAGCGCCAAACTCCGCCTCGCCTTGGAAAACAAACGCGTCGCCCGGATGCGCGGCTTGATAGAGCATTTCTGGTGTTTGAAAGGTCACGAGGTTAGGGTCAATTTTTAAGTCTTTAAACTCATGCTCACTCATTGCTGCCCACTCTTTCTGTAACTGCGCCACTAAAAAAGGGGACTGAGCAATAATTAAGAAGGTAGGTGGTTTCGCTTGAGTAGCTTGCGCTGCCCATTGCAAAATTTGATGTTTAATGATTGCCAACAGCGTACTTGATTTGCCTGAGCCCGGTGCCCCCCTGATAATTAAGGGTAGTGAGGCAGCCTTTAGGCCTGCTTGCATATCATCAAGCAAAATATAACGGCCTTCTAAATATTCTAGACCATCAGTGATGACTATCTCGACAGCGGTGCGCTCTTCTTTGCCAGTTTTGCTATCCGTTATCTCTTCTTCCACATCGACATCTACCAGCAAAAAGCCATCTGATTTTTTTTCAAACTTAAGCTGGTCATACTCATGTTTTTCAAGTATATCGGTAACCACCCAAACTTGTTCACCTTGTCCGTTTTTAACCGAACTCAATATAAGGCGTTGCACTTTATCATGGCGAATGCTGTATTGGGCTGGCGCATGACGACTGCCATGTAGTTTTTCAAAGTTAAGACCACCAATACTAGCGTGGTCACAAAATTTTTGTAGCGTTTCTTTATAAATACCTAAATCAGCGCCATATTTTTCTGCTAAGGTATCTTTGATATAAACTATTTTTGCTTTCATCTATTAAACCAGGTCATCATAAAACTAATTCCATAGTAACATGATTTGGTAGAAAAATATACAATTTGTTTATAATATAATTTAAATGTAAATTTTAGGTATCGTTGTAAACGCTATGAAAGTCGCATAAACATAAACTTAGGATAGATTTCAGCTGTAACTGTGAACTAATTGATTGTTAAAGAGACTTCTTTCGCTTAGCCTGCATCTCAATATTAAATTATCTTTTTCAAAACATACGCATGACTTTAAGTCCTTAAATGGATGACGGTACTAATACCATTGATTTTTACTTGCCCCATTGATGTAGGGCCAAGTCGCGAAATGGTTTCTAAAAAAATTTAATAAGGAACAATCTGACCTGCGATATTAGTGTTATTAATAACGATAAAAATCCAGCTTACAACGACGCCATTAAAAAATTAAAAACACGAAGGTGGAGTTATTTCTGAGGCTTTTTTAAAAATTATTTTGCAGTTTTGCTATTAGGTTAATGGGATAGATAAAAATCAAACATATTACCTTGTTCATCAATAGCATAAATAAATATAGATTCTCGGAAACAGTCCTTTCTTGAGATTAGTAATTATAAAACCCTTAGGTTTGACCTTTAACGCTAAATCAATTATCTAAAATCTTAAAAGTCTGGGCGGCTCTAAGTGTTCAAGTGGGCTATTGAGCTTATTTTTCTTTGCTGAGAAAATGCTTTCTTGAGAGACTTTATGTTTTTTCAGGTTACCCTCTGCGGTGTTTTGTTGTTTAAATTGGCTTTGCACTAAGTAGTGATGAACGTCAGGCAACCTCTGCCTTGACCACTCCAGGGCCCTTTTTAAAGAGGCCTTAGACATCAGATAATCCGTATTAAGTTTGTGGGTATAGATAAAGGTTAATAAGGTGGTTATTGCTGCAGCATTGTTTTGTGCAAGGGCAATGTCTAGGGCGCACTGGCCAAACTCATTTTGATGAGTAAGGCTTGCATGTTTATTTAGTAATGATTGAAATATCGTGGGTTTATCATGCGTATGAGGTGATAAGCAAGCGACTTGTAGTGGTGTGCAGCCTTGAAATCCTATGGCATCGACTACTATTTCTTCACGGTTGACTAGCAAATCAACAATGGTGTCTCTTCCATTGTGACAAGCGATATGAAGGGGTGTATTACTATTATTATTTGCTTGATTAATCTTAATCTGCTGGTGTTTTAATAAGACATCCACCGTCTCTTGGTAGCCATTTTCGCAAGCGATATGTAGGGGTGTAGCACCATTATTATCTGCTTGATTAACCGCAATCTGTTGGTGTCCTAACAAGATCTCTACCGTTTCTTTAATGCCGATGATACAAGCGATATGAAGGGGTGTGCTACCATCATTATCTACTTGATTAACCGCAATCTGTTGGTGTTTTAATAAGATTTCTACCGTTTCTTCATGGCCATTTTCGCAAGCGACATGAAGGGGTGTGCTACCATCATTATCTACTTGATTAACCGCAATCTGTTGGTGTTTTAATAAGATGTCTACCGTTTCTTCATGGCCATTTTCGCAAGCGACATGAAGTGGTGTGACACCCTTATTATTTGCTTGATTAACTGCAATCTGTTGATGTTTTAATAAGATGTCTACCGTTTCTTTATGGCCATTTTCGCAAGCGATATGAAGGGGTGTGACACCCTTATTATTTGCTTGATTAACGGCAATCTGTTGGTGTTTTATTAAGACATCCACCATCCCTTGATGGCCATTTTCGCAAGCGCTATAAAGGGGCGTGATACCCTTATTATCTGCCTGATTAACTGCAATCTGTTGGTGTTTTAATAAGATCTCTATTATCCCTTGATGGCCATTCTGGCAAGCGCTATGAAGGGGTGTGATACCATCATTATCTGCCTGATTAACTGCAATCTGTTGGTGTTTTAATAAGATCTCTACCGTCTCTTGATGGCCATTCTGGCAAGCGATATGAAGTGGTGTGACACCCTTATTATTTGCTTGATTAACGGCAATCTGTTGATGTTTTAATAAGATGTCTACCGTTTCTTTATGTCCATTTTCGCAAGCGATATGAAGGGGTGTGCTACCATCATTTGCTGGTTGATTAACTGCAATCTGTTGGTGTTTTAATAAGATCTCTATTATCCCTTGATGGCCATTCTGGCAAACGCTATGAAGGGGTGTGATACCCTTATTATCTGCTTGATTAACTGCAATCTGTTGGTGTTTTAATAAGATCTCTACCGTCTCTTGATGGCCATTCTGGCAAGCGCTATGAAGGGGTGTGATACCCTTATTATCTGCTTGGTTAACTGCAATCTGTTGGTGTTTTAATAAGATGTCTACCGTCCCTTGATGGCCATGGAAGCAAGCGCCATAAAGGGGTGTGACACCATTATTATCTGCTTGGTTAACTGCAATCTGCCCGTATTTTAATAAGATGTCAACTATCTCTTGATGGCCATTTTGGCAAGCTCTATAAAGGGGTGTGGTACCATTTTTTCTTTCTTTTTGATTAACTGCAGTTTCTGGGTACTGTAACAAGGTTTGCACCATTGTTTGGTGGCCACCGTAACATGCAAGGTGTAATAAGCCTGTACCCCATTTATTATATCGAATTGCTAACTCCGGTGAGATAACGTCGTATTGCTTGTCAAGCTTTGCAAGCTCTTCTTTTAGCGTTACTGACTTACGGTTGCTTGCTGTAAGCAAGGTTATTTCTAAAGCCACATGGCTATCGCCGTCTAAAGAATTAAAGATACTGGCAACGGTTTCGGCGCAACTGAGTTTGCGTATATAGTGAGGATGGGAAGGGTAGCTCGCAAAATCATTGGTATCGAGGTAATCCCACATTTCTGTTTCTTTGTCATACGTTAGACAAACGCTATGATTATTATTACCTAATAAGATTGGATATCTTAAAGGAGCCTGACTTAATAAGTTGTCTATCTCTATTAAGTAAAGTGTTAATTCATATGATTTAAACACAAAGGGCTTATTAAGCAAGACTTCAAGTTCAGCCTGCTTAAGTTGTTCAGGCTGAGTAATAGGATAAATGGTGGTTAAATTCAATTGAGAAACATAACGACCGGAAAATAAGTCTCTATAATTTGTTGGAGTTAAATAAAGTGCTATGCCATCAAAAAAAGCAAGGATTTGCAGTAAGGCTTTAGCGCGTTCATCAAGTACGGCACGTGCTTTTACCTGTGCTTTAACTTGGTCAATGTCTCGCTTTAATTGATCAAAGTTGCGATGATAAGAGCCTATCAATTCAAGCCTGTTAAAAAAACTAGTTTCATCACCAGCCAATACAGCTTGCGCCCACATGCAGCTAAACCCACGGCATACCCCTTTATTTATATTGTTATAACCAAGTGTTTTGCCTAATATTATTAAGTCTTGATGGGTTACTTTTGTCATACTACATTACAAATGGGTATATTTTGGATCACAGAGGGTAACATTTAATTATTAAGGTTAAATTAACAAGGGTGAGGGGGCAGAAATAAAATTATAGTATTAGTAGGTTATTGTGGTAATACCTATGCGTTTAGAAAAATCAAGCGATTGTAATAAGACTATTTTAAAGTGATAACTTTTAAGGATTGAATATAAAAACGGTCGTTTTTCGAGACTGTTTAAGGGCCATCCGGGTCTAAAACATCCTTGATGGACCGTTAATCGGCTCCATTGCAAATAATATAAAATTAGAATTGTTAATTCTTCCCTGATATTTTTACTACTGACTCCTGAGCTTCTTTTAATGCATCATGTGTATCCCTTGCTGTTTTCGGCTTAATATTTAAAAAACGTAAGAACTTTGTAGCATAGGATTTTTCATGATTATATTTCATTAGGACTGCTTTATGTGCTTCGCTTACATGAACAGCTTTTTGAAAAGAAGAAAGACTTTCTTTAGATAAGCGTTCTAAATTCGAACGCAAAGTATCATAGGGTAGTGTTGTATAATCTTTCTTAATATCAACCCTTATCTTTTCAACGGTTGCATGTAGTTTAACCATCATTTTTTCTATTATCTCTTTTTTCTGAGGATCGTTAGGATATTTCTCATCAAGCCGCTGCATAATAGCTTTTAAATTAGTTTCTAATTTTTCTAATGCTTTAAGAATAGCTTTCATTCGTTTTTGAAAGAGCTGAACGATTTTATTGAGATGGGGTTGTAATTGTGTTTTTCTCAAATATTCTGCGTTTTGTAAAGATATAGGGCTTAATTTATGCCGGTGTTTATCAAAGTCCTCTATGTGGTTAGAGTAATCCCCATCTTCTTTTCGCGATATAAAATAGTTTTTTGTTTGAGAAAGGTATTCAGAAGCAGGATAAACTTTATTTGACCATGGGTCACAAATATAAGCTTCCTTCCCCCAGGTCTCAGGTTTATTTGGGTTGCTATTCATTTTCCTACCTACTACTAAAAAGGCATGGTCACCTCCTTTAATATAATACACTTCTGCATTAACGGAAGGAGGCGCATAACGTAGTACATAGTCAAGTGCCATAAGAGCCAGCTCATAACAACTACCAAGTGAGAATTTTTTGCATAACTCAACTGTGCGATGAAATTTGTGATATTCCGCATTAATTTCTAAACTAGATTCAGGATATTCATTAGATAACTTTCTTAAATCTATTATAGCTCTGGCAAGAGAGAACCTTTGTGATTTATCGTAAGTGTTATTAACAAGTTGAGTCACCCCTTTTAATATAAAATTTCTAGAGTAACTACAGGCAGCATGAGCAATCATTTCTGGAGTAGGAGGTGGTATTGAAAAATCTTCTACAGTTCTACCTGAATTTAATTCAGTTTTAGTTGATGCCATAGATTATATCCGAATAGCTATATCTGTATATTATATAATCATTTAGATTAAGCAATAATTAACATGATTGGTTATTCGCTTAAAGATCTGATTTTACTTCCCAAATATGATTTACTAAATTAGGAGTTAAATTAAAAAAGGCCGTAATGTAATGAACCATCCCACCTACTAAGTTGGCAAAGTGCTGTTACCAACTTAGTATTTGAATTGGAAAATTTGAAAATAAGTGGGAGGTTCAAGAATGAATATTAGCGTATTAGGGGTAGACATAGCCAAGAGTATTTTTCAATTACATGGTGTTGATCGTTCTGGTAAGTGCTTATTAAAACAAAGGATTGCACGAGAAAAGTTATCTGCCTATGTGGCTAATTTACCCTTGTGTACTATTGTTATGGAATCGTGTGGGGGAGCCAATTACTGGGCTCGTGTATTTCAGCGCCATGGCCATCGTGTAAAATTAATTAGTCCACAATTTGTTAAACCCTTTGTGAAAACCAATAAGAATGATGCCAATGATGCAGAAGGGATTGTAGAAGCAGCGAGCCGCCCATCCATGCACTTTGTACCGATTAAGCAAGTAGAACAACAAGATATTCAATCCTTGCATCGAGTACGCAGTCGATTAGTTAAGAATAGGACCGCACTAATCAATGAGATTCGAGGATTAAATTTAGAATATGGACTAGCAATTCCACAAGGGGCATTGAAAGTTAAAAGCCACTTACGCGCAATTATTGATAATAAAGAAAATGAGTTAACTGACTCCTCCCGTGAATTGATGCAAGACCTTTATGATGAATTAATTGAGCTGGAAGACAGGCTTAAAAAAATAGAAAGAAAGTGAAACTTGTTTGTAAGGAAAATGACTCATGCAGGCGTCTTTTATCTATTCCAGGCATTGGTGAATTAACCGCAACTGCACTTGTTGCCGCAATCCCAAATGCCAATGAATTTAAAAATGGCCGCCATATGGCAGCTTGGTTAGGATTAGTGCCTCGACAGTTATCAAGCGGTAATAAACAAGTGTTATTAGGGATTAGTAAGCGAGGGGATAGATATTTACGTACTTTATTAATTCATGGCGCAAGAGCCGCACTTTGTCGGTGCAAGAATAGCGACAGTCAATATGGCCAATGGGTAACTCGCAAGAAAGAGACACTTAGTCTTAATAAAGCGGCTGTAGCGCTGGCTAATAAAAATGCACGAATTATTTGGTCACTATTGAAAACCGGTCATGAATTTAATAGCAATCGACAAAAGGCAGCTGCTTAATACGCCATATTAGCAGCCCAAATTAACATTAATGATAAATATCACTAGTTTGCTTTAGTTGATTTTGATGATGGTTGATAGGTTAGACCAACTCTTTGAAAACCTGGTTTGCAACACGGTACTTCGATGCCGCGGCGGTGATAAGGACAAAGAGTGCGGATTTTACATCAGAGCGCAAGCTTCGCTTCGACGCTGAATATATGACTGCAACTTAAAAAACCTATTATATCGTTATAAATTAACTTGCAATAAGGGATGGTTCATATATGTTGCAAAAACTATCAAAGCTAAGAAAAGTTAAATTCTAGGTAGATCTCAGCTATAAACATCAAACAGTTCATTGATGAACGACACCTCATTCCTAGTACCATACATCCAGATATTAAATTGTCCCTTTCTAGACATGCGCATGATTTCAAAACCCTTAATCATAGCATAAGCGGTTTTCATCGATTGGAAGCCCAAGGGCGGATGATGAGCCGTTTAAGCTTACCATGATCGGCTTCCAGTCGATTGTTGCGGTATTTAATTCATTTGAAATCTGATGGATTTTTAGAACTCATAGAATAAACCAGCTAAAACGCTTAGTATACAACCATATTTTTGCAACATATATGAACCATCCCTTATTGCAAGTTAATTTATAACGATATAATAGGTTTTTTAAGTTGCAGTCATATATTCAGCGTCGAAGCGAAGCTTGCGCTCTGATGTAAAATCCGCACTCTTTGTCCTTATCACCGCCGCGGCATCGAAGTACCGTGTTGCAAACCAGGTTTTCAAAGAGTTGGTCTAACCTATCAACCATCATCAAAATCAACTAAAGCAAACTAGTGATATTTATCATTAATGTTAATTTGGGCTGCTAATATGGCGTATTAAGCAGCTGCCTTTTGTCGATTGCTATTAAATTCATGACCGGTTTTCAATAGTGACCAAATAATTCGTGCATTTTTATTAGCCAGCGCTACAGCCGCTTTATTAAGACTAAGTGTCTCTTTCTTGCGAGTTACCCATTGGCCATATTGACTGTCGCTATTCTTGCACCGACAAAGTGCGGCTCTTGCGCCATGAATTAATAAAGTACGTAAATATCTATCCCCTCGCTTACTAATCCCTAATAACACTTGTTTATTACCGCTTGATAACTGTCGAGGCACTAATCCTAACCAAGCTGCCATATGGCGGCCATTTTTAAATTCATTGGCATTTGGGATTGCGGCAACAAGTGCAGTTGCGGTTAATTCACCAATGCCTGGAATAGATAAAAGACGCCTGCATGAGTCATTTTCCTTACAAACAAGTTTCACTTTCTTTTCTATTTTTTTAAGCCTGTCTTCCAGCTCAATTAATTCATCATAAAGGTCTTGCATCAATTCACGGGAGGAGTCAGTTAACTCATTTTCTTTATTATCAATAATTGCGCGTAAGTGGCTTTTAACTTTCAATGCCCCTTGTGGAATTGCTAGTCCATATTCTAAATTTAATCCTCGAATCTCATTGATTAGTGCGGTCCTATTCTTAACTAATCGACTGCGTACTCGATGCAAGGATTGAATATCTTGTTGTTCTACTTGCTTAATCGGTACAAAGTGCATGGATGGGCGGCTCGCTGCTTCTACAATCCCTTCTGCATCATTGGCATCATTCTTATTGGTTTTCACAAAGGGTTTAACAAATTGTGGACTAATTAATTTTACACGATGGCCATGGCGCTGAAATACACGAGCCCAGTAATTGGCTCCCCCACACGATTCCATAACAATAGTACACAAGGGTAAATTAGCCACATAGGCAGATAACTTTTCTCGTGCAATCCTTTGTTTTAATAAGCACTTACCAGAACGATCAACACCATGTAATTGAAAAATACTCTTGGCTATGTCTACCCCTAATACGCTAATATTCATTCTTGAACCTCCCACTTATTTTCAAATTTTCCAATTCAAATACTAAGTTGGTAACAGCACTTTGCCAACTTAGTAGGTGGGATGGTTCATTACATTACCATCATGGAAGCTATCCCTATTAATCATTGTTTAAATAGAATTTGCGTTCAGGTTACAAAGGCTAGGTGTTTTTACTGTAATGCAATCTTAATGCACGGTTTTTATAATTGATTTAAATTATAGTAATAACATCACCTTTTTTATACTTAGTTGATGCAAAAAATCTTATAAAGTCTTTTGTTTTTTGTAAATTCACTTGTGCTGCAATTAAATTTAATTCAATTTGTGCGGTCACTTGTTCACGTTGATTAATTAAAAAAAGCGTACTGTCACCGGCATAAAATTTTTTAACTTCACCTGATTGAACTTGTTTAGCTAATTGCAGTTCTTTGTAAAGTAAGCGAACTTGTTGCTTATAGATTTTCATTGCTATATAAAAATTTTGTAGTTGATTATTTAATTGTTCATAAATAAATTTTTTTTCTGTTGCTATCTGTTTTAATTCACTGGTTGTACTAATCAACCGCCCTTTTGCTTCACGCTGATAAAGAGGGAACCAAAATTGCAGGCCAACATACCCCGCTTGTGGAATTAGTTTAGAATAACCACCACTGCCATATTGTTTTGAGGTATAAAAAGTAGCATTTAGTTCAGGCAAAAGATCATTTTTAGCAAGAGCTTGTTTTAATTTAACAATATGATAATAGCTTCTAAGTTTATGAAGTGTAGGATGACAGCGCAATTGAGCTTTAATAGACACGTTTGATTTAATTACTTTTCTCAGAGGCGATAACAGGGTTTTGGTTAATTGATTTTCATGAGGTATTTTAGGTTGCCCATGCTTATCACGGTAATACATAGAAAGATTAATAGCCGCCTGCTTAAAAAGCATTTGACTTTGATTAGCTAGCTGTTCTCGTTGAAATATCAGCTGTTTATTTTCCGCAATCGATAACCGAGGTAAATCACCTTGATAAGCTTGTTTCACGACTGCTTTCTGTCTTTCTTTAGCAAGTAATAATAAATTATTTAATGCTTTTAATTGTAACCCTGCTTCTACCCATTGCCAGTAAGCCTGTACTGCCTCTCGATAGATTTCAATCTTTTTTACAGCAACCTCTTGGGTAGTCATCGCAATACTTTCAGCCTGCGTTAACAGGGTAGTTCGTTCTTTATCAATTTGGTGACCTTTTAATAATGGCAATGAAAACCCAACTCGATATTCACCGCCAGAATTGGTGAGATAATTTTGATAATAAATGGGCCAGTCTCCTCGCCCCAACCTGTAACCACTAAATAATTTAATTCCATTTACTAAAGTGGGTACAACAAGTTCATTATCTACGTAGCCATTGACATAACCGCCAAAAGGTTGGGAGCGGGAATATATTTTTAATGCTGGATCAAATTCTCCTAATGCGGTAACAAAATTGCCCTGTGCTTTAGCCACTTCTAATCGAGCTATAGTAATTTGAGGATAAAATCGATTAACTGAAGTAAGGACTGTATTAATATCTAAAGGCTTAATTCTTTCTTGCGCCTGGCTCGTAAGTAAAATGAGTGAAGAGAAAATAAAACAAGTAATCTTTTTTAAGTGAGTAGTATTGATTATCATGATGGAGTATTCTCATAATTACTTTCAGGAGGAAAGCCATTATATTGACGCCAAAGCTCATACCATAAAGGTACACGTCCTAATTGAATCCAACCATGCACACGCACACCTTGTCTTAAAAATTGTCCTTCGGGCCATTTCTCATCTGGAACAATAACCACTCGAAATAAACCTTGTCCATTGTCTGTTGGATCAATAAACGATACAATTCCTCTAAACGTTCCTACCGCAATTTCTGGCCAACCCCGAAATTGAAGAGCAGGCCACCCTTCAAATTGAAGCTGTGCCTTTTGATTTAAACGAACAAAAGGGATATCGTTGCCGTTGACCCATAGTTCAACCGCACGTGATTTTGTTTCCGGAATAATCTCTGCTAACACTTCACCTGCGTTAACAACCACACTTTCTTGCCCGGTTAAACGTTTAAATATAATACCGGCAACATAGGCTTTAATTTGCTGTGTTTTCTGTCTGGCAATGCGAATTTCAACATTGACTTTGTCAATATTTGCTTGCGCTAGTTCATTTTGATATTTTGCATATTCAACCTGTGCTAATTCATATTGACGCTTGGATGTAATGCCTTGCTGATATAGATTTCTCTGCCTTATAACATTATTTTTCCCAGCAGCAATGGCTTGTTCAGTTGCCTTTATACGAAGCATTATTGCTTTTTTTTCTGTTTCTAATCTCGATAAAAGCAATGGATCATTATCACTTATATCGACAATTGGGTCTCCAGGTTTTACTCGCATTCCCTCATCCACGTACCATTTTTTTATGCGGCCTGTAATAGGGGAATTAACGGTATGTTTTCTTTCAGTAGGTGAAAAGGCAATTACACGCCCGCTACCTAACGCAAATTGCTGCCAAGGTATAAAAATTAAAAAGATTAAAATAGGTATTAAAACAGCCAGAGTAACCCATATGATCTTGTGAGGCTTAGGTAATTTTCTAATCATTGCATGTGCATAAAGTTTCATGGTAGTACCAATTGATTAGGTAATTGATTTAAATCAATCCTTTGTGTCGTTACAATTAACAACGTTTTTTCTAAGTTAACTAACAACGATAATATTAAATTAAGATCATGAGAATTTAGATGGTCTAGCGCTCTATCAATAATAAGAAGTGGTGGTTTAGCAATAAGCCCTCTTAATACTGATAATTTAATAAGCTCCTGTAAACTAAAAATAGATTGCCATTCATGGATAATAGTCTGCAGACTTTGCGGAAGATTCATAATTTTATCAGCAAGCTCTAACTGTTTTAATTTTTCAATGATAAACTCACTAGCAATAGGATGATTGAGAACTAAATTGTCATAAATAGTTCCAGAGAACCATTGTGGTTCATTAATTAACAGAGTATAACGGCGTAAAATAATAAGACCCGCTTGATTGATCGGAATATTATTAATTCTTAAATCAAAAAGCGTTAATGTTTTAAATCCTAATAACTGCTCTACAATTCGTTGATGAAAGTCCTTAGTGATAATACATAGAGGTTTCTTAACAGTAACTGCCCCTTTTTTATTGTAAGAGGAAAAAATAAACTCAATATCTTTTAGTGGATAAATGATGTGTTCAAGATGAGTTTCAGGTACCTCTGTTGGTAAATTAAGTACCCTATTTAATTTATCAGCTGAAGCTATTAAATCATAATAATTTTCCATTAACGCACCAAAACGCTTAAAAGCATAGATAAATATACCTAAAACAATTTCAGCGCCAACTAATTGGCCAAGGCTCAATTGATTTTTAATAACCAAATAACCGCCCAGTCCTAAAAGAAGACTACTAGCCAGTGCTGATAAGCTATAAAATCCAATTTGATGCTTAATAAGTTGTTTGAAATGTTTTTTTCTTGCCTGTAAAAATCTTACTAGTCTCTTATCTGTTTGAGTAATCGCATATTGATCATGCTGATCAAACTTAAACAAATAACGATTAATAAGAATTTCTTCAAGCCAAGCACCAATATTATGTTTTTGTGTACACTCTTCTTTTGCACTGTTTAGTGCTTTCCTGTAGGGGCCAAATACGATAAAAAAAAGACTAATTATAATAAAGAGATCAAACAACAAAAAAGCCGGATGATAAAAGAGCAATAAGATAAAGCCAAAAAATAGTTGTAAACTTAAGGTGATTCCATACAATAACAAACTGGCTAATGATTTATTGACTGTTGCTATTTCAAAATAACGGTTTACAAGCTCTGGGCCATCATAGGAAGAAAAAGTATCAACAGAAAGATGCGTGAACTGTTTGGCAAGATCTAAGCTAACTTTGACCATCATTTTTTGCTGAATAATTTCAGTAACAATAACCTGCCACACACTCAATGCACCTAAACTCGCCATTAAAATTAAAACAATTAGACTTAAGGTAATGACAGGCCGCAGCAACTTTCCAAAAGCAATTAAATTTACTAGCGTTTGTGCGGCAATAGGAACGATTAACGATAGCGAGCTAGCAAATAAGGCTAATAGCAAAATTGAAAAAATAGTCGAGTAATCTAATATTTCTAAGATTGAATAGGGTTGCTTTTTTGTCATTAATCATTACATCCATGTAATTAAATCATTTTTTAATGTTCTAATTTTAGGCAGAAAAAGCCTAATTTTATCTTAACATTGTTGCTATTATGCCGTTTTAATAAAGATACATGAAGACGGTAAAAGTTAAAATCAAGATGTTTTAAATAATTTGGATTTATCGTTGGCTAAATAGCGGTGACAGTGTTGCGAAAAAATTCTGTAATCCCACTGATTTTTAAAAATTTATTGGATTTAAGATAACGTCAATTTCACAGTGGAGTCATTCAGATATTCGTTGGTATTACAAAACGGTCTTTTACGAGACTTTTCTACTTAAGATTATAGAAAGATATAAACTCATAAATTGCTTATTTGTTTCTCACATTGTAGCATGAGTGACTCTATAAAATATTCTGGAGATTTGGATGAAAATAAAAAATGATACTTCTGTTAAAAGCGATCGCTCATTAATAAATCATGATTTTTTAACAAGCAACGCTACAGCAGTTATTGGAATTTATGGGTATGATAATTCATCAAGAAGTATCTATATTGAATCAGGCAAAGAAGAGCGTTCCATTACTAGATATGTAATTACATTTCCCGCAAGTGGTTTTGCGTCAGATGCAGCTAATGGGTGGACTGTTAATTCTCTAAAAATATCGACAGAAGTGGCTACTGAGATTAGAGAGTTACGAAAAAAATCTCATACTCAAAAAGAACTTCAAGTAAGCAACGAAGATATGCAGATATTTAAAAATACATTGGATACAGCTGCGAAAGAGAAGTATATTTTAAATGGTGAGCAAGATTACGACATAAAAAAAGGATTAGAAGAAATTAATGTAGACATTGAATTTCCTCGCTTTAGTGGATGTACAATTTTATAATGCTTATCTTTTAGGAAGAAAATTATTTTCATGGCTGATTGAGAATAATGGTTAAGTTAATTATTAGAATCTGATGATTAAGATAAATTAGTACTCAGATTCAATATCTAATTACATATTTTATACGGTTCAAACTTAATGATTTCTTTTAAAGAATTAAATTTCAAAAATTAATTTATTAAATTATATTAGTTCAAGTAAATTAAAAATTAATTCTGCAGTATTATTCGGTGTTTTGTATGATATTCAGATAATAGAATTGCCATTATTATTAAGGCGCCTACAAAGAATTGAATAGATAATTTCTCATTCAAATAGAGGGCGGCAGTTATTGTTGCAAAAACTGGTTCAAGAGAAAAAATGATTGCTGCTTTTGATGAACTAACATATTTCCGAAATTTTAATTGCAGTATAAAAGCGATAATTGAAGCATAATTATTTAAATTTTTTACTGAAAATAATTGCTCACTCAATCTAATTTTTTATTTTAAGTTAGAATAGAGCGGCCTATAAATATGATTTTTTACTTTTTAATCTAATTGTACGATTAGTTTGGAAATGTAATGGTATCTAAAATCTATGTTCATAGCCATCTTTAAGAAAATAAGGTTTTAACCAGATTAAAATTATGTATGAATAATATTCAATCAAATGAACATGGTTCGTACTTACCTCCTTTCAGTAATTACATCCAATATTTAGCAAAAAACCAAGCAGTCGAATAGCCATCTCGGTTAATCAATGCTAATGCCTGCGATACCAATCTAATAAGTATCTATAGCCATCATTTTAAGATGTTTACTATAAATAAACCATAAAGCTTTTTTAGTTCGATAAACATTTCTAATTGAAAAAAAATCCTCTCCACAGCTTTCTTCTGTGGGTTGTATAGTTAATTTTTTTCTTCCAGCCAACCAAAATTCAAACTTAAGGGTATTGAGATCATTAGGGCAGAAATAAGGCTTAGTATTGATCCCTTTAACCGTAAATTTTTGTGTACCTATATTTTCAATATCTACCCAACCGGAAGTAACATTCGGCTTCTTATTTGGTAAAATAAGCAAATTACTTTCGCTTATAAACTTATTGGATAAATCAATTTGATGGTCTTTTAGCACTACAGCATTTTTGTCTAAAATCTTTACCACCATAGCTGCTAACTCTTTTTCTCCACCGCTTGTAGACACTAATCCATCTTCGAATAGAGGCTTATGCTCACTCACTTTTTGGATGATAAGCCTTGCAAAAAGAGCTCGTGATGATGGTCAAAAATGAGTCAACATTAAAGCTATTTCAGTACCGTCTTTGTTTGCCCCAATAACCGTGTAGCGTGCAATGGATGGTGGATAAGCATAGAGTTGATTTAAAAATGTAAACAAAAAAATTAAACTAATTGTACTTCGCAAAAACCTTTTTTTATTAATCATCTTACATCCATAAAACAGACTTACTTACTTTAAATTTGAACGTAGGTTTTTATCATATCTTGTAAAAGCACTTAATAATATAAGAATTAAGTAACGAGAATTAAATAACAGTCTTTATTAAATGACCAATATACTTAAAAGTTCATCTAATGGATTAATGCTTAAATTTGATAGGCAACAACATAAGTTTTTTTATATTCATGTTCATGACATGGATTCTAATCAAACTAATATTTCTAGACAAACGTTATACCGATATCTTAGTCCTGAAGGTTTCTTACGAAAGATAAACACACGATTTTATTACTTTGGCTCTAAATTATTGGTCAATTTCCAGGCCGCATAGTTCGTTTCCTTTTTCTTAAAAAAATTCATAATTTTGAATTCATTAAATTGTATTTTGGTCAGGTAGGTCCGAATATTTATCAGTAAATCCTCGAGGGTGCGCATAGGTTTAAATAAGCAAGCATTGGCTTTCACTTCTTGATTAACAAGCACTTGCTGATTTAGCTCACGACTATAGGGAGGTAAAAAAAATTTCTATGTCCTGTTGATAGGTCTTAACATACTGTTGTACTTGTTTACTATGATGGATACGGTGATTATCGACAATCAGAAATACTTTCTATTTGACCTGGCGACGTAATCTAGTGAGAAATTCTATAAATATTTTACTGTCACAGTTGTTTTCAAAAACCATCCAATTTATGAAGCCCTGGGGGCTAATGGCAGCAAGCATCTTCACTTTAAAACGACTTCCTGTCTTTTTTATGACAGGTGTTTGGTTAATAAGCCCATAGGTTCTACCGCGATTATCGGTGGATTGGATGCCCATCTCATCAGCCCAATAGATCCTTGCTCCCTCCTACATGGCGCGTGTTTTGATGGCAGAATAGGTTTCGTTACTTTATTAGGATCTCGCTTAATAGGCTTTTGTGAGGAAAAGCCTAATCGTTTCAACAAGCCCCTTATGCCGCGCCCTGAGTATCTTACAGCGAATCGTTTCTCAATTAGGTGTGTTATCGCTTTACTGTTCCATAAGCTATAAGGAAGTGATAACTCATCCCGGGTCTAGCTTAGTAATAAGTCAATGAATTCCTTGACTTGGTCTGTTGATAAATATTGCCCGCTTCCCGCGCAAACCCCTCGCTTTTTATACGCAAAGCTTGCTTCACCATCAATCTCATACTCATGAACATATTTTGTAATTGATGTTCTGCTAAAGCCAAAAAGATTTGCCGCACGCGCTTTACTTTCACCTAATTTTACCACCGCATAAACTGCTCGCTTTCTTAAAACAACCAATTCTTTTATTGATAACTTCATTTTGCTCATCTTTTAATTTTTTATTATTACTCCACGGGTAAAGTATAATAAACTTCCTGTTCATTATTTTAAAGCCAAGGTAATAATCAATTGATTTTCTTCTTTGTCTAATTCCATTAAGCGGTTTCTTAACAGCACCTCTTTTCATTTCAATATTTTTTTCATGCTCCTTTAAGGTAATAGAAAATATAGCTCCAGTAAAACAAACAAGATTTACCTGAGCTGAAACAATTTGAATTATTGTAATGTAATTGACCTGCTATACCAGTCTTGTAAAGCAAGGTCAAAGAAAAGGGTTAAAGAGCTAAGGTGTTAGAGCCCTAGAACACCTAACACCAAACGGACCGTCTTTAAAGTCGGGGACCTGCGAGCTGCCACTAGAAGCAAATAACTGGTACCAGGCACCGTAGTTTTGCTGAGGAGTCGAAATCTCAGTAGAACTCCAGTAGCGGCCAGCAGGCGCACTAAAACCACTCCTGTCTATCAAGCTGGATTGGATGTTTTGCAAAGTGGGTACGCTTGATGTACCACAACCATTATTAATCCTATATCCCATTTCACAAATTGCGGGCAGATACCAGTCGGAATAATTAGCAATCATTTGTTTGCATAAACCTGCCGCGTAATAAGAGAGGTTAATTGGAGCGTTGGTTGCATTATTCTGATAATACACGTAAATATTATTGGTATCACATACACCATCGGTTGCACCATAACAGGCTGTTTGTCCGGCTACTTGCCCACTACTTGGATTCGGGGATGAAGGAGTAGAAAGCTGTGAAATGCCGTAAATAGAATCAAAAGCGACATCGGCACTGCTACCACCATTCCCATTCGAGCTCCAAATAATACCATTGGGATATGCCGCTGCCTGGTCAGCTGTTGTGACGACTTTCCCACCGACACTACCGGTGTCAGGTGTGGTGTCATCCAAAGCAAAGACATAGCCACCTTGATAAATACAGCCATAATTTAAGATAACGACATGGGTCAACACGGTGGCTGCGTTATCAGCACTTATTTGAATGGCTCCGGGAATAGGCGCTGTACCGCTTGAACAAGGATTGGTACCATCCGAGGTGGCTGTAGCACCTGGGATAATCGTAATCGTGCAACTACTGCCCGCTGGCAATGTATTAGTACACGTTGTAGTGCTTGAGGTCCCTGCGGGCCAAGTTGGTGTATTGACTGCTAAGTTTAACGCAGTATTGCTGCCCGTGTTACTAATAGTAATGAGACGCGCAAGTCCTGAAGCTGGGTTACCACTGACACCATACTCCGTTAGTCCGGTAACACTTAAAGCCAATTGACTTATGCTAGTGCTCAACGTAGTCGTATTGGTGACACAGTTAACGCTAACATTGGTAACATTTGCTCCGCCCATGGTGCCACTACCATTGGTAACGGTGCACGTTTGGCCAACAGGTTGGGTGGCAACCGTGACATTATAAGGCGCACCTTGCGCTACGGGTGTGGTGAAGGTAAATGAGCCATTGCTATTAATCGTCAGATTATCTCCACCGTTGTCTTGTAGCACAATCCTGCCGGATAAGCCAAATACCACACCACCTAGCGTATAGGCTGCCGCTGGACCACGGGTAATGGCTAAACGATGCAACGGATTAGGTTGATAACATTGATTAACATTGCCCTGTTCACACACCACAGGCCCACCCACAATGTTGCCGTTTAAAGCGTTACCATGAACAATGAGAGTTAATAAGCAGGATTGTTGATAGCCTAACACAAATACGCTTGGACAATGGCCTGGACTTACGTCTTGCGTAATTCCAGGAATGCCTTGCATCAACAGCGTATGCATGTGTTTAGATTGATTGGTCAGTTGATAACTTACGATGGCCGTATCGTTCGCCGCAACGGTAATTTGTGTGGGTGTTAAGGGCGTAAATGTCCATAATGGGAGGCCTGCATGCGCAAACACAGTGGCAACGAGCAGCCAAATTCCCATAATTGGTTTGCGCCATCCATATTGATTTTTCATCTGCTTGTCCTTAAGCAAGGTAGGTTAGGTTAAACAATACGCCATGGGTGTAGAGATGATTTAATACTAAGCCTGAATGACGGGTTTGCTCGGTTGCTCGACCCAGATGGCTTTTGCCCCAGTCAGCAAACTCGTAACCTAGGCCGGCCTGCCAGTGATAGTTAATGGCTTTTTGAACACCCGCTCCAAGCGTGTAGGTAAACGTCGTTTGCGTGTTGTTGGTAAAATTATTATTCGGCAAGGCCTCAAAAATCAACGGGGTATTGGTGAAATCCTGTGCCCGATTAAAGCCAACCCCTATACTACCGCTGACCCAAGGCAACACCCAATAACCATTATCAAGCAACCATTTTCCTTTTACTGCTATGCGACTATGGCGTACCTTATAGCGGTACGTGTAATTCGCAAACTCAGGGTCGGCATCATCCCAAATGATGCCTTGAAGTCTGGCATTCGCAGTCGTGGCTGTAGCCAGTCCCACTTGGACTTGCCAAGCTGATGAAAAGGGCGCTTGTAGCCCAAGAAAGAACTCGCCTGCGGCTAATGCTTGTGTGGATTTGCTAGCCACATAGGTTTTTTCAATGTCTGGGGTTAGAAAAAAGGTCTGCGTCTTACCAGCTTCTGCCCACACAGGACCTAGACTGAGACTGCTAACCCAGTGCTTTGCAGGTAACACCACGGCCGGACCCAGGGTGCCTGCAAAGGGACTACTTATTGCGCTACTTGCTAACCCAACGACCATTAACATCCTATTCATCATTCATGTTCCTAAAAGGGTGTTTGGTTTGCTTAAAAGGGTGGAAAAGTAATACGAATATCCTCGTCAACGCCCATGATTGTACCGCTACCTGCGACGACATTACTCACGCTATTATTGCTTTCAAAAATAGGACTGTAATATTGATAGCCATAAATACCAAACGCATTGCCTCCTTTGTCATTGCCATTGCCGCCTTGCACCAAGTTTACTGTATTGTTATTAATGTGGACATCCCCGCCTGAATTTATGGCTTCAATGCCGACGGCATCACCGCCTATGTTAGTGCCGGTGCCACCATAAATAACAGAGACATTATTGCCGGAAATAAGCATGGCGGTATTGCCATTTTCATCACTGTAATCATTGTGCGCGAAAATACCCAAACCATTGCCGCCAATACCGCCACCATTGCCCCCTGTAATTTGGCTAATGGTGTTTTGAATTAAACTCATAGTACCATCAAAGACACCGTGTGCTTGAATCCCCATGGCATTGCCGCCGATGGCATTAGCGCCGCCAGAAATATGGGTAATGGTGTTGGCTTGGGCGACTAAATTGCCGTGACTTTGAAAGAGTTGAATCCCACTGGCAATACCGCCTTCATTAATGCCCGAGCCTGCGCTAATTGTATCTATGACATTATTATTAACTTGCACCTGCCCGCCATAATTGGCAAGATTAATCCCATCAACTTCATCAGTCTGTGATATTCCACCTAAAATATTGTTGATTGCATTGTTCTCTATTCGAGCCACACCTAATTGGTTATTAACAGTAATACCTATAGTGGTAGTTGAAATAGACGCATTACCTGATACTAAATTAGAAAGTGTGTTATTACGCACAGCAACATTACCAAGTCCATTGTTAAAAACCATTAAACCATACAAGGATTGATTTTCCCCACCATGGAGCGCACCTCTTAAGTTAGTGACGGTATTGCGATTAAAATTAAGCGCACCGGTAGTTTGATTCTCACCCCAAATGCCATACATGGCGGCATTGATTGCAGGATTAAAGTTGGTCACCGTATTATCTGCCACAGTGATACTACCTGTGGCCGCGTTTTCCACATGAAGTCCAAAGAGAGCATGATATTGCGCTGCATCGTTGGTGCTTATTGATTCGACTGTATTGTTAATAATATTAAAGTAGCCTATACCAGTATTTAGGCCTGCAATTCCAAACACTTGACCAACGAGTGGCTCATCGACATTGACACCGCTCTCAATGTTGTTAACTTGCGAATTATTAATTTGAATATTCGTCCCGATTATTTTCATGCCATAGCCGGCACTGACATTGTTGCCCGCAAAATTTCGCACCTCAACCGTATTGATAAAGAGGTTACTAACTGGCCTAAAGGCGTTGCCTGCAACAATCCCGATGGGTTGCAAGGTACCTCTGCCATCTAAGGTTAAGTTAGCTAAGATATTATTACCTTGTAAGTCAAATGTCCCATTAATAATGGGTTGATTGCCAAAGGGCGCAGGGGCTGCAAATGCTCGGGTGCGTCCATAGATAGACTGTCCTGGTAGGATAAATAAATAGTGATTATTGGCGCTAATATCAAATAATCCTTGCTCTAAATAAATTTTAGGGTTAACGGTGTATTGACTAATTAAATTTAAGTTAATCTGATTAAATTGAGTGCTGTAACAGGGATGCTCGTAGGTACAGCTCATGGGTGTCACTAAAGAAGTATCGCCGGCAGTGGATGAAAAAAACCAGACGTTATTTTTGGTAAGCACCTCGCTACTGGTTTGAAGCCAGGCGCGTTCACTCGGAATAAAACTGCCCGTGTTGAGGGTGCCTAAGTGGCGCGGTATTTCATCACTTAATCGGTCAGATAACGTTGTTTTAGCAAACTGCCCAACGCCCCCTAATTGTAGCGTTAGGCCTAAAAAAGCCGTATTGTGATGGACATTATCATAACTATCGGCAAACTTTAAAGTGAGTCTTGAGGTCAGTGGAATATCAACGCCACCTTGTACACCTTGAATGGTATTCATTTTTTCAGGGGCATAGTAATATGCACCAATATAGGGTCGCACAAAATAGAAATTAGCAAAGGTATTACCTAAAATAACGTCAGCCCCAGGGCCTATTGCTTCAAAATAACTGCTCGTGTAGGTGTATTCTTTGCGGACATCAAAGCGACTTAAGGTTTGGGTCAATGTTCGACGGTTGGGACCATAATTAACGAGCGATTTTTGTTGATTTGCTGGTACATAGCCATTAATGTGAAAATCGAGGGTGTTGTTAAGCCATTCAAAGCCTGGGTTAAAAACCATCGCTTCCTTATTAAGCGTGGTTTTACTATAGTCAGCAAACATATAGAGACCAGCAATCCCATCAAAGCGTAATTCACGAAACCCAAGGCCTGCAGATAACCCATAACTACCTTCTTGACCGGCTTTTATATCAAAATTGGAAAAAAGATTATGGACATTAGACGCATTTAAAGGAATTAAAACATCAGCCAAACCTAAACCAGCACTGCTGCCTTCAAACGCACCAACCCCACCTGAAAGAGAGGCGCGTGTGGCGCGCTTAGGCTCAAGGATGTCTGCTAAAACAGCTGCTTTAGCAGAACATGAGAGACATAATAAACAACAGACGGTGCTTTCAATAAAGGCTTCTTTCCATAGACGCATCAATCATTCCTTTTATTTTAATTTTTTGAATTGGTAAGCGGTCATTATTTTAATCAATAAGCTTCATTATTCCTTACTTTGTTAAGTACGTAAATAAAAAATAAATTGTAAAAAGAAAGGGTTTCATTTAACGTAAACTGATTAACCCTACGCTAAAGGACTGGCATGCACAGCAAACGCTATTTAAAATTAACCTTAAGTCTTTGTCTTTTACCTAAACTAGCATCTGCCGTCGCACTGCCGCCTCTTTTAGAAGGGCCATATCGAGTAGGACATACCAGTATTACCTTGCAAGACTTAAGTCGGGCGCCCTCCATTTTAATTCCGGATGAAATTTATAATACCTACAGTCCTTTAGTGCAAAATGAGTATCGAAATCGGGGTAGGCGTTTTGTTGTTGATATGTGGTACCCAACACAGGCTACTGCCACGACGCCTTTAGCGGAATATACGTTTAACCATACGGTTGAAAGTGATATGCCACCCTTTATGCCTGCGCCAACGAATGTTGTTGAGTGCAATAATAGCAATCCTTTATTAGGACCCATTGCAAAAACATTATTAAATACACCTTATGCCTCGCCACCACCGCCAGCCGGCCTGCCACCGTTACCGCAAGTTGTATGCCCCGCGCAATTTAATATTAATTTTTATTCGAACCAAGCGGTTGAAAATGTAGCCCTTGCTCCAGGCGCATTTCCTGTTATTGTTTATTCTCATGGCAGTAGTGGGCAAGCCATAGAATTTTATAAAGTAGCTGAGCGCTTAGCGAACAATGGTTTTATTGTGGCCGCTCTTAATCATGCTAATGGGTTTATTAATCAAGGCGTGGCTGATTATTTAGCGCCTAACATTCAAAGTATTGATTTTATTTATAATGGTGATATTTTTTTTACCGTACCACCCGATAATATCGCAGACATTAATTTTTTAGTAGCGAGTTTAGTCGCTAGAAATGTGAGTGATACTAATATCCCTTCTTTTCAAAACCACATTGATGTTAATCAGTTTGGTGCCGTAGGCTTTTCCTTAGGTGCTTGTAATACGGTCATTTTAGCCGGTGGCTCAACCGATTTAAATATTGCGCCTAATCCGCGGATTAAAGCAATTATGCCCTATGAGGACTGCGCTAATGCAACAACAGAGGCACCTGCCAGCAGTGATGAGAACATCCGCTCGATTACGCTACCTGTATTTACAATTTATGGTGATTCATCTTACGCGCGCAATCGAGTTTTTAGTCTATTGCCTAGCCAACAAGCGCCTAAATATGAAGTTATTCTCAAAAATAGTACGCATCAATTAGATTCAGGTTTTTGTGGGTTTTTTGATGCCGTCTTTACAGCATTAGGGCAAAATCCATTACTTGTTCAACCTCTAGATACCATTGTGTTTGGCTATTTTGCAAATAATAATTTTGGACCGGGTACGTTGCTCTATGACTGTCAGAAAACGAGTATTCCTCCTAATTACTACACCCTAACCAATACGTTTAACTCCGTTGTCGTTCCTGAGTGGTCAACTAATACTAGTTATCAGCAATCGGTCGCGTTTTATTATGGCGGGACTATTCCAACTTGGGTTTTTGACATCCCACCTGGCAACTTTCCCCTTTATTTAGATGAAGATAAAGTCTCGCAATTTTTAGCCTTTTACGGCACGGCTTTCTTTAAACGTTACCTTAATAATGATGTTAGCTATGATAACTACCTAAAGACTGAGTTTACTCAAAAATTTATGCCAGAAAACAGAATGACTAAGTGTTTTCAAGGCGTTTGTGAGAAAACAAATATGCCTAGTTAGAACTAGCTAAGATTTATAATCTAGTCTCATTAAAAAAATATTTTGAGCGTAAATGAGGTTACTTAGTCGTTCTTTAACAACCATTGATTTATTCGATGAGACTATAAAATATAATATTTCGAAGGTAACAATAGTGTCAGCAAAGTCGTTGCTGACATGGGTACATCATAGGCAATTAACGAAAGTATGTTGTTTAACTTAACCTACCTTCATAAGGACAATCAGATGAGAAATCAATATGGATGGCGCAAGCCAATCATGGGTCTTTGGTTACTCATTGCCACTATGTTTTCGCATGCAGGCTTCCCATTCTTTAATCTAATTAGACGAGCTGCAGATTTTAGCTTGATTTTACCTCATTATAATAGCGTAATGATTTAATTATATTTAATATCTTAGGAAATACTCTTTTTGCTAGAAGTCCAATTTTTGCTGATGAAATAAGAGTTTTATACACAAAAAATGAACAACATTTAAAAATAAACTATGTAAAATTATTTAAGACTAAGTTTCAGCTATTAAATTATTGTCGTTCAAAAATGAGGAGGATGTAAAAACACGAAGAGAACTTAGTCACTTTCCATAGAGCTTAATCTGATATCCTCAAATAGCCATACCCCTTGTTTAAGAAATATAATTTCATCAACATGGAGTAAAGATGATAAGACAAGTATATACCAGTTAAAAAATTGAATAATTAGCCAATACGCTGTTGGGAATATAAAAGCATGTTATGATTATAGAGAAGCGCTACATTCTCCAAGCGGAAATTGCACTTTAAAATTGAGTGTACCTTAATCATCTGTAACACCTCAGTAAAGATTCCACCAGTTTACGTTAGGTTTAAAACCGCCAAGTAATACCAATAGACGCATCGACCTCATAATAAGTTGGCGTTAACTCTTCATAAACATAATCAAGCTCAGTAACGAGCTCAACATTCTTACGAATACTGTATCTAACTTGTAAAACTGAGTTGATATCAAGCCCAAAATGTCTAGTAAAATTATCTCTAACTATACCTGGGGCTAGATAAAATTCTAATAATAAGTTGTCATAAACCTGACTATTAACTAAAAAGCCAACTCTATAAGCTTGATATAATTTAGGTGAATAATAGCCATGGTCTAAAATTTCTTTATCAAAGGTTAGCCATTCAAAATCCAATCCTACTGATAGTGACGTATTAAGGTTAAAAAAATCTTATCTTTAAAATAAAGGGCCTCCCGTTATAATAGCGTTATTTTCATAGGCTTTGCTTGCATCCGGATTATGTAAAAAACAACTGTGCTCTGCTAAAGCGTGATAGTCTCCTTTAAGAAAATCAACAATATAAGATTTGATAGTATTACTATTAGGGGCTTTAACTTCTAAAATCTGAAAAAGAAAGGCTTCATTAAGCGTCTCATTTAATCTAAAGGTTGTTGTGGTACTAATAAAAAAATCAGGTTTAATTTTCTTTAACTGGTTAACCAACTGATTACCTTTGTTAATAGCAGACGTTAAGTTGTTAAAAAGTAATTCATTTGGTCTTTTAAGACAATTTTCTAGGGCCATTCTAATTTGAAAACTAGGGATTTTATGAAAAATAATCGATGCATCAATGCCATAAAGCCGCTTTTCATTATCATTCACTGCAACCAATAACATAAAGAATGATTGTTGTTGCGTGTTGTCATTCCTTTGTTTTTCATAATGCCTAAACATAGCTAACCTAATTGACTTATTACCTACACTATAAATTTAGTATAAACTTTTTTATTGCTGGATGCTCTTTTGAAATAAATTTTTAGCATTATTGTAATTTTTAACGCCAATTCATCGCCAGCGTGATAAAAAAGGTTTAAATGGAGCCGATTAATGTCTTTAGAGAAAGCGTATCGCTATCTAATTGCTTGCTTAGGTCGGTCAATTTTTGAGATTTTTTCAAGCCTCGTGTTCCTATTTATAAGTTCTAAACATAGTGACATTAAGCTCCTCTCATAGATATAACTGTAAGAAAACTAACCTTTATTTTTTTTCATTTTATTTCAATACTAAGCTCGTAGTTATCACTTTCTTCATACTCAAATTCAACATACACATCAACAGGCCATAAATACGTTTGTTGTTTATTTATAGTTGAAAGCCTTTATTTTGATAAATAGCCTCTGCAATTTGTCTTAATTTATTAGCAACTGCTGATGAGCTATATATTTTTTCTAGTTCTATCGCCTCTTTGTCTGTCATAAAAGTCTCCAAATTTGAGCGCATATACATTTGAGTTAAACAATTTTAAAAAATCTTTAGTAACTAGAAGTAGCACAAAACGTTAACAGTTTAATTGTTGTGAATAGATTTGATTTTTACCAGCTTTTCGCTTCATATAAGGTTTGGTCTGCTACTGAAACAACCTCATCAATTTTATTGGTACACAGAGGTGGAATGCGAATAATCTCTATACTGATGGTTGGATTTGAAAGTTTTGTTTCTTGTTTAAATTTTTGTTGAATTTTGTTGCAAAGGGAAATGGTCTCATCCAGTGAAATGTTACTTAAAATAGCTGCAAATTCATCGCCGCCAATGCGAAAAGTGGCATCATTGGCGCGGCCGCAGAGTCTTTGATGGTATTGGCTAACTCCTTTAAACATAAATCACCTGAAGGGTGACCATGCTGGTCATTTATTTTTTTAAAGTCATCTACATCAATTAAAATTAAATTTAACGGATGCTTATTTTGTTGGGCTCGTCTAAATTCTTCATTAAATCGTTGATCAAAATAGCGGCGGCTATAAAGCCCGGTTAAGCCATTGGTGATAGCCGTGCGTTGAACCTCTTCTAAGGCTTTATCTTTTTCTTTGGCGAGCGCTATAGTTTCTCTTAATAAAGCCGAAGGAAATTTAGCGGTAATGATTAACATGATAACAAAAAGTACGAACATAGACGCTAAAACAGTGTGGTCAAGGTCGCCAAGTCAATAGTTGTACAAAATAAGCGGTAAAAACATAGGAATAAGGTAAGTATAATAGGCTGGTAAATAAATGGAAAGCGAGGCCAGCGCTCCTGAGGCCATACCGCTTAAGACGAGCGTAATGACGTTTTGATGCATGACTAAGAAATAAGGGTAAAACCAAAGGTAACAGCTCTCCCATAAGGCACCTATTAAGCCGGTTAAGAGGATAAAAGTAAATTTGATTCGGTCTTTTTTTACAAGATAAGTGCGCTTATTAATACTTTGCTGGCTATAAAACCAGCGATAGAGACTTAAAAAAAATCAACCCATACCAAAGTGTTGCTTGTTTAACGGGAGCTTGCCGGTATAACAAATAGCTCCAAATAAACGTGGATAAAAAAATATTAAACAGGATTGACTTAAATGAGCTTTGTAGAAGCAGTAAAAAACATTCATCCTGTAATTGAAAAATGCCTTTTTATAGCAATTTCCAGCGTTTATTAACTTTAATTATAGAAAAGTCTTTCCATTTGAATTGTATTTTATCGGTTAGTTCCCAATCAGTTTTTAATCCAGACGCTCAGCGTTCTTTACCAGTAATTCATTGATTTAACCCTATCCTAATTACACAGACTATACTTAAGCTAGAATAACTAAATGGGCGTGATATGCTAGAGCGTTTAGTCTCTTTAGAGAAGGTAACTGAAATGGAGCAAGCTTTGCTTCATTTAGTGCTTAACTTTTCAGAAGATGCCATCATCACTAAAACACTTACAGGCATTATTACCAGTTGGAATCCAAGTGCTGAGCGCCTTTTTGGCTATTTACCTCGTGAAATCATCGGTCAACCGGCTACACGTTTAGTTCCACCGGAGCGCTTGGATGAAGACACTATTTTTTTAAATCGTGTGGCCTTGGGTGAAAAAATAGAACAGTTTAAAACCGTCGTGTTGCGAAAAGATGGGCAAAAAATACCTGTGTCTTGTTGCTTTCTTCCCTTAAGAGATAATCAAGGTAGCATTGTGGGTATTTTTAATATGGTTCGCGATATCACTAGCGATAAAAAAAGAGAAGAAACCGAGCAGCTATTAACCTCGATTATTAATTCTTCTGATGATGCCATTATTAGTAAAAATTTACAAGGTATTATCACCAGTTGGAATCCGGCGGCCACGCATATCTTTGGCTATAGCGCGCATGAAATCATAGGTAAATCCATTTTAATGTTAATTCCCTCAGACCGCTTCAATGAAGAAACCTATATTTTAGAAAAAATAGCCTCGGGTGAGAAAGTTGACCGTTTTGAAACCGTGCGCATTCGCAAAGATGGTAAACAAGTGCATGTATGTGTGTCTATCTCACCGATTAAAAATAAGGAGGGCATCATTATCGGGGCGTCTAAAATTGCCCGTGATATCACCGAACTCACGCTGCAGCGCTATTTAGCGACGCATGATGCATTAACAGGACTTCCTATCTTACGGCTGGCTTATGATAGGCTGGGTAGGGCGTGTGCGCATGCTAAACGCAATAAAACGAAAGTGGCGGTTTTATTCCTCGATTTAGATGGCTTTAAAGCCCTTAATGATACGTATGGCCATACCACAGGCGATGTAATGCTTAAAATCATTGCGGAGCGCCTAATGAGTTGTTTACGTGAGGAAGATACGGTGGCTCGCATCGGTGGCGATGAATTTTTAATCATTTTAGGCAACATCTCAAACCAGTGTGTTCTCAAATCCATTGTTAACAAAATCATTAAAACGATTAGTGAGCCAATTGACTATGATGACACCTTGTTTAAATTGAAAGCCAGCATCGGTGTTGCGCTTTATCCGGATGACAGTGAGGCACAAAATGAATTAGTTCAATTGGCCGATAAAACCATGTATGCTGTGAAGAAAGGGCAGAAAGAGGCTTATGGTTTTTATGCCGATTATAAAAAAAATTGACTTAACGAGTAGGGCTTACTCTCTTATCTGTAACTTTTAAGCAATCATCTGTATTAATCGCGTCTGAATAAACAGCACGGCTTTGCACTTGTGTCACCTTTAAGGTTCGCCCCAGCCATTGCTTGCCATTCATGGCCAATGCCTTTTCAGCCTCTTCTGGCAATGAAAAAGTTATAAAGGCTATTCCTTTTGATTGGCCAGTGAAGCGGTCTTTCACCAAATCAAACTCAACGATTTTACCATATTTACAAAACGCTGTTTCAATCTCCTGCGCGGTGGCCGTAAAGGGCAAATGCGCGATGTAGAGGGTTCTTTGATTCATAATAATGAGCGATTCCTTGCGCGTAGCGAACAATAACCTAGGCATAAAAAGAAAACGAATAGGCAGACAACCTAGAAGAATTATTGGGCGCTTTTATTTAAAATAATCTTAGCTTAATTACTGAAGGTGAGCAATCAAACTCCTTATTAGAAATAAAACGTTTTAGTTGATGTTTAATCTTGATTATTTCATTAAGCTAACAAAGTTAATGTGCTAAATTATAGTGAGCACAAAATTTTCTGATTAATGAGTGGTATTAATCATGTAAAATAACGCCTAAACCAATCTATTGTAAACTAAGTTTGACATTGGTAGGCTAGATAAGCAGGAGTTTAAATCAACGATTGGCTCTGTTGACAAGAAAGATTGATTCTAGGATGTTCGAGATTAAATCACTTCAATGTTTTCAGCTTACAAACCTTTTTTGTAATAAAACCAACCTGTTCACCTTCAGTTAGGCTCTTAAAACCTAATGTTTGAATCGCACTAAAATGAACAAAATAATCTTTGCCACTACGTTCAATAAATCTAAATCCTTTTTCTTCATTAAACCACTTTGCTTTTCCTTGTATCTTGTTTGCCATTTTCTTATCTCATCATTTATTATGAATGAGTAAGCCTAATATTATAAGTTGGTTTGAATAAACTTTCTGTAAAAGCAGGGTGGTTTACCTGATTTATTATACGCTATTTAATGAAACCTATACTTAATATTATAAGTAGCGGTATACTTACATGTTCTAACTATTTACTCATCTCGTTAGTATTATCAAAGTTTTAATAAAATTTTTCTTATGTCGAGTCAACTAGTTTCTAACTTAAACTACCTACTCTCTAGCCAGTCTCTCACTATTATGGCGCTGTCTAGAAATACAGGTATTCCTCAGCCTACCTTACATCATATTGTATCGGGGAAAACGAAAAAGCCGAGATTTTCAATAATTGAAAATCTTGCTCATTTTTTTGATATTTCGGTTGTTGCTTTACTTAAGTCAAATCTATTAATTCAATCACTCACTAAATTAAAAAAAACGCCTATCTTAACTTGGAATAAGAGTACTTTAAGTTTTAATGAGAGTAACCCGATAGAACCAAGTCTTTATAATGCTTATGAGGATGAACGTTTTGCTTTTTATATTAATAAAAATGACTGCCATTCTTTTTGGCCTGATAATAGTTTAGCTGTCATTTCAAAAAGTCAGTCGCCACAAGAAGGGATTACTGGACTAGTTTGGTTAAAAAATCATGGACTAATACTCAATAAAATTTATCAAGAACAAGATAATTTTTTCATTAACTATAAAAAAGCTCACCAAGACGATTTATTACTATTGAAATTTAATCTTAAGCAGGATATGTGGTATGGAAGTCTCATTGAATTAAGATTAGTAGGTCGCCATATTATTGATAGTTATATATTATCATCAAGCAAAATCGTAGCTAAACATGGTGAAGGATAAATCTTAATTATCATTTTTTCATTTACTATTTCAATTACTTAACTGGAAAATATAAATAGCCACCTGTGATTAAATCATTATAAAATAAATTGACTTGTTATCCACATACTATAACTCAAACTCCACTTAGTTCGCGAAGTAGGGCTCTCCATAGAGCTAGTGGATAACAACGTTTTTAGTAAAACTTATCCAATGATAATTTATTAATGATGAGTAATATATGGATTTGTATACCCTTCTATTTTTGCAACTGTTTCGGCCCACCATTTTTCTTGTGCTGTGAGCGGAAATTGCTTATTCCAAGCCATAAATAGATTTCGCTGTGCTTGACTTAAGTTAATATGGTATTTATCGGACATGAATAAATTGGCACGAGCCACAATACCCTTTGCATAGTCTGCAGGCTCTACCCGTCTAGACGCTTTATCAATAGTAACAGGGCAGCCATAAAAGAGGGTATGATTTTCTAACATACTATATCGGTAGTTAGAACGTGCTTGATTAACCAAGCCAACAGCCGGCCATAAATTATAGAGCTCTGCTTCAGCTTGTTTAAACTGATTATCTATCTTTTCACAACACTTTCTACCTTTATAAGTTTTGCCATTGTTCTTTGTACAAAGCGGTTCTCGCCAACAGGCAAAGTGATTGCCAAAGTTCTCAGCCGGCATCATGTGTTCAGCTTCAATACGATGCGCCCGTTTAAATTGAGTTGCCGATTGCATATTACAACTTGCTAAATCAACTTGTAGACGTGCATCAAACTTGCAACGACAATAAAGCGTTTCGCGTTGAAAGGCGAATAGGATGCGCATCTGTTTCTTAGCTTGCGTAAAGGTTTTAGGTGGCTCACTAAAACTAGAATAGGAAAGCAATAAAAGGACAGTAAAATTTAATAGCCGAATGAGAATAGTCATTTAAATAACCCATTTAAAGCTCCAGAATTATTTACTGCCCTTATCACCTAGTAAGAATGCGAGCAGTATAATTACTAAATTCTTAAATAAAATGCTGAAACTTGAATGCTTCTAATCTGATATAAAAGATTATTAATTCAACACCTTTAAATTAAATAACTTCAACTTCTTCAGCTTGTGGCCCTTTTTGACCTTGTGCGGGTCTAAATAAAACTTCAGCACCTTCGGAAAGTGTTTTAAAACCACTACTTAGAATAGCGCTAAAATGGACGAAATAATCTTTACCATTACTTTCAATAAATCCAAAACCCTTATCTTCCTTAAACCACTTAACTGTTCCACGAGCCTTATCTGACATGAGATTAAATACCTTAAGTTAAATATTTATATTAACACCTTTAAAATTTAATTTTAAAATAAAGTTAATTCTTAAATAAAAATACGACCTTAAATTATTGAACAGTAATTTAATTCTACTCTTGCTTCATCGTTTGGACAAAACAATAGAAATTTTTCATCGTTATATTTCCCACACTCTAATAACATATCAACATCTTTGTCTCTAAGTATTTGAAAATATTTTTCAGCAAAATTAAAAAAGCCTTCGATGCTTTCTATTTTTTCATCTAAACTAATTTCGTTTAAGATTCCTTTTATTGTATATAGAACTCTTACACCATTATATTCATAGGCATCTTCGCCCATTTTAATATAATCTTCTTTTGTTTCGTTGTAACATTGGTTAATAAGGCTACAAAATTTATTGTGAACACTTATTATCTCTTTTTTTAAAGAATCATAATTTTTATGTTCAATAGAATGAGGCGTGCCACTTCCCATTCGACTGCAAGTACCAATTTCAAATTCTAATTGTGTTATAATTTTCACTTTTGAAAAAAACATTTAAGTATTATCGCTTAATTAAAAATTAGATAATATTTGAATTAATATAACATTTCTATGTGGGGCTTGGGGAGTAATGGAACGGCCAACCGACTTAAGTATTATTAGGATCTCTTAGTGACCTTAATTTTCCATCTTTTACCTCATCAGGCATCGAGAATGAATATCGACCAAGCATATTAAAATGTGCTTTTGCAAAAGGTGATAGTCTTACTTCATCTTCTTCATTAACAGGAAAATTATCGTTCTTTAACTGATCTAGCGCTGCATCCATATAAATAGTGTTCCAATGAACCAAAACATTAAGCACAAGACCTAGTACTCCTAATTGATCTTCTTGCCCTTCGCGATAGCGCTGGTGAAGTTCTCCTCTTTTTCCATGAAAAACAGAACGTGCCAAGCTATGCCTTCCTTCTGTCAAATTCAGTTGTAATAACGTGCTACGCCGACATGATTCATCATGAATATAGTTAAGCATATGAATGGTCTTATCGATACGCCCAATTTCAGCAATCGCCTGTGCTAATCTTGTTGGTTTATCTCCCACCTGAAGCGTTCTCATAATTCCTATAGCCTGTACTCGGCCAAGTTTTAAAGATCCAACCAAATGTAACACGTCATCCCAATGAGGAATAATACGCTCAAGATTTGCACGATGTTTAGCAAGGGTGTTGAGTTTGCCATAATTGGCTAGTAGATCCACCCGCCAAAAACGAGCATCTCCTAAATCAGCTAATCGCGGACTAAAACGATATCCTAGGAGACGAAACAAGCCAAATACAATATCACTATAAGCACCTGTATCTGTCATGATACGAGTAGGTTTTAACTCTGTTTGTTGTTCTAGTACGACTTCCAAGAGAATCAAACTGTCTCGCAATGTTCCAGGTACCGTAACATCATTTAAGCCTGTTCTCTGATTTGAAAGTAAATTATACCAGGTTACGCCACGCCTTTGATTAAAGTACTTTGGGTTTGGGGCGGAGTGCAAAGAGCGAACAGGTACAACAAAACGCATCCCGTCAGCAGAAGCGATATCTCCACCACCCCATTTTTTTGCTAATTTTGATTTAGCATAGGTTTTTAACTGCTCAGCTGTATCGGAAGCCGTTAAATCAGCAAGCGTTAATTTAGCATATTTATGTGAGTAGCTACTTACGGTAACAATTCGAGCCTGATTTGCCGCTTTTAATAAGGGTAGCAATTGCGCTGCTAAGGTAAATGTCCCTAAATGGTTGGTACCCATTATTAACTCAAAACCCTCTTTATCACTTCGCAACCTCGAGCAGCCAATGCTCTTGCTGTTTCATAACCTAAACCACTATTTGCGCCCGTAATAATCGCAGTTTTTCCAGCTAAATCAGGGATATTTGCTTCGGTCCATCGCATATTGCCTAATTCCTATAAATTTTAAATAAGAATAAAAAACTATATAAAAAACTAGATTGTAAGTAAAAATATTTCTGCTTAACTAGGAAGGAGTAAAAGCATGATTCAATTACAGTTAGTTAAGATGCTTAGAAGGCTTAGCCTTCTGAAAGACGAGCTCTCTACCATAGATTGGTTAATAAATTTTTGCAATTGACTACTATACTAAATAAGAATAGTAAGTTCATTAGAGGCCATTACTATGGTTATTGACGTCCATGCCCATTGTTTTCCAAAAGAATATCTTGACGATATTGAGCATAAAGGTGCAAGCCTGGTTGATGTAGCTCGTTTTATGAAAGCCGGAGTAAAACCTAAAGAATTAGAAGCACGTGTTGCTCTGATGGATAGCGCGGGTGTAGATGTTCAGATTCTTTCTATAGTGCCGCAAGTCCCTTATTTTATAAATAAAAAGCATGCAATAAGCAGTGCTAGGATGGCTAATGATCTTTACGCGCAACTTATTACGAAATACCCACAACGTTTTCAAGCTTTTGGAATTTTTCCGCTACCTCATATTCACGAATCATTAGAAGAAATTAATCGTTGTTTTGACGAACTAGGCATGCTGGGTGTTACTATGACGACTACCGTATTGGCAAAATCTATTGTCTATGAAAAACGTTTTGAAGCAATATTTTCAGAATTAAATCGTAGGAAAGCCATTGTTTTCCTACATCCTGCTGGTTGTTGTACCGGAGAACAAACTAAAGTTTATGGGTTAACCTGGATGATTGGGGCTCCCTTTGAGGACACTTACTGTGTACTGCATTTAATATTATCTGGTATCACCACACGTTTTCCAGATATTCGATTTATTAGCACCCATCTTGGGGGTTATTTGCCTATGATCACACAACGTATTGATAATTTATATACAGATTGGGGCGAAGGCGAAATAAAAGGAAAGCCCAGTGATTTTATAAAAAAATTTTGGTTCGATACAGTAGCTCATGGGCATATTCCAGCCTTGCAAAATGCCGCAAGTGTTTATCCAGCCGATCATTTACTCTTAGGAACAGATTATCCTTATGCGAATGAAGATAAATATATTAAAGCGGTACAATACATAAGGGAAGCAAAGCTTTCAAAAAATCTTGCTAGAAAAATTTTAAGTGATAATGCCCAAAACTTATTTAAAATATAGTTAAAACAATAAATTATTCATCGTCATGCACGTTAGTCAAGATTTCCTAGTGAATTGCTTATTACTAATCGACCTCAAGTTATTAATGAACGTCTTGAATTTGGTCACTGGGAAGGTGACCTTATGATGTTTAAGCGAGGTATTAAAAGTAACTTACTGACGTTAAGGGAAAGAAAGACACGCTATTTAATTGCCATCAAAAATGAGAATAAAACAGCAAGAGCTACCGCATTAGCGCTTATCTCAACTGTCAAATCAATTAAGTCTGCTATTAAAACAATCACCTTTGATCAAGGCTCTGAATTTCAAAACTATCGATGGATTAAAGACTGCTTAGACGTAAGCATTTATTTTTGTCATCCAGCCGCACCTCATGAAAAAGGTTGTATTGAAAATGGTAATGGTATTTTACGAGTTGAGCTGCCAAGGCAAACCAATATTGACGTTATAAAGTCACATGAAATTAATCAACTCACATATTAGATTAACAATAGACCATTAAAATATTTAGATTATCAAACACCCGCTGAATTATTTCAGTAGAATCTAAATCATGCAAATTAGTAATTAGATAGCTGAGTCTGTGATAATATGCCAGACTTATTAACAGTAAGCATTATTTGATGAAGTAAAATAGCGGCTTACAGAAGGGATTTGTTGCACTTCGACTAAGATTCTCCAAAATCTTTACTAAGTCTGATTACTCTGCTAATCAGACTTAAGGAAATAATCCTAATCGCGAATTCAACTCGCTAATACAACACTACTAATCACTGTTCTTAATTCGATAGAATTTACATTCTACACCATGCCCAAGTCCATCTTTATAGTAATGCATTCCACATTTTTCCATCACACGGTGTGATGCTTTGTGCTCTAGGGGAGCAAAAGCAACAATAAAATCAGCTTTGATATTTTTCTTACTCCAATTAAGAAGACCTTTTAAAGCCTCAGAGGCATAATTCATTCCCCAAAATTTTCTTGCTATTAGGTATCCAACTTCAATTTCTCCAGTCTCTATGGGACCGAAACCACAACGCCCAATAAATTCATTAGATTCCTTATTAAATATGACAAAACAAGGAAGTCCATATTCTTTATAAAAACCTATAAACTGATTAATTCTTTGCTTTGTTTGCGCCTTCGATTGCACCCCATCAGGAAAATACTTTCTCACTTCTGGATCTAAATTTAATTCAGCCACAAGATTTAAATCTTCCTCTCTTATCAAACGCAATATTGTGCGTTGAGTTTCAATTTCTAATGGCATAGTGTATTTTCCATCATTTACTGACATACTAAGGTTCTACTAAAGTAATCTCTATTCGCTCTTTACCACCACCGATATTTTTTCTTTTTAAATAAACAAATCCTACTTCAGCAGTTGATTTAACATGCGTTCCGCCACAAGGTACTTTAGAAAAACCTTCTATTTCCCAGAAACGTCTTAGATTCGCTTCATCTGAAAAACCTGTCTTAATGGGCATGTCAGCAAATATAATTTTATTATAATCAATTAGTAATTCTTCAAAAATACTCGCAATATTCTTATCATAGAAAAAATCTATTCGAACCTTAGATTCTGCAATATGTGAACCAATTTTTTCAGCACCGAGCTTTCTTGTAACTAACTCTAAAATCAATTCTGCAGCAAAATGTAATCGCATTAATTTATATCTTCGAGGCCAGTCAATTTTTAACGTAACATCATCACCAGCTGATAATCCATGTCCTTCGTTTAGTATATAATAAATAAATTTATCTTCTATTTCAGATTGAATGACTAGGTGGCCATTAATATAAGCTTTATCACTTTCCTGGCCACCAGAAAATGAGAAAGCTATCGTTTCTTTTAATAAAATCCTATTGCCTTCAACGCTGGTAACTTTAGTCTTTAAGATATGTTGATAAGGATTATCCCAAAAAATTTTACGCATTTTACATCCCTTTAATTGCTAACTATCCTTTGCTTGCTTTAGCTAAAACTGGAATTAATTTATTTAGTCGTGAAATGGTTGGTAATACTTGCATTACCTGCTCTATACCTATATTTATTTGTTCTAATACGCCACTATTGCATGCACGCTCTAAATTATATATTAACCAATTTATCCAGTTTCCTAACACGCCATAAAAGGATACTTCAAATGATTCTTGATCAATAATACCGCCAGAATTGATATAAGCCTCTATCATTTTATTAAATAGACTTATATTAAACTTTGTTGTAATACCACTCCAATCTAAGCTAGCATTCACAATTTCATAAGTTGGATTTAGCTTTCGTGCAGACTCCCAATCAATTAGTATAGGTCTGCCTAACTCATTCCATAAAACATTCTTTTGATCTAAATCACCATGACTTACAACAGTATATTGTCTAAGGGTAATTATTGACTGTTGATACGTTTCATTAACTTTTATTAAATCATTAAGCTGCTTCTTTAGAAGACTAGAAAATGGACATTTATATTCAAAGGATTTTTGAGCTAATTGGATAATTTCATCGCTCTTATGAATATCAAATTGTGGTGCTATAAGCGCTGGTATATTTAAGTTTATTTGATGTAGCTTCGCTAAAATAGTCGAAATTTGCAGGGCCTGAGGCTCATATATCGCGTCTTTATCAAGCGATTTAGCAGCTATCCAAGGATAAACTAAAAACCCCTTACCCTTATCTATAAATAAATAGTTGTCTAAATGCTTTATAGCGCAAACAGCGGGAATTCCTCTTTCAATAAAAGCAGATGCAATTTCTTCGGTAAGATTATAATTATCAATTATAAGTTGATTCGTAAGGTTAATGTCCTTTGTTAATTCTTTAATAGCATACACGCCCTCTTTAGTTTTAAGGTACCACATTTTATGTAGTAAACCGCCATAAACTCTTATAGGAGGCTCTACCAATTTCCCAAATCCGAAGTATGAGCAAATTGCTTTTATATTTTCATTATTCAAAAGTTACCTCTAATACATAATTTCGCTAAATATTGATATGGGTTTTTATTCTTGTCAAAAAGCGTGTGCTTAATTGAAAATTTAAATTAATAGTTAATATGTATTTAATTTCTGTAATATAACTCCACTCGCTTTTCACAAGTTGTTTTTTACTATATCTGATAAGTATGCTAATCAAAATTAGCTGCTCAGGTGTGCTTGAGAATACCTATGAACGTTATTTTAGGCTTTGTTCTATTTTTGCCTTTTTTATAATTTCCTCAATAAAAGAAGCCTTCCTACTTGAATATATTAATAACGTATCTTCTCCAGAATTCAATATATCTTTTTTAAGTGAGCTATACGTCCTAGCAGCATCTAAGTGATTAATAAGGTAATCGCGAAATAAAATATTATTTATCCATATTTCGCTTTGATAACGACATAACGCAATATTAAAATTATTTTTACTACGCTTTCTGAAATAGAGTCTACCTAGAACATTGGCCTCACCAAAAAATTCATAATCTAAATTGATTAAGTCATTACAAATGGATTCTTTATTTTCCCAATCGTCTAGACCAATCATAATATCTACTATAGGTTTTGTATAAATATTAGGGATACTTGTACTGCCAATATGTTCAACATGCATGAACTCAATATTGTTTTTAATGCGATTGACTTCAGACTTGTAAATTTGACGCCATTTAGGATTGAAAGGAACTAAACTGACTTTTTCATCTATGTTACCTACATTGTTCATTTTTGATTTGTTCACTTGTTAAGTAATTTAATACTTTCCTATATGTAATTAATATTTAATAAGTGATTTATTTATGCACTGTCTTTGAAATAAAAACACCGATTATATAGAAGCTATCATCTACTTCCTTTAACTTTGCTTTTGCTGCTTGGAAGGTAGTTCCTGTTGTTAAGACATCATCAAAAATAACAATTTTTTTGCTTTTTAGATGTTGGGTAAAACGTCTATCAATAATTAGGTTGTTAAGCTTTTCGTTAATGTTTCTTTTGTTAGACTTTCTACTGCTTTCAACGGTTTGTTTAACATCAAACGCGTCAAACCAATTAAACTCAGGAATTTTTTCTTTTACTAATGATAAAATTTTTTGAAGTCTATCATCATAAAATTTGTCTGTTTTTGCTTTAGATGAATAAGCTGGTATCCATAAGTACTCCTCTATCAATCTTTTATGCTTATTAATGGTATTGACCAACCATGATGAAACTTCTCTTAATCCTTTTTCCTTGTAATAAAGACGATTAGGGTTTTTCTCTAGTTCTTCTTTAGAAATTTTGATGTTTACAATGGTTTGCTTCTCATGGCTTTTATTTAAATCAGAGTTTGGCTCGTAGTGCATATAATAAAAGCAATCATCATCTTCTGATAAGGCAAAACGATTTTGCTCAATTTCCCAGCTTTCTAGCTGGATTAAGTTATACATGGCTTATAAGTTATTTAAGATGTCTTGTATATCTTTAACCCGTATTGCGCCTAAATCTTCAAATTTTTGAGGCCAGGTTAACTGTTGGTTTTCAAAATTATTATTCAAAATAAATAATTTTCGCCCTTGTTTAAGCGCGGCTTTCGCTTGCTTTAACGAACCAGACGTATTACTTGCTTCCACAATAATGGTCGCTTCACTAATTGCTGACATGGTTTTATTGCGCTCAGGAAAATTAAAGCGATTGGATTTGGGGTTTCCTTTTTCATAGCGAATAATCGGTACTTGAGAAATAAGTAAATGATGTTTAGCAATCTCTTCTTGTAAAGCACGATTTTGTGGCGGGTAAAAATGGGTAATGGGAGTACCAATCACCGCAATTGTTCTTCCACCTAATTGAATAGCGGCTGTATGAGCCGCTGTATCGATCCCTGCAGCAAGGCCAGAAATAATTGTAAAATCATGTTCAACCAGCGTTTTAACTAATTTTTTAGTTCTTACCCTTCCTTCTTCAGACGCAGCTCTTGCACCAACAATAGCCAGTCCCCTTGTATGCAAGAGATCAAGATTGCCGCGATAATATAAAAGTGGCAAGGGATATTCAGCGTCATTAAGTTTAGATAAATAATCTGCAGTTCCACGCATAAAAACATTAAAATCAGCGACCTTCTTTCTTTTAATTTCTGTATATACGCGATTAAAATAACCTTCTGCGGTGGTTTTATCTACTAAATCAATTAAATGCTCTGCATTACTTACTTTCATTAAATCAACAAGCTGCTTATAAGAGGATACTTTTTCATCAAGCAAGTATTCGTAAGAGCCAATTTCTAATGAAGGTGAAATAGCAAACATTTGTATTCTCTAAGTTAAAAGAAATAATTATCTTATTTATGATTCTATTTTAATCATCAGTGAATGTCATTAATCAATGCAATTAATTAAGCATATTAAATCATAAGGCCATGTTCGACTTTTTAAGAATTAACTTTTCAAGAAATTGCCGTTCCACCATCTTCGCCGCCATTTTAAAATCAATGTTTCTTTACGTATACCAGCTTTTCCATAGGGATCTTCGGATGCAAATTTTTCAGCTTCAGCACGGTCTTCAGTATCAATTAAACTGATACCTCCAATGACTGTTGTACCGTCATCATCAAGTAAAGCTCCAGAAGCAAGTAATTTGTCCCCTATACTTCGTAAATGCTCACGATGAGCTTCACGTATTTGTTCTCGTTTAGAATCCATGTTATTAAAATCACGTGCGTAAATTAGGTAAGGCATACTAATCCTTAGAGTGGTGCTTGTTGTAACTGCTATATATTGAATAACATTGAGTGACACAACGTTTTGATGTAATTTTTGGTTCGCTAATACAGGAGTAACGCTATGTCAATTGAAGACTTTATCATTACTGTGTATTGCTTGGTAGATATTTAATTTAAAAAGATCGTCAAAAAAGAGCCATTGAAGCAAAGAGGTTTTGCCTCAAAACTCTCAGTAGTGAAGTGATTCCAATAGATATAGTCGGTGAATTTTTAGGTAAAGATACTGATACAAGTATTTGGCAGTATTTTAAAGAACATTAGCTCAGTTGGCTTCCTGGTCTTGGCATCCATATAAATGATGCTAAACAATCAGCAAACTTATGGCGAATTAAGCAAAAAACACACGCTACTTTTCAGTGCAAAATGGCGCTCTGTCTAATTAGTTTCATATGGCCGACGGACTGCCTATTCTAGGCTGTTATTTTAAACGATCAGCAGCTAGTGTTCTTCTAATCACTATCTTAATTCAAAAGAAAATATTTGAGTCATGGCAGACGAGTAAAGTAATGCAAAAAAACTTTGAGTTATTTTTATCAAAATTAAATCCTAAATCCCTTGATTCATCTAAAAAAATAGACATAAGAAAATTATTATTTTTATAATAAGTAATTTTAACAAATTACCTATAACCTTACACTAAAAAATGATAGCTATAGGCATTAATTTATATCGTTAATATGAATCAATCTCAAACGCGCAATTGACTTGCGCTATAAATTTTAAATTAAGTTAGCCTAAATAAAACGAGCAAAAAAATCTAAAGAAGTATTAAGAGGGCTATTGCATAGCCAGCACACCTTTCGCATTATTCACATATGCCCTTCTCTTCCTTTATCCATCAGTATTTTAAGGGCTTGCTGCTAATTTATTTGCATAAAACGGCGATGAAGAAATGATGAAGTTTTTGGTGAAGATAAAAATAAAGCAAAGTCCTTATTATTCCTGACCTCTAGCGTCGATGTCTCATCATGTTCATCACAAACTTCATCACATCTTCACCACACCAATTGAGATTTATGACTGATTTTTAAGCGAAGTCGCTTGAAGTTCGCTATATTTTGTATCTGCTGCACGCTGTAATTTCTCAAAATCCTCTCGATTTAACTTTAACAATTCACTGGATAACTTCTTAATAAGGGCGTTCATCTGAATAATGAGTTGATGACAATATTTTTCGACAGCGTCATGTTCTCTAACCTCTCCTCGTTCATTTAACGTTTGATGGAGTCCCACTTGAATTAATTGATTAACAAGATTAGACAGTGAAACTTTATTTTTTATTGCAAGCGCCGCGAGGCAGTGATGTAAATTTTCAGGCAATGAAATCGTTAAACGTGACATGGAAAAAACTCCTGGTTTATAGTTCTAATTCTTTGAATAGTTCTTTATTAATTTCTACTCTTCCTGTTTTAATTTCTTGCTCTTCTGTCTTCATTTTTAAAGTCATTATTTTTGATAATTCTGGCGATTCTATTTGAATTTTTTTATCAATAATTGATTGAAGCGATAGTTGATTAGAGTGATTAAATCGTTTTTCATGTTGAGCTAACTGGCTACTAGAAGTTATATCAAGCGAAGCTGGCTTAAGAGATGAGTTTTTTTCAATTGCTTCAATCAATTTTTCTTTATCATCTGTGACCAAAATCATACCATGAATAGCTCTTGAAATTTGAACATAGAAATTATTAAGGGTGGTCCCAAACCGATGAAAGGACTCCATTAAGCCTATACCAAACGGTGCATCTTTTCCTTGAACTTTGTAGTTAGTCAAAACATAGCTGTAATCGAGATGGTTTAAAGCGGGATGTGTTTTTTCAAGTGTTAAGGAGCGTCCTTCTTTCGTGATAAAATGAAGCGCGTCTTTATTAATTGCTACCAGTGTTGCGCCCTGCCCGTTACGGATTTCATGTGCTTTAAAATTACGTGTCCACATGACTTTATCGCCCTCTAAAAGCTCTAAGGGTTTTGCTTCATACACTTCAATAAGACGCTCCAAAGGAGCGGTATGCGTTTTATAGCTCGGTAAGTTTTTCAAATTAAATTTAATTAACCTACCCTGTTTGTCTGTTAGTGGTAATACATTATCTTCTCGATGTCTTTTAGTGATGTCGCCCACCGTATAATACTGGCCTGATGCAATTTTATGTCGTTTAAAATCTTGGTTAAAGCGGACCATGTCACCTTTTTTATAATAGGCCACAAATCGCTGCTGTATAGGTTCAATTGTTTTTGCTTTAAGGGTCATTTGACTAAAAGGCTTGCTACTTAAGGTACCCTCTTCTTTTAAGCCCTCCCGAAGCAACGTTGTAATGGACTCACGATTGGCGTGCGTGGGTGCAAAAAGCAAGGTCTTCTCTCGAGCATCCGGTGTTAAAGAGAGCCAATGATTGGCAATCCAAGTAACTCGCTTTTCATGGGTTGCTCGCGTTTTAACCTCAAGATTATTTAATGCGGCTTTCACGTCGCCTTTCGTTGCTGACATAACCGCTTCTTTAAGCACCTCATTCTTTTGCCGTACTATTTCATCCATGATAGTTGTCTCAATACCATATTCTTGAGTTAGCCCAAAAAGGCGCCCTGCATTCACACTCGGTAATTGGCCTTATCCCCGACTAATACGAGTCTTGCACCAGTGCGTTCAATGTGTTTAATGAGTTCATGACCTTGCTGCGAGGACAACATCGAGGCTTCATCGATAATAAAAATTGTTTTAGCTAAAGAAGCAGCTTTTGCGGTCTTTAATTCTTGATGCACCAGTGGAAAGACATCGGTTTTAATGCCTGCTTTCTCTTGCAACTCAAAGGCTGCCGAGCTTGCAACAGTAATACCCTGAAGCGCATAACCTCGTGCTTTAATCAATAAGCTCGCTTCCGCAAGCATGGACGTCTTTGCAACCCCTGCATAACCTTGGATTGCTAGATAACGGTCCTTGCTGGTTAGTAATACACGCATCGCTTCAATCTGCGAGTTTGTCATAGGATATGACAATAAGGGTGCTCGCTCTTTTTGAAACGCTTTTACGGTGCCAAGCGTGCTTATGGCAGCAATTGTCTCTTTGTTGCGCTCAATACGTGCAATTGTTTCTGCCTCCAACGTCAAAAGCCAAGGGGTGGTTAACTTTTTTTCACCACTGTCAGGGCATCTCGCTTCATACAATGAATGTTGCTTTATTTGCTGATTAATGGCTTTAATGATTGCTTGTTGCGAAACGGCTTTAGGATAAATAAGGCTATGTTTCATCGCCTCTATAAGTAGCACTCTTTCTGAAAAAATAGACGTTCGCTGACTTAACGTTTCTGTTGCAACATGAAGACAGGCGAAAGCCGCGTCGAGCTCTGAAGGTTTTGTAGTTTTTTTGAGCGCGTTAACGATGGATATCAGTTTATCTTTCATGCCTGAAAACCAAGAAACCGGTGGTTCTCTATCTCTATTTTGCATAAAAGCCTTCGCGTCAAACCCTAAATCGTTTGCGCGTTGTTGCCAGTCTTTAACGAGTAATTCTAAGTCGTGTTCCTCTTTCGTATTGCGCGTTAGCAACGTTGCAGTTGAGGCACTTTTTGCGCCTTGCCATCCTTTTTCATTAAGGAGACTTGTAATATCTTCACGTCTTCTTGAAAACGCTTTTAAAACATGTTCAGGCACCCCATCAATTTCAAATAATCCATGACCGGTTAATCGTAAATGAAAGCCTTGTTCCTTGAGTGAATTTGCTAAATATTGGCGGTAAATTAAACCACAGTAATGTGCATTGTTTTGAATCTGCTCAATGACGCCCTGGTTTCTTGTTGTATCACTGGCAAGCGAGCGTGCCTTACCTTTATGAAAGGTAATATTCATAGTAACGCAATGCGTATGTAAGGCGGGATCATTAGCACGCGAACTAGGTTGTCTAAACGCGGCTACCACTAAATTATTCGTTTTCTCAAAAGAAACTAGGCCGCTTTGCGAAATTCTAGTTTGAGCAAATTCTTTTTCAATTTGTTGGATGGTAAATTGCACCGCTTTATCGTGAAATTGAATTAACTCAGGGGCCACGCCTAATCCAATTAGAAGGGATACACTTTTAGGCGCTGAAAAGGTCATATCAAATCCTGGGCGATGCTCACCTTTGAGATTTTGTAAAACCTGGCCATCAGGAAGCTTACCTTCTAATAAAGCAAGCATTTGCTCTTTAAATACCACGCCAGTTAGATTAAGACTCTTGCTCCCCTGCCCTAACCACTGCATGGCTGTTGCGTCCCCTGCGTAGTAATTAAATGCTTGCGTATAATAGTCAGCAGCACTTGCGGCTGATTTAAGTGGCTGTATACTTAACATCAACGCTCCTTTTCTTACACTTCAAATTCCATAACAGCCGGCTTTTCTTTAGAAAGCTCAAACGAATCTATTAACGCGTCAAAGGTGTTATTTACAACAGCTTTTTGTTGTAAGTCTTCATCCGCAGGCACTTTGCGGGCCACAAACCCTTTCAAAAGAAGAGGTCGGTTTTTAGGCTGAAGTTTGAGCTGGGTCACAGGGTAGCTTCCTGGCAAGCGCACAAAACAATGTAAATTTTCTAATTCTAAAATTTGTGGGTAAGATACGATGGGACGCGTACTCCGCTGGTTGCCAAGTGAGATGCCATCACGAATACTGTTAGCGCCATAGGAATAATTTTCTCGAAATTCCTCAATGTCTTCTTCACCTAGTTCACTTGAAACAAGTCTTGCCATCTCACTGCTAGGACTTCTGAAAAAAAAGCGTGTGTTTAGTAAATCAAAAATCTCTTTGCTGCCTGCTTGCCCATAAACTTTCGTCAGTTGAGAAAAGCTTTGCATGCCTAGCAGAAAGCAACCACCAAATTTTCTAACTTCAGCAATAGTTTCACCAAGGAGTGGCAGTTTGTGAAGGCTAGGTAATTCATCACAAATAAACCAAATACGGCGATGTGAATTTGGTGTAAGACTTAATAACGTTAAAGACGCCATCGCTAGCCACATCGAAATTAATGGCTTTAATGAATTATGATTCTCACCGTTAGATGAAATAAAAAGCCAACCTTTAGAGCTCTCATTGGTAATATAATCATGAATAGAAAAAGGAGGTGCATCCTTTAAATTTAACCCTGATAAATTTTTAAGGGATTTTAAGTAAGTTGTTATGACTGAGCGAATGGAAAAAGCTGTTTTTTCAATTCTACCGCTGACTAAGGTTGCAGCAGCAGTGCCTTTAAGATAATTCTCTAAATAGGAAAACTCATCGGTCAACAATAATTTAAGTAGTTTTTCAAGCGAGCGGTCTTTATCATGGCGCATTTTTACAGCACTACTTACAAAGACAGTTCTGGCTGCCCTATTCCAAAATGAATCTGATTCCTCAAGTATCGGAATAAGGCTTTCTGCCATATTCTCAAAATCTGAATCGCGAGGTGCCTCACGCCACATATCCCAATTGGCGCATCGCTCATCAAATGGATTTAAAATCACATCTTCATGTGCGTCGTAATAATGCGGAATAAAAGCACAACCCTTGTCATAAACAATGACTCTATCACCTCTTTGACGCAACGCATCCATGATTTTCATAATGAGCTGACTTTTACCAGTACCTACTGTTCCATGAATTAAAAGATGTTGTACTTCAGAGTCTCTAATGAGTGGAAATCCATCAATTCTGATATCTGATTGCTCATCATTCTCAATAATTTTCTTAATCAAGTTTTCTCTCGAATCTATGCGACTTCCGCGAATAAATTGATTTCTCCGCTGCTCTTTTCCCCTATAAATAAAATAGACGGTAAGGCCAAGTCCGAAAATAAATGAAAGTGCAAAGGCCGCTAATGCAGATTGAGCTAATAACTTAACCATATGATTTGCATTTTCTTTGTAATAAGGGTACTGAAGAATAGTTTCTACGGTCTGCTGATAATTGGCACCCTGAAATGAAAGATTAAATGTATGTCTTTGGCCTATAAGATTTAAAAAAGAAGAACTATAGTAAGCCAGTGCTTGATAAAGCTTTTCTAAAGGCGTAACTAACCAAGTAATTAGGCTCGTTAATACTACCCAGAGAAAAAGACAAACCCATAATAATGTTTTCGTAATTTGATCCCACATCCGAAGGTTATGAAAACTGATTTGTCCGCCACGGGTATAGTGTTTAAAATTAGGTTCATCACGCACGGTGTTTAACTCCTTATCCTTTTTCAAGCAAAGCAGTAGCTACCACTGCTTTAAAAATGGTTAAAAAACTAGCTATAAATTTAAAGAGCTATTCGATAGATAGCTTATTTCCTTTACTAAAGTAATGATTGAAAATAGAGAAAATTGTGCTAATTCCTATACGATTTAATTCCATTTTTACAAAAAAATAAGTTGCAGCAAGGCTTCCAAAAAATGAAAAGACAATCATCATAAATATCGCAGCCGATTCACTGTAACTTCCAAATAAGGTGCATAAAAAAATAAAAAATCCAAAAAATAGATAGGTAATGTGCTTGAATTTTCTAGCTAGCAAAGCGCCTGTTTTAAGTTTGCTTTCCAAGTGATAACAAAAAAGAATGAAAAAATTGATAGAAGGTGAAAGCAAGAGCATGGCACCAAAACTAAAAAAAAATGCGAGCATCATTGACTCTCTTATGACTTGAGATGCTGGCTCGCTTGCTAGTCCTCCATTAGAAGGGTGAGTAAGGCCTGCATAAGCAATAGTGATTGAAACGATTAGCCAAATTTTCCAAAGCCCACTAACGAATAACTTTAATAATCTCAAATAATATATTTTGGCAGGAATAATATCAGGATTAAGATGTTTTATTGTTTCAATATCCTCACTAATTAGTTCCCTTAACCTTTGATGTGTCATTAGCTTACTCTCCTTTATTGTGAAGTCCCCAATTTTTAGGTAACTGATCCATTAAAATGACATCTTTTTGTGCACGAGTTATTCCTTCTTGTAATTTTAAATCTTTTTCATCTTTTAAAATTTGGCTCTTTGCCTTAATTGATTGTTCACCTTTTTTAAGATGCTGATGCAACGTATTATTTTGCTCACCTATTTCTTGTTGTAATAACCTTAACATGTTTTCATTAGTGCCAAGCGTCATGGATTGTGCTTGGCGAGCTAGTTGGTCATTGTTTTTTTGATAATGAGCCCCTAATTGGTTTTCTTGAGAAACAAATTTTCGTTGCTCCTTCTGATAGAAAGATTCAACCTCTGCCTTTTGCTCTTTGCTACCGAATTTGGTGATTAACTCATCTCGCGTGCTTGCAATAAAATCCCGACCTAAAGCTTGAAGCTTGTTGAGTGATTGTGGATCGCCTGGGTGACTAAATAGCTCATCGCGTGCTGCCTCACCAAGTTGGCGTGCTACGTAAGAGGGAAAGGCTTGATTTAAGTCGGATGTAATTTGTGATGAATGAGATTCTACAAAACTCTTTGTATTTTGGATGCGCGTAGCCTTTGCAAGAGAGGTATCCACATTACGACTGGCCGTTTCGGCCTCTCTTAAGTCGGCGCCTAATTGATTAGACAGAGAAGCAGCTTGTGAATGGCTGTCATCAAAATGATGATTTTGTGAAAAGTGCTTCACATAACTCATTGCATCATTAAAATCACGCGATTGCCGCGCAGAAAGCGCACCATCTATACCTGTATGATATTTATCACTACTTAAAGATGCGCGATCAAATTTAAGATTCGCATTTGCGCTAGCATGTAATCCAGTCCCTAATTCAGCAAGCTTGCCTAATATTGTTTTTTGGCTTCTCAAACCAGCTTGTACACCCCAACCACCGCTAGTCAAATGCGAGAGCGCATCTTCTTTACTTACTCCCATACGGCGCGTCACATCCTCAGCTATGTGACTAATGGTTGATAAGGCTTTGGAATATTGCCCTGTTTCAGCTTCTGATACGCCATCGCCTAAACGCATATCATGGCCTGCCAAAAGGGACAATTGCAGCGCACGATGTGCAAAATTAGATAATGAACTTTGATAATGTGCCGACTCATTTCGAGCAGCCTGGGTAGACTCTTCATAAGCTTGATTAAGTGAGGCATTTAATCCTTCTTGTGCATTAATTGACACAGCACTTCGAGTCATGCCAGGACTTATATCAAACACGCTATCGCCACTTCCTGTAATTGTTTTTAATACCCCACTTCTTAATTGCTCGGTGTGCATGCCTTGCATGTGTGTCCAATTTGAGTCGTGCTTATTAGCGGAAAAATTATTGGCATTCGTGTTATAAAAGCTGGTCTGCCCAAGTCCAAAGGAAGCACTAGCCGCCTCGCCTGCCACAGACATACTAGAGCCTTGCATATGGCTCATCATACTGGTCGCAAGATTACTAAATGCACCCCCTAAATTAGATACCAAACCATGCGAAAGAAAGGGAATCAACATCATCAAATACCCACAAGCCCCTGAAATATCCGCATGTAACTCATCGATTTTATCAAGATTGACCATCGTAAATTGACCGTACTCGCCGGAAGAAGAAGCCCCATAAATCGTCATGCCGGCATTTAAAATTGCAAAAAGCACTGGCCAAAATTGTAAAGACATAAAAAACTGCAAATAGCCATAAAGTATTTTTACGCCGCCTGGTAGCGTGGTTAATGCAATAATTAAAGGAAACACACCAAACAATAAAAGCGTTAAGCACGTATGGGTAATGGGTAAAATCCAAAGGGCCTTTTGGCCTAACACTTCCCAGCTAAAGCGATGTTGTACTTGGGATTTGGTAAACTGCTGGTTCACAATCCCAGCTGTTGCATCGGTAAATGCTTGATAGTGTGCTATGCCATCACCCATGGCATTAATCATCATGCTTTGTAAAAAGATATTGCTAGCGGTATCCGTTAACCCTTGGTAGTAATCAAAGGCGGATTTCAAATGGGTACTGAAGAGTGCTTCATAGGTGGTGTTCTTAGGCTTGCCAAATAAATTCACACCAAAAAAAGTATAGGCTTTTTTAATCTCGGCCTCGAGCTTTTTGAAAAGACTGTAAGGCCCGTTAGGTTTAGAGGCATCAAGACAAGTCACGGGTTTCCCATTGACAGAAATCATGCGAAGGGGCGAAGCTTTTGCTGTAATCAATTTCCAAATATCCGTAGTATGCGCTAAATCCCCCACACTATATTTACGATTTAATCGAATATCACCTACCACACAGACGCGAAAGTACTCATTCATTTCCTCTTTAAGTACGGGGTCTTTAATACGAAAAGACGTAGACGCTGAAATTAAGCGTGAGCCAAATAATGCGCCCGTCTTTGTGTATTGCAAATCATTAGGCATCGTCAAAAGCGCATCATAAACTTCTGCCATGCCATATCCAATTGTAGTGACTAAACTAGCGCTAAGTGCAAACACCACCGGCACATTATTCACGAGCTTTGGCGTTTGCGATGAAATATCGTCAATTAGCACTGAGGTTTTAGGCAATAACACTACATTGATAAACAACACATAACCTAAGAACCAGCGTGCAAAAGCCATAGGGTCACGGGTTTTAAGAAATCCAACGGTGGCCATAACAATACCTATTAAGGCTGTAATGCGCAGCAACCCTAAAAAACTATTCTGCTTCATAAAGGCGCTAATGGCATTGAGTACATGTTGAAACAACTCGCCTGCCGCTAACACATGAATCGTTATCATCTAATGTTCTCCTCAACCCGCTGTGCTGTTCATTTGGGAGGCCACTTGTTTTTCAATGCGCGCCATACGCTCAATCAGTAACAATTTTTCTTTTAATTTATGACCTATTTTTGGATCTAGCGCCGCTACATTGGTTGAGGCTTCATGAATTCGCTTTTGAATGTCTTTGAGCAAATCAGAGTTCAACTCAGATCCTGCTGTTGCATGACTTACCTCAGCCAGTAATTCCGTTAAATAATTAGTTAATAAATCATGAGCAATCAACGTCGCGTACTCTTCGATATCCACCGCGGCAGTTGCGTATTGAATGCTGTTTAATACGCTTAAAAACTTCATTACGGGTAGCGATGTCATGCTTAAAAAATTGATTTCGCGAGGATTTGGTTTTTCATCATTCGTAAGCTTTAAGTTAATCGTTTGAATAATTTCACGTACTTTTGAGGTAAGCGTTGAGGTTTGTGCAATGGTAATGTCTTGTAAGCTCACCTGCAGGCATTGATTTGTACTGCCTGCGTCCTTGCAACGCCATATTTTGGCAGTAGGCAAACCCTCTTGCGTGCCAACTAATGCATTAATTAAATCAGCGTTACCAGCAAGAGAAGGTACATTGGTCACCTTGCCTTCTTTATCAATAATCAACGTACCTGTTAAACTCATAACCATCTCAGCGAGCTCTCTGTCACTGTTTAGAAAAGACTTTGTCTGTAGGAGTGACCACACCAAATTCTTATTTAACACCACTTGTTTTTTTCGCGTTTCATCAAGAGACGCTTTCTCCATCACCTGATCGAAACCATTGCCAGAACACGCCATACGCGCTTTGACGTAATCACTAAATAATCCCTCCTTACCCATAGCAGCTTGGTCTTTGCAAATTTTTTGTTGAGACTCGGCTGTTTTTGGCCAGATGCCACCCACCATGTTTTGCGAGAGCTGACAAGAATTAATACTGGCTTGATTAGCCATTTGCTCTAGTTGCTGCAAATAGTCACGCACCTGTTTAAGTTCAGGTACGGTTGATGCAAGCATCACATCCACCGCATAAGCCCCAGCATTAGTCATCACTGATTTTCCTAAGTCAACAAGCTTTTGTTCACTTAAAAAACTCATGCTACCTGTAAATAAATCAATACCGCCACAGCCCGCACGATAACTTGGTAAATCTAGTTGCACTAATTGGTACTGGCGTACTTGGTTACGCGAATAAAGTGAGCCGCCCCCAAAAAAGCCTGCAGCTTGCGATTCAAAGGCGGCAGGGGACGTCACATTTGACGCATAGCCCAATTGGTCAAAGAAATTATCCAAATCTTGACTGATATTTGCATAAGCCAGAGAGAAAAAGCTAAATAAACCAAACGCCAAAAAATAGTTCTTCATTGCATTCTTCTCTCGTTCTCATACACTTGAATTTTAGTGATAAGGGTTGCCATACGGTCATTGAGTTCAGCCTCTGTCATTGAGCCAAACCCCACGGGATATAATGTGCTTGTTTTACGGTTAACCACAAAAAGGGCTGGATAATTAATAGCATTACTGCCAAAGGCTAAGTTAATCCACTCTGTAGTGGCTGGTGCATAGTTTGGAAATTCAGGTAGGGGTTCATTATCTAGCGAAAGAGGAAGTACGTCTGCTTGATTATGATTTGCCCACCGTTTTAATATTGGTGCGAATTGTTGGCAATGCGGACAACTGCTATCGTAAAATAGAATCAATCCGTGGGTGCTAAAAAATCCTTTATCCTCTCGATTGTTCGCCTTTACTTTCTTGTATAGAGTAGACTCTTCCAGTTCCGCAATTAGGTTATCAAGCCATTGCGCGCCGTACGCTGCGGCGCTAAAGATATTAAAGGCTAATGCTAAGACTAATCCTAAAAGTATCGGCCTACTCATCATTCGTCTCCTTTAAAATGAGTTGCTACTTGCTTGATACGCGCCATCAACACATCTTGGGTGGTTAGACCATAGGCGATTGGCGCCACGCGATGATTCACTGGATTAACCAGCAATAAGGCGGGAAAATACCGCACCCCCAATCGGTTGGCTTGCCCCTTGTCGATTCGTGAATGTAGGAGTTCAGGTGAGATAACGCCATCCACACTAATAGGCATCAGAGAAATATTAAAACGCCTGCAAAAATCAACCATAATAGGGATTTGTTTTATGTCATAAGGACTTTTACCACGATAAAAAAATAACAAACCGTGGGATTTGGATAAGCGATTAATCACCTCTATCGTTTGGGATTCGCGCAGCTCATCGGTGATTTTGCTACCAAGGTTGGAGGTTGGGTGCGTCACGGCATAATCATATTCAGGATGCGTGAGCATCGTTTGTTGAAACAATGATTTAAATCGAGAGGATTCTTTAAGCCAGTAATCCTGAAGACTTAAAAAAACACGCATATCTTTAACTTTTTTGGTGTAGCGTGCTTTATGAAGCGCTTCCATAGTGTAGAAGCGCAAAATTGCATCACGCTCGGTATAACTTAAGTGCCTAAAAGGAATACCGGCGGGTTTTTTCTTCTCAATACTTTTTTTCTCTTTTTCTATAGCGTACCAAAGAAAGCCCGCCGGCTTATTTTCAGTTGCCCAACTCTGGGTAATTAATAAAGAGAGTAAAATCACTATTTTAATCATGGGCCTTACCCTCTTGATAAAGCCGTGCAATTTTAGCTTCGTTAGAAGCACCTACTCCAGTTGCGTTAGGTAACTTATGGCGCTCGGTAAATTCAGAGGTTAATGTCGATAAATCAAGTGCATCAAATTGAATGCGCTCTAACTCTTCAGGTGTTAGCCCTCGACAATCAGGCGATTTTGGTTTACCAAAATCAATATGTAGCTGTTTGAGCCGTCCCTGAATTTGCACAAGGCCTGCAAGGGTTGAAGGGAACACACAATAGACATAATGTTTCTTCCCCATTTTCGTATATCGACCTATTTTTTTTACTCGTTTATCCCGTTTTGCTTGGAGTAACGCTTTTAATTCCTTTGGACAATGGATAACCCATTTACCCCACCCTTTATCCCGACAGCAATCTCGACTACCTAAGGGAAAGGATTCACATTCTTTAACCTCACCTGCAAATATTTTAGGCTCCGCAACATTCACTTGATTAACCGAAACATCCGCCGCGGTGCCCGCCAAGGCGCCTAATCGCGTGAGTCCTTCGGCCATGTCATCACTCGCCTCATCGATGGTTTCAGCACACTCGCCCTGAGCACAAGTTAGTTTCGGCTGGCAAATCGTTTGTTTCGGAAAACAGTGATTAACAGGACAGCGAAAGGTTTGTAAAAATACGTCACATCGTCTTTCGCTAGCAAGCGTACACAGGGAGTCAACCTGCGAGCAACCTTCTGAAAGTAAGGGCTCACAAGTACTGGTTAAGCCATCAATACACTGATAAGCACTATATTTTCCCCAACAAGGACGATAAACTACAACGCCATCAATAATGCGACTCGTGTTAGGCTCTAAACATAAGTCAGACCCTGTAATAACACAGGCCCCTTCTTTAATTTTCTCATCAAAGGACGTGCAATTTGCCGCACGCCAGTGGTCTTCAAATTGACTTTCAACCGCGGTAATAGTCACGGTACCACCAAAAGCCGCCTCATCCCACAATAAGTCAAACGTCACGGTTGGGTCTTGGCAACTTGGGGCTTTAAGCACCGTTAACGGGAGTCCACCTTGGGTAACAAGTACCGTTAAGCGAATGCATTGTGCGCTTACTGTTATGAGATTAGTTGCCAAACACAAAGGTGGCGGCGTTTCTGCATCACACGCGTTTAAATGTATTGTTTTGCGAAGCATTTCAGTACCAGACTTATTCTCATAAAAGAGATAGCGATTGACGGTTTGGGTTGCCGTTTTAGTACTAATATTTAATGTACTGCCACAGCGCTCTTGGCGATAAGTCGTCTTGTCCTCACATGTTTTTGTTGTAAAGTCCATTTGACAATGCGCCGGTTGCTCGTAGCATTTACCCTCTAAAACCCCATCTGCCTCGGACAATAACGTTTCAGCATATTGCATCTCTAAGGCGCGGGGATTGGCTTTAAGATGAGGACGGGACGCTTGGGAGAGCACTGTTGCTGCTGTTTCATTAAGCGTTGCTCGCTGACTTCCTAATTGTGGCAAGGGGTTTGTGCCTTCAGGCGCCGTAATATTGGCTTCTGGTGGGTGGTCTGAATACTCCTTTATAATCGTTTGCGGGTTAAACTGCTTAAGCCACTGCAAGGCTTGGTTTCGTGCCTCGTTGGCATCCGCAGCACTTCCTGAAAAAGCGGCATTACATAAAAGGCTGCACAATAAGAAGGATAGGATTTTAGTCACCAGTTATCCTCCGAGCGTCAAATACAGATAAGCCGCTATCGCCCCGTCCTGCCATGCGCGCTAATCCTTCCCGAATGGGCAAATGACCATAAATCACATCAAATGTCGCGCCATTATCCGCGATTAACGCAGGCACCTCTGTAATCCCAAAGCGCTCAAATAACGTGGGGTCGATTTGAAGATTTAAGTTAGGTACCTGCTCACTTAAGGCCATTATTTTCAAGGCGGTGTCTCGCATGGAATCGTGATAGAGGCCATTTAAATAAACAGGAATGCCCAGGCGACTACTTTCTTTTAACGTTTCCTCTAAGAGATTAGTGGGCATGGAAAAACTGACCAGGAGTGATAGCGTTGTTGCCATCAATGTTGGCGTGGTTAAGCACCCTATCAGCACCGCTAAACTTTGTTTAATCATTCTGGCCTCCAACTCACAAAAAGGTGCAATTGCGTTTTCGCCACACTAAAAAGCCGTATTGGTCAGGCGTGTGGGATTTAATTTTTCCCGCCTCCCAAGTAAGCGTGCTGTGGCCTGAAGCGTAACAGTGCTTGCCATCGGCCACCTGATTTACTAGCTCATAGCGGTAACGTGATTTAGGCGTCATCGCGTAATGATGTTCAATGCAAATCGCGCCTAACTGTGGGCTTGAATCAGATACCAGCCACTCGCGATGCATTTTGTAATTCATACGCTCTGTTAACAAAAGCGCGGTTTGCACAGGTGATATCGAGGCATTGACGTGCCCTGTCATGGGGTAATGCGTTCCTTGGCTACCCGCACACCAAAAAAGACTATCAAGGGGTTTATTCGTTAACGTGGAAGAGAGCGCATCCGAAGCACAAGCGCTTGCCGCAATTGGATTACCAAAAAGCACCGATTCAGGACTTAACACAAAGCTCATCTCGGAGTCCATCCAAGTTGGGTCAAGTTCAGTTAAATAAGCAATGTCAAAATCACCTTGTTGCAGACAGCCAACGGAGGTAATAAGATTCATCCAATTAATAAGGGGATATTTATACCAATGCACATGGAAAAAGGCGCGTTGCTGCCCATTGCCGACCACATGACGGCCACCTCTTCCCTGCTTTAACCCTAAATTTAATTTCGTACCCCCTAGATTAACTAGGCAATAGGGCGTATCGGTCACATCGGTAAGCGCCATCGGTTCCCAAAAACCAATATTTAACCCAACGCGCGCACCAACAGTGGTTGGACAAACACCGATAGGACTCTCTGCATTTTCAGTATCTGGCAGCGAGGAATGGACCACCTTGGTATTGCCGATGGATAAAGGAAACAAACAACGCCAACAAACATCGGTTAAAGGATTGACAAAATGCCCGGTGCATTGGCGGGCATTGACCGTGAGGGATGTGATAAACATCATCATAAATAAAACGGATTTAAAGCACATCGCCATTCTCCTTAATCGCAACCTCCTGAATGACTAACTCGTTTTGGTGGCGTGTTACTTTGGCCGGCACATGGGCTATATGAAGCTTGCGTGTGATACGCCCGCCCTGGTCAAAATAAATAATCGCTTGCAACCTTGTCTCGGTTGTATTGATAGCTCCACCGGTGAGAATAAATTTAGGATTAGGACAGCTTGTTTTTTGCTGCGCGGCCCAATGAAGTTGTGCGACATCATCGGCATTAAAAAACAACCAACAGGGTTGATAAGCAGGTAGTTCGGCGAGGGCATTGACCGTTGTGCCGCGAGCAAACAAAACACGACCTCCGGCATCTGTAATATCCTGGCTTAAGGTCACTTCAGGAGTAAACTTATACTCGGCAAAGGCTGTGGCACGTGAAAGTGCCAACGTTACAGGTCTATTAGCATGCTCAGCTGCCGTTTGAACCCAACGCTTATTTATAGCGTCAAGCGCTCCACTCGCCTTCAAAACAGCTAGCCGCTCTTCAATCAACATCAAAAAGCTTTTTTCAGCCACCGGAAAGACTTCACCGACAACCCCAAAGGATTTGGCATGACTTTGTCCAATTGATAACCCTAGAAAGACTAAGAAGCAAAGAAGGTTCATGACTTTACCCTCATTGCCTCATGACACTTTAAAATCACCTCATCGGTAATATCTACCCCACCAGCAAACACATCCGATTTTCTTAAAATAATGACCTTCTTTTGCTGCGCTAAGCCCGCAAGCACTCGATGAAGTACTGCATTAAAGCGTCTGGTGGATAGTTCTACTTGCGACTCATTCGCGCCTACCTCTGCCAATTGGCGAATAAATTGGCCTTGAATCACGTCCTTATCAAAGGTCATAACCGATTGTTGATGACGCATGCCATAAAAAAGGCTACCTAAAACACAAAGCGCTAAGGTAGACCCCAGAAGAAAAGACATTAATCGCATAACTCTTCTCCATAGTATTTTTGCGCCACCTGCTCGATTGCCTCACTTAACGCCATCCCCTGTTTTGTCAACGACTCAATGTCACTTACTTCATCGCCTGAGGTAGAAAAAAGGACACGAGAAAAAGGGTCGCAAAAATAACGATGAAACGTGGTCACTTGACCGAATTGAATCATGAGATTGGAAAAGCCTTGCGTTTTGGCCTCACCAAAGGATTCAATCACTTTAACCTGTAAGGGGTTAAAATGTTTTGGGTGTTCTTCAAGGTAGTGCTTAAATGAGCCCTGACGCATAATGATTTTAGTGTCAGCGCTTGCTGCAATGGCACGACCTTGAATGGTGTTCATGGTATCGAGAAGATTTTGGGTGATGACGGTAAAACCGCCCCTGTGTTTTCTAGCTGTACGAAAACCCTGCTCGATAAAACTGGCGCACACGGGATTTGAGCCACGTGCTAAAAACCGCCAAGCTTCATCAATAATGCAACGTTTTTCGCGCTTTCTATCGGCGTGATAAAATTGCCCCTGAATAATGACAATCATGACAAACATAACGATGGTGAGAAGCTCAGGATTTGATTCAAGCTCCCCCATTTCAAGGACGATGAAATTAGACTCGTTAAGCAGTGGCGTATCACTATTAAATAAATGACCGTAAAGTCCGTGACTGCCGTATTTGCCAAGCAAGATAGTTAAATCGTTAAGCCGTTGGTCACCTTGAGATTCAGGCCTTTCTAACATCCGCTGAAGTTCACTTAACACATCATCCATTTTGGCGCGCCGTCCCCGTGCTTTCCAGCAATAAGTCACCGCATCCAGCAACCAGGCTTTTTGTACTTCGCTTAAGGGCTCTGAGGGACTGGCCATAATCGCGAGCAAATCTCTAATTTGAATGTAATCGTTGACTTGCTCCCCCTTAATGTCCGTAATCCCATCAAAATCAAACAGGGTAAAAGGGTTTAAGGAAAGGGTAGAGACATCAATATAGCTGCCACCGACCATCTTACATAAATGCTTATAAGAGCCGCCTAAGTCAATGACAAAAATCTGCTGGCCACGGGACAACCCATCTAAGATTTGTGCTTGCTCAAAGAAGGATTTACCCGCACCTGTAGAGGCCACCGTGAGCCGATTAAAATTGGTAATGGGTAAAACCCTGTCATCAAAGGTATTTAAATAAAACAACTGATGCCGGTAAGTCGGCACAATGAGTCCATCTCTTGCGCCTTTAAAATCAGCGACGACTGGCAAAAGGTTAGCGACATTGGTGTGCGTGAGCTTTTTAGTCATACCAAGCAACTCAAGACTTGAAAAAAATCCCTCCGTAAGCATAAAAGGAAGACTACTTAAAAACCTTAACCATTGCTTGCAGCGGCTTTGCGTTAACGTAAATCCTAGTTGCCTAAAACTTGCAATCGCTTTGGCAACATGTTCGCGTTCTTGATGTTTGGTGGTATACAGCACAACATTGTAAAAAGAAGGTAAAAGATGCAATTCACCTTTAGAGGCATGTTTGTGCACAAATTTCCATTCAGAAGCTTCTTCACGGATAGATGGATTAATGAAGGATTGAATGGCATTGTTATTGGCGTCTAAGGATTTAGCCCGTGCTTTAGCGCGCTTTTTTATGATTTCCTGATTGACCCCTCGCACGGTAAATGAAATCACAAAAGGACATTGTATGCCTTGCTCAGGTTGCAATAGATTGGCGAATAAATCTGGGGTTTGCCACAGCGCAAAGGGCGCACTTGGATAGTGACTTAACTCGCAATTAACCACACGAGTGCAGACGTTTTCAGCATTTGCATCAATAATGGATACGTCAATCGCCTCATCCCCAATTTCAATCATCGTAGAGGGACACGGGATTGTCTCGGCAATAAAGCCTTGAGTTTCCTCTATCACAGGCCAGGTGAATTCATTAAAATTGGGTGAAATTAGTGCCCGCATCAGTAGCTTAAAATACTCGGCCTCTAAGCGCTTAAAACCAAATCCTGCGACTTTAAGTTCGGATTCAAAATCCTCTCTTAATAAGTGAAGTGCATGCATCGACTCGGCGTTAAGCGGCCTTGACATGAAGAGATAGACACAATAATCACTTAATCCCGCTGGAACATTGCGGCCATTTTTATACCCTTTTTTAATGGCATTTAAGTGGTATTTAAGACTAAAACGCGCAAGTTCCGCATAAATGCCGCCTTGCTTTAAAATGGGTTCATAGTTTTGTAACAGTGTGTCGCCAAGCCACGGATGTTTATACAAAAGTACGGTGCAATCGGTGCCTGCAGTTAATTTGTTTTTAAACAGTTGTGAGAGACTCTTCATTAAGGATTCATCGGCCCCCGCCATAGGCATGAGCTCTAAACCAAAGCCCATTGAATTGCGATTGACAAAAAAGCCTGCGTCATTGATGGTTTCATAAGGTAAAAGGGCTTTAATGGAGGGTAAATCCATCGCATAAGAGGCCTGTGCCCTACTCTCTGCACGACAAGATGCAGGTTTAGTACTCGCTGTTTCCCCAAGTGAAGTGGTAGCGCGATGCAATAACTCGCGTGCTTTATCACGCCAAACAGTGAAGTCTACACCCATAATTTCTCCTCCACATGTTGTGCAATCCATACCGAATGGCCATTCGGTTGTTTAATGATTTTCCCAAGATGATTAGCGTGGTTAAATTCTTGACGTATCTTAGTGCGTTTTGAACGTGGCGGTGCCACCTCATCCGCAAATCGGGTCATGGCATCGACCTGTTCAATGGTCAAACAACTGTCACCTGCGGTAGCATGACAACTGAAATCAGAATTCATCGTGCCACAACCCGACATAAGGCCAAAAAGAATAGGCATTAAGACAAAAAGTGCATGCTTTATCATCAAAACCCGCCTCCTTCATTGCGGCTTAACGTATTCATCCGGTCAATTTTTCCTAAGACCTCAGGGGGAACCGTAAAGTTCATCTCAGAGGTTTCATTCTCCTCTTGATTAGCGATGAGTGATTGGGTAACTTGCGCGGCTTTCAACGTCTGCAGTGCGTGTTGACGCTTGTCTTCATCGGGCTCTAAGTAAAACCCGTCTTTAAAGACAATCGTGACCACATTGCCGCTTCCTACTTGAATGACGGGATGGTATTGTTCAGCGCGTTTCACGTAATAGGCCGATAAGGTATCGGCGGCTTTGGATGCGCCACCATAGGCGGCAAACGGTGCAATTTGACTACTTGGTACCACAGAACTTGCGCCATAGGGCCCAATATTTTGCACACTTTGGGCGTATTGTGCCGCTTGAGCAATACCAGATAAGGCACCACTTATCCCCGCCCAAGTCATGACTTTGTTATCCCTCATTAAGGGTTTACCTTTAATACCCACCTTACCATTGAAAAACACCCAGCCGGTCACTTCTTTATCAATGATGGGCTGACCGGGATGCGCGCAAGACAAGCGATAAAGGGTCGCAAACGCGCGCTCGCTTGAAATATCGCCGTAAGAATTGGCACTGACGCGACAGCCTTTAAGATGGGAACGTGCTCCATTAGGCAAAGTACCGTCTTCTAAAAATTTAAAAAGCATCACACCATTATTTTTTGATTGGCCATTGACTGAAGCATCAGCATCAGCGCCCCCTAAAATAACCGCTCGTACAGACGTATTAGATGGGACGTAATGCGCGGGACTTAGATAAATAGAGCGTGCTTTTGTAAGACGGCGTTTAGGGCGAAAGGACACCGTATGGATGCGAGGATTAGCATCAGATAAGGTAGTTCCACCCTTTATCTTCGTAGTCATGGCATACGTATTGGGGTTATGCCATAGTTGCGGGTTTTGCACCTTGTTTAAAGGCACGGGCTCCTTGTTTTGCTCTACTGCCGGTTGTTTTTCCTGCTGGGCTAAAATCAGCGCCTGCACCTTCGAGGTAAGTTCTTCTTTTGCGCTTGCAATTCTTTTTGATGCGCATCATTCATGGTTTTAAGATAAAGTGTTAATTCACCGAGTTGTTTTTTTAATGATTGAAGTTCTGTTTGCTGAGCGGTAAGTGCATTGTCTGTGGCCGCTTCTGTAAACGATTCTTCAACGATGCCTGTTAAATCAACTGATTTTTTTTGCGCTTCACTTTTTTTCGGACGCCCCTCTGCTAATAACACAATCATCACGGCAACGAGACACAAAAGGCCACTTCCTACGACAATTAACGTTCGCACCTGGCGACCCAACACTTGCTTATTTAATTGCCACCTAGCCATGGCCCACTCCTTGCACGCGATACAATAGAGCACGCTCGCCTGGCGCAATGGAGGATTTGGAAAATTTAATCGCCAAGGTTCCCTCTTTTGCAAACCACGTTTGTGCTAACGTCAAAGACGCTTTACCACCGTTATACAATTCAATAATTTCCCCCTTTAAAAGTTTGCTATTCCAAGTCTCTTTAGGAACGAGAGTTAATCCTTTTGCCCAACGCTCAACGCGTCCCCATTGACGTTTTACACTCACATCGGCAAATGGCTTGTGCTGCTCCATATGATTTAAAAGCGCAAGAATTGCTTCAGGAACGGCATCTTCTTTCTTTGTTTTTGGAGTTGACTTAAGAGGGCTTGTTGCTGCAGTAGAGAGCGCCGCCTGTGAGGCAATGAGCTCAATCGTCTTACCTAAGGACTCATCACCGGTTAAAGTTGCTGAAAAATGTCGGCCCCCTTCCGTGGTTAAAAACAAGGTAAAGGGATTACGTGTTGCAAGCATGACATACACAGACCCATCTTGCTCATCGCGTTTAATGGCCATGGCATTGGGCGGAAACACCGCTTCGATGATTCTATCGTTCTTGACTACAATCCTATTGTAATTACCCTGACTTAAAGTTAAGGCAATGTCGCTATTATCTTTGACTTGGATGCTGTTAGCTCCGATTGCGGCCGTTGATAATAAAGCCAGCGCGACATAGAAAGATTTACGCATTATCTTTCTCCTTTAAAAGCGAAAATTGAATGATGGAAAGTCGGCTATCGTTGTATTTAAATTGCAAGAGGTAAGACTTTTGCTCCTCATTTAACGCCTGCAACCCTACATAACGTTTCAATCGTCCCGATACTACTGTTGTCAGTTCAGCGGGATTAGATTTAATGTGTGCAATGTCAAAGGTAGAGGACATTTTTTTAGCTTTTATTACCTTAGCCTCTTTCGCTAAAAGCCCAAGCATCAAGGCATAATGCTCATGACTAACAAAGGACAAAAGGCGCTGATGATTAGCATCTACCGTTTCCGGCGTCACGTTTAACCGCTCATTAACAAAATTCTCAGCCATGAGGTTTAAGTAATGGGCATCCACGTGCGCTGCTGATTTAAAATAGCCTGGATTGCCCGAAAAGGGGGTGACCTCAATGGTATGGTGGCGCCAAACTTTAAAAAGAAAAGAAGCCAACAAGACTTGGATATAAGAAGACCAAACACCAACACAACCATTAAATTAAATCGCGCGGATAATTGGCTTAAATGGCTTTGATACTGGTTAAAATTCATCTCTTACTCCTTAAGCCACATAGACACGGTGATGGGATAAAGGTAATTTCGGTAGAAAAAATTGGGTGACAAAACTAGGTAAATACCAATAAGCCAGTATTAGAAGCGCTATTGGCCCCTCCCCTTTTTTCAAGTAACGCAAACCACTTAACAAACTTAAGCCAAATAAAGTTACCAATACCTTTTGATTGGAGACGATGAGCAACATAGAGCCAAGCCCTGCCACTATAAGCTCATCTAAGGTTAACGTTAGAACCCTTTTAGGGGCATCAATATGGTTTAGGAATTGATAGCTCATGTTGCTCATGTTTATTCCTCAAAACACAAACGTTTTAAGTAAAAAAGCTGGAATAAAAGCAACGGCAGTTACACCCACGAACACCATAGGATTTTTACTTTTCACTGCCTGCCATCGCGGTTGCAAGGATAATGTCCACCAGAATAAAAACTTTCCAAAACATCGACCCACTGCCTAAGGAATCTTTGACATCACCTTCCAAGGCCTTGGCTAATAAGTCATTAGCAAATCCTGAGTTTGTTAAAAGAATAAAGGTGAGCGCCAAGCTTCCCTTTTGAATCAAGCTGCATATTTTTTTACCCATTTTTTATGACTCCTTGCTAGTTTTAGGTTGCAAAAATCCCTTAAGCGCTTTTCGCCTAATTTTTTTCAAATTGTTGTTATTTATTTAATGAATTAAGTCATCACCTAAGGTGCGATGGTTAATTTAAAATATTCCGGAAATCACTTTTACCAATCCTTGTTCCAGTAGTGGTCTTGCATCTTTAAATTTCAAATTGACTTTATCGGCGTTAGACACCACACGCGTTCTATAGCGCTGATATTGACTATCACGGGATGAAGTTTGAGAAGTAATCGTACTGCTGCCATTTTTTAAATGTGATTGAAATTGCTCGTTGACTTTAACGCCCTTGCCTATACGTTCACTAATTTGAACATCCGTAATCATCGTGTAGTTAACATCTTTAACAAGGGAGTCAGCTGCTAACCCAATAACGCCACCTGCAAGACCGCCGGTAATCATGCCTGCACTTGAATGAGTGAAACTTCCTGCAGCTGTTCCTACTACAGCGCCTGAAAGTGCTGAACCATAACCTGCACCTAACGCTGATTGACTTGCTGCAATGCTCATCTTACCAACCTTAAGAATGTTGGCTTGTAAGAGATAGTGAGCTCTATTGGGATTATTGACTACCTGGTAGCCTTGTTTGTTTAAGGCAAATTTTAGCTCAGGCATTATATCCACGTCTTCCGCAGAAGTATTTTTTATAGAAAGATAAATTGTTTTTTGAGCTTTTGAAACTGGATCTAAAAAGACTGTTTCACTTTGCTTCGTGCTTACTTGCAAAGAGCCATGTTCAAGTGCCGTTTGAGTCGCAGCACATCCTGTTAATACAGCGAAGATGCTAATAAGAACTGCTTTTTTTACCTTCGTGTGATTTGCTTTCACCATTGCCTATTTCCTTGTTAACTTTAAAATCTTTCGTGTCTTGTCCTAAGGTTCTCTCTTAACTTGCATGCACTGTTAGGTTAGCTATTTCCTTTTCAAGCGTGCTAATTTTTAATTGGGCTTTCGTTAAAATTGTTTCAAATTGTTCTCGTGCATGGTTATGTAATTTTGTATCGTTTAACAGTCGTTTAAAATGCATAACTTCTGAACGAACGTCTTGAAGTTCTTGCTCTTTACTTTTAAAAACAGCACTTGTTTTCTCTTGTGCTTTAAAAATTAAACCCGGTGGCGTTTGCCACTCACCACGAGAGATAACTATGCGTATCGCATTAAGCTTTCGCCCAAAATCTTGCCCACAGGCGATAAAGTGCTTAGCGCTTAATAAGCAATACTCAATTTCTTGAACAAGTACTTGTGCATTTGAACTATCTAGCTTTTGAGCAAGTGCTTGAACTTGTCTCTTTTGGTTAAGCGTTAGCGTGCTACCTATCACTGAATCTTCTGCTGATAAAAAACGAATGGATTGGTCCGCTGTTGGCTCAGATACTTTTTCATCTTTTAGTTTATTTTTATCAGAAAGAGCAGCGGCAGCTTTTTCCTGATTTGAAAAAGTATCTGGTAAAAGTTTACTACTTGCTGCTGCTTTCTTAGTTAATAAATTATTATTATTTTTATTATTTATTAGGGTTTGATTAACCGTCGTCGGTTTTCCAGTCGCCGGGCTTTTAGGCTCTGGCGCTACCGAAAACGTGTTCTCAGGCGCTGGTTTTTTTTCGTTCTTTGTTGGTATAGGAATTTCATAAACAATATACTCTACACCTTCAAATTTGCCGCTTGTGTTATTTCTACAAGTTGATTTTGAAATATATCCAGCTTGCTCTAACTCGCTTAAAAGGCTTCGAACAGAATCTCTGCCGTTAGTCGAACGTGTTTGTAAGTCAGCAACCCGCACACACCAATCATCAGGTAAAGACATTAAATAAGCATGGAGCCCTTTAGCGCCCCAAGACAGTTTAATATCTTGTAAACAAGTTTTATCAAGGATGATAAAGTTTTGATTTTTTTTATGGATTCGAAGTACAGACATATTGAATTTCCATTTCTTTTACTTCTTCAATATTTGAATTTAAGACAGTTTGATTTAACTCAGATATCGAGCGATATTTACTTAAATGGTCTTCTAGCCTTAATGTCGCCTCTTGAATTTTTTTACGTTTTGATCTTTTACAAGATTCTGTTAATAACTTATTTCCTTCTGAAGAAATTTTTATTGTAATAAAAACATCCTTATAGTCTTTTTTATTATTTGAATCCCAAGCCATATATAATTCCATATTATATTTTTATAACTTAAGTAAAATCATATATGAAATTTTATTTCTCATCAATAATCTTAAGTTAATTTATTGACTTTTTTATGTTCTATATATAAATTTGGCAGTCATAAAGAAAATATAGTGAAATATATGTACACGATAAATATAATTGGAGCAGGACGGCTCGGAAAGACAATTGGTAAATTAATAGTTATAAATAAGGCAGGTAGTATTCAAGGTATATGTAATCAATCTATAAAATCTAGTATTTTAGCTGCACAATATATTGGTGAAGGTGAGATATTTAATAAAATATCAGAACTTCCATCCGCTGATATAACTTTTATAACTACTCCAGATGAGAACATAAAAAACTCTGCTCGGGAGCTTTCTAAATCAGACTACCTAAAAAGAAATTCTACTATTTTACATTGTAGCGGTGCATTAATGAGTTCTGAATTAGAGTCACTTAAATCCAAAGACTGTAACATTGCAAGCGTGCATCCTATGCATAGCTTTGCATCACCTGATATAAGTGTTCATAAATTTAAGAACACCTATTGCGCAATGGAAGGAGATGATGATGCAAAAAAAATATTAGGCCAACTGTTTTCAAATATTGGGGTATAACTTACTCTATCTCTTCCGATAAAAAAACAAAATACCATGCATCTGGTGTTATTGCATCAAACTATTTAGTTACTTTATGTCACCAAGCCCAAAAATGCTTAGAAGGAACTGGCATAGCTCCAGAGCTAGCTATGAAGATAGTTACAAATCTAATGAAAGGTACAGTTGATAATTTAGCGACAACCTTATCAACTGAAAAGTCTTTAACAGGCCCAATAAAAAGGGGAGATAATAAAACTATACTGAGTCACCTCTCTGCCATTGAGGATAACGAACAGCTGAGTAATTTCTACCGTCTAATGGGAATTCTTACATTAGATATTGCTAAACATGAGAAGGAAAAAACTCAGAGTATTAGTGATTTATTGGAGTTTAAACCAGAGAATTTAAGCTCAACGTTTAAACCTTAAAATTTCAACTTTTATTTAAAGGTAATAGTCTCCGCATTGTTGCCTTAATTCCTCTATTTTTTATTTTAAATTTTTGAGAAATATCATTTTTACCATCTTTATAACCAACCCTATACCCAATGGAAAAAGCATCTACGCTATCGAGTGATTCCAGAAGCTCCTGATCAGTAGATATTAGTTTTTCAGCATATCTTTTTATATTTCCTTTACTATCTTTAAGCAGGATTGTTCCACACATATCTACCTCTAAAACAGTTCTTCTTTTTTCTCTTTCATTTATTTTGGTATCTAGTTCTTTAATAAGCAATAAATCCTCTCTCGAAAAAGAATTAAACAACCTTTTATCACTTAATATTGCTTTTGCAGTATATGTAGGAAAAACATTCTTCCCTATTAACTGAACTATACAAACTTCAGATTTATGTGATTTACTATAAATGATATCAATTAATCTTAAACTGTCTTTATCCGATTCCGATTTTAATAAATAATGGAAAAAATCTGTAACATTTCTTTGCATAAAATATCCTTACAACTTATTAATGACGTTCACTCGCATTAAAGGCAGAATCATTTGCAGCGCTTATATATATTTCTTGATTTTCATCTATATACCTAAAGGGATTATAATTTATACCTATATCCAGCTTATCTATACCCTCATAATATTTAACAGTTTTTGAAACAAACCAAACTATAGGGGAAGCAAGAATGGCAAAAATAACCTTATACCACCAAACAGCTATAATAATACTCCATATTTCTCCAAAATTTTTTGTCCAAAAATAGAGAATATTATATGCGACAAAACATAATACAAACTCACTAATTGAGCTAGACATTATTGTTCTAAATAAAAAATGTTTGCCGTGCATTCGAACTTTTAATTTAGACATTAAAAATGCATTAACAAACATTCCTGACGTAATTGAAAGGCAACTAGTAAAATTTGTCCAAAGGATGTTGTTAAATGCTACTTCATAATGGTAATTAATTGTATTACCTTGTGGTGAAGAAAAACTAAGAGCAAAGCGTATGGTAAGACCAAATAAAACCTGACAAATAACAGTATTCCAAATCATCATTTTTCTAGAAATACTATATCCATATACGTCAGCAACCATATCTCCTAAGGCAAATACAATAGGTAAAATTAACCCGCTAACTGGTACAACACTTCCCATAAAGGGAGTCATTCTAAAAGCTGTCGTATCACATACTAAAAAAATAGTAATAACTGACATTAAAAAAAAATGATCAAGTTTGTATTGTTGCTTTACATTGGATGAAAAACTATTTTTAAATATAAACATGCTACTTATCTATATGACTCTATTGATTTAATAACAACACCTAAAATTTTATATTTACTATGATGTGATATTTCACCAAATGCGGGATTTATTGGCTTAAAATAAATAGTTTTACCATCAAATAAGATTTTTCTAAAAACTGGTATATCGTCCTTATCAAGCTTACATAGAACATAATCTCCTTCCTTTGGATCAGAATCGGGATCAATAACAAGTATTGAATTTTTTTGAAATATAGGAAAAAGAGTATCAGAATTAATCGTTACCCCAAAACATTTGTATTAGTTATACCAGAAGAAGCAATAAATTTTATAATACTAGACTTAGTGTTTCCGATATTATCAGTATTGAAAACAGGAATTGGAATTACCTCACCTATTTTCCTTTTACTTTGATAAACTGGATCAGATAAATCCTCATACAAAAAGGATTTCATATCAATTTTAAAATAATCTAAGAGGGGCTCTAAAGTAGATATAGTTGGATTTGCTCCCTCTTTTTTCAACCTTGATATGGATGGAGCTGGAACACCTGTGGCTGCAGATAAATTTTTTATATCGATTTTATATTCTTTTAACAAAAAATCTAAATTTTTACCAATATAAACAGATTTGTTAGTTCTATTTTTAAGCATATAGACATTAATATTTAACGGAATATAAATAAAATAGCAGATATTAAGCACAATTCATATTCATATAAGAATTTACTCAATCATTTAATAAATTTACTTAATTTATTATCCATTAAATAAATGTATTAGAAATGCAAAAGGCAAAAATACTACTATATTCAGTGTGTCTCAAATGCTCTTTATCGAAAATATATGATTCTTTAAGGTGGATATAATTTTATCAAATCGATGTATGAACAATTATTTGATTAAATTTTTTGTTTTTTTTTAGTATTATAAAAAAATCTTTACAGGTACAACAAAGTCTTATTAAATACATATTAAGTAATTTTTATTTATCAAGCTTGGGTAAAATTACTTTCTCTATAAAATAATTTCTTAAAGATGATTGGATAGCTCCAGCAATATTAGTTCTTCTTACGTTTTCAGGTACTATTTCGTCATATTCTCTTTCGGTTAAGTTTCGCCGCCAATTAGGGAATTCAAGATCAACTAATTCTTTTATCATCAATTCTTCTCTCTCTTTTTTAGCACGTGCTTCCTCTAGTAGCTGTTGTAACGCCAATTCTTTTGGGGGAATATAATTTGGCTCAATCCACCTTTGTCCTTTTCTGAGAATACCCATTAATACATTTAGAGGATCAGTGTAAGTTTTTGTTTTCTCATTATACTTAAGACTATAAGAAAATTTGTTTATTGAATCTTGAACTATTTGAGCTTCTGTCGCATTACTCTCATACAGTTGTCTAATTTGAGTCTCAGAAAATCCAATATGCGACAGTTCTTCATAATCAATTTTTTTCCATTCATCTGGTAAATTAGTAATAATAATATTTTTATAATTATTACTACTATTAGTAAAAAGCGTGTTACCTGATTTGTTACTGATTACGTTATCTGTATAAGAGGATAATTTTAGGGGATTGAAAATAGCTTGTTGTGCTTGTATTGCTGCAGCTTGAATCTCTTTAGTGATGCCAAGCACTATATACCCACCTCTAGATGATTTTCCTGGAAGTCTGAATATTAGCCCCTTTTCTATAAGCCTAATCAAAGAGGTTTTTACACTTCCAATAGAACAATTTGCAGATATCGCTAAATCTGAAGATAATATATTTCCTGTTTCTAGTGCTCCCCTAGCAGAACAAACATTAATAACATAAGAAAATATAATTTTTTGAATCCCAGATAATCTTTTAATGTTATCAACTAGATTACTTATAGTTTCTACGTTACCTAAGTTGTTATCTAAAACGTTATTTATTTTGTTATCTAATTGTTGTTTATTTGTTACCTTATTGTTACCTGTGTCTTTTTTCCATGTTACCTGTGCGTTATCTAATTGTTTCTCATTTGTTACTTTGTTGTTACCTTTATCGTTATCTAAAACGTTGTCTATAACGTTATCTAATACTTTACTTTTAATATGCTCTTCTTTAACTGGAGTGATAGGACTAACCAAATTATTGAAACCAGATTCAATTTCTTTAGGTACCTTTACTATTTTGTCATCAGCAATTACATTATTTTCAGATTTTTGATCTGAATCCAAATTTTTGCTATCAACAGTACCAGTGCCAGAGAGATCCCATGGTCGATATTCTTTCTTAACAAATTTTCTTTTTCTAACTAACTCCGATAACTGTGGCATTTGTTACTTCTCCTTAATCACGCTACTGCTTCGCTCGTTTCCTTTGCGAAATTATCATCAGTTATTTTGTTAACTTGAGAAATTGTTATCCCGAGTAACTCGCGTGTTAGCCTATCAAAATCATCTCTTATAGGGCTATTATTTTTAAGAGAGCTAAAGAGATTCTTATTATTATCAGTGATATTGGGTATTTCTTGTGAAAATTGCACAGTTGTTTCTAGTATGCGTCCTTCTAAATCAGGATCATTAATCAAAGAAACAATTGCTTTTTCAGATAAAATAGTTTTACTACTAAATTTATTAAGAAAAACTTTATAGGCAATTCTGGTTTTAAATCGTTTATTAAGTGTATCTATTTCATGCTTTAGTATTTTTAAACCTTTAGCACTAAATTTATCTGGATTTAAAGGTGCTAATATAATGTCTGCGTAGAGGCTTGCAGCAGTTACTGCTTGCCCCATAGTTGGAGGGCAATCTATAAAGATAAAATCATAGTTATTTGCAATTGAAGCTAACATATCTCTATAGAGATGATCGAGTGGCATCCTTTCATTTACAATAACATTATCTAATATTACATTTTCTATACGACTAGGAAGTAAATCTATACCTTCAGTAACAGTTACTACCGCATCAGTAATCTTTATGTTTTCTGTGAGAACATCTATTAATACAGGTTTATCTTCAGCATCAATTCCACAAGCATCAGTAAGATTTCCTTGAGGATCTGCATCTATCATTAATACTTTAGCTCCATAGGTATTAGCACAACTAGCAACATTAGCGATACTCGTTGTTTTTCCTGTCCCCCCTTTAACGATTTGTCCTACTATAACTTTGTGATTAAATTTAATATTGAATAATTGCTTAGCTTGCTCGTAAGTTAAATACATTTTATTACCTAATCTAGAGCAACTAATATTTTTTAACTTCAATTGTTTGTGTACGGCTTGTCCAGATACATTAAGGAAATTGGCTGCGTGAGCGATTGACATTTTTGGTTGTGATAACAGATTCTCCTTTGTTATTACTAGCATTTCATTTTCCGTTTTTATATAAGGTTTATAATATTATGACAAATAAGCTAAAAACATCAACTGTAAGTTGTTATTTATTTTCAATTTTTTTTAAAATATTATAATCCAATCATTTATTTAAATATTGATTTTTAATAATGTATCGTTACCCTTTTGTTACTTATTTGTTATCTTAATGTTACCTTTAAGTGATCTATATGTTATATGTATGTTATCTAATTGTTATCTGAATGTTATCTGTAAAGGGGATGTTTAAATAAAATTTATTAATTTTATTGTTACTTATTTGTTATCTGTAGGTTATCTAATCAGTTATCTATTTGTTATCTTAATGTTACCCATATAAAATTTATTCTGACTCTATAATATTGAATGAAATTATTTATGCAAAAATTAAATTAAATTTACTTTTTTAAAGATTAATAAATTTATTCACAATTTCTGTGGATAAGGCTGTGTGGTATTTAGAATAGAGCCGCATGTAGCTGAGCTAAATGAAGATTAAGGCCTAAAGTTAGATAATAGCAAATTAACTCATAAAATAGACACTAAATTTAGCACATTATCTATATAGACAGTACTAACAATTTAGTAATTTAGATCCTGAAATCATAATTTCAGGATGCGTTTATTTATGGATAAAATTGAGTCAACTATAATTTAAATAAATCATTAAATAAAAAATATGGGCTAGCACATGGACAGTGGAAAATTATATTTATTTATGGATGCCAATATCTATTTGAGTTTTTATTCATACTCTAAGGACAATCTTAATACTTTAACTAATATTTATGAAAAACTTAGAAAAGATCATTTTGAAATAATAGTAAATGAACTTCTGCAAGATGAATTTAATAGAAGAAGGGAATCTCGATTCAAAGAAACTTTAGATTATAAATACGATATAACAATAAATATAAATGCACCAATTCTTTTATCAGATAATCTAGAGGATTTCGAAAATTTAAAAAAGTTGGAAAAAAGATTATCAACGGCTGCTAAGGAATATAATATAAAGTATAAAGAAATTTTGCAAAAAGTAAGAGATAGATATCGGGATGAAAAATTATTTCCTGATACCATAATTAAAAGAATTTTTAATAAAGCAAAAAAAATTGATATTACTCCAGAAGTACTTAAAAATGCACAATATCGAACAGCTCTGCATAATCCGCCTGGCAAACCAAATAAATTAGGTGATCGGCTACATTGGGAATTATTATTACATGGAATAAATAAAGGAGATAAACTGATTATTATCTCTAACGATAGTGATTTTTTTAGTTTAATTTCAAATGACTGTATAAATCCCTTTTTAAGTAAAGAATGGAAAAAGCTAAAAGATTCGCCAATTGAAGCTTTTAGATGTTTAAATGATTTTTTAAAAGTATATTTACCCGAGTTCGAGCTTGAAATTGAATTGGCACAACAAATACATGAGGAATAGCATTTTTAAGTAACAGTGATTCCTTTGCTGAGACTCATTATAGAATCGCTGAATTAGAAAAATACTATAACAATTTTACTTGCAATCATATTGGACAAATAGTTTCTTGTTATAAATCAAATTCGCAAATTTATGGAATTTTAGAGGATTCTGATGTAAAAAATTTTCTAATTAATTTAGAGAAACATCCAAACTGCAACTCTTTCATTAAATCAGAAATTACCTCTTTTTTTAGCCAATAGCTCTTTGTTCAGAAAAATCGCTTTAACTTACTTGATGTAAAGCTAAGAGAGAAGCCCTTCTTTGATTTAGGCCGTAGGTTTAAGAAATTAAATATCTATAAAGAGTAGGCTTAGAAATATTAAGCACTTTGCAAATATCAGCAATGGCCAAGGCTTTATCTTGATGCATTCGTTTAGCAGCTTGAATCTTGGAGCTATCCACTTTAGGTCGCCCACCTTTTTTACCGCGCGCGCGTGCAGCTGAAAGACCTGCTTGAGTTCGCTCTTGGATAAGTCGTCGTTCAAATTGAGCCATAGAAGAAAAGATATTAAAAACCAATTCACCAGAAGCAGTGGTGGTATCAATTGCACCATCACATAGCGATTTAAACCCGACCCCTTTTTCTCTAAGCATCTCAATAAGAGTAACCAAATGCACCATCGAACGACCTAAGCGGTCAAGGCGCCAAACGACTAAGACATCACCTGCTTCCAAATTTTCTAAACACTGGTTTAGCCCAGGGCGCTCAGTTTTAGAACCCGAAACTTTATCTTTAAAAATAAGATTTTTCTGACAACCCGCTTTTAATAGGGCATCGACTTGCAAGTTTAAATTTTGCTCAAGAGTACTAACTCGAGCATAGCCAATTAATCGTGACATTACTTTTTCTCAATTATTGTTGTTTCTAATGAGTTTTAAATACTTTGATTTATTATACGGGTTTTGAGAAAAATAGCGATGATTAGAAGTGGTTCTGGGTAAGGGTTTTTGGGGAAGAGGAGTAGGGCGGTGAAAGCGTCTCAAAAAAGGGTCGTTTTGCGAGACCTTATCCAAGCGACTATTTTGATACTTTAAGCTGTTGTACTTTCTTAAAGCCATGCTCGATGGTTTTTTCCGGAGCAGCTCTTTTACCTCGTAAATTAAAAAAGGTTGGCAGGCTTTGAAGTGACGATGAATTAGTCGCGCTTTTATGTTGTAAGGCACTTTCTTCAATCTCAGCGCTAGGCCCACTATCTTGAACTTCTGTTGCGCTTTCTTCAAAAGCAACCTCTGTTGAATCTGCCACAATGAGGTCAGCTGGCCAGGATGTTAACTCGTCTAAATTAACTTCTTCACAGGAGACTATTTCATCTAAAGCATCCCCTTCATTAGCTAAGTCATGTTCAGGACAGGGTGATTCTTTAATGGCTTCGCTAAAAGAATTAATAAAGTCTAGGGGTAAATCGGTATGGTCTTCCAGTACCATAGGGTCAATATTTTCAATCGTTAAACCTTGAGGATTTAACATTAAATTACTTTGAGCTAAGCTTGCGTTTTTATGATTAACTTCTGTAGGAAAACTAGAGGATACTGCATCATGTTTGGGATAGGGTGATTCTTCAATAGTTTCCTCAAAAGGATCAACTACGCCTGCAAGGAAATAAACATCATCTTCAATGATATCTAACATGGTTAATAGGGTTTCTTGCGGTAATCCATTATCATCAGCATCCAGGGTGGCATTCGATAAAGCCCTTGAGGCAGGCGCTCTACGGCGCGCTGATGCATTATGTTCTTCGGCATGTAGCACGTACTCACAGAATTCGGCGGTAGTTAGGGATTGTAACCTTTCAAAGGTTAAGGTGGGATTAGTTAACAATAACTTATCTAGAAATTGTTTTAAACTCGTAGTATAACAACCTAAGTTACTAGCTACTTGGGTTAAATTCGTGGAATTTTTAATAGCTTGGTGAATTTTTTCTAAAGCGAGTTCTCGAAAAACTAGCCTGTTAAGCGCGGGTACCTCTTCATAGGCACCCGGATAAATATCACCTATCTCACTCGCGGTCTTCCCTTTTAATAAGCCATAAGTTAAGGGCTTGTCTACATGAGGTAAATGACTAAGATAGAGGGCTAAAAGGTATGTATAGGTACTTAGTTTCCCCGCGGCGTCCGCTATACTATCACTAGCAAGAATGGCTTCATGAATCGCTTTAAAGGTACGCTGTTTTAACGGTATTTTATGTAGGGTTGGAACAGCCTCATAATCACCAGGATAAATCGTTGCGATACCTTTTTCCTCGGTGTTTTTAAGTAAGTCGTACGTTAACAGCTCGCCTTTAAAAGGTAATTGGCTTAAGTAAGGCTTAAATGCCTCAAGCTTAACACCTAATTTACTTGCTGCATCTGTAATATCGCTACTAGCACGGATTGCTTGATGAATTGCTTTAAAGGTACGCTGCTTTAACGGTATTTTATTTAGGATTGGAATAGCCTCATAGTCACCGGGATAAATCGTTGTGATATCTTTTTCCTCGGTGTTTTTAAGTAAGTCATACAAGTCATACGTTAACGGCTCGCCTTTAAAAGGTAATTGGCCTAAGTAAATTTTGAGTGTCTTAATCCCAACACCTAAGCAATTTGCTGCAGCTGTAATACCGCTACTAACAAGGATTGCTTGATGAATTGCTTTGAAGGTACGCTGCTTTAACGGTATTTTAATACGCGTTGGAATAGTCTCATAGTCACCAGGATAAATCGTCGTAATATCTTTTTCTTTGGTTCTTTGGAGTTCATCATAAGTCAAAGGCTCGTTTATAAAAGGCAGCTGATATATGTAGGAACGTAAGGTATTATGGTGAACGCCTAATTGAGCAGCTGCAGCTTTTAAGCTAGTACTCTTGAGAATTGCTTCATGAATTTTTCTAAAAGTACGCTTTTCTAACGGCGTCTGGTGAGACCTAAGCTTAGCATCACAATCACCGGGAAAATATTTTTCTAAATCAGCGGGTTCAATGCTTCTTAACGCGGTATACGTGAAAGGTGTTTCTTTACACGGTATTCGTTTAAGGTATCTCTCTAGGCTAGTTTTACTTATAGCTAACTGTATGGCCGCTTCAGCTGGACTCTGGCTATTTCTAATAATGTTATGTAATTCGCGGAAAGTAAGCGCGTCGAGTTTGTCAGTGATTTTACTTTTACCAGCCATGTTATCCTGCCTTAGGATTATTTTAGTACAATTATTATACAATATAAGTATTAACGGTATATTAAATGATTGATTAAAGCGATTTTAATAAATTGCTGCAAGTGGTTATCTTTTAAAAACAAGACGGCTGGAAAAGGAGAGGAAAATCTAATAATTTTCATTACAATTACAAATTCTTTATCATAAACGTTTGTTTTTTTAAGATTATTGCAGAATATCGCATTAAACTGTCTTTTACACATTTTTTTGTAAAATTAATATGATTAAATAAGGTTAAGACTAAGTATTGAAAGCGTTAAGTGTTGTAGCGCTTTCTAAACAGGCTCAAAAAGATTTACAAAAAATACCAGAATATATAATTTGGATTGATTCAATAGAATAATTAGGTGTTTATCAAGTTCGAAAGATACCAGACTATCATGAGGAGCCTTTAAAAGGTAATCGATTAGGTGAAGAGAAGAGCCAACTTATTTTGCTAAAAGCTTAGGTATTTTCGTTCAATATCTTTATGATTTAGAGCATTTTTCGTAAAATAGTAAGTGCTAAGCAAGCGAAAGCCTTTGCAGATAAGCTTGGCTATTCTGATAAGCAATTTGGTCGCTTGCCTTACAACAAGACTCATTAAATCAATATAATCTACCCATGCAGGTTGATATTTCTACTGCGTGAAAAAAATAAAACGAGTTTCCTTATTAATTGGCGTTCACGCAACCTCATTCATTACAGCTCCCTAATATCTTAAAAAGGATATATATTAAGGCTTTAGGACAAACTAAAATTTTTTCTCAATCATTTTGTCATTCTAATAGGATTGTTTTCTTACATTACATAATGAATCAAAGAAAAATTAACTGGTCTAGATTGATTTTTATACCTGATAACTACCCATTTTTGCAACGACACCGTTTGTATTTTTATTTAATTGATAGTTAGGATTATCAATCCAGGTTAACAATCCTTTTGATATACTCCAAGCACCAATAATATCGGTATTATCGATACTCGTTTTAATATTAACTTCACGTTTTTTCCAACCTGAAAAGCGATTTCTATGAAATAAAGAATGAAAACTTAAGCCTCGTGCTTTTCCGGTTTCAAGGACATCATAACCTTCATTACCTCTATAATTTATACTATAAATGTATCTTTGACGGCCAGAGCGGTTACTATTATTGGCATATTCAAGCGCACACTCAAAGTCTTTAGAGGTTGAAATACCTACACTACCATTTCTAAATTTTAAATAATCTTCTATTTTATCTGAAAACTCGAGTTCCTGTATTCCTACATTAAATAGTTTTTCAGGCGGTTGGCTCGTTCCTCTATAGATTACGCCTCGATACTTTTTAATGGCATTAGGCGTAAAACAATTCCAGTCTATTGCGGGTAATGACTCTTTTAGCGCGTCGATTAAGTAACTATTAAAAGAGTGATTATTAAAAGTAGCTGACTTAGATAACAGATGATTAATAATAATAGTTAAAGCATCCTCGTCATTTAAACTTGTTATTAATTGACTTTCCAGGTAAGCAATTTTAGGGGTTTTAGAAAAGCTATGTCTAAAATAAGAAAATAATCCCATTTTATACCCACGCTCTGCCCTATTTATATAGTTATCTAAAGCTTTTTGATAAGCATATATAATTTTACTTCTCATAATTCATACCGCTTGTTTATTAATTTATCTATATGCTCTAATAATAAAAAACATTTTTTGATTAATAAAATCAATTAATTTTATTGATTCTATTTGTTTTAACTATCGTAGGGATTAATGGTAGCTTTATTTGCAAGATTTATTGATTAATGAAAACTTATAGTCGTCAGCTGATATAAAGAATGTGATTTAAATGTTGAGGGTGTACTAAAAAATTATTGGGCGAAATTATTATGGTATTTACTGGCCTATTTTTTGATTTAATTTAACCTTATTATAGTTTTTATATATTATAATTATTAAACAAAAAGACAACCTTAACTATTTTTGATAGCATTTATTTCAAGCGCTATGTTTTATCCAGCTTTATTACTAGCTGCATTTCGCTGCTGTTCCTGATTTGATTGCTTGGGTTTTTTACTACTACCATAAAAGGAATGTACATTATCAGTAAGCCCTTTATTGTGTACGGCGCTCGTTTTATCAATAGCATTATCCTCTTTTTTCTCAGTAAGATGAAGTGGTACAGTACTTTCTTTAATTGTAGAATTAGCATTAGAATTCCTGGCAAGAAGCATTTGAATAATTTTTTTATTTTTCTCTTGTTCAGCTAAAGAAAGGGGTGTTTTCCCTTCTTGATTTGCAACATTGGGATTAGCGTCTTTATCAAGAAGTATTTGAACAATATTTACATGTCCTTTTTTTGCAGCGAGATGGAGTGGGGTATCACCTGCTTGATTTGCAATAGTGGGATCGGCACCGTTGTTTAGAAGCCTTTGCACAGTACTTTCATGTCCATTTTGTGCAGCTAAAAAAAGTGGTGTTACGTTTTCTTCACTGCTAACATTAACATTGATATCTTTAGCAAGGAACATTTTGACAATTTCATCATGTCCTGCTTCTGCAGCGAAATGAAGTGGTGTATAACCCTTTTGCGTCGCAACAGTGGGATCAGCGCCATTGTCTAGCAACATTTGAACAATATCTACATGTCCTTTTATTGCAGCCCAATGTAAGAGTGTTACACCGCCCTGAAGTGTAATATTGGGGTTCGCACCGTTGTTTAGGAGCATTTGAACAATATTTATATGTTCATTTTCTACAGCCCAAAAAAGTGGTGTTACATTGTTTTCATTGCTAACATTAACATCGATATCTTTAGCAAGGAGCAGCATCTTGACAATTTCATCCTGTCCTGCTTCTGCAGCCAAATGAAGTGTTTAGAAGCATTTGAACAATACTGCTATGTTCACCATGGAAGTGGGGTGTAGCACCTGTTTTCATTGATTTGCAACATTGGGATCGGCGCCTATTGTCTAGCAACATTTGAACAACGCTTAATTGTCCTTCGCTTAAGGGTAGAGTTAATTCATTGCGTCGTTGTTGCTTATAGTTTTTAATAATATCATAGGCATCCTCTTCTTTATTCAATGCTCTTAAGAGGGGGAGGGCTAATGGTACCGTGGTAGGTGTGTAGGGCGATAGTTTAGGAGAGCAATAAAGGCATCTTGTTTTATCGCTAGCCTATTATGCAGGTGGCGGGCATAGTCTACTAGCAGCGCTAAAAAGGGCGCTGGCAAGTTTAGAGTTTTGTTGCTGTTGTTTTCGTGAGATAAGTAAACAGCGTAACAGCGGGTAGATTTTTAGCAAGGCACTGGTTTGGAGTGAGCTCACTATAGGTTTTAAGGGTTGTAAAGGGAAAGTTTAACAGTGCCTCTAAAGCTGTTTTTTTGGCCATTAAGAATAGCTGAACACAGCCTATCGAGCTGCTCTTCTTCGGAAGAAACGGCTAAGGGGCTTTGTTTCTCAGCCTCTTCAGCGAGCGCAGCTAAACCCGACATAGAAGCGTTTTTTTTGTTCTTTTTTTTAGTTTTAGTTCTTTTATTAGTTTTAGTAGCTTTAATGGAGGCTGCGGGCTTGGTAGCGACCGCTTGATTTGGAGGCGTTGATGTCGTCAAGCGATTCCCCCCATTGCGCTTCAATGGCTTGGGCTTGTAAAAGGTTGCCTTGAGCGCGCAATAATTGCGCTTGTTCAAGCCACGCTGCTTTTGAAGAAACAACAGGTGCGGCAGGCTTAACTGGGGCGCTCTGCTTTTGTGTCGTCTCCAGGACCACGTGCTTTAAAGGGTCAGTAATGGCGGCTAGCGCTCGATTAGGTGGTTGATAAATCATTAAGGTCGTTTGGGCACGGGTAGAAGCCACGAAAAGAATCGTTAACAGGTGTTGCTATGACAAAGACGTTGATTATCATCAGCTACACGAGATGAATTATCCATGTTCTTACTAACCGCGTTAAATCCCGGTTGCTCAAAAAAGCGGTATAATAAGACAGTAGGTGCTTGCAACCCTTTTCATTTGTTCGGGTCGTAAAAACCCGACTGGCACCGAATAAGGCAATGGCCTCTGCTAGGTTATCAGGACTAGTAATCACGATAAAGTTAACGTCTTCTTGATAAGTGTGCCTAATACCATCGAGGTCTTTTTTTCCGTTTCAAGCCACTGCAGGCTGCCCGGCGTCAGTAGTTTCAACAGCACTGATAGTGGCCAGTTCATTTTTATCTTTAAATGCGTGTCCTATTACTTGGTATTTGGTGTCAATAATTGCGTTAGCGAGCGTCACAACAGCCCGAGCACAGCGATAACTTGCCATTAAACAGACCTCAGTAACCTCTTTTTGCCCGCTCTCCCAATAAAGGGAGCGTAAAAAAGGCAGCGTTTTTTTTCAGTACCAAACAAACGTTGATGGTCGCCTACACAAAAGATAACATTAGGGTTCAGACGCTCTTTAGCATAAACTACAGAGCGCAATTGCAAGCGTGATAAATCGGGCGATTCAT
>NZ_CP183306.1:0-48989 GCF_048541585.1 Legionella sp. D16C41 | reverse complement strand
TTGATTTTCATCAACAATTACACCTGCCAAAGATCTTTTTTTACGCATAAGTAGCCTCTCCATTTACTACAAACTTTCCAGCTTTCTCAAGATTTTTAACTTTGCTTGGCCATGTTTTCCATACTTCAAATTCGAGCTCTTTGCAGAATGAATTGATAATATTTAATGCTCTTTTTTGAGGCCTTCTAACTTCTAGTGCGGTTTGAAAGTCAATAGCAGCATTTCCAATTTCAGTAGTATGTAAAAAATAATTGCTCATCATATGAAAACCAAATACATCCTGCATTATTGGTAAAAATTCTCTATGGTTTATTTGATTTAAGAAGACATCTGTTGCTAAAATTTTAATAAAATGAAATTCTTTTTCTGGTGCAATCATCTCAATAACATTTTCAATCATACGAAGATATTGTACGGTTGAACTAAATTCATATAAAGCTGGAGGAGTAGGAATAACTAAAGCTTCTGCTGCACAAAGGATATTCATTGAAGTAAATCCTAAAGCCGGCGGGCTATCAATTATTACCAAATCGTAGGCATCTTTTACTGAATTAATACCCTGTTTTAATTCTGAAAATAAATAATTTTTTTCGACTGTAGGGATATCTTTTATCTGTTCAGCAATTCCTAATTCAAGATTATATAGTTGTAAATTAGAAGGAATTATATCTAAGCCATCCCAATACGTTTTACGTATGCAGTAATCTAAACTATCCTTTTCCCCTCTAAAAAAAGGTAATAGGGTACACTTATCTTCAATATCTCTATCAGGAATATAACCAAAGCTACTAGTCGAAGAAGCTTGTGAATCCATATCAATAAATAAAACTCGATAACCCTGAGTTGCGAAATACTGTGCTACTGCAACACTGGTAACTGATTTTCCAACTCCACCTTTAAAGGTTTGAATAGCTAAAACAAGACATTCATCTTGGGACGCATCTCGTCTTGGGTATGTTTTAAAATGTTGTCTAAATTGATTAATTTGTTTAAGTGTATATCCTGCAATTCTGTTAGTCGTCTGGTTTTTCTCGATATCATCTAATAAGCCATCACTTATCAATTGATTCTGAATTTTCAAGATAGAGCTACTGGAACGTCCAACTAATTCTGCCGTTTCTTTTAATGACCACCTTCTTTCTAGAATCTTATTATTGTTAGGAGCTCTACCACTTTCTTCTATTTGTCTAAGCACACTTTCACCACGACCTATTAAAGCTCGTATGTACTCAATCCCTGCTTGATTTTTCATTTTTATTCCTAATTTTAAAAATAATGAAATTTTAATTTAGAGGTAAATTATTTATTTATCAACTACAAAATTACAATTCCGCATTATTTATTTTTATTTGACAAATATTGCGGATTTTAAAGAGATGATATAGATTCTTATGAAGATGGTAATAACTTATTAAGAATTAATAAAAAATAGGAAAAACATATGCTTAATTAGAAATAAAGGAATATTAAAAGGCTTAGTCCTGATAAGTTTGCCGACTTATCAGGACTTATAAAACTTAGCTTGGAACGAAGCTAATTTTCTACCAAAAATTAGATAGGAATTTTTTTATCTAAAATTTTTGGATTCATCCAATTATTATTTTAGCTACGTTCCCTTAAAAAAACAACAAAGATAAGGAAATTATCTATGGGGAACCTTTGTTCAATTTTTCATGAGCGATTTAATGTCCTAAAAACATTAACAAGCTGCCCTAAAAAAGCTTACTTGCTCGATCAGTTTATATTCTGGTGGCAAAACTCAAAGTATAAATTAAAAAACTCTGACTCTATTTGGTTTATGCGACCCTATGAAGACATCGCAAGAGAAGTAGGGGTTGGGCTTAGTACTTTAAAAAAATATATTAAAGAGTTTGCTGATTTAGAACTCATAGAAAGGCGTAATACCTTTTGTGCTAAAAATAAAAATAACAATCCTAATGAATTTGAAGTAAAGAAACGGACCTATATTAGGATCACAGACAAGCTTCTTAAACTAATTAATCAAACTTCCAATTCACTACATCAAAATAAACTATGCGAAGATAAGAGCTTGGTTCAATCAACAAGTTCACAATTAGAGCAAATTGAGACGATCGAAAAGTCAAAAACAATACCTTCTATATATAAAGATAAAAAATATAATTGTATTATTAATACTATTAGTGAAACAGATACTGTTAATTTTGGTGAAAAGGATATCCATTCCAAATTAAATAAAACTTTCACGAAAAATTTTAAATACGAAAAAGAACTAGAAGGTTTAATTACGGAAGAAGCTAAGAGCCAAATTAAAGGCATGCTTTATAATATTCAGCATAAACACCATATTCTTATCTCAGATCCAGAACAACTCTTTGCAGAGATTGTTTTTGCAGCAACCGATCCAAATCAATTTAAGCATTGTGAAAGTTTCAAACATAAACTGAACGCCATTTCATTTACTCTTCGAAGTAAACGATGGTCTACTCCCAAAGGCTTCTATAACCACTCTTACATTGGCTCTCTGTTTAAAGAGCGGAAAGAGGTAAAAACTCGTAAGATAAAAGAAGAAAAATTGGAGCGTGAACTTTTAGGTATAACTAATCCTAAAACAATCGCTGAGATTAAAACTCGCTTTGAACTTAGCGATGAACAGGAGGCTCGATTTAAGAGTCCTGAGAAAACTTCGAAAGTTTCTGCAGGCCTAATGAATGAGCTTGCTGATAGGTTGAAACGAATAAGCCATGAAATTTATTCAGAGGGTCGTTATCTTCAGCTGATAGAGAAAAATTATAGCGCCGGGCTTCCTCATGCTAGTAGGGCGCTTATAGACAATAGCATGCGTAAACTTTCTCGTCTTTATGAGGAACAAACAGAACTTGAAAATAAATTAGCGAGCTATAAGCATGACCAATCTTTATGTGCTTAAGGTAACTAATGTTATTCACAATTTCTGTGGATAACGCTGTGTAGTATTCCTAAGAGAGTAGTTAGTACCTTCGCTAAAGTGAGGATAAGGTTATTAGTTAGATAATAGTAACTTGAGCTATAAAATAAACATAAATTTTAGCACATTAACTATTTTATTAGCGCTTATTTTAAAGTGCATCCTTAATAAGAACTATACTTGAAATAAACTATTTCATTTTAGTTAGGATGTATGATGCCGATTAAGCCTTTTAAGTCAATAGATTATTTTGAACAACCAGCTAAGGGGGAGATTTCTTTATCAGAAAAGGGTATCGAGCTAATAGCTACCTATTATAACGAAAAATATTCCTGTAGTATTGAAATACCTAGAAATTCCTTTGGTAATGCTGTTCCCATATCAACTTTAAATGAATCTTTGCCTGCTTTAATTCAGGAATGTCGTAAAGAAAAAAGTCTTAATTATCGAAAAGCTTTTATTATTGGTGCTGCAAGTGGTCATGCTATTCCGTTAATCTATCTACGAGAAAATGGCGAGGAGTTATTTTTATTAGCTGATTCTCAGGGCGAATCAGCCAGGATTAAACACTATTTACCAGATATTAAGAATAATTCTGATATATCCATTATGATTGTGGCAGAAGTTAGGCAAAGAGATTTTATTTCATGTTATACTGATGCTTTAATTTTTGCTCGTGATACCACACGGGTGAAAAATAATTCTTATTTTATTCCTAATTTATTTCAAGATATCAAAAACAGAAAAAATTATACTTACGAAGGACCTCATAATTACGTCTTGTTACCCGATGAGTTATTAAAAACCACACAACGCTCTGCTTTTCGAGTTCAGCACACCCAATATAGTAAGAAAGAAATTAATGGCAAACTTACGCTTAATCAATTTGTGCAGAAGCATACTGATAATACAGATGGGAAATATAAATATTTAGAGAATAAGAGTATAGCATTAGCTAAGCTTATTGAAATTTTATTCTATTTTGAGCAAATGAATTCAACTACTAAATTTAATGCTGTAGATAAAGAAAATTTCATTCATATTGCTAAACAAATTATGGCCGAGGGAAAGCCCTTGTTTCCATACTTAGAAGCACTCGGCAATTATGTCTCTTATTTAAAGAAGGACAAAGCTATGCATACGGATACTTTATCTTTTAGTGACTATACTAGATTTCGTTCGGCATATAATGAGTTTTATCAAAACTTAAACCAGCTTTTATCTACTTTAGCATTAAAATCGGATTCATTAAAAAATACTAAGCCTAATAAAGTAACCATCATTGGTAATTTAGTTCGTTCATTTAAAGAAGTAGAGCAGCATCTAGAAGTTGCATTAAATCAAGAAAATTACAATCTTGAGTCTTTCAAAACACTTTATGAATCTCAATACAAACTACTTTCTGATGGAATTGATGAGTTAAGTTTAGATGTTTCCGAGAAGGGTAGGGCACTTGAATTAAGACGCGAATTTAGTGACCGTATTAAGCTGTTTGCTAATAAAAAGTTTGGTATAGATTACACGCTTAGTACCATACAGAATTTATTAATTTATAAGACTAAGTGTGAAGAAATGGCAAGCCAGCTACCGCAACTTTCTATAACTAAGACTATAGGTAAAAACTAATATTAGTTTGAATATAACCAATTTTGTTTTAAATTAAGTTTTAATTATAAATAGTAAATTTAACCATAAGCTAATATTAAGTTTTGCCATTTTATTATGACTTTTAAAAGTAAAAAAGTTTCTGAGTAGATAGCTTCATTCCATTTTATTATCAATTTTTATAGGTTGTAATTGTTTTTGAATATTACCTACTAAGTTAGTTTGACTAGGATTGATGGCTAAACTGGGTTTTCCTTGAGAAAAATCTAAAGTATTTAAATTAAGCCAAATGATATTAGGTATTAGTGTCGAACTAAAGTAATAAGTTTTTTTAGTCAAATCTGCTACGGAAACCCAGCGGGTGGGCCAAGCATCTTCAGTTTTATTTCGAGATGTATCAATGGCGCCAAACGGGACCATCGCCGTTCTTATGACTGACAACACACCTGCTACTGTATCTTGTATATTATTAGGTTTAGGAAGTGTTTTTAAATAGGTTGCAACTCTCACAAAGGGGCTTAAAGGATTGCTATCACCAGGTAAGGATAATTTTCCGCCAAAGGATTTATAACGATTTAAATTATCTAATTGAATATTATAGGCAGGTTCGTTAGTCATAGTTGTATATTGAGGCCCATGGTAGATCACTTTTTTACCATTAATAAGCTGCATCTCCACTAGGATCTTGGATATTAAGATGTAGAGGCTACTTTCGGTTAAAAACCACGGTTTCAATAATTTGAAATTTATCAGTTGCCTCGATCACTTCATTAACTGTTTTATAGTTATCAAGAATATATTGTGCCCATAAAGTATTGGATATAGCAGGAAGGTTTTTATCTCACTTTTCATAAGTTGAGCCCGTTAGATAGAGAGTTAGTATTCGAAAATACCGTAATCAATTCCCTGAATATTAAAATTTAATTTAGCAAAAAAGTCATTTGCTTGTTACATTTAATATATCAATTTCCTCACTTATTAGGTGACTTTTATTTTAGAAGTAAAACTTATCTTGGCTATGGTCTTATTTAAGCGAAAAATTATTGAAGTTAATGAATGTTTAGATCCAATTTTTATTTGTAGTGAAGGAAATGGTCAGCCAGCGTTGAGGAGTATCTTCTCCAATAGCTTTAGCTATTTCATGACGAATTTCATCTAACGTTTCTATACTTGAAATTGGATAACATACTGGTACTACTATGTGGATTTCAATAAATTGTGCACGCCCAATTTTTGCAACATAACTTGTATAAGTTGTAAAGCCGCGTTGTATAGTGAGGTCATCTAAAAACTTTCTTATCCTTGCATCTAGACCTATGGGCGCTATAAGAAATATATCGCGTATAGCATCCCGTACTGTTGCTACAGGAATAAAAATCAAACAGGCAGTGAGAATAGCTAGGGCAAAGGGATCTATATAGATTGTAAGGTTGTCATATGTGCCGCCTTGAAGTAATGCTGCAATCCCAAATGCAATTAAAAGTGAAGCAGAGATTAAAGCAGACATTAACCAACTTTGTATATCTAGCCGCAAGAGTTCAGAGTTTATTTTTCGATTTTTTGAATGTAAATAAAAACACATAAAAGTAGATAAAATAGATACTAATAGAGAAAAGACAAAGGCCCAATCGAAATTTAATTTATGCCCACCAGACATTAAGCTGCCAATTGCGCTAATTAAAGCATAGGCACATAGTAGTATTAAGATGCTACCATTAAGAGCCAGAACCAGAGGCTCAATATGCCAATATCCATATTGAAATCTACGGCTACCCTCACTAGTTAATAATCGGGCAACAAGAAAAGCCAGTATTGACATCGCCGTATCAACCATATTAAACATACCATCAAAAACAATCGCTAAAGAACCTGTTAATAGACCAAATACAATACCCGTCAATGCTAAGAGAAATGTAACAGCAATAGATAGTTGAAGGAGCTTCTGTTCCTGGATGTTATGTGATGTGTTCATTGACCTAATATCTTCATAAAAATGTTACAGATAGAATTGCAAAATTAAAATAGGTGTATAATACCATTATTTTACCTACGTATTATAATCTGGCCGATTTGATTAAATATTATGTGACGTAATCAAAGGAAAAATTAAGCGATTTTTATGGGAGGTTAGAATGTTTTCATAATCGATCATTTTGAGATCAATTATTTCTCATCAGAAAAAAATTTTCCGATATTCCTAATGTTAGTATGTCTTTAGGAATTATAAGGGCTTATCAAGTAAATATATTAAGAAAATTTTTTGCAATAGACTCTTTATAATTATAGTTTCAATGCTGATACGTAATCACCGTCAGGCAAAATTTCGTTTTTTGATAAAGGTATTTCTACAGAAGGTTGAATCAAAGGCGCTTTATAATACTTGTTTTTTTCTTGATTAGTTTTTAAATGATATAAGGGCTGATATTGCAGGTTTTCCACAACTTCTGAAGTTATTAACGCTGAAAATGGGTTTCTAGTTTCTGAAAAATACGAAGTGATTTTAAAATCATGAATAGCAGCATTATCTTTTAATATATTAGGGTTAACCTTACCCTCTATTAAGAAATTATACGTCAAATCATAGTAAAATTTTTTAATATCTTTCTTAGTGATAATGTGCGCTGTCGTAAAAGTAATTGTACAGGAGGTATCGGGTAAAAGAGCATTAATTTGCTCTGCAACACTAGGATCAATCATGTGGTCTTTATAAGATGTAATTAAACAAATTGGAATTTTACGATAGAGTTCAATATTTTTTCTTACTTTATCAATAGTATCGAAATTATTAAAATCAGTTTTAAAAAAATAGTTCAGTACGTCTAATGAACATTCTGTAATAGTGGTAATATTCGTATTTAATTCTTCATTTTCAACGCCAAAGGTTTTTAACAACGAATTAATACTCTTTAATGCCCAAATTGTTAAATTTGGATTTGCACTAATGAACGCTAATAATCCTCTCATTATGAGAGAATTGGCTGCTTCCGGTGAATAAGCAAAAGCCATAGGTGCAATGAAATGTGTAACAAAATCAGTCTGGTCTTGTATTGAGCCGGAAAATAATTTTTCTTCAGCAGTCTGCATTTGTGGTAGAGTGGGTGAATTGGCATAATGTGTGCGTAAATAATGACGCGCATAGTCTTTGTTACCTACGCCATTAGCTCCAACAATAGATAAGATTTTTTGTAGATAAATATCAGATGAAGGGTCTAGCCATTTAGGACGACATAAAGGGAAGTTCATGGCAACCATATGTCCGAAAGACCGTCCACATACAACTAAATTCAACTTCTTAATATTTAATCGTTCTTTAATAGTTTCTACTAGGCTAGCATCCATTTCGGTAAAATGTTCAACCGTATACTCAACTTGTGGATTTTTGGCTTTGTCACTTTTGCCACAACCTAAGGGGTCATAAAGAATAAAATGTGGAAGAGGACGTCCCTCTGTACGAGCTTTGATTATTTGTGCATAAACAAAATATTTATACATATTAAGACCATAACCCGGACCTCCAGGAATAACTAAAATATAAGGCTGGCCATCATTTGCTGATCCTGGCGTACCCACTACTTTACAATTAATATTGAAATTGTGAATACGCAACATTTCATCTAATAAATAAGGAATTTTTTCTTTAGGCATTTGTATTCACTTCTAACAAAGAGGTAATAAGTTAAAATGATTAATAGTATATAGTAACTATTTGTTCTAATTTAATTTTTTACATTTTATATCGTATATAAATGTATATTAGCTGATGTTATCAGAAATCGAAATGAGGTAAATTTACTTACTAATTTCTAAAATTTAGCTTGTCTTAAGTCACATAAACAAATAGAACAAATATTTACGTGAAATTAATTAAATGACTAGTTAAGTGACTAATTTGTGAGTTTTTTGAAGTAGGTTAAGATTAGTTTTATAATCGGTATATTATGTGACCCATTCTATTTAATCATAAACGTTTTTTGATGACCGACATGAGTAATAAGTCTACAATCATCTATTTGATTACTAAGCCTGTAATAACTATTTTTCAACTCACTAGGTAAGATGGTTCATTGCACTAGAGCCGCTTGACCTACTAAGCTTTTTTTCCCCAATGTTGGAGCATTCGGGAAGCCACTTCAAGCATTTCAAGATTAAGCGAGTTTACCCAATTTAAAAGAACCGGATTTTGTATAGCGGAATGCAATTGTTCTTGAATTTTATGTACATCATTATACGTATATATAGTTTCTAAGAGAAAATTTTGAAATAGGTCTAGCTCATTTGTTGTAAGTTTCATCAGTAACCTTTTTAACCAGGTATTTTAATTGGGCAAAGTCTTCACAAAATTGTCCTACTTCAAGTGCACTTGACAGGGTATTTCCCATACGCTCAAAGATAATAACCTCTAAAGGTAAAATTTTTGGTAAGTTTTTTTCTAGAAGTAAAAATAATTCTTGTGGGATTGCTTTATCATGGCTATCACAATAGATACTACGATCTTCATGTCGGATAGCTCGAAAATCTCCTCCTGAGATATGCAGCTCTTTTATTCTATGTACAGGTAAAGTTTCTAAAATTTCTTCAAAAGACATATCAAAATTCAACATATGGCAATAAACATTATGGATATCTAATAATAAAAAACCATCAACAGCCTCGAGCAATGCAGAAATAAAGTGTCCTTGCTCAATGACATCTTGCCTGCTAAAAGCAAACCCTAGATTTTCTAAGCCTATAGGAACTTGAGCGATTTGTTGAATTCTCTTAAGATTATTTATTCCTATCTCTAATAACTGAGGAATAAAAGGCATCGAAAGAGGTGCACCTTGAATAAATTGTTCAGTCGTTAAAAAGCCAAAATGCTCTGTTATTTTTTGATAATTAAATTGCCTTATTTCTTTTTTTAGATATTGCAACCAAAGTTCTTGCCGTCTCGTACTTTTTGCAGTCAATAATGAAAAACTTACCCCATGTCCAAGTAAATTTCCATTTGCAGAATATCTTTGTAGTAAATCCATACAGCGCTGGGGTATAGGTTTTCCCCAGCACATGTCAAAACTCCATTCTAAAATGTCGACTTCACCTGACTCAAACAAGAAATAAGATGCTTCTAGATAATCCTTTTCTGGCATAAGCGATAGGCCAAGTTTAGGCAAAATTCGACTAACCATTTTTATTAAAGACGAGTCCTATTACTTATTAAAAGATGTAAATGACATTTGACCGCAGGCAGGACACCCTGTAATTTCATTAATTTCTTCTGTGGTAGGAGTAAGATTTTCGATCTGGGCAGGAAGAGGAGCTTTATCACTTTCTTTTTTAAAAAGGGGAGGAAATGACATTACACCACAAGCAGGACAAGCATTAATTTTTTTTGATTCATCTTTAGATTTCACAGCAACACCTTTATATTATTAGTTATATCCATTTTTAAACCTCGTAGGACTACTATTGTTAGTAGCTTTCAGAGAAATTTAATCATAAAACAGTAAATTACCGGGCGCCATATTATATGGTCTTATATTATATAGCAATTAAATGGATTATAACCTCATTCAAAATAGCTAAATATTTAATCTAACCTCAATATTATGCTGTGGTATAGCTAAAGTAATAAAGCTCGAATAGCATCAGCTGTTTCTAGACGATTATTATGGTATTTTATTTGCAACTGAGTAATTTAAAAGTTTATAGGAAATATAATGAGATTAAAAATTCTAAGCACAATTTTTTCCTTATCATTATCTCAATTGATTTTTGCTTTACCATTTGACAAACCAAATAGCTGTCCGTCCGTATCTGGATTACAAGCTGTCGGTGTTTCTGAGATCGTAAAAGACCGTGGTCAGTGGTATGGCGCTGTTAAATCTAACAATTACGATACTAATGATAAATGAACTTTTGTTATTGGAGGGTTTACGGCAAATGATGTAGACGATGCAAAACAACAAATGTTGCGTGCTATAAATTCTTTAACTTTTGAAGCAGGCCCATTACCTTGTAATGTTGAGGGGCCAGACAGTTGGATTTGTCTTTACAAGGATGGCTCTGGTCACGCTGCTGCTACCATAACACCGGTTATACCTTATTTACATTCTTGGATAAGTCACCATTAAATTTTAAAGCAAACTTATTATTCGAGCTTAATTAAATAAACTAGGATAATTTGTTTAATTAAATGATGAGTTTTATTCTGATTCAAGCTGATAAGTTAAATAACCACGCTTTATATATTAGGGCCTGAAATCATAAATTTAGGATGTCTTTTGGAATTAAATATGATTAAAAAAATCTTTCAATTAGCCAAAGATTTTAGTTCGAATATTTCAATTATAAATAGGGACTGATTATATAAGGATATTTATGGGTAAAAATTCTTTTTCTGGTTTAGAACAGCTAACAACATTTAATTTTGATTATTATGGAATTTATGAGTTAGTTAAAAAGTCAATTATATTCGATATCTTAAAACTTAAAAATAAAAGTAAAATTAAAAAGCTTTCTATAGCTGAGAGGAATAAAAAAGGATTTTATGAACAAAGTTTAGCAATATTGATTGAATCGACATTTTTACAGCTTGATGCCCAATTAGAAGAGGCTTTATATCATAAGTGTGAAAAGAAAAAATTGATAAACAAAATAATGGTCTTCGAAAGTTTAAAAATTGTTTAAATGAGCGGAGTTATAACACAGACGAGGATAATCTTTTATGGCGCAGTATTATTAATGTTTCAAAAATCAGAAATTGTATTTTACATGCCAATGGCAGGTTAGATATTGATAAATATAGAATGCAAATAGAAGAAACAATAATAGAGATCAACAAAATTTGTTCTTCTTATATTATAAAGGTAAAAGAATTGAAGCATCATAAGAAAGGAACAGCCAAAATTAAACTAACACCTGGATTTTTAAACTTCGTATTAGTCCTTTTTAAATAATTTATATTTTCACAACAAATTAAATAGATTATGTGACCAGTGAATTTTAAAATAATAATAAGAAAGTTTGTGAGGATTAAAATTTAAATTGTTCACTTTGCAATTTTTTATGTCAATATTGCTAATCAATTTATAATTGATTTATAGTGTGCCCAAAATTCAGGCATTGGAGCTACCAAAAAGTTATTCCTATCGCCTTCTAGATAATAAATGGATATATATTTATGCGTACTGTTCAAGATCTAATTGAGCTTGCTATGAAATCTCTTGATTATAATGCTTCTAATGGAGTTTGTGCAGGTCTTGCTAGAATGTGGGTTCAGGCATTTCTATGTGATGAGGAAAAAAAATTTTATGATAGGATAAACTTAGTTATTCAGCCAGACTTTATTAAAAAATCCAAAAAATTATTGCTAAAAACCCATTATTTAGAAGCAGAAATATCTGCGCAAAAAAAATTAATTAGACAATCTGTTGAAACCCTATTGAAACAAGTGAATGCATATATTAATAATTCTGAAACACCACCTAATGCATTACTAGACTTACTAAATAGAGAAATTTTAATTAGAAATATAAAAGACCAAGAAATCGATAATAATTATTTTACACCTGAAGAAAATAAAATACGCGATGCGCTAATATTTTTTGATGGAATATCAGTTTATTCGCTTAAAATCGATAAAAATGAATTATTTAGTCAATATAACCAGGGCGACATACTTCCTCTTTCTCGCTTTACAAGCTCAATAGAATTAGATAAGCGTGGTGGCCTTAATCAGGTATCTAGAAGCACATTTATTTTCACTAAAAATGAATTACAAGATTATTTTTCTAAATTAACCGTTCTTTTACGGAAGGTAGCAAATTTAAATTCAGGAAAAATAGCATTTACATTTGATACTGATAATCATGAAATTGGTTTATGTTATGATTATATCACCGATAGATGGCAAATAAAGGACAATTCTCAGCCTATAACAGAAGAAATATCTCCTTCCGGGGTGGGTTCTTTTTTGACAAATAAACTGGTTTCGTATTTATTATCAGGTACCCGTCAACATGAAATAGGGAAAACATTATCACTGTTTGGTGATGTTAATTATACATTAGGATCACTTGGAGTATTTACAACAAATGAAAATCCTAATAATAAAAAGTTAAAAGAGTTTTTCGATGAATTTAATCAAAGCTGGATAATCACAAAAGATATTTTACAGAGAAGAAATATAAGCGGGCATGATATTCTATTTTTAACTACATATTTAGGGGACATAAAGACCTTTGATTCGATCAAAGAAGATATAGATCAAGTTATTCTAACCCGATTTTATACACTTAATAATGACATAAGATTGCGTGGCTTAAGTAGGGATGTATGGCAAATTTTATATCCTGAAAAATCATTATTACAAATTGCAATCATCTATGGTCAAACTGAAATAGCTCAATTTTTCATTGAGCGTGAAGTAAATGTAAAATCTTCAACATCAGCAGAAAAATTTTCTATATCAGCAGTTGATGCAGCTAAGGCTGGCAACTTTGAGATTTTCAAATTACTCATTGAAAGAGGCGCAGACGTTACTACTCTAGATAGGTGGGGAAATAACCTTTTTTATTACGCTGCCATGGGTGATTCGACAACAATAATAGAATACCTGATAGCTATGCAAGTTGACATAAATAAAACGAACAACTCTGGTGATACTCCTCTATTTAAAGTTGCTGAGATTGGAAATATTAAAGCACTTGAGATTTTTGCTAAACATGGTGCACATCTAAATGTTGAAAATAATAATTCTAAACGACCAATAGATATAGCTGCTGAATATGGACATATCCAATTTATGTGTGCTCTTATTGAATATGGCATTTGTCCTAATCAATTATCGACCAAATTTCAAGAGAGCTTAGCTCATTTTGCAGCTAAGTCTAACCAAGTGAGGGTGATTCACTGCCTTTCAAACCTAGGAGGTCAGCTTGATTTATCAAACAAGTTCGGAATAAAACCAATTCATATAGCTGTTCGTGCAGGAAGTTTAGAGTCAATAATCGCACTCTCATCTCTTGGTATTGATATCTACCAAAAATTCCCAGACAATCGATTACCAGTATCAATTGCTATAGAAGATAAAAAATGGAATGTAGTTGTTTTTTATTTATTGACATCAATTAAGCTAGAATCAACTGATTTACGAATAGTAAATCAATGTCGTAAAGAAATAACTGAGGAATTTATTAAGTTTGCAAATACTATCACTGACCAAGATGAAAAGATAAAATTAGTGTTATCAGTTATTAAAGGAGAAAATACTTTAGGTACTATTTTAAATAATTTTATTCCTACCCTTGGATTTTTTTATTCTACTCATCGAGCTAATGGCAAACAAGTTACAAAAAGTATTGCTACAATTATTGATATGTTCTCAGAGCCTCTCATGCAAGAATCATCGCTTAAATTTTAACAATACAAAAACGTAGGGTGTTTACCAATTTTAATAATTTTACGCACACTTCATGCGTACCATCTTTTCATTGTATTCATCTGGTTTGTATATAATGTAATGTTCGAGTCAAGCTTTTAAAGGTAAGCTTTTTGTTAAATAGACTTTATTTCAACTTTCCAATAGGTCAACTTGCATAATAGCTAAAGTTAACCAACATATAAGTATATTCCTTATCTAAAAGGCTTAGCTATGGCAGTTAATTCTATGAGCATTATTAACCAAATTATTTTAGAAGGACAACAAACTTTTAGAAATTTATTAAAATCAGCGGTCACTACTGAACAACTTTTTGCTGTTCCCGTGGGAGAAGTTCATCTATAACTGTTTTGCAAGCGGTCGTCTTGCAAAAAGTTAACTATAGTATAATTGCTTCATTTGAGTAGGTAATCCAATGAGTTATAAAATCTCACTGATTTCAAATGGCGACATTTTCATGGGTAATTAATTCTGTTAGTACTCTAAATATGGGCTTAATTATCGCGATTTGGAAGAAAAGATGTCTAGGAGAGGCCTTTCCATTGACCCTACAACACTTTATCGTTGGGTTCAGCACTATGCGCCTGAATTAAAAAAGCATCTGGACTGGTAAAAGGCCCTATTCCAATAGATGGCACTTAAATGAAACCTATGTACGAGTAAAGGGAGAATGGAAATATATTTATAGAGCCATAGATGAGCAGTGTAATACGATTGATTTTTACCTCTGCCATCGTAGGAAGGCATGTGCTGCAAAGCGCTTTCTGGAAAAGCTCATCAAGAACAATCCCACCTGGGACATGACTGTTATCAATACCGATAAAAATCTGTTTTACAGTCAGCAATTAGGGAACTGAAAAATGAATAAGCTTTTTCTGAAAATCTAAAACGTCACCAAATTAAATACTGAAATAATCGTTTGGGATCTGCTCAGGGTAAAGTTAAACGGCCTATCAATCCAGCCAGAGGTTTTCAGCTTATGCAATCATTAAAGGCTTTGAAATCATGCGTATGTTGAAAAAAGGTCAATTTGACAAGTGGAATACTTCGCACTCGAACTGAAACATCTTTTATCAATGAACAATTTGGGCTTTACAGCTAATATTTAATTAAAATTTATAATTTTGTATGTAGATGATCTAACTTTAGCATTTTTCGAGTTTTGCAGCTTAAATTATTTGATTTATTGAATAGCTTTAGAAGATAAATAACGGTATAGAGTTGGCTTAGAAATATTAAGTACTTTACAAATATCGCCAATTGCTAAGGCCTTATCTTGATGCATCCGTTTAGCTGCTTGGATTTTTGAAATATCTACTTTAGGTCGCCCTCTATTTCTACCTCGGGCACGCGCAGCAGAAAGACCTGCTTGATTTCGTTCTTGAATAAGTCGGCGCTCAAATTGAGCCATCGATGAAAAGATATTAAAAACCAATTCACCCGAAGCGGTGGTCGTATCAATGGCACCATCGCAAAGCGATTTAAACCCCACACCTTTTTCTCGTAAGGTTTCAATAAGTGTTACTAAATGCACCATCGAGCGACCTAGGCGATCAAGGCGCCAAACCACTAACACATCACCTGCTACTAAATTATCTAAACATTGCGTTAGTCCAGGCCGGTCAGTCTTCGAGCCCGAAACTTTATCTTTAAAAATAAGATTTCTCTGACAGCCAGCTTTTAGCAGGGCATCGACTTGTAAGTTTAAATTTTGCTCAAGAGTACTAACGCGGGCATAGCCAATTAATCGTGACATTGCTTTTTCTCAATTATTGTTGTTTTTAATGAGTTTTAAATACTTTGATTTATTATACGGGTTTTGAGAAAAATAGCGATGATTAGAAGTGGTTCTGGGTAAGGGTTTTTGGGGAAGAGGAGTAGGGCGGTGAAAGCGTCTCAAAAAAGGGTCGTTTTTTAAGAATCTATTTCTGATTTGAAAAATATATTATATAAGATATAATATATCTTATAATTTTGGAGATTTATTATGAATAAGGTTCTAATTTCTATACCTGATAAGATTGCCAACAGAATGCGAGCTACTATACCCCAACGTCAGCGAAGTAAGGTCATTGTTAAATTAATAGAAAAAGAAATTGAAAGGCGTGAAAAAGCACTTTATGAATGTGCTTTAGCTGTAGAAGCTGATACAGCTTTAAATGAAGAAATGAAAGAGTGGAATATAACGCTTGAAGATGGGCTACCAAATGAATCGTGGTGATATTTATTGGGTTGATCTTAATCCTACTCAAGGTTCAGAAATAAATAAGTTGCGCCCATGCGTTCTAGTAGGCGCTACTCCTATAAATCAGGCTCGGCATACAGTTGTCGTTGTGCCTTTATCAACCTCTGCTAAGGCAAGGCCGCCTATAACTATTTCAGTTTCCTGTCTCAATAAACAAGTAACAGCTGTTTGTGATCAAATTCGCACAGTTGATAAAAGCAGAATAAAAAATCAAGCTGGAGCGCTATCAGAAAAAGATATGAATTCCTTAGATGATGGTCTAAGGCAAATCTTATGTCTTTGATTACTAATAACTTTATAATTTTATTTATTCTCAGATTTAGCTGCGTTGTAAAAAGAAGATTAGTGTATGATATTACCTTGACTTTAAATTAATGAACAAAGGGCTTAAGAAAGAAAAGTTAGGTAAAATCATAGCGTTGATGTTAAATAAATTCACTGGCAAAGTCGATTACATCTTGATTTCTTTTGGTGGTTTCCTAGGCATAAATAATAAGTTATCAGCGATGCCCTGGTCTATTTTTACTTACAATGAAGAAAGAGATTGTTTGGTGCTTAATATGACAAAAGAAAAACTTAAAAATTACCCAAGCTTTAATAAAAATACCTGACCTGATATGTCTAACGCAACGTGGAAGACAATGATTTAAGATTATTATGAGCATGAATAGCGTATAAAACCTAGCGTTCCAGTATTCACTCACTGATAAAAAAATCTAAAATATTGTCTTAGCGTTATCTTAGTTGTCATTCAGGGTTCTATAATCCCGTTTGCTAGATAGAGTGATAACAATCAAAATAAAAAGACGTTCATTGACCAATTATCTGACGTGTACACTGAAGAACTAGCGAATTGCCTCAAATTACTTGTTACTGAAGAAGCGTTACAGATAGGAGCATTATTTAAAACATTATCAAAGAGGCAATAAAGTAAAGACAGATATTGGATGAATTTTGTCAGCCGCATGACTGTCATAATTTAGCTGAGATGACATCTTCTTCAACAGGTAAAAAAATGCCAAACTGAGGTTTCTGAAAACGTCACCTATGTTCTACTTTGGAGGAAAGGAGCATAAAATTTTATCACACTTTAGTTGCTCAAATTCGAGCTCATCGTGTTGCCCTCTATCAACTGTAATAAATTTTATTGTTGATATAATTTTCACTTAATAAAAGATGTCAATATTTTACCCAACATACTGCATGATATAGTGTCTGGTGCTCACTGTGAAGCTGGCGCTCTAATTTGATTTGAAAACCTATTGTTTTCAAATGTTTCTGCTAATAAACCGGACAAGCTACGAGAATACAAATAAAAGTCATTATGTTTTTAAATTATACTATACTGATAGGGACTATTGGATTTTAAGGAGAAGTTTATGGCGTTTAAAAAATTGCTAGTCGCAAGTATTTTTCTTAGCGTTGGTGTAATGAGCAGTAGTTATGCAAACTGGAACTGGCATACCAATCGCACATTTACCAAATGTCATAATGGTGTTTGCCATAAATATATTTATAATTCTTATAAACATTGTGCAAATGGTCACTGCACAGTCAAAAGAATGAAGTACAATAAATATTGGTAAGGTCAGAATGTAACCTCTTAGCGGACATTTGGCACCTAAAAGAATGAAGTTAATACACATAGTTTTAACTTATCCTTAGACTAATATATTTTATATTTAGTCTCATGTTTTCTCCTCATTTGTTCACCTTTATAAAACTAAGGATAGCTTAATTATTTATAGCATTTTAGAAAAAATTCAGTGGCTACATTGCAAATACTATCAAAGCTAAAAAGAGTTAAGTTTTAGGCAGACTTCACTTGTAAATTCCAAACTGTTCATTGATAAAAGATATTTCAGTTCGGGCACCGTCTATTCAGGCATTGAATTGTCTTTTCTTAAACGTACGCATGACTTCAAAGCCTTTAGGGGTGGCATAGGCGGTTCTCATCGATTGAAATCCAAGCATAGGATTAATGAGCCGTTTAAGTCTGCCATGGTCAACCTCTAAGCAGTTATTACGGTATTTGATTCACTGATAATGAACGTCCTTAGAAAAGCTGCCATCTTGTTTTAATTCTCGAATAGCCTGATTGTAGGCGGGAGATTTTTATCAATATTAATAATGCTAATATCACAAGTTGAATTATTTTTGATAAGTTTTTTCAGAAAGCGCTTGGTAGACTTTGCATAATGTCGATGCGATAGATAAAAATTAATCGTATGGCCGAACTCTTCAATGGCTCGATACAAGTTTTAATCTTGATATAAGTCTCATCTAGGTGCCAAGGGCTAGTATAACGCTTTATACCAGTCTAGTCGGTTCTTTAGCTCAGGCGCATACTGCTGAATCCGGCGATAAACTGTAGTGTAATCCATTTCAAGGCCTCTTTCTGCCATTATTTTTCTAAATCCCTATAGCTAAGGAGGTATTCATAATATCAACGGACACACTGCAAGATAATTTCGCTATGAAAATGACGCCATTTGAAATCTATGAGATTTTTAGAACTCATTAGAATTACTATGCCAATTGATATTATGATACTAAAAATATCGAATATTTTAATAAAGAAAGATAACAAAACGGTAGTTGATTTGTTAAGATGAATGGCTTAGCAAAAGAGTATTTTATAGGATTTGAGAATTGATCCATTGTTACTTTTTAAATGGTAGTGCTGACCTTTTAAAATAGAGAAATATTATGTTTAAATTTTACGTTTCTCCCACTCCTTCTCCCGATGAAAGGAAATTAGAAATTTACTATAACCATTTGCTGGCTTATACAATGTCCTCTTCTGAAAAAGAATCTTTGGACATTACAGGCTATGGAAAGCCTTTACCTCTAGATGAACTTGATAATCTCATGAGTGATTATTTAGCGCAATGGATTGAAAAAATTCATTCAACGCCAAATGCTATCCTAGTGATGGTTTTCGATATAGATGGCACAATGAATTATAGATATTCAGGCTCATCTTTGACTGCTACTATGGGCTTTTTCGGCGGCACAAAAACTATTCAGAAGTTGACAGAACTACAAGCAATAGGTACTAAATTTGTTGCATTAACAGGGGCGCCAGAAAATAATGTTAGAACATTATTTAATCAATGGTTACAACGCTCTACCTTATTACCCGAGCTCCTTAAGCTATTTAATCAGCTTACTATCATTCAATGTTATCCTGCTGATATCAAAGGAAACTTATTATGGCATTATGTTGCAGATAACTTATTATCCCAACCTAATTTATCCTCTTTAATAATTAGTTTTTTAGATGATAGTGTTAAGAATGCATCAACCCAAGTTCCTCAGCAATTTAAAGAAAAATTTCAAGCTGAAGGTGCTCTATATCTTACAGATCCCATACACTCTATCAAACAAATAGAATTAACAAGCACTTGGTTTGCAACCGGCATGGGTGATCTTAATGAAAAACAGCAAGCTTGGCTTGCCAGTGGTGCTGATTATTCTTATGGTAAGAGTCTTAAGATAGATAGGGAAAAATGTCTTAGTGGTCAATGTGAAATTTTAACGATTAAACCCATTACTCCACTTTATAGCTACTGTAATTAATTATAAAAGGCTCCTCAACGTATTGCATCCCTTTTTTAAGCTAATAAAACGTCTATAATGAATCATTTTATAACGCTATAACCATATTTGAAGAACAATATACTTTTCCTGAGACTAAAGTTTTTAGAAAAAATGTAATTACATATCTAGTAATGGAGCGCTCTTCTTTGCCCAATTCAATATAGATACTTCTTGATGAATTATCATACCCATAAATTCCAATAACTGCTGTAGCGTTGCTTGTTAAAAAATCATGATTTATTAATGAGCGATCACTTTTAACAGAAGTATCATTTTTTATTTTCATCCAAATCTCCAGTAATTTGACCCACTGCATGACCCCATTACAATAGTACAAGGTGATAAATTAGCAATATACTTAGCTAATTTAGTGCGCTCAACTCGCTTTTTTGATAGCCTCTTACCTGCTTTATCCACTCCATGTAATTGAAAAATATTCTTAGCTATATCTATACCTAATACATTAATATTCATTTATGAATCTCCCATCCGGTTTCAAATAAGGTCAATTTGAATACTAAGCTGGTAACAATAAATTGCCAATTTAGGGGTGGGATGGTTCATTACATTGCAGCCAAATTATTAACTAGATACTGGTTGTGAATATAGAGTTCCCTAATTAGATAAGTTATCAGTTGAATTAGATGCAAAGTGTCTAGGGAATATCTAAAAAAATATATCTGGTTTACTTTAATATAAATTAATCAATAATTTATCAAAACGTATTTGATTTAGCAAGTAACTTTAAATATACTATAAATTCAAACAGGGCTTTTTTTATTAACCTTACTAAGAGGAGTTTATATGTGGAAAGGAAACATTTGGGTTAAAAGCAATGCCGGTTGGAGTCAACAAGATTGGGAAGAAATTAAAAAATGGTCTGAAGTCCAAAATGTATGGTCAACCACAGGTGGCGGTACTTGGGACTGGTGGATAGAATTAAAGCCATCACAAAATCACATTGATAATGCTGCTAAAGTAGTTTGGAACCTTCGCAAGTATAAATGGGTAGCTGACACTCGCACTTGGTGGTCGAAAGAATGGTCAAAAGAATGGGCGAAAGAGTGGAGTTAAGAATTATTGAACTTAATAAAACATACTTTCATTCGAAAGAGTGTTTTATTTTTTAATTCATTTAGTAATTACATTGCTATGAAAAACAAAAAAAAGCTGTCTTTTATTTCTTCTTGTATTTCTTATTTTTTGCACTTTTTTCATCGCCTATCTACTTCAGACATTTCTTTTATTAGACACTTATCTTATTTTAGTGACTTATCTGATACAGAGTGGAAACAATTAAAAAAACACACACGTTATATAACCTACAAAAAACAAGAAATATTATTTTCGGAAGCGGATCGGTTTGATGGACTATATATTATTGTGAAAGGCAGTATTCGCATTACGAAAAAAGATATGCATAACCAATCTATCATACTTGCTATATTAAAACCTGGTGGGTATTTTGGCGAACAAGCGTTCATGAGACTAAAAAATAAAACTCAGAATGTGAGTGTGGAATCATTAGAAGATGGTGCTTGCATCGAAATCAAGTCTACCTTTCTCAATAGCTTAAAAGCAATGCAAGAAGATACAGACCTGAAAAAAAAACTGGCACGAATTGGTTATAGTCAAGCAATTTTGCCATTTACTATAAAGATATTAAGAAGCTTCAAAGAGCTCTTATACAATGCTCAAAATATCAAAAAATATCGAAAAAATGATGTTATTTTCAATATAGGGGATGAAGCTAATAATGTCTATCTCATTCTCCAAGGTGAAGTGGAATTAATTATTCCTACTCCATCCTCGCTAAACGAAAGAACAATCATATTGTATCAGGGTAGCTTAATTGGAGAAATCTCAGCCCTACACCAATTAAAAAGAGGGGCAACAGCAATTGTTCGTTGTCCTTCTTCAATCTTCGTTATTGACAATAAAAAATTTAAAGAAATTTACGCAAACAATTTGTCTTTGCAGAAACTCTCAAGAGAATTAACTCAAACTTATCAATTATATCAGTATAAACGTATAGACCAATATCCAAGCAACTCAACTGCTTCAGACGCCTCAATCACCAATATAGTTCATCTGCACAATGGAAAAAAAATCATTTCTATTCGCTCTTTCAATTATGATACATTTTGCATGTTAATTGCAGAAGGCATATGTCAGCATGAATATAAATTTATTAATGAAAATCAAAATTACGTAAAATTGTTTGTAACCCATCACCGACTGTTAAAAGTTGAAACATATGGCACATGGAAATATTTGCCACATGCATGTTGCATGATCATGGATGGTACGTTAGTTAGTGAGCAAACAATCCAAAGATTTTTATCATTAGGAGAATTACCTGATGAGGTGCTGCAAGAAGAATACCTCTGCACCTGTATGTCGGTGACTAAATACGCTTTGCTTTCTTTGATAAGCCAAGGGGTAAAATCAATGAAGGACTTGTCTATACAAACAGGTGCTGGAACCGTATGTGGAGGCTGTCAATATAAGATTCTTGAACTACTTAACAATGAAGTTTGGGAAGAAGCTGAAATGGAGCTAGCCACCTCTTATCATGAGCATGCAGCTAGTTTTTATTTACGACCCTTCCAACATAGAAAGTTTATCTTTTTACCTGGCCAATCTGTGACTATTAAAATTCTTGTTCAAGGCCGAGAGATCACTCGAACTTATTCAATTTCCAGTGCACCGGAAGATACCTTACCAATAAGGTTAACCATTAAAAGAAAGCAAAATGGTACTTTCTCTCAATGGCTTTTCACTGAAGCGCCGGAAAAATTTAAAGTCAATATGACGATACCGCAAGGGTATTTTGTAATTAACCCAGATCCCCTGATTCCAGCTGTATGTTTTGCCGGTGGTATGGGCGTGACTCCATTTATTGCTTATATGCGATTTTTGTGCTTGAATCAAATATCAAAACCTTTGTTTCTTATCTATTCAGCACATACTTATACAGATTTTATTTTTCTTGATGAAATAAAAGAGCTTCAATTAAAGAATCCATATATTCAAGTAGAATATCGTAATACGTCTAAGCAAGGGCATTTAACTTCAGAAGAAATCATTTATTTTAGTCACATTTATAAAGAACCAGATGTATACATTTGTGCGCCTGATGCGTTTGAAAGTTTTATCTATAATACATTAGTAAATGAAGGTTTTAATCCGAAGAATATTTTTATGGAAACATTTAAGATGTAATTAAGGTAGAAAATTCAAAAAGGAAGATGCTTATGTCTAGCGCCAATCAAGTAGAAGCATTTGATTATTGGATCAGAACCAGTTTTGTAGAAATGAATACTGAACTTGAAAATCTATATTTTGCTCAGGAAAATCCTGCGCTCGTTAGAAATTGTGGGGATTCGATTAAAATGGTTTTACATAATGAAGGCCATTCACATGTGATCACCTTACTTAAAATCCAAGATATCAAAAAACATAAGGATATTTTTTTAGATCTATTAGGCAATGTAGGTTTTTATTTTGCTGCCTTACGTCGACATGAGCTCACGAACCCTGCTCAGGAAATATGCTCCCCATTTATTGAAGCTTCCGCTTTAGCATTGCAAGCTGGCTTGTATACAGGCATGGTCCCTCGTTTTGCAACAGCGCATTTAACTATTCGTAATAAGGCTATTGCAGGCAAACTAAAAAGTTTTACTTCGCTTCCTGATGAACTGCTTTTTATTGATGAAAATACACGAGGTATTTTCTCCTTTCAACGCGCTGCAAATGCAGTGAAAAACTGGGTCTATGTTGGAGCCTCAAGCCCTATTGCGGACATATTCTATACAGATGCAAAACAAGCATTAGAAAATGTCTTTTATTTTAACAGCAGGTTATTTGAGCGGTTGGATGTAAAGCGTTTTTTCTTTTCCGTTCGTCCTTATTACAAGCCTTATCGTGTAGGACAGCAAGAATATCGGGGCGCCAATGCAGGTGATTTTTCAGGTATCAATGAACTTGATTTATTGCTTGGCTTATTCACATTAGATGATTATTTCTATCTGCAATTATTAACCAATAAGATGTTTTTCATGCTCCCATCTGATCGCGATCGTCTGCAAGATTGTTTTGACCAGTTGAGCTTGCTGGATGAATTATTAAATTTATCTAAGCATCATGCTCATACCGACTGGTTTCAACAAAATGTTATTGGATTTTTAGAAGTATGTGAAATTTATAAACAGATTGCTATTCAACATCACAAAAGTTTAGTTAAACATTTCATAGAAGAGCCTGCTACTCAAACGAATACGTATGAGGCAGAAGACATCACTGCCAGTGGCCCACCGTTATCAGTAGTTATAAAAGAATTGGAAAGATTGCGGGATGTACGCAGCGCCGTCTTTCATCAGGATGTGGCTACACGTTATGCAGACATGATGAAGCTTAAGAAAATGGTAGGGATGTAAAAATGTAGGAATTTTGTCGTAATTCGCTTCTTAAAATGAGTTGTTACGATTTGAATCGACTATAGGAACGATAACAATCAAACTAATTTTTTAAGATAGAAAACAGGAATGCTATGAAAAACTTTAAAGCATTATTTTATCTTCCGCAAAACGATATTTACATGGCCAGTCATTCTACAGGATGCTTGCCTAAAAAAACAAAACTAGCAATTGAACAGTTTTTGTTTGATTGGTCTCATCATGGGGTTGAGGCATGGGAGCAGTGGTTATTGGAATTAGATAAATTCAACCAATCTTTAGCAACCTTATTTAATGCCGATGCCAGAGAATTTTGTTTTCAAACCAATGTATCTTCTGCTTTAAGTAAAATAATCCAAGCTTTACCCAAAAGACTGGGCAGGAAAAAAATAATTATTTCTGAAATGGATTTTTTAACAGTGCGCTTTATAGCAGAGCAGGCAAAAAAGCTAGGTTATGAAATTGTAATATTAAAAAGTACAGATGAACAATTTACCTTGTCTTCTTGGAAAGAAGCATTAACAGAACAAGTACAGATGGCCATCATCACGCATGTTATACCAAAAAATAATTTTAAAAACCCGGTGGAAGAAATCATTGCAGTAGCAAGACAATACGACATCATTTCGGTAGTAGATATTGCTCAATCCGCTGGCATTGTACCCATTGATTTTAAAAAAATGAATGCGGATGTCATTATTTCGAATTGCTTGAAATGGTTATGTTCAGGCCCAGGCACTGCTTTTTTATGGGTTAACCAAAATTTTTTAGACTTGTTTAATCCTTTGGATGTAGGTTGGTTCTCGAATGAAGCTCCGTTTGATTTTAATTCACTTGAATTTCATTATGCCTCGAATTCCAGACGTTTTTTAGGAGGAACGCCTGCCATCTTAGCTTGTTTGGCTGCAAGACACAGTGTAGACAACATTAATCAAATTGGTATGGACACAATTCATTTACATAATCAGCAGCATGTCGATCATATTCTTTCTTTCATTTTAAAATATAAATTAAATCTGAAATCACCAAGTGATAAAAATATTCGAGGCGGCACAGTATGTCTTAAGTTTACAGACACCCTAAAAGCCTATCAATTTTTAAAACAAAATCATATTATTACTGACTCAGTTAAAACTGTGCATGAGAATGCCTATATTAGAATTTCTCCTCACATTTATAATTCAGTAGACGAAATCGAGCAGGTATTAAATTGTTTGAATAAAATGAGGGAATAGAAATGTTTCATTCTTTAAAGGAAAAAGCACTTGAAAAAGAAATGAATAATTTTATCTTTTTTTCTCAAAAAAAATGGCCACGATTACGATTAAAATATAAACAAAAAATGGCTTCTAGATGTAAGTTATGCATTAATACCGAATATTATTCCTCTTTAAATAAAGAAGGAATTTGCCAAGAATGTGAAAGTATAAGCGCTGGCATAAAGCAAAATGCAGGCTTATCTCAAAAATTAGGAGATCAAAAACAGTGTGAAGAATTAAAAAATTTAATTACGTCTCAGCAAGGGAAAGGCGATCACTATGATGCGATGATTTTATTCAGTGGCGGCAAAGACAGTATTTTTATTTTAAAAGAATTAACGGAACAATTTAAGCAGTTACGCATTTTGGCTTTTACTTTAGATAATGGCTTTATGAGCCCATATGCTTTGAATAATATTCACAGTATATTGGATAAAAGAAAACAAGTAGACTTCTTATTTTTCAAGACATCCTTATTTAAAAAAATCATTGCATACATCTTGACTCATCTCCCGGACGACACAGGATATTCGTTAGTAGACCACTATGATGGCTACTTAACATTCGATATTGCTCGCTATATTGCAGATAGCTTTAATATTCCTTTAGTATTTGCTGGTTTAAATTATCCTCAAGCATATGAGTATTTTCATTCTGAATGGGAATGTTTGCCTGAAAAAGAATTACAAGCCAGAAAAAAAATATTAACATTAGATGTAAGTGCTGTGATTAATGCAAAAGAAAAATCGTTTTGGAAACCTAATTACAAACAACATAGTCGTTGTAAATTGTTATTTCCATTAGCAGCGTGGAAAACAGATGAAATAATGATACAAAAAGAAATTATTGCAGCTGGACTTAGTAGCGTTAGCGCAACGCATAAACTAAATTTCAATACATTGCACCCTTTAATAACTAATAGCCGTTTTCTCTCCTTACTTTGGTTACTTGATTATAAAAAATTTGGCTATTCTACTACGGAGCCTAAAGTTTCGGAAATGATTCGGAGTGGCAAATCAGATAGAGCATTCTGGTTAAATAATTACCAGGCAATTGAGTATTTAGCCAAACGAGATTCTTTTTTAAATCTTAATATAAATCAGCTCTTGGAGGAACTTAACTTAACCCATGCTGATGTCGGGCTATGCCATATTGGTAATTGAACTGGTAATGTGTATCTGTATTCCGAATCAAGTTTTTTTAAACCATTTAAGGTGAGTTCGCTATTATTTTAAGCCTCAATTAAAAATTTTGAATATAAATTAAGTGATGGCTTTTTCGGTTGTAAAATATATGCAGCTAAGCCAGCCAATAAATTGACCATAAAGCTTGTAACGCTTCAGTGCCTTGCATGTTCAATTTGACTAATATTTTTGAGTTGATCATTGACTGATTCAATAATAGCACGTTTGGATAAGAGTAGTTTATCAATAAGAGGCATTAGCTTATTTTGCATATTTCGCTTAATTTTTGTAATGAGTTGCAGCCCACGTTGATATAACTTGTCAAAAAGTGTTTGAGAAATATAACCTTTATCGCCTAGCTTTTTTGGCCAAGCTTATAGGGATTACCTTATTGAGCACCGTCATGATAATCGACAGTTACAAGAAGAATATGATCAACGCTATGGGTTAGTAGTGAGCTAATTCACCCTATTAGCCATAGGCGCTTAGTAATTGTCTCGGCTATTTTTAAGTTAATGACCGTGCCGGTTAACTCAGCCATCGTACCATTTTCCACACATGGCTTTAAAATGTCTTAAATGCTCTGCTGCGTACAGTAAATCTGCTGCGTACAGTAAATGTGTGTGCCATGATCAAAATCAAATGGGTCAGCATACCGCATACTCATCCGCTCGCCTACACCACATGCTTTTCATAGACTACTGCATCAGCATATTCTTTTAGGTGTTGTGTCAATATAAGCTCAGAAAGACTTGCACCGATGATAGCGGTTTTTTCTCATGAAGTTCCTGCAAGTATTGCAAGGCATAGTATAACGATAATCGTTGCGTTTCGGCGCAAAACATAAAACCATTCGGGTAATAGACCTGCATTACGAAGTTTTAAATCAAGCGTGAGTAAATATAGAAAGCACAAAACCTCTAATAGTGTTGCTATTGGCTGATTAGTTGCAAACAATGAACTCCATGCGAGTAGCGTTATGATATTGCTGGTAATCAGTAAATTGCGCGGGCACTTATCCGCAAAGAAAAGATAAGTTGCCCAATGAATGCCGCACAGGAAGGCAACAATAATCGTGCTATAGGTTTGTGCAATAAAGGTAATGTCTATATTTTCTACATGCACAAATCTTGCAGCTATACAAAATACTAGGGGCAATGTGCCACCATAAGTAAGACTTTTTGCTAACAACCTATTGTTATCGTACATAATTTATCTTCTCTGTAGAAAGCCATGAACCCCAGATAAGTTGAGCAAGCTTGTTTGCAGCTGAACATAAATCAAATATTATACACAGACAATCTACTTATGAAGATTATAATATGAAAAAACTTTGTATCGAACAAAAATTTAAAAATTTAGGGTGAACAAAGAAGTCTGTACATTTGGTAGATGATGTGCCTAGCATATTTAAATTTGGTTTGCCAAACAATGCAAAATTCTTGTTTTTTCGACTAATAAAAGTCACGGAAGAATGCCTTTAGTAATATTAAACAAATATTTTCATTAGAATAAAGCCAGAATAACCTGTTTGCAAAAATGATTATTATTTTCTACCATCTCTACATTTATCAGAACAATATTTAACCTGTTGCCATACTTTTTCCCACTTTTTGCGCCAAGTAAATAGCTTGCCGCAACGTATGCAGATTTTTTGAGGAAGGTTGGCTTTTTTGATTCCTTTAGGCATCTAAACCCCCATTTTACAGAAAAACGCTTTTTTCTACTTTACTCTAATGCACCTAAACCTGTTGGGATTTTGATGACTGCAAAAGTTTCATCCTTAACAATCTGAACCAACAAAGCGGATTTCAAAAAAGGGATAATTGCTGTAATTAAATTAAATCACATGTTCAATCCTACATTTGAATTTCAATTGATTAAAACTGCTTTTGCTATGAAGAATTGAAATCATGCCTGGTTTAGAAAGATTTAATAAGTGAATGATTGGTTTTTATAATGAATTATCCTTTATTAACCAATAATTTCATAATTATAGCTTTTTATATTTTTTGCAATGGCGTCGTTTCGTCTTATTTAGCATTTGCTGGCTGCAATTGACTTTCTTTCAGATTTAATAACTCAGTTTTATTATTGCTAGAACCAAATAAGCTTAATATTTCTATGTATTTATTAACAAGCTCTTTATTTAAGGCTTTACCAAATCTCCTTGTGGGATTTATAATTTCTTGATTAGGTGGTTGCTCATAACCTGATAGGATAATACGTTGCCCATTATGAGTATCAATGACTTCGTTAAATTGCAAGGATTGAACAGAAGAAAAATCTTGAGCTTTTATAAGTTCGGCAACGGGATAGACTAACGGCTGTTCTGTGCAGAAACTTGTATACTTTATTAATGTTTTTCCACTAGCAAAGCAAAGGGCTTTAATGATTGGGAGCATATCGGTATTTAAAGGGCGATAATGTCCGCTATTATTTGTAATTCCTACTAAAGCACCTTGTTTAAATTCTAAAGTACCGGTAGCTAATACCTTTTTTCCGTTAGCTAAATAAGAATGATGTAAGCTTTGGTCACAAAGTAATTTAGGGGCCTTTTCATAAGTTAATACGAAATTATATTCACCATCTAAGCGTTCATCTTTTCTACTTTTAAAAGAAAAAGGTGAGGTAAGTTCAACTAAATAATCTTCCTGCTTCGCTGTTCCTATATATTTATTATCAAACTGATGCATTTCTAATAAACGCATTGCTTTTCTTTCAAGCTTAAATTCAGGTTTTAAAGAAATATTAGTATTAATTACTACTCCAAAGAAAACAATAGAGTCTGGGTAAGAGGTCTTTGGTAGAGACAATTTTTGCTTTTTAGATGATTTAATGATTGAAGGCTCACTTTTCTCATGATGATTTTCTGATTTACCAACTTTATTTGAATCCTTCTGTATGGTTGTGTTATTTTCAAATAATTTATTCATATATAAATCATATGCTATAAATTTTATACATACTAACACTCTAAAATTAAGAAATTATTAAGTTATTTAAATTAATTTTGACGATAGGTACGGGGGAAACATTCAAGAAGCTTTTCCTTAAAATCACCTAATTTAATTACCTCTAAAAGAATTAACCTTCTTAGTTAAATAATGTTCGTTTAACTATTGATGTAAATTCCCATCAGTTTATTTATCACTATCACAATAATAAATTTTATAGTGCTCTTTATTTTCTTCGCTTAGTTGTGTTTGTTGAAGTTGACTATTTTCAAAAAATAACTGACCAGCTGGTTTCTGGATTTTTCCTGGTGGATGATAAGTACTTTCAGGTCTTCGCTTACGTGTTGAGAAAAAATAGGGTGTAGAGGTTAAATCAGTTTGTTCGGCTTTGTTTACAAGATTTATTGAACCGAGAAGGCTTAGCTTTATCAGTTAGCGTAGACAATGTGGCTTAAATGCTGAAAGTTGATTAAGCATAAATAGCTATCAAGTTAATGTGCTAAATTGTAATGAGTATAAGTTTTTGCAGCTAGTTCTACTAATTCTATTAACTTTATTTATTTAACTACTAATTTAATATTTAATTGAATTCATTAGAAAGTATAACAGGGCAATTTATTTAATATATAAAATGGCGTCATTGTTTGATAGTCTTTAAATCCTAATTTTTCACAATATCCTCGTGCCATTACATCAGACATAAGTACAATAGAGAGACTCTCTAAACCTATATCTTTTGCTTTTTGAATGCGATGATATGCCATAGACGTACCAACGCCTTTTTTTCTAAATTCAGGAAGTACGCAAGCATTATAGAAGCCTCCCGTTTTAAATTCCACGAATGCTCTATCAATAGCAAGACTACTAACACCTGCAACTTTACCTTCTAGTCTAGCAATGAAATTAATACATGTCGGATTATCCATCTCATATTGTTTTATCGCCCACCTTTCACATTCCTCAACGATATTCAAATGAAAAACTTCTGTGTATATTTTGGCAAATTTTTTAGCTTGCGAAATAGTGGTCACCGTTTCAATATGAATATAATCAGGTAAGGGGACTAACTGTGCTTGGTTAATTTGTAAAAACATACCGTAAAAAGGGCCAGGTGATTCACAATTTGCTTTTAATAAATTTTCAAACTCAGGCGTTTCAGTTTCATGAGTTAGCCAAATTGTTAAAGGCATTTTAAGTTCTGCTTGTATAGCTTTTAGCTCAAGGAGTAATTTTTCTTGATTAAAGGGTTTATTTATACAAATATTATTAAAGAAAATCTCATTTAACCCTGATAAAGCAACCTTAGCCTTTGGATCGTATTGCAAAGATATCTTTGGCATTGGATGTAATTGGAAAGAGTGAAAAACTTCTATAAATGTGGACAAAATAGCATTGTCTTCTTTTTTCATTTTATGCTTTTATTTTAATCAAATAGTGTTGTGGATTTTACTAAAAATACTATAGCATTTCTATCAATACTTTTTAATTAGCCTTAATATGGACTTACTTTTTATTACGTCAAGGATTTAGATTATTTTTATTTTTTCTTCTATGAAGGCCATATTAGCATTAGTTAGTGTCCTAAAATCACAAGATAATAACCTAACTAAGCATTAATAAGTATATTATTTAATCAATTTGAATACTAAAATGTTTATAGTGAACAAAGTAGATTAGAGTAAATAAATGAAAAAATTAAATCGTATATTTGTAGTAGGACATCCAGCATCTGGCAAAGCATATTTTGGCAAATATTTAGCTGAGCGCCTTGGCTATAAATTCATTGACGCTGATATAGGACTTGAACTTAAGATAGGACTTACAATTAAAGAAATATTAAGTCAGGCTGGACTTAAGCAGTATGAGAGCACCCAAGAGATAATTTTTGACTCTTTATCAAAAAAATCTGGAATTGTAGTTGGTCTTGACTGTTATCTTGGAAATACACCAAGGATATTGGAGCATTTAAAAAATGCCTGTGTTGTATTTCTGCAAGTGACTCTTCAGACACAGATTAGACGAGGAAGTAATCAATATGAACCACTTACAACTGAATATAATTTTGAAGATATGCTGCAATCTTTACATCATGAGCGCGACAATTATTATAATCAGATAAGTGATATTGTCTCTTATCAGCTGATGATGGAAATGTTAATAAACATATTGATGCTGTTTTAGCTTATTTAGAACAGCATGATTTTACCTTAGTTATGCCTGAAGAGATACTTGATAAAGAGCGTGTGTACTTCAAATATAACACTGATACTCCTGTTCGTATTTCAGAGCAGCAAGCAATTAGCCTTAAGTATCTATCTAGGGGAAAAACGGCAAAAGAAATAGCTCGTGAGATGGGTATATCTTATCGGACTGTTGAAGTCTATATTGCCCAACTTAAAGAAAAGCTTGAATGTGATTCAAGTAAAGAGTTAATCAGTATCTACTTATCCAAACATTAATTTGTATCGCAGTAGTAATTTATTTTTACTTAGTAGGAGTCTAACGCCTTAAAAACCTCACTTTGATAAGTAAGGCCATTTATTGAGATACTAATCTATATTGAATATAAATTTGGAATATCAAAATGATTGAGCTAACTGATTTTAAAGATGACTGGGAAAATTCATTCAAAATTTAAAGATACAGTTATGATTGCTGCCAATGGGCTAGTCAAAAAAGTAGAACATATTGGCTCAACATCAATTAGAGATGCAAAGGCAAAAGATATTTTAGATGTTCAATTAGGGATAAATACATTTGAGGACATTGATAAAATTAAATCAATTTTAAATAAGCTTGGATTCGAATATATTGATTCAATTCAACAAGATCATGTTCCGTTTCATGAGTTTGATTATTTTGAAGCCGGATGGGAAAAGCGCTTTTTTAAAGGCATCTTTCAGGCGCAATTTTATAATATTCATATTCGAATATTTAACAGCAAAAACTGGAATTTTGCTTTGGATTTTAAGAAGTATTTAAACAAAAATAGTAATGCAAAATATGCATTTATTCAATTCAAAGCGCGCTTAGCCAACTCAGGCGTTTCTAAAGAAGATTACTGCTTAATAAAAGATAGCATTATAGATTTGATTTCGCTTCAATTTTAGCTGTTATGTAAAATAATCCTAAAAATAATATTATTTATCTAAAAATAGATTATTAATCTAAGTTAATTAAAAGATTAAGTTAAGTAACGATTTATCACTCTATCCATTTTTCAATATGGTAACCTCCCTATTAAGTCTGATTACCACGTTTATCAGACTTATTGCAAGAATTTATCAGGTAAAGTTAGCTTATTACTACCCTACTTCAAGTGATTAACACGCCTTTCTCAACTCTACTATATAATTTAAATGCTGACTTCTTAATTGATCCCGAATTAATAATTCTAATAAAGGTTCAATTGAATAACCTAAAGCATCAGCAATTTTTTTAGCGAAGCTGATTCCAATATCTTTTCTATTATGCTCAACATCACTTAAAAATTGTTTTGAAACCCCAATTTTTTTAGCTAACTCAACTTGCGTAATTTCATCACTTAAGCGTAAAGAGCGAATAAGTCCACCAAAGGTCATGGTCTCCCAAATATCTTGTGTTGCCACCAGTGCATCAACAGCTTTAGATCTTTTAGTAGTATCATGTGGTGTTACCTCTATTACCTCGATAAATTCGATTGTGCCATCTTTCTTAAGAATATAAATTGCACGCCATTGTTTATTTAGCCGGATTGAACGTTGGCCTGCACGATCCCCTTGTAATGGCTCATCATGCCAACCTGAGCTCTTTCTTGTTTCCGTAAGCCCTATTTTATTAATCGCTATTAACCATGCTCGAAATTTTTCTTGTAAATGTTTAGGCGTACGTTTTAAATCTTTAAGAGCCTGCTTTGTTATTAGAACTTCGGTAATCACAACTAACTCGTTTTATTTTAAATAATACACCTAATTAAGGGTACTTTCAAGTCAACAAAGAGCTAACACTAAAATTAACCAGAACTATCTAATAGTTGGCGTTTAAAACGCCTAATGTTTTCTTGGTCTTATAAACTAATAAATTTAATATTATTAACTACTCTCTTTATAAGATATTATCCTGGCACTAAATTGTAATAATTTTTATGGTTCTATATGCAAAAAATTTTATCAAATTATCTTTTGCAACAGGCCTGGATATAGTAGCTCCACAAGTCTGGTTCTGAGGGGGCAGAATGATTTAGCCATTCTACTCACCCCAAGCATCAGCTATTTTTGTTACTTAAAAAATCAAAAATTAAAGTTTACTAGAGATTCAGTGTTTTCTAATTGAATTGGTGCATCTTCCATGTCTCTTTTATCCATCAGTTCTTTTAGTTGTTTGGATAGTTGAGTATTTGCTAAAATTCTCTCCTCAGTTATTTCAAAGTCCCAATCAGAATTTCTATAAATTTTAACTGCCATAAAGGAACCATCGTATAGCTCAAAGACATTTCCCAAATATTCATCATTTCCATAGCATACACTCTGAGTCATGCGCTTTACTTTAGGTAATGGCAATGGTTCATCTAATAGACCTTTATTCAAGCCAGCAAAAAACACTTTTCCAGAATTATCGAGTAGAACTTGAACATAAGGAGCGTGAGCATGGTAAGAATCAGTATGATGAATACCAATATCACGAATGTCTTTATAAGGTAATGTTAAAAAATCAGCCGAAGTATGAGAGGAATTGGTAAATTGGTTGTCAAACTGGACATGGACTTTCCCTGTAGAATCTAAAAAAATAGTAAAATCAGTTGTTGTATTCATTTTAGTTACTGCAGATAATTTATTATACACCCTTGGTTTTTTTGGATAAAACGTAGCATTACTATCAAATCTACCGCTGTAGTAGACCGTACCATCTTTACTTAGAAAAAAAGCCGCTGATGCCCAGTAGTAGATTTTAGTAATATCACATCCTTTTAAAGCTGTTATTTCCTGAGGCACTAAAACCTTGTTTTCATGGCCCAATCCTAAGTGGCCACGTCTATTATCGCCAAAACTATATACGTTATTGTTTTCATCAATTAGAAATGCAGAGCTATGCCCAATGGTGAAATCTTTAATTGGAGGTAACCCTTTGATCTTTTGGGGTTTATTTAAATTTTCTTGTGTTACTCAGCCCAACTTGGTGTTCATTGTATCCAACAACATAAACCGAACCATCTTCAGTCAAGGCGATTGAATAAAGATCCCAGCGAGCATTCGCTTGTTTCTTTACATTTGGTATATTTGAAAAATCGTTTCTGATTTTAAGTGACACTGAATCAGCATTCTGAAAGTCTTTTTGTTTATAAATTATTTTGACCATTGTAATTGCTCTGAAATTAATTTAGGCAATTATCTTAATCTGTTAATTAAAGTCAATAGCAGCATGGCTTTATTTCTTGGCTAAAAATTAAATAAAAACAAAGACATTGTCAAATCAACATGTGCGGAATTGGTTATTACCCCGGCACTAAAATTGTAATAATAACTATACTGCTCTATTCTAGAATGCAAAAATCATCATTTTTAAATCATATGAGGAAAAAACTTATCAACCTTTAAACTTCATTTTTTAATGATAAGCAGCTAATCAGTTTAGCCAACCAGGCAGATATGCAGGATTTTTTGCCTTGTTTCACCAAAATTAAATTTTTAATGTATATTTCAAAGTAAACTTAGCCGAGGCTTATGATAAGTATAAGTGTTATAAAAAGTGCCTAAAAACACGTATTTATTAGTATTTATTTAGAGCTATAATTAAAACCATCTCTTAACCTTAGAAACTTCAATTGATTCTTCGCCATGATTTTTTTCTATAGACACTTTAACGGGAAGTACACGTTTATCCCTAAAGAATTGATTTAGTTTACCTTCAAGTTTAGTTTCTTTTGGAACGACTAAATCATAATAATTTTTCTTAAGTCCAAGGAAATTTTGTAATCCCCAACGTCTATGCAAACTTAGTGAATATTCCTTATTATCATCTTTTATTATTACAGCCGAATGATAAGCTCTTGGACCAAAGTGTCTTACTGCAATTGGTATCTTATTCCCCGCTTTCTTAAAAAAACCCTGATAATCCGAAGGAGGATTATATATCTTAAGCTGACGAGGTCTCTTTTTTTCATTTGTTTGATAGATTCGGTAGTATCAATCCAATCATATTTTTTAAATATCCAAGAAGATTGAGGCGATAAATCTTTAAAATAATAGCCTAACGTATCTCCTAGTTTTGCAGCGATACGTAATTCTCTTTGATCATGCGGTTTTTGAATAACAGTTATTTGATTATAAAATTCTATAGGTTGCTCAAGAGCGTTAGGTAAATCATGTTCAACCCATCCCTCGTTACTTACCTCATCAGGCAAAATTCTTAAATCCTTATCTCTAATTTTTGCTTCTATGGGATGCTCAGTTTGATAGGCATAATTTAACCCTGGATTTCCTCCTAAGATGTCAATATCACACAGGTTGGTTAATAGCGTGATTTTACTTATACCTGTTTTTCTATCAATTTTATGACCTAGGGCCATAAGGCAAGAGGCGCCTACATCAATTTTTTTAATAGAGTAAGTAGTTTCTTTAGTTTCAGGAAAAAAAAATAGAATTCTAGACAAGGTAGGTGCCCATGGATCATACTTAATAATTGTTGATCCATCTTTGCTAAGCTCATACCCAGTTGTTACGCCAACAGAAGTAGGATGTTGATGTCCATCTGCATCTAAATAAGTATCGTTGTAACGACCTCGGTGTGAAATTATAAATTGACCCTTAACATTAAGTCTTTTACCAGTAAAAAAGTTGATTATTCGATTTAAAAAGGGAAAGCTATACCACATTGGCTTCCAATTTGCTTTTTCTGATTTATCAATAGCAATATATTGTTCGGTACTTTGAAAATCTTTTGGTAGATGTTGTCTAATGGATGGGGTATCCATTTGAAATGAATGTGATTTTTTTTGATTTTTCCCTCTCGCCTCAGTTAAAATTTTTCGGTAGTGTACATCACCATGGTTATCAACTACGCACAGATTAGCCCCATCAACAGTAAGACATATAGGCCATGTATTTTGGTTTAGTGCATCAAAATAGATTGGTTTCCAAGCTCCTAATTCTTCACTTCCGTTTTCATACCATCGTCTTCTACACCATAAAACCTTATTTTCGATAGCATAATCATTTACATGATTAAACGCTCTTGTTTTAGACTTCATTTCGATAGGATGATTAGACGGCGGTTTTAAAAAGCCATTACTAATCTTAGCGCTAATCTTTTTATAAAATTTCTCAGCTAATTTTTCTTGATCAATTTGATAAGATAAATCTTTAATTTTAAAAATTAATGGTAAGGCCAATCCCAAAGAACCAATAGTTAAAGGGACAATAAAAATACTACTTAAAAGCGTTTTTATAGGCTTAGGAAGAGGAAACGTAATTTTTCTAATTGCTTTAACTAAATTTTTTAGCTTTGAAGGTGGATATTTCTTGTAATCGTATACAAATATTTTTTCGTCTGATTTAGGAGAATACATCTTTTCACTATCTAATTTTCTATACTAAAAATTAAAATATACTTGTTCGAAATATATATTTTATGAGAATTGCTAACTATTAAAAAACTAAATATTTTTTAATTTAAATTAAACAATATGTTTATCTATTAGCTCTTTTGCGGGCAATAATGCATCATTTTAAATAAAATTTCAACATTATAAATGTATAAAATGAAGAGTAAAAATGACTAATACACATACTATATGATTGATGTAGTTGATTTTTCAATCATTATTTAGTTGTTATTTTAAATTTAAACATGAAAAAATTAATGCTATAGCTAAGGTTCTTGGCTAGCCTACCGTCACAGATTTTGAAAAACCTTAATGTATTTCTTGAGTTTTTTTATGAAATGATGATATTGAAATATCTTCACATATAGTTCCTAACATCTCACAATTATAAAACTTAAAAATAATTAATTTGATAATCAGAATTAGTATGTAAGCTAGAATCTTGGATTCAAACGCTAATGCAACTGCACATATCTTACTTTCCAGCTGCTGGGCAAAAAGGTGGATTCAACTCGCTAATGCAACACCAGCTACAAAAATAAACTACCTTATAAAATACTGTTAGTTTACTAAAAATCTAAATTTAGATTAATAACCTATTTCGGGGTATGCTCATACTTTTCTTCAGGCATTTTAATGATTCTTGAAGTGGAGCTTTGGCTAAATAACCCTTGGCTTAATGGTTGAGCACCTAAATTTAAGAAAAAACCTAATGGATTTTTTGCACTCTGATACATAAAGGTTTGGCCCGTAAATAAATTTCTTATTGCTCCACCATCTAGGCTTGAGTATCCAGTTTTTTCATTATACCCAATCGATTGAATGAAATCAGGATCATTATATTGAAAATGTACCTTATCCTGTTCAACCTTTACACGCCAACCACTTTCTTTACATTAATAGCAAATTCTTTTGCAGCATTTTTAAATGGCGGATCAATCTCACAAATAGGCTCATTATTCGTAAATCCTTCCTGCGCTAAAATAAAAAGATTAACAAAGCCATTTTTGCTAGCACCTTGTAATAAAAACATAAAGCCCTCCCAATAAATGTAACGAAAATCATCATATTATCATTTACTTAGGCTTTGAGAATTATTAAGTTTAATAACTCTGCTAACAAGACTTAATAATGTGCTCTTTTAGGTTTAAAATTTAGACAATGCTGTGATTATTTCTGTAATTTTGTTATAATATAATTAAGACGGGTAAAACCTAGTTATGTGCCTTCAATGCTCCCCGCAATCGCGGGATATGAGTTGGAGGAAAAAGACATAGCGGGCACCGTCTTTTTTATTTTAATTTCGGTTGCCATCTAATTTCTTCAATGATCCTACTTGAAAAGGCTTCATACCAGCCTAAATCATTTAATGCATGTTTACGAACGATGCCATAACAAAATAAATCAACGGCCTGAAGTCCAAAATTATTATGTGATAGCTCATGTAATATATTAAGAGACACATTAAGTGGTAATTTAGATTCAAGACTAGTTCTAAGAAAGCAATCAAATACTGACCTTTCGCGTTTACCTTTACACTTATCAACGATAAGTTGGATATGTTTATCTGAAAAAGAAAAGTCCACCCTATCAATGATTTCATGACAAAGTAAATTATATAATCGATGCGGCTCAATCACGTCACTAACCTGAGAATATAAATGAACTTTATCAACAACAATACTATAAATACCCCAGTTTTGATGAGGAAATTTTTCTAGTTGGCGATAAAAATATTGTTTGATAGCAGCGGTGGTGTTAGAGCCTTTTAATTCTGAAATTTTATTTTTAGTTTTTTTTAAGTTTAGCTTCTCAACTAGAGTTCTTCTAATCGCTGTTCTAAATGAAAAGAAAGTATTTGAATCCTGACAAACAAGCAAAGTGATACAAAAATATTTTGAATTATTTTTATCAAAATTAAATCCTAAATCCCCTGATTCATCTAAAAAACATACATAAGAAAATTATTATTTTTATAAAAAGTAATTTTAACAAATCATCTATAACCTTACACTAAAAAATAAATGCTATAGGTATTAAATTCATACTAATAATTTTAATCAATCACAAGCGCGCAATTGGCTTGCGCTGTAAGTTTTATATTAAGTTAGCCTAAATAAAGCGAGCAAAAAATCTAGAAAAGTATTAAGAGGGCTATTGCATAGCCAGCACACCTTTCGCATTATTCACATATGCCCTTCTCTTCCTTTATCCACCCGTAGTTTAAAGATTTGCTGCTAATTTATTTGCATAAAACAGCGATGAAGAAATGATGAAGTTTTTGGTGAAGATAAAATAAAGCAAATTCCTTATTATTCCTAGCCTCTAGCGTCGATGTCTCATCATGTGCATCACAAACTTCATCACATCTTCACCACATCAATTGAGATTTATGACTGATTTTTAAGCGAAGTCGTTTGAAGTTCGCTATATTTAGTGTCTGCTGCACGCTGTAATTTCTCAAAATCCTCTCGATTTAACTTTAACAATTTATTAGATAACTTCTTAATAACGGCATTCATCTGAATAATGAGTTGATGACAATATTTTTCGACAGCGTCATGTTCACTAACCTCCCCTCGTTCATTTAACATTTGATGGATTCCCACTTGAATTAATTGATTAACAAGATTAGACAGTGAAACATTATTTTTTATTGCAAGCGCTGCGAGGCAATGATGTAAATTTTCAGGCAATGAAATTGTTAAACGTGACATGAAAAAAACTCCTAGTTTATAGTTCTAATTCTTTGAATAGTTCTTTATTAATTTCTACTCTTCCTGTTTTAATTTCATGGTTATCTGTCTTCATTTTTAAAGTCATTATTTTTGATAATTCTGGCGATTCTATTTGAATTTTTTTATTAATAATTGATTGAAGCGATAGTTGATTAGAGTGATTAAATCGTTTTTCATGTTGAGCTAATTGACTACTAGAAGTTATATCAAGCGAAGCTGGCTTAAGAGATGAGTTTTTTCAATCGCATCAATGAGTTTTTCTTTATTATCTGTGACCAAAATCATGCCATGAATAGCTCTTGAAATTTGGACATAGAAATTATAAGTGTGGTCCCGAACCGATGAAAGGACTTCATTAAGCCAATACCAAAGGGTGCATCTTTTCCTTGAACTTTGTAGTTAGTCAAAACATAGCTATAATCGAGATGGTTTAAAGCGGGATGTGTTTTTTCAAGTGTTAAAGAGCGCCCTTCTTTCGTGACAAAATGAAACGCGTCTTTATTGATTTCTACAAGTATTGCGCACTGCCCATTCCGAATTCCTGTGCTTTAAAATTACGTGTCTACTAAAGTGGGGTAAGATCAGTTTTTAACATTATTTATTGCTGATGAAGACTTATCGAGTGATGAACAATGAAGGGCAAGTTGTACAATATATTTATACCACTCAAACGCTATACTCTCATAGCTGTTATTTTTTTGACACTTTCGTCAAATATGTCATAAATATTACCTGGCGGAGAAGGTATCATATTTTATATTTAATAAATCCTTTGATTTTAATTATAAGTCCTTTTTTACAATTGTTTGATTTAAATTTTTAAGAATTTATAGTTAATAATTTTGTTGTAATCTGGAATAAGTAACAGAGTGTCCCAAAAACACATGTCTTGAATAAAGCTTTAGTTAATTTTTTCAGGTAGATATATCAGATCTCTTAAATTAAAGAACTAATCCTCTCTAACACCTCAGGAAATTATTTACATACCTTTATAGATCACTTAATCTAAATAAAACACAGATTGTATATTTAAGAGGAGTTGTTATAGTATGTTTTCAAAAGGATTTTTTTCATCTTCTCCCTTTAGTTGGGATAAAGATTTATCAATTAGAGATAATATTATTAATGTAATTCAAGGCTATCTTCCATATCAATTTAACATATTAACGAAAAAGACTCATTTATCTGAAGCAAAAGATCTAATTTATTACTTAGAAACGTATCCTGATATTACCGATTGTGAGGCTTATCTAAGACTACAAGCTATGAGGCAAGAATTAGATAATGAGAGTGGTGAATTTAAGAAAAGGCTAAATTTCTGTGTGCAAAAAATGGAAGAGCAAAATCCCCTACTTAAAACTTTAGGCTCGACTGGGCAAGCAATTAAATCCCTTTTTGGTATGAACAGTTAATACCAATTATATTTGCTTGAGCAATACAGCTGACACACTACTAATTTACTAAAAGTGTCCCAAAAACACATATTTTAATTTATTTATTCTATTAAATAGATATTGTTGTCCATTAAGTTTTAAGAAGCCAATTTATAGATGTTTCAGCATTAATAACTTCATATGACTACTAATTTTCGAAATAGTGAACAACTTTGTGCTTAAAGTTGTCTTATAAAACAATTCTATTTTATTAATGCTACACAGGTTATTTCAGGCTTTCTAAAGAAAATTTAGGCTATATTTGGCGAAATTTGCAACACTGCATCTCAATTTCACTATAATTAAAGATACAGGTATTTATTTAGGAGTATATGCATGCCAAAAGAAAAATTTCGTAGAATGGAAAAAACTTATGTCCCAAAACCACAAGATAATAACCCTTTAAAGCTTTTTTCTAAATCAGGGCCCTCCCAATATAAGAGCAATAAAATTTTAAGGGAAGAACTTAAAAAAGTTGGAATAGAAAATCCCAACGAAAATCAACAAAAGGAGCCAAAAGCTAAAGAAGAGTCTAACGATACGAGTCCTAGCACACCTCCACAAATCTAAGGGCAGGCTCAGCTAGTACAAAATTGTATAGCAAGCCTGAGTTTCATTTTATAGATCACCTGTCTAATCTATATTGCAAATTAAACGTAGCCTTATCACTCTATAATTAGGAATATAAGTGTTATAAAAGTGTTCCAAAAACCCATGAATTAGAGATAGTTAATTAAATTACCTAAAGATTAATCGTTATTTTTAATTTAGTTGTATTAGTTCCGATGTAATTCGATTTGGTTTTCAAGTAGATTGAGTTCGTGAACTTTAGAAGTTAAAAAAGATAGAATCATGGATCTGCAACCATTGGATGAAATTTTATTTTCTCTTTTCTTGTCAAATCAATGAGACGTTCTAAACCCTCCAAACTATCTAGTTTATTTAAAATAGATATATCCACGCGATAGCCATATGAATGAAAAATATGAAGTGCTTTTGTTAAAGGACAACTTTCAATTATATTCAATTTCTTTTCTAAAGCTACTTTATCTGATGCATTTATAGTACGTAGAAACATAATACAAAAAGTATTTTAAAAAGGCTATATCATACCTCAGATGATAATATCAATATAAGATAATACTTTGTTTAAGCATTGGTTTATCTATCTATGTGTTACATCTCATAGAGAGATAAATACACACTGCAATTAATTATCGCTTACATCTTAGGACTCAAAGAATCCTCTTAAAGCTCTTCCACGTGAATTTGACTTTACCCTTGTTTAAATTAGGTGGGAGGATTAGCCCAATTTGTCTTGCTTCAAAAAAAAGATGGAGCTCTTTATTGATTGAAATATACTAAGATCTGATTTCAGAATTAAACTTGTTAGTGTTCAAGAGCTTTGTATTCTTTATCTGAATAAAGGTAATTTTTTCTAAGTACTCTTCGAAACTTGAGTTATCCCAAAAACCCCATGTTATTTACTATATGCAAAATTTCAGCCTAATTAATTTTTAACCAGACTTTGTAATTGCTATTAAAAATCAGATTTATAATGAAAATTGAGATTGTAAGTTATCAACCTCATCCTCTAAGAAAGGCTTCATCTTATTACTTAAGTTTTTAGCTTTTTCTAACACACGTTGATGGTTAAGATGCGCCTCCCATGCATAGGGGTTAGAAGGTGTTTTTTCCTTGATATTTTTATACTTAGTAAACATATTATCTGTAACTTCAGCTAGTTCTAGCTCTCGGATTTTTTTTATTGCTCGTGGTAATGTTTGTAACAGGTAACTTTGCCTGACTGGCGTATCATTTACTGACTTAGTATTTAAATTGATCTGGTGCAGAGGTAACCAATGAACAATTTCTAAATCACTACCAGCTTGAACTGCAGGAGGTTGATTTAAGCGTCCTAAATGAAACAAATAATGGGTTACTTTAGTATGTAGACGTTCCTCGTTGGTAATGCCAAAATCATCTGAAGTATAGAGTTCGTAGGGTTTACAGTTTACTAAATTTAACCCTGTTTCTTCTTGAGTTTCTCTTAAAGCAGTATCCCAGGCATTATAATCATTAGAATAATGAATTCCTGACTGTGTTAAAAATGACTTCATTAAAAGGGGATTAATTTTCTTACCTAATTTTATAGCTTGCTGCTGAAGAAACCCTTCGTTAGATTTTTCCTTTAATTGCTTTAATGTATAAGCTTGCGCGTTGAGGCTAGAAAATTGGGACTCTTCGTTTTTAGTAATATTAATAGCATTTAAATTACCAATTATAGCTTCTTCCTCTTTATCTCTTTGATCTTCACTGCGCTTATCAAATTGATATTCACTTCCTTCTGGGCCTTGGCCACGTGTATAACCACCAATTTGGTCATATTGGGTTTTATTTCTCTTTTTTCCGCAAAGGATATAGATTATCCCTGTTTCAGCATCTGTGTACGAAATAGTACAAGAAACCCCTGTCCCTTGCTTAGTATAAGGATGAATATCATAAAACTTTCTTTTTTCACCATTAGGATTATGAATTCTTTTACCAAACATAGTGATACCAAGCTTATCTAGCTCTGCGCATATTTTAGCTTCATCTTTTTTTTGCATCATTTATCTAATTTGATTAAGGTATCAACATTATAGGTAAAAAATGGATTTCTTCAATTGCAAATTAATACATTATTTCTAGTCGATACATTAAATAATAAATAATGTAATTTATCTTTTAATTTAGAGCTCTGTACTTGATTTATAAGATAGGAAGTGAATATTATTTAGTAATCATTATTAAATTTAAAGCAACTTAATTTCTTAAAGAAGAGGATTAAAGACCATATAGACTTGGATGCAACAGAATAGTGCAACTTTTGTATATAAAAGAGGCAGGGCGGAGAGAGTAAACATCCTGCTGTTTTAGTACAGGAGTTGTAAAATGGGTTACAAGCATTTGTGCATGCAGGCTATACGCAGCAACAAATAGCAGATGAACTAGGCGTGCATAAATCGACGATTAGTAGGGAGCTTAACCGCAATCTTACTTTTGTTGGTACACGCTTAGGTTATTGGACCTATAAGGCAAATTACGCTCAAAGATATGCTGATGATAGACAACGAGACAAGCCAAAGTACGTCAAAACCAATGAAGAGATTAAGCAGTTTATCACTGAGAAGATAAACCAAGATTGGAGTCTTGAACAAATTAGTTGCTATGCTAAACGTAAGCAGTTATTTAACTTAAGTAGTGAGTGGATTTATCAGTTTATTTTAATAGATAAAAAGTACGGCGGTAGCTTATTTAAGCACTTAAGGCACCAACAAAAGAAGTATCGCAAGCGCTATGGTAGTCCTAAACGCCAAGGACCAATTAAAAACAAGCGATTAATAGAGTTCTACACTTTTCATAATTTAAGACATGTTACAAAAGCTAAATTAGAAAATCTCAAATAAAGTTATATTTATCTTTGATCAGTAAGCTTAACTTTGACAATATAAATAGGTTCATAAAGTAAATATGGTAAGAACGTACCCTTTCGTAAAGCTGTTGAATTAAATCTAATAATTATACCTTAAAATTAGTTTATATTTAGATTATTTTTCTTTTCAAAAGATTGAATCAAACTATCTATAGATAAATTTTTACTTAAATTATTACGTACTTGTTGGAAGGTATTGCTATCTTTAAAAGCCGTGATAATATCTTGTGTATTAGGGGAATAATTGTTTGAAGGCTCTTGATTAATTAACTCTTTTACTTCAATTAAAGCTTGGGCTATATTTTTTTCATCATTATAATCAATGTTATCAAGAATAGTTTTTATCTTTTTAATTATAACAGGAACAGCTTCCTCTTCATTACAAATTAGCTTTTCATTATCTAAAACATGTAAAACAGCCTGGATATTATTGTCTCTCTGATTTGGAGGAACTTTCGTTATACTAATCCTTAATTTTATTTCTGAAGAATAAGGTAACTGTTGATGTGAGCTATTTGAAAGCAATTCGAACTTTTTAGATAATATAAATTCCCTGTCTGCTTTATTAATAAGTTTTGCTGCTGTTGAGAAGCGGCCATTCATAGATTCTGGTACCCATGCACTATAAAAATCTTCTTTAAACAACTGATTTCTAATTGGTTTATTATTAAGACCCTCCATTAACTCGTTAGCCATAAACAGTAGGGCCCACCATTTTCGGCTCATTAATCTAGCTTTCTCTGGCTCTCTAGAAGGACCCCATTTATTATAGTCTACGTATTTCTTATTATAATATTGCAGTTGCTCGCCAATAGTTTTTAACAATGGGTCTAAGTGAAGCAAAATTTTGCTTTCTAAACTGCTGGCATTTGTAGGTATTGTTGCAGTTTTACAGTTAAGGTAGTATGTCATATCTTGGCTTTGCAGGAATGCAATGTTTGGAAATTTACCTTCAAGTAATGCATCGTCAATATGCTCTTTTGGCTCTTTAATCTTGTGGGTTGGAGGTATAAAGTTAGCTTGGAAGGGTCGATCAAAATCAGTATTTACCCATTGTTGAATATCAACAGCTGAGTAGTTAGAATAAATCATATTCATATCAGCTGTCTTAACCGCAGGATTTTGAGCCAACTTAATTGGATTTCCATTTTTATCAATAACTAATGTTGTTTGATTGGGTAAGTGCTTAATATCTAAATGGGAATATTTATGGCCAAGGCTGTGTATCATCTTTTTAGTATCTTCAGTATGGGTTGGAACAATAGCGCCATTAATCACTCCATTTCCCCAAATTAATCTCATTTTAGTATAACCTTGTTTTTGCTGGTCAATAAAAAAATCCTCTAAAAGTTTTTTAGACGATTTTAAGTGGTCTCCTCCTTTATCATGAATAACTAGAGCGTTTGCAGGTTTAAAAGGCGAGCCATCTCCAGATACAGCTATTATACCAGCACAACCTGTTAAGGAGTCGGTGAAAACATAGTCAAGATTAGGCTCTTTAATAAATGAAAAAATTTGAGTCACACAAGGTGTAGGGGCACCATCATAGGGGGCAGAAACACCCCTCGCAATACCATTTTCTTTTTCTGAAATGATTTCACGGGTCACCTGTTCCGAATCTAAGTTTTTTAGATGTTGTTCGTACAATGTTTTTGACATTAATCACCTGTTTTTTTATTGCACATATATTATTTATAGCAATGGAAAAGGAAATACCCTAATAAAATATCAAGTTACCTAGTACTTTCCTAAAGATGAAAAATTAATTTTTAATTTAAAAAACAACAAATTAAATAGTAATTTAATTTGTTAATTAAGGCCTTTTTTTGATAGATATATCGTTAGTTAGGCGTGATATTAAGTTGCTACCAACAACTCAATACCACTAATCATCCTCACTTATAAGGAGTGAAAATGACTAAAACAAATCTAATAAACCCCTTCTTTAACATCAAATATTTTTTACTTTCTAAAAGTAAGAAGAAACTTTATTTAAAATCCTTTGAATTAGCTTATAGCCAGCAAGCTATTGAGCTACAAAAATATAAGCGCCTTTTACAATCTTCCTGAGATAAGTTCTAATCCAGTTTAGCTAGAACATCCCTAATTATCAAAAAAGGTCCATAAATGATTTATGTACCAAATATGGGACAATTAAACATGAAGATAATTACTGTTAATTTTTATAAGTCTTCCCACGCAAATGAGACAGTTAGAGTGGTTAAAAGCGCTTTCTAAAGAAAATTAAGATAATTATAGGCCAAGATATTAAAACAGTTGAGTTTGGTTGGCCGTTAGGCATGCCTTTAGTGCGGAAGCTTGATAAAAATTTATGGGAAGTTCGTTGTCATTTAATGAATCAAGAAATTGCTCGAATTCTATTTACATTAAAAGGTGAAACAATGGTGCTCTTATATGGGTTTATCAAGAAATCCCAAAAACCCCAGTAGCGATTTAGAAATAGCCAAAGTAAGACGTGATCACGTTTAAATAGCTAGGAGAAAGTGAAATGAGTCAACATATCGGTAGTTCTTTTGATGAGTTCTTAGATGAGGAAGGATTTCTTACATAAACTAGTGCTGAAGCACTAAAACGTGTGATTGCCTGGCAAATTAAACAGTACTTAGAAAGTCATCAAATAACAAAACAAACTTTTGCAAAACGTATGAAAACAAGTCGCTCACAATTAGACAGACTACTTGATCCTACACAAACTAATATTAGTTTAAAAGCACTTGTTAGCACCGCTAAAGCCATGGGCAAACATGTCGAAGTTCGTTTCACTGAATAAATAGTTTGATGACTCCACAAACAATAAAATCAAGATTGTTTAACTATAGTGTGAATCAACAATAAGAGAGTTTAAAAATTTGTAAAATATCATCGATATTTCACAACCCCGTGCAGAAAACCTTTCTAATATACAAAAGTTTATCAAGCAAAATAACAAAAGGTTTTAAATGTTGCTGGACCTAGGGAATCAAATAATAATGGTATTTATCAAAAAACCTCTAATTTTCTTAAATTTACTTTTCAATAATTGGACTTAAGCTGCTATTTAGTGAAATTGTTTCCGGTTAATAAATTTAGTTTATACAGGAAAACATAATATTAATTATGTTTTCCAAAAAATTTTAAAATTTATTTTAATTTCAATAAGTTATCTAATAGTTTCACAAATGAAACTACAATCTTTACTTATATAAATTCATCCAATGCTTCTAAAACCAATGCTTTAAGTTTTTCAGGTTCTATATTAGAAAAATTAGATCTATTAAACTCAAATATAAATTTTTTATAAGTAGGTTGAATAGATTTAAAAAGAACTTTATCATCAACTTTATAGCTTCTTGCTACATTAAATTTTTTTTCATCTTTATTAATTGCCTTAATAAGTTCATTAATAATAACATTTGGCTTTATGTGAGTTTTCCTTTGTTGAATTTTATTTTTTAACTCTTTTGCAGCATTAATAATAACTTCCCTATAATTAACGTTTTTTTCTAATAAAACCACTAATGAATATATTGGATTAATTTTCAAAAGGGTAATGTCTTCAAAGAGAACCATAATTTCTTTGTAATTAATAATTTTGGCGGCAGATAACATTTTAGATAATTTACTTTTCTTTAAATCTAAAGCAGAAGCCATTTCATCTTGACTATCAAATAAACTTGCGTCAAGTTGTTGCTTGTAGCTAATGGCATCTTCAAATTCGCTAATATCATTGCGATCTTTATTTTCCAAATTCATTAATATAGCGCATTCTCGATCACTAGCTTCAACAGCTTTGACACGTACTTTTTGTTTAAGGTAGTTACAGGCGAACCATCTCCTTCTACCTGCAATTATCTCCCAATTCTTACCTTCAGGGTCATTTTCTAATTTCCGCGCAAATATGGGCACCTTCTGGCCATTTTTTCGGATAGAAGATATTAGATCTTGGCATTTTTCTATATTCATCCATACTGTATCACGATTATGGAATCTCCAAGGTCGACAGTCTAAAGGATCTACTAAGAACTCTGTGCCTCGTACTATTTCAGTTTGACTTTTAGTAGTAATTGTTCGCGATGCAGCAGGTAAGACAACTTTTGCATTCTCTTTATT
>NZ_CP183305.1:0-44340 GCF_048541585.1 Legionella sp. D16C41 | reverse complement strand
CTTTTGGCCCCTCACCTTTCTTCAAATATCGCAAGCCACTTAACAAACCCAGACCGAATAAGGACACCAGCACTTTTTGATTAGCAACAACGAGCAACATAAACCCAAGACCCGCAACGATAAGCTCATCTAGCGTCAGGGTTAAAATCCTTTTGGGCGCATCAATATGATTTAAGAATTGATAACTCATGCTGCTCATTTAATCCTCCTTAAAACACGAACGTTCTGAGTAAGAATGCTGGAATAAAAGCAACCGCAGTTACACCCACAAAGACCATCGGGTTTTTACTTTTCACCGCCATTGCCGTTGCTAAAATGATGTCTACTAAAATAAAAACTTTCCAAAACATCGAGCCGCTTCCTAAAGAATCTTTGACATCTCCTTCTAAGGCTTTGGCTAATAAATCATTAGCCAACACGTTTTTTGAAAGCAGCAGAAAGATAAATGTTGTTCCCCCTTTTTGTAGCAAATCGACTATCTTTTTACCCATTTTCATGCTTTTTCTCCGTTTTAAGGTTGTAAAAATCCCTTAAGCAATTTTTCGCCTAATGTTTAATCACTAATTAATGTAAGTTGATGAGCCGGCTAGGCTTTTTAAAATTGAGTGCTCATTAAAATATTCCTGCAATAACTTTCACTAATCCTTGTTCAAGGAGCGGTCTTGCATCCTGAAACTTCAACTTCACTTTATCTGCATTAGAGACCACCCTAGTTCTGTAACGCTGATATTGATTGTCTCGTAGAGAGATTTGAAACGTCACACTTTCTACAAGTCGATTTAAAAATATAGTCTTTCGGGTCTAACTCTAACAAAAGACCTCGAACTGTATCTCGCCCATTGGTAGCTCTGTTTTTCAAATCTGCAACTTTTATACGCCAATCGTCAGGCATAGACATCAAATAAGCATGAAGGCCCTTTGCGCCCCAAGAAAGAAAATTATCCTGCAAACAGGTTTTATCGAAAATTACAAAATTTTGTTGTTTTTTATATATTCGTAGTACAGACATCTTGAACTTCCATTTCTATTTTTCCTGATAATTTTTATACGGCACGGTTTGGTTTAATTCAGAGATAGAGCGAAATCGAGACAAGTGATCTTCAAGACGTAATTTCGCTTCTTGAATTTTTTTTCTTCCAGACCTTTCTGCAGCTAGAGACAGTGCCTTATTTTCTTTGCTTGAAAGTTTTATGGTTATGTGAACTGACTTATATTGAATCTTTTCTTTCATCACAAATCCTTGTATTAGATTTTTCAATTTAGATTCGATGGCAATCTTTTTATGTAGTAAATCATTTACAGAACTTTTAAGAAACATGTAAAATACCATGCATATTTTTGACCTTTTTTTTGATTTTGATTGATTTATAATCAATCTTATATATTATGAGGATTACCCATGTTTCAGGGAATAGAACGCGTTTACTGGAATGATATCCGCGATACTTTCTACAAAGTTACACCTGAGTTTACATCAAAAGTTGATGCACTCTCTCCTGATCAAAATTACCCCTTATACATTTTGAGTTTTCCGTTTGGATCAATAATTGGAGATGATAAAAGCCAATTCATACCCAATGATGATGGATCATTTTATCGATTAAACGCCTCTGATACACCCAAAGATATCTTTGATGATATCGGATATGGAGCTGATAGCTCGCCGCTTGGAATGGTACTAACTAAAAGTATTGAATTTTTTGTAGATCTTCCTGAAAAAAATAGAACGATACCTATAGCAATTATGAACCCAGGGGATTTCTTTAATTTCACCCGTGTTCTAAGTGAATATAAACCGCTTCCATACGCTCCTAATGGATTGTTAAACGCTGCCGCAGGAGCAAGAACTGTTTTTTCTCTTCCATATTTAACTTGTAATACATCATTTAGAAAGCTTGAAAGAGAAATTGGTGTTTTAAGCAAAATTCCTTCAAGCCTATATGACCATTGGCAATTGTTTAAAGATATTGTTGCTTCAAGTGATAATAAGGGGAATTGGAATATGCAATTAATTTATTTTTCAAAAAAATGGGTTAATAGCATTCTTCATGATACCAAATGGAATTCCATTAAGTCTTTTTTGTTTCAACTGGCTTGGAAGGAGTCTGAATATACTCGAAATCAATATTATTTTGATATTGCATACTCTTTAATGCAAGAAAAAGGGAACTTTGCTATCAATCCTTATCTAACAGATACAGCAAGACATGTTCTTGATATTGCTGTTGCTGCTTACCCTGGTCTTTCTCCAATTAACGATGACAATTTGGTACCATTAAAGCTTTTGCAACACACCTTAACGTACTCTTATGGTTTAAAAAAATATATTCCAACAATAATTGCCCCTCAGTATTTTTCGTTACATAATAAAAATGCTGATGTCTATTACTCTATGCAATATCCTACCACACGTGCATTTTCTCCTAAAACACAAAATACAATTAGCACACTTAAAAACCTGGAAGACTTAAATAGAATAATTGAAAAATTCAAATTATTTATTCTTAAAGATAATGGGATATGGCAAGGTTCTATTCTACAGAATCAAGTAAAAAACACTGAAATTACATATATTCATACTTCAAATGGGTTAGATATAACACTATCGCAAGAAATAGTACAAAAAGATCCTCGATTCAATTTCTATTATTCAAATTGCGCGACTGATAATGCCATGCCAGCCCATACAGCAAATTTTTTTCGTGGTTGCGTTAAGCTGTCAACAACTGAGGTCTAAATTCTCTACGATTAACTCTGGAACATAATATCAATGATAAGCAACCTATTATTCCACAAAAAAACCATATATAGTTTTCTCCAAAAACCACCTGTATTTTTCCGCCAGTTAAGGTTCCAATGATGGTTCCAAACGCATATAAAAACTTGTAGTATCCCATGGCCTTGCCTCTTTTTTCATTTGAAACATATTGAAAGCAAAGAAGCTGGGATAAAGTTGTTCCCAACATTTCACCTAAAGTTGTGATCAAACAAACCACAATTACAAGCCAGTAAGCAGAAGAAGCTATGCTTAAAACGAACATTCCTCCTCCAAGAAAAAATACACCAAGCCCCATCGATAAAACTTGGTTTTTCTTAATTGCATTTTTAGTTACAGTTGGAAGTAGGAATATTATTAGAAAAGAATTAAGCATAAATATGAAACTAGCCCCAGAGTCACCATAATATTTTGTTAAAAATAATGAATAACCTACTCTTTGTTGAGCAAATATAAGGCCAAGCAAGAAAATAATACCTAAGCTTAATCGATATAAATTTTGATTTGCTGTTGAGCGACCTTCATCATGATTTACTTTTTCTATATGCACCTTATCTGAGCTATCTAAAAAGTAAAACAATGCTGATATTATTAGAATGGTACCTATCATTACAAACATATATATAGGATTGGCTTTTGATAAGTAACTTACAACAACACCGCCAATGCCTAGTCCAATATTAGAAGACACATTCAATAAACTTATTGCCAATGCTCTTTCACTTTCCATTTTGCCAGCTATTGCTGTAATTAAATAATCATTACAGATAACATAAACATAACTTGCCATTCCTAATATCAGCATGATTACAGTGATAAGCCATATTGATGTGGTACTACAAATAGCAAAAAAACAAATTGCCTGTAAAATTAATGAAATTCCTGATAATTTAAATGGATTACTTTTATCAAGCAACTTTGAAGTCAGCCAAGAACCTAACAAGTTACCTAAGACAAAACACCCAACAATCAAGCTAATTGTATCAGTAGTTAATAACAAATATTCATTTAAGAAAATAGCAATAAAAAAAGATACTCCTGCTGAGATGGATTGGATCATATAAAACAGTAGGTATAGTTTGCACTTTTTATTCAAGTTTATATAAGAATATAAATATTGTTTAATAAAACTCATACCACTCCGTTAGTAATTTAGTTTATTGAAAATCTTCTATTTTCAAATTTAATTTGAAAAGAATTTTTTCATCGTGCAATCTTTTTTTCTCAGCAGGTATATAGAGTGTTGAAATAGAACTTATATTCTGATTTATCAATAATTCTATAGCAAATTTAGTAATTTTAGGTTTAATCCCAGGATAAAGAGCCGCCTCATACAAAATAACTTCGTGCTGTGAAGAGTATATTTTTAATAGCTTCTCTTGAATAAGAGATAATCCTTTTTTAGAGTTTTTTTTTACTACAGGCTCGATATTTCCAACCATTCCTAATTGCCAAATAACAAGATCGTAATGTTTATCCACCTTGTCATCAAATATTAAAAAGCTCATAGCTTCGACAGATAAACAACCATTTTGGCTAGGATCCACTTTCAAATCAGCAAAAAGACAATCTTCTGCAGAAATACCAGGCAATACAACAGTTTCAATATTTCGCTCTTTTGCCCTTTTTATGGCATCTAAACCAGGTGATGAAAAAATTGTTGGATGACCATATAACACTATAGAAACAAAATCATACTGCTCTGTATAATTAAGTATTTCGTCAGCTATTTTTTTATAAGATTCAGCCCGTTTTTCATATAAGAAGTAATGGTTTTCAAGAGATATACATTTTTTACTATATTTATTTAACCATTTTTCAAATATTGGTTCATTAACTAAATACAATACACAATCGGCTTGCTTAATATAAGCTTGTGCCTCAATGGTTAAATGCGAAATAGTTTTGATCCCTGATCCAATTAATACAAGTTTTTTATTCACGATTTCTAAAACTTGCTATTTTAGTTGTATCAGTAAAATGTGTTTTATTAGAGACCTTCACCCTAATAGCAAGACTATCATTTCCTAAAACATCAATTATTTCTTTTTCTTCCTCGTTAAAAATAGCCGAATTTGCTATCTTTTCAAAGTAATTTAAGTCTTGCATTGCTGTACCCCTTAACCATTTTTGTTTGAACATTACTTCAAATTATAATTTTTTCTTTTTTCTGGCCATATTTTTTCTTTAAAGTAAATGCTTAACTTTGCAGCAGGAGGCGTTGGGTCTCCTTTTTTTCTGCCATCTGGAGCCAAGCTATCTAGTTCTTCTTTACTTAAATCCTGCTGCCATTCATCAAAAGCTATTTTGTATAACTCTTCTTCAATTGCTTTCTTTCTTTCCAATTCGGCTTTTTTTGCTTCGATAATTTTTAATTGAGCCAATTCTTGAGGAGATTGGTAATTTGGTTCGAGCCAAGCTTCACCTCTTTTTAATACAGTAATCAATGTGGCCAGTGGATTTGGATATTCCTTGGTTTTTGCGTTGTATTTTAAAGAATAAGCAAAATGATTTATAGATTCTTGTACCACATCAGGAGTACTTTTATTTTTAATTTGTAATAAATGCTTTTTATTAAATCCTATATATTCAAGTGGGCTAATATCTACATCTTCCCAATTATCCAATAAATCAGTTATCGACAAGGTACTAGTTTCTATGGCTTTATTTTTGGTAATTTCAAAAGGCTTTATTGACCCTTTTAAGACTTCTCTTTCCAACTCATTGCAAATATTTTCATTCAATTGATACCTTGACCATCCTAAGTGGCCAGGTTGAAATTCTATTCTCTCTATAAATTTTTGTTTCAATAGAAATCTAAGAGCTGTTCTTGCAGAATCTTTTGAAATATTAATATAAAGCATCATATCCCGAAGCTTTACTCTTGGAGTCTTATAATCCTCTCCTGCACTTTGCGTCAACTCATATAAGTATCGAAATAATTGTAGTGGGTTGCTTCGTAAATCCGCAAAACACAATAATTTAGGCTTATAAACCCTATTCATAGACCCCTTTGGAGGCAAGGTGTCAATCATGCTAACGCGTGACGGCGACTCTGGCTTATGAATAGGGTTTATACTCTCTTTTTTTTGGATTGATGATTTATCTTCATAACTATCTACCAGCCAAGCTCTCCGTTTTTTTCCGGTAAGTATTCTTGGTTCATTACCATTTGGTAGTTTTTGAGCAGAAGTATCATCCTTTAGCTCGGGCAACAAGTCGTCCAATCTTGCCATTTTATGCTACCTCAGCTTCTTTCGTATAACTGAATATATATTGAAGCAAGTCTTGATAATCTTCGGCTGCATTATTAGATTTGCCAGAACTATAAACATTATTTGATTTTTGAATGCTTTTTGGAATTTCTGAGCAATAGCGTATTACTACCGGGCATAAATGATGAATTATTGCATCTTTTTTCTTGGCACCTTTAATCGCCTCGCTTGTAGTAGATATTCGACGATCTATACTGGAAAAATAACAATGAATATCAATATCACGCTCTAAATTGAACGTATCTTGTAATTCTTTAATTTCATTTAATATTTTTTCAGCACCATTAATTGCATAATTATCACTTCGCATGGGTATAATAACAGTTCTCAATAACTGTGGGTCTAACTGAGAAATAGCACATACACTAGAAGCAAAAATGCTTGATAGTTGCGGGGTATGATCTTGAAATATTTTTGTGTTACTGCCTAAGTGCCTAAATATTTCATGATAAAAATGTAGCATCCCCTTTTTTATATCAGATGGTTTTGACAATACTTTATCTATATACGCTTGATTTAAATTTGACTTAACAAACCAAACATTGTTACCAACCTCAGTAAGAATACTTTCGATTTTTGCTTTACCCTCAAGAAAATCAATTAAAATTAGTTCATCATCATCTGCTGGAGCACCAAACTCAGTCGCTGTAAAACTACCTTGTGAGTCAGTATCAACAACAACAATAGGATCTTTGCGGGTATGAATTCTGCGAGCTGATGCACTTAAAGAATATGTGCCTGTAGTTTTTCCAACACCACCACACAAGTTTGCAGTTAATATAACCCCACCTTTTTTAAAGTAATCCTTTCCGTTCTCTAATAAAAATTCAGTTGCTGCTTCAGGAGACAAGCCGACAATTCGATCATTAATCCTAGTGACTAGCGTATCAGGTGCTTCTTTAAAATAGCGGCTAATCAAAGTTTTATTAATATCAGTAAGTCTGGATAGCTCACTAATTTTTATTTGGGAAACATCCACTTTTATCTTCCTTGCTTAACTGAAACAAATTTAGATTAAATATTAATATATTGTTTCTGTTATTGCAAATAGTTGTTTAAACTAAATTAGTATCTGATGAGATTTATTGTGGTAAAAACAATTTATGAAAAAATCTGATAAGACCAAAGGGGTCTATGAATCGCATTTATAGACCATAAAGCAATGATGGGAGGATAGTAGGTTAGCTAAATTATGGTAAAAAAAGACCTAACTTCCTTCTCCTCTTTCTAGCACAAACTGTATTGTTCCGTGCGAAAAATAGTAAAACACGTTCACCACTTAAAATATATATTTTAAATCAGGTAGATTTAATCAATGTTATTTATGAAAGGGAACGGTTTTTAGTCAATAAGATGAGTTAATTATAGTTTGTATTATCAAACAAATGATTAAACCCGTTTTCTAAAAAAACATCTTATTTAATTGGTAGTAATAGTATTTAATAAATAATTATTACTAATTACTATTAAACCCCTTTGGATTTTTAAAATTACAAAGGGGGCTATAAACCTCTTTTAGAGCAGGCTACATATATTTTTATGTCAGAGTAGTATCGTTCGGCAGGACCCTATTCATAAACCCCTTTGTATAATGAGGTTTATGAATAGGGTTTATAAGACGTGTCCATCATAGCCATTTATAAACCATATTTATAAACCGTATTTATGAATAAGGTTTATAAACCCCTTTGTATTGATTGGCTATGTTAAAAATTCTCCTTATTAAACTTAATTGGGTCCGGTCATTTCGAGACCCGGAACTTATCCACAAAATCAGTGGATAAGTTTGTGTAGAAGAGGGGAAAACTCCTTTGTTTTGAAAGGTTTTCTTAGTTGCCTATCTTTTATATCATTGAATAACTAAGAGGCAAAGAGCTTATTAAGAGACACCACAAATTTAGCACATTAACTTAAAATGCTAATAAATTATACCTTATTCACCCTCAAACTATATTTAAAAATCAATTCATTGCATCATTGCAAATAGCCAATTTACTATCGTTAGCTACTAGAGGTAATTGTTCAAATTCAGCATCCGTTAAAACTTCAGCTTTATCTTCTTGTCCATGGTCTCTTATTTAAGTTCCTGGAATGAGAATAGATTATCTTTAAAAAATATATTTCCCATTCCTATTATTTCTACTAAAAGCCGAAATTAAACAATTTGCTCGTCATGCTCGCGTAAATATTGATAAAGAGTTGGCTTAGAAACACCCATCATCCGGCAAATTTCTTGTACGGTATGTTCACGCTCTTGATAGAGTTTAACGGCAAGCTTACGTTTGCTGGGCTCTAACTGTTTGGGGCGCCCACCTTGACGACCACGGGCGCGGGCTGCAGCAAGTCCTGCTTTTGTACGCTCTCGGATAAGGTTTCGTTCAAACTCAGCCAAGGCGCCGAAAATATGAAAAATGAGTTGACCTGTTGAAGTGATGGTATTGATTGATTCTTGCAAGCTTTCAAAGCCTATGGCTTGTGCTTGTAGTTCATTTACCCATTCAATTAAATGTTTAAGCGAGCGGCCTAACCTATCTAATCGCCAAACGACGAGCGTGTCGCCTTCACGTAATAATTCTTTGACTTTTTTAAGTCCTGGCCTCTCTGCGACAGAGCCACTAATTTCATCGGTAATAATTTTTGTGCAACCGGCTTGTTTTAAAGCATCGAGTTGTAAATCTAAATTTTGTTCTAAGGTTGAGACCCGAGCATATCCAATTTTCATTGTTTAGCACTTAAAAAAAGTGAAGAAAGTCTTGTGTGTATATTATATTCTTTACTTTGATTATTTTCCAGAGTTTCTTTACGCCAGATGCCTTTTAAATTGGGTTTACTTGATTTATTTGGAAAGGAGTAAAGAAAACGGTCGTTTCCTTTACTCCTTTAAATAGAAAACTGACTTCCGGCCGTGATCCTGGTAAAAATGATCATGATTAATTGACTATCACACCTCTATATAAAAAATCTTCATCCATTCATTTTTGATTACGAGATGATAGAATTCATTTCTAATAATAGGAGTATCGACCCCATTCGTGTCAAAATTTACGGTTTAGAGTCAAAGACTGCCTCAATATTATGCCCACTTGGGTCAATTATAAAAGCAGCGTAATAGTTTTGAGTATATTGAGGCCTGAGTCCTGGTTCACCATTACATTGACCACCAGCTCTAATGGCTGATATATAAAACTCTTTAACTTGATCTTTATTCTTTGCACGAAACGCAATGTGGCAAGGTGTTAGTTTATCTTGGTTTTGATGTTGAGCAATTTCAAAAAGAGCGCCATTGCCGATATCAAATGACCAGAATTTCGCCTGTTCCCCAAAAGCAATGCTATAACCAAAAGCAGTAAACGCCTTTTCATATATCACTTTTATCCCATAAACATTTGATTACCATGGGAACCTATTTTACCAATACTACTGTTTTTCAACCTGAAATAGAGGAGATGGGAGAGTTTACGGTTTCAGAGCCAATTTAGGGTTCAAACCGTAAATTTTGACACGAATGGGGTCAATACCCCTAAATCTAGAAATAATGCGCATTATTAGAGAAATTATACTTTAATTTGACGGTATTTAGCTCATCTTCTAATCTATAAATAACAATTAATATTTAAAACTGGGCAAGAGTGGCCTATTTGTTGACTTCCATTAGACGACTATCTGAAATTAAAATTACAGTCAACTAAACAATTCAAGTAATAGCGTCTTAGGACCTATTTAAATATAGTTTGAAAGATTACTAATGAGAGTAACATGTATGTCTAATCAAATTGTAAATGCTCATAATATCATTGGTATAAATGTAGAAAGTTATCAGAAAGAAAAGTTGGGTAAAGTTATAGCGTTGATGCTAGATAAATTCGCTGGAAAAGTCGATTATATCGTAATTTCTCTTGGTAGCTTTCTAGGAATAAACAATAAATTATTAGCGATGCCATGGTCTATTTTTTCTTACAACGAAGAAAGAAATTGTTTTTTACTTCATATACCAAAGGAAAAGCTCAACAATTGTCCAAGCTTTGATAAAAATACCTGGCCTGATATGTCCAACGTCATATGGAAAACAATGATTCAGGATTATTATGAACATGAATAGAGTATAAAGCCTTGCTTGCATAGCTATTAAGTAGCAGTATGCCCATCTCCTTATTCTCCTCCTCAAGTACAGCATAGCGATTTGAATAGTTATCAGTCCTAATAGAGAAGTTGCTTCTTTCCAAGCGGTACCACAATTTACTGGTTCAAAGTTAAAATTAAAAACAGGCGATAAAACATTTTTAGAGGAAATGAATAGAGCAAATTTTAAAGGAAAAAATGAAGACACCTTTAGCTCAAAATTTAACTGCATTAGCTTATAAAGTCTAATCCTTTATAAGCTTAAATATTTAGATATTAGCTTTTAGTTTATCTAAAGTAACTACCTCATAAATTATTAAGTAAGCTACTTTGGCCAATAGTTTAATCCTATTCACTAATTTTTATCATTTCTTATACACCTATGAAAAAATTATACCGCTAAGTGATTGTGAAGATGAGCCGTAAATCAACGTTTTCATACTGTAGAATCCTACCCTACTCACCGATTTTAATTAAAAATTTATTGTAATTTAGCACATTAACATTTTAAACTCACTGAACTACTCAAGATTATAAATTAACTAAACTAATATAACTTTACCTCAAGTTAAAAACTAAATCTTGTTTATACTATTCAGGTGCTTACTGATACAACAGCATAGCAATTATTAACAATCGCTTTTGCTTTCTTCATAATGGAGTAAGGTTTTAAATATTTAAAGACAACTCATCTAGCTACCTAGCTGTTTTTCAAATTTTATAGGTGTTTCAATAAATTATTTCAACTTTTAAAGTATGAAAAAATAGTTATGCATCAAAACAGTTAATTAAATTTTTTAACAGAAAGCAAATAATAAGTAAGTCAATTACAGTATGATATAGCAATGATAATCAATAAAATAATAGTCGATAGTATGTTTAATTTCTTTAACACGGTAGAACCCGAGGTCATTGAGTTGGGTATTATTATTATTAAGCTACCTGAGCCGATTGAGCAGATGGCGGCTCATTTTAATAAGATTTTCGCAACACCTATGCCAGAAAAAGAAAATATCCAAACACGTTATCATATTAGTTTGTTTCAAGGCCGGTTTCCATTAAGTGCGGTTGACGAGTTACTCCCTAAACTTAAGCACCTTGTAGAAGACTTTACTTCTTTAACCATTGAAATGAAAGCAGAACTTAAGGCTACAACAAGACATGTGTTTTGGGAGGTCCAACCCAATAGCGCATTGCAATTACTACATCATAATATTGTCCTAGTGTGCTTACCTTACCGGCAAGGCATGTTGCAGCAATTTCAAGACCGATACCTCACTATGTCATTAGAAGAGCAGCAACAAGTAGATAAATTTGGTGTGATGAGCGCCGAAGATAAATTTAATCCCCACATTACCATTTTTTATCATTCAAATGGCGATACAAGAGTCAATGAGCTCGTTAAGCAGCCCTTAGGCCAGATAGGCAGTTGCAAGCTAGAACCTTTTGATATTACCAATCGAATAGCCTTGGGGCAATTGGGCTATTATGGTCAAGTGATTGAAATCATCAGTAATATTGCTGTAGAAGAAAATTACCCATTAGACCATACCCGGTTAGTTTAAATAGGCGCATAACTCGTTAATGATTATAGCGTAGAAGACGATTTTATTACTTGCTTAAAAAGCATATTAGAAAAGGGTCTAAGGATAAAGCCTCCATCATTTTTGTTAGTACTCGCTAAGAGCTTATCTTGTTGCATCTGCGCAATTAGCTGTGCTCGTATATCCCCTTTATCATCGATGACAGCACACTTCATATGCCAGCGCCAGAACGTGCGTTCAACTATAGGCTCTTTAGCAAGTAACACCACCTTTTGGTGACGCCTATCTTGTAAAATACACTGATAAACGCTTTCAAGAGACTCCAGTCTTCCCTCGAGTAGTTGATAGAAATGCCCATTAGAGTAAACTAAAAGACCGCTTAATTGATGGGTAAAGTTTTTGAAACGACAACGCTTGGCTAATTGAGTAAGCGCTTGGTCAGTTAATGGTTTTTTAACTTGGCTCTTAAACAGAAGTTGGTATAACGCAGACATCTAACATCAATAAAAATCATTTAGATTTAAGCGTTATTATCTTATGAAAAGGAAGACAACGCAATACGTCTTAATGAACCTTATACGTTGTTCGTGCTAGGCTGGTTAGATGCCTCACCCAATTGCTCACCTTCAGTAATTAAGTTAAGATAATTTTAAAAAAGCGCACAATAATCCTTTTAGCTTGTCTGCCTGTTCGTTTTCCTTTTAATCCTAGGTTATTGTTCGCTACGCTCAAGGAATAGCTCATTACTATGAATCAGAGAACCCTCTACATCGCACATTTGCCCTTTTCGGCCACGGCGCATGATATTGAAACGGCATTTTGTAAATATGGTAAAATCGTTGAGTTTGATTTGGTGAAAGACCGCTTTACCGGTCAGTCAAAAGGGATAGCGTTTATCACCTTCTCTTCGCAAGAGGAAGCCGAAAAGGCATTAAGCATGAATGGCAAGCAGTGGCTGGGGCGAACCTTAAAAGTGACTCAGGTACAAAACCGTGTTGTTGAGTCGATTACGCCTAATACATCAACCGATGAGTCACGTCTGTTTAATGTCGAGCCTAGATAAATACCAATGACTAAACTAGCGCATTAATTATTAATAGAATGCTTATTTTTATACATATTGCAATCTGCAAGATGAATTAATTTATCTATTCTCGTTTTAGTGGTTATTTTTTCAATGTGGATCCCTGCACTCATTGAAACGTCTAATGTGTTCCCTAAATCGTGATTAACTTTATTGATAATCGTATTAATCTTTTCGTAAAAAAAGCTAGACAGTGTATGCTGCGTTAAACAAGCAAAGCAAAACTCATCGCCGCCAAAACGTGCAATAATATCATAGTCTCTAAATTCAATAGCACCATGTAAGCCAATAAGCTTTAAAATTTTATTCCCTTTAACATGGCCATATTGGTCATTAATTTGTTTAAAAGAGTTGATATCTGCAATACCAATCGCAAGATATAAATTTTGTTTCTTTCCTCTTACAAGAAGGTCATTGATTTTTGCAAAAAAACCTCGATAGTTATCTAATCCTGTTAACTCATCATGGTCAGCAAGGTAAGCAATCTGTTGTTGCTGTAAAAATTCATGGGTTACGTCTTTTTGGATGCCAATATAATAAGATACTGTTTTATCAGCTTCTATAATAGGCGCAAGACTCAATTCATTTAAAAATAATGAGCCATCTTTTTTAACATTTTTTAAAACAACACGGCATTTTTTATGGCTGTTTAACGCGTTGCGAATCTTTAAAACTTCAGGCTGGTGTGAAAGATTTCCTTGTAAAAACCGACAATTTTTTCCAAGTACCTCTTTTTTCTTATACCCTGTCATTCGCAAAAAAGCACGATTAACAAAAATCAATGGCTCATCTTGCTGTTGCATGTCAACGATAGTTATCCCATCGTTGGCTGAATGAAGGGCTTGATAAGCTAGATTTAAGTCAATTAATCCCGTTGCTAACTTAGTTCTCCTTGGCATATTGTTCCCTTTTAGTCGCAACCACTTCAATAAAGTTAGCCTATTAATTTTTAAAGGCTATAAATAAAAAGGCGCATTGCAAAAAATACTATTCTGCCATGTGGTCTTAAAGCGTTCATTGTTAGTTTAGCTAGATACGCGGGAAAACCCAATAGGCTTAGTTCATCTTTAAACGCGTTGAGGCTAGGAAGGGTAACTACTTATCAAGCCGGTTTTTTTTGTAATCAGCATAAAAACCATAAGCCTCCTTCTGCCTTTTCTTCACGGCATACATGGTTTTATCGGCCAATTGCACTAACTCATTTTGTGCCTCACTGTCATCCGGATAAAGCGCAACACCGATGCTGGCTCTCAAGTTAAAGGTGGTAGCATCATAGTCAATTGACTCACTAATCGTTTTAATGATTTTGTTAACAATGGATTTGATAACACGCTGGTTTGAGATGTTGCCTAAAATGATTAAAAATTCATCGCCACCAATGCGAGCGACGGTATCTTCCTCGCGTAAACAACTCACTAAGCGCTCCGCAATGATTTTAAGCATTACATCGCCTGTGGTATGTCCATATGTATCATTAAGGGCTTTAAAGCCATCTAAATCTAGGAATAAAACCGCCACTTTTGTTTTATTGCGTTTAGCATGCGCACACGCCCGGTTCAGTCGGTCATAAGCGAGCCGTATGATAGGAAGGCCTGTTAACGCATCATGCGTCGCTAAATAGCGCTGCAGCGTAAGTTCGGTGATATCACGTGCAATTTTAGACGCCCCAATAATGATACCTTCCTTATTTTTAATCGGTGAGATAGATACCGACACATGGACTGGCTTACCATCTTTGCGAATGCGCACGGTTTCAAAATGGTCGATTTTCTCACCTGAAGCTATTTTTTCTAATATATAGGTTTCTTCATTAAAGCGGTCTGAAGGAATTAACATTAAAATGGATTTACCTATGATTTCATGCGCACTATAGCCAAAGATTTGCGTGGCGGCCGGATTCCAACTGGTGATAATACCTTGTAAATTTTTACTAATAATGGCATCATCAGAAGAATTAATAATAGAGGTTAATAGCTGCTCGGTTTCTTCTCTTTTTTTATCGCTAGTGATATCGCGAACCATATTAAAAACACCCATGATGCTACCTTGATTATCTCTCAAGGGAAAAAAGCAACAAGACACAGGTATTTTTTGACCATCTTTTCTCAACACGACGGTTTTAAACTGTTCTATTTTTTCACCTAAGGCCACCCGCTTTAAAAAAACAGTGTCTTCCTCTAAGCGCTCTGGTGGGACTAAACGCATTGCAGGCTGACCGATGATTTCATGGGATAAATAGCCAAAAAGACGCTCAGCACTCGGATTCCAACTGGTAATACGGCCTTGAAGCGTTTTAGTGATGATAGCCTCTTCTGAAAAGTTAATCACTAGATGAAGCAAAGCTTGTTCTAGTTCATCTACCTTCCCCAAAGAGACTAAACGCTCTAGCATAGTTGCGCCCATGTAGTTGTTCTAACTTAAGTATAGCCAGGGTAATTAAGGTAAGTTAAGTCCATGAAGGACTGGTCAAGAAAGCCGAGCGTCTGGATTAAGCATTGTTGGCAATTAACCAATAAAATACAACTAAAATGGAAAGACTTTTCTATAATTAGAATGAATACACGCGGGAGATGGTGATGAAAAAAGGAATTTTTGAGTTGCAGGATGAATGTTTTTTGCTGCTTCTACAAAGCTCATTGAAATCAATTCCATTTAATATTTTTTTATCCACGTTTATTTGGGGCTATTTGTTATATCGGCAAGCTCCCGTTAAACAAGCAACACTAATTAAACTGTTAACGCTCTATGCTACTTATAGTGAATAACGATTTTTAAATCATTTAATTTGAATATAACACGCTAGAATTTGGAGGTTTTTATGACAGACAAAGAGGCAATAGAACTGGAAAAGATATATGGCTCATCAGCAGTTGCCAATAAATTGCGACGAATTGCAGCGGCTATTGAGCAAAACAAAGGCTTTCAATTACAAATAAACAAAAAACGTGTTTATGTACCCGTTGATGTGTATGTTGAATTTGAGTATGAAGAAGAAGGCGAAGAATACGAGCTTGGCATTGAAATAAAATGGAAAAAAATTAAATAGAAACGTTAAGGTTAGAAAAGTCTGGCAAAACGACTATTTAGGGTTACGTATTGTTTTATATTCCTTTAAGACAAAAGCTTAAATGTGTTATACTTTAATTATGAAAAAACAAACTCTTATCAATACAAATCCCTATCTCAAAGATGCTGACAATCGTAAGCGTCTAGTACAGCGCTCCGTAAGAACATCGTGTGGCGTTGAAGGCATTTATGAAAAAAGCCTTGTTCTCCAATCTTTTAATATACCTTCACAGGGCAAGAAAAAAATCTATAAAACATCTAAATAGATTGCTCTATTAACAATTTAAAAATGTTTTTAATTAAAGAGTAATCTCCTGTAAACCCAGCATGAATTGCGAGAATATAGTGAGAGAATCCTTCGGGATTTTGTGTTTGATCAATGGCTGTGTAATTTAAAGGTGGCTTTTTTGCTTGCATAGCCATTAAGTCAGCTAGCAAGCGTGCCGTGCGCCCATTTCCTTCGCGAAATGGATGAATGATAATAAATTCAACATGTACAACACCTAGCGCATAAGCCAGTTCATCCATATTAGTATAATGGCATGGCGTATAGGTGGAGAGGTATTCTTTTTCAAATTTTGACATTAATTTAGCGATATTTATTGCTGGAGCAAAAGGAAAACCTGCTTTCTCCATATTGACTGTTCTGTATTTCCCAGCAAAAGGGTAAACATCTCCAAGCCATAATTCATGAATATTACATAAATCTTCAGCAGTGAAACAATGATTTTCATTAAAAATTTCTAGTAACTCTAATTCAGTTCGTTGTAATTCCTGTTCCTCAATAATTTCTATCTTATCTTTAAGTTTAATCTTTAGAAAATTTTTAAGTATGCCCTCTTCCGCGCCAGGTTCAAAATTCTCATCTTCAGGCACAGCATAGCGATTTGAATGCTTATCAGTCATGATACAGAGGCTGCTTGTCTAAGGTTATGTTTCTTAACATACATGTTAAGGCCAATATGATTACTATAACCTAAATAGGAAGCAATTTTTCTAACCGATAATCCTAATTTCAGTAAATCTCTGATTTTATCGACATCTTTATCGAACTTACTTTTCTGAATCGTTCCTTTGGGCTTACCTAGGCGAATTCCTTCTCTTCGTTTGCTGGCGAGCGCCTCTTTCGTCCGCATGCTAATTAAATCACGCTCAAGTTCAGCAAATAATGAAAAAAGGGTAATCATTACTTTAGAGGTCATATCATGCTGCTTCATATCAAGACCTTGTTTGATAGCAATGACTCGAACTTGTTTTTTGATTAACTCATTGATAAGCCCAATCACTTCTGCCGTACTTCGACCTAGACGACTAAGTTCCGTGACAATGAGGGTATCAGCATAATTAAGAATAGAAAGCATTTCATCGATACGCCGCTCTTTAATCGTTTTCCGACTGGAAATAGTCATCTGGATAAAATCATCCACTACTAATTTATTTTTCTTAGCAAACTCATAAATTTCTAATTTTTGGTTATTCAAATCTTGCTTGTCAGTAGATGCTCGAATATAAGCGATGGTTTTGGCCATAATTTATCCAATTAAAATCAATGTTAACAATTAACCTTATTTAAGAATAAAATTATACAGAATATATTAAATATATAAAGTTAAAAACAGATACAAAAAATATAATTAAAAACGGTCGTTTTATATTATACAAGAGCATAAAGATAAAGAATAATAAATAAACAAAAAGAGGATTTATCTTTGAGTCTTCATAAATCGATTAATATAATTCTGGGATTAAATCAGAATAGAGTACACTTCAAGCTGACCACTATTCTATATAAGGTAAACTATGCCTTTTAATAAATTTTTATCTATCGCTGTTTTTCAAGGAGAAATACAACCTGGTGATTTTAACACTAATTTAGAAAAAACAATTCAACAGCTCGATATAGCAGAAGCAAGAAATATTGATATTTTATGCATGCCAGAATCCTTCTTACATGGGTATTTTGATTCACGAGAAGAAGCCTTCGCTCATTCAATTGATTTAGATAGTGCGGCTTACTCCACGCTACTGGAAAAACTAAAACGTTTTAATAAAACAACTTTATTGATTGGACTTAATGAGAAACAGGGTAATGAAATTTACAATACGGTCGTAATTATCGAGAAAGGTAGGCATATTGGAAAATATCGTAAAGCCTATACGTATTCGCCTTATGATTATTTTACTTTAGGACAGGAATTCCCTGTTTTTGAGAAAAAAGGAATTAAATATGGCGTAGTCATTTGTATTGATTGTGCTTATCAAGAACCTTGCCATATCCTAGCGCTAAAAGGTGCTCAGCTCATATTCTGCCCTATGTATAACAAGGTAAAACATGACGCTAGAATGCTCAATTATCTTAATAGGAGAAGCCATTTTATTGCACGGGCCTTCGAAAATGAATGCTGGTTTGCAAGCAGCGATATTATTTTAGAAAATGATGAGCAGTATGTATGCCCAGGCTCAGCTAGTATTTTAGATAAAAATGGTGAAGTTGTTTGTTTAAGCGAACCGTTCACTGAAATGTTACTACAGTACAATATACCAATAACTTCTCTTAGAGATGATAATTGGAGCCATAGCCACTATAGAAGGCTATTAGGTAATAATGAGTTACGTAAAATAGCTCATGCTGAGTATATTAAACGGCTAGCTCTAAATACTGAAAACAGCTAACCGTAAATTTTGACATAGATGGGGTCATTACCCCTAATAGGGATGTAATGTCCACTGGGACGAAAACGTACGCTAAGGAAAGTAATAAGACCATTCGAATATTTTTGAGAAAATAACTCTTTAAACGAATAGAAGCGTGTTTTATGAATAATTTAGAAATAATCAAAGCCTATCATTCAAAGATCTGGGATAAAAAAGACTTAAGTGCAGTAAAGCTATTTTTTGATGCTGAAGCCCTAATTCACAGCCCTGTAAAAACCACGAAAGGCACAGAGCAAATGACAGACGTAATTGCCAGGTGGCATAAGGGTTTTCCCAATCTTAAAGTTTATTGGGATGATTTTATTTGTGAAAACGATAAAGTTGTTAGTCGCTGGCATGCAGAAGGTCAGCAAGAGGGTGAGTTTTTAGATAAAGCCCCCTCTAAAGTACATGTCAATTATTCAGGGGTAACTATTTATCAATTAAAAGAAGGTAAAATTACTCAGTATTGGGCTATAGTCGATATGGATATGCTTAAAAAGCAGCTACAAGGATAATGCTTAATTAATGTCTGAGACTTCTGTATTAGCAAAGAATCTAGAGCAGCTTTTAGCTAAACATCACATAAAAGCCCTAAACTTAGCGAAGGAAATTAATATTCCTCAGCCTACCTTACATCATATTTTATCAGGCACAACTAAAAAACCGCGGAATGAAATCCTTAAAAAGTTAGCAAATTTTTTTAATATTTCAGCCTCTTCTTTATTCGATGCAAGAGTCTATGAGCATGACTCTCTTAACTTAAAGAAATTTCCCCTAAGCCTTTGGAATGAAAACCTGCATCAGTTTGAAACATCTTATTCTGAGAGATATATCATTGGAAATTATCCCAGTAAATCCTTTGTCTTTACTATCAATAATGCTTATTGCCAGTCCTCATGGCCTAATCAAAGCTTGGCTATTATTAAGAAGCAGGATCTACCTGAAGAGGGTAGGATAAGTCTAGTCTGGATAAAGGAATACGGCCTTATTTTAGGCAAAGTAAATTATTGTGGTGATTCCATAGAGATAGAGTATCAGAATATAAATAAAGCATTAACCTCATTATTAAAGTTTGATTTAAAGGAAGGTAAATGGTTTGGGAAATTGATAGAAATAAGATTAGAAGGCCAAGAGGCGATTGATAGTTATTTATTTTTAGGTTTGTAATGTTGGCAGGATGGTGAAACTTGATTATTAGAATATATCTTTATTATTAATGTGCTAAATTATAAATATTAAATATAATTTTAATTAGCACTATTAAATTTTACGATATCTTGCCATGCTTCCACAATCAAATAGCGGTTCCTCTAAAAAAAGAAGTTTAAATAATTAGATGGCGTATTTTGGGGCTTTAACAAATTCCTATTGGTGATTTTTAATAAAAGGATTAGGGTATCCTTCTATTTTTTCTACTGCCTCTGCCCACCATTTTTCATTTGCAGCTGGCGGAAATTGTTTGTCCCAAATTGTAAAGAGGGTGCATTGAGCTTGGCTCAATTTAATGCCGTATTTATAAGCCATAAAGAGGTTGGCTCTCGCGACAATTCCTTTGGCATAATCAGCTGGTTCAACGCGTCGTGAATCCTTATCAATAGTTATTGGGCAGCCGTAAAATAGAGAGTGCTTTTCTAATTTATCATAACGAAAATTAGAACGAGCACCATTTACAAGCCCTACAGCGGGCCATAAATTATAGAGCTCACCTTCAGCTTGCCTAAATTGTTTATCTATCTTTTCACAACATTTACGGCCTTTAAATCGCTTACCATTCTTTTTGATACAAAGTGGTTCACGCCAACATTGAAAATGATTGCCAAAATTTTCAGCAGGCATCATGTGCTCGTATTCAATAACACGCGCCCGTTTAAATCGAGAGGCTGATTGCATATTGCAGCTTGCTAAATCAACACGTAGGCGTGCATCAAACTTACATTTGCAATAAAGTGTTTCCCGTTGAAAGGCAAACATGACGCGAGCTTGTTTTTTAGCTTGTGTAAACGTTTTAGGTGGCTCTGAAAAAGTTGTTAAGGGGACGAACAAGGCAAATAAAGCAGCTAGCTTTTTCATATCAATGACTCACTCAAAACGTGCTATTTTAACAAGATTGATTATATTAAACACTTCGACTTTAAAGGTCACAAAATACAGTTAATTTGTGAGTTAACTTGATGTCTAACATAGCTCTTCGTATCATTTTCTACTACTTTAGTATCTATAGGGTTAGCAAATAATCCAAGCACCCTCCAAGCATAGAAGCCCTGTTGTATATCTTTGGTTGCAATTTTTTCTAACAGTTCAAGCTGTAATTAGTGCTCGAGCTTGAATAATCAAAATTAAATTTCCTTATGCTGATAACTATCCATTTAAAACTCTATAACATTTTTATTAATTATCGTTAGCTGCTTTCTAAAAATTTTAAGCCTGCTAAAGTTCTTTTTAATAGTTGCAGAGCCAAAAAACATTTGACCTTGCAAGCTCTGTTTAACTTACTTTGATATAGCAGCAGATTATCAGTTTGTATTTGACCAAATTATTAAGTATTAACCTTGACAAAGTAATGCAATTGCATTACCATTATATCAAGTATAAAGTTATTTTGGGAACTTCAATGGCTAATGTATTACAAACTGAATCCACTCTAACCGATCGTTATCAAACTACTATTCCTGACGCTGTCAGAAAAGCCCTACATTTAAATAAACGGGATAAAATATTATATACTGTTCAACCCAATGGAAATGTAGTTATATCGAAGATAAACGATAATAACAATGATCCTGTGATAGATCGTTTCTTAGCCTTTCTTGCTGAAGATATGAAACATAATCCGCAACGTTTAAAGCCCATAAATCAGTCTTTATTAAGTCAAATTGAATCTCTAGTGGCAGATGTTGAATTTGATTTAGAAGAAGCTTTACCTGAAGAAGTAGAAGAGCCAGAACACACCCAGAGTAAATCTAAATGATAGAACCTCTTATTATCAATGGGTGGATTATTTTGGTACATCCGATATTTATGGAACAGATTAATAGCTTGATAAAGGACGTAGAGAAAATAAAACAAAAAGATCCATCAACATTTCATTTGAAAAATAAAGCAAAACTATTAGCTGCTATTGCCGACTTAGCTTTTAAAAAAATTCCAACCGATCCTAGCGCCTCTATATATCGGCTAGGCGAGACTTTGGGTAATCAAAATAAACATTGGTTCCGCGCTAAATTTTTTCAGCAATACAGATTATTTTTTAGATTTAGCCTAGAGAAAAAAATCATAATCTATGCCTGGGTTAATGATGAGAATACTAAACGGGCTTACAATAAAAAAACTGATGCGTATTCAGTATTTGAAAGAATGTTAAAAAAAGGAAAACCTCCCAATAGCTGGCACGATTTACTTAAAGAAGCATACAATGATAAGTGTATAGAAAAAATTTTTTCCATATTAAATTAAATTTTTGATTATTGATGGTCTAAAAGAAGGGTATAAACTATTCGGTGGCTTACCCTTCTCACTCTACTTAACCTGTAACGTTTTATGGGGAGATCCCCATACCCCCGTTTCACATTATTTACAGTGGGTAGAACCCACCATAAATAACGCGATTCTTAAAAACAATAAAGCTAACATATACTGGTTGTTATACAGAAATTGAATTGGTGGGTCATCAATGCATCAATGACAATAGCATAAGGAATAATAGCTTAGGCAAACCTTATTTTTATAGTCTAACAAAAGCTTAACTAGTCTATCTAATAAGTTAATTATTTCTTTGCCAAGTAAGAAAGCGTTATAATCATCATTAATATATTTAAAATCGATTATTAAATGAATTAAAGCGAGAATTTGAGGCGTGACTTCGACTGTAGTCATTACTCCAATCAGATGAGCTGGTGCCTAGGGTGTTACCTGACGTATCAAAAGCGCCTCGCATGGGAAGACCAGTTGCTGGATTGATTCGGATCTCGTCCTTTTTAGCTGCATTCGAATAATAGAATTCTTCATCGACTGAATTGGTTTTGTTATAAAGCCATATAAGCGGTTTAAACAAACAATTAATCCATTTCATCCTTAGTCCTTAAGTTTACTGTAATTTCAATTCTTCTCTTTCTGAAATACTTTGTTCTTCTTTAAGCGGTTCTAAATGAAATAACTCCCTATCTGTATTTCGTTTGATGTACTTATCCATTTGTTGATAGAGATCAAACAACGTTCCTTCCTGACTAGCCTTATCAATGAAATAAGAGCCAATGAGAATTTTACGGCGAGTATCCCGTTTTCGCTCCCGTGACTTTTCGAGTGATTCCAGTTTTTGTATTTGTACTCTTAACTGTTCTTGTTTTTTCTTGAGTATCTCAAGCCGTGAGTGTTTATCGCTCATCATTGTGCATTAGTAGGAATCCATAAAAAGATTCTACGAGATTTACACTAAGTTTCAAGAGATGATAAAAAATAAAAAAATATTACGATGTCTTTCGACCTTAAAATCCGCACTAGCGAATGAAGTGCGCGCTTATACGTTGCTTTGCAACGTGCGCTTTGATATTCTCAAAAAACTTAATAAGAACAATGCTTACTAAAATACTCACTCGGTACAAGGACATGGCCATCTATCGCTTCAGTGCTCAAATCATTTCACGCTCTCAAGGACGAAGCATTGTTGCCGCTAGCGCATACCGTTCTGGAGAAAATCTGGTTGATGAGCGAACGGGCGTTATCTACGATTTTACCGATAAAAATGATGTCGTTTATAAAGAAATTTTCTTGCCTGCCAACGCCCCTGGTTGGATGAGTGATCGTTCTAAATTATGGAACGCAGTTGAGCTTGGTGAAAAGCGTAAGGATGCTCAACTTGCCCGGGAGGTGCAACTTGCTCTTCCTCGTGAATTAAGCATCAAGCAGAATATTGAATTAGTGCGTGAATTTGTTAAAACCGAATTTGTCGCCCGCGGCATGGTGGCTGATGTGTGTTTTCATAACCCTAAAGATGATGAAGGACTTACTCAACCCCATGCCCATATTCTTTTAAGTTTGCGGCAAGCTCATGCTGAGGGATTTGGTCTTAAAGAAAGAAGCTGGAATGATAAGGCACTCTTAGAGCACTGGCGTGAAGAGTGGGCTAATTTGGAAAATCGTCATTTGGCCTTGCATGGCATCGACCAACGGGTTGATCATCGCAGCTATCAAGCCCAAGGGATTGCATTAGAACCCCAATACAAAATTGGCTCAAAAGCTGCAGAGCAACGTATGGCTCGCTTGGCAGATCATCAACGGATTGCGCGTGAAAATGGCCAGCTTATTTTTGAACGGCCTGACATTGCACTCGATGCAATTACTCGAAACCAATCCACACTCACCTTGCAGGATTTAGCCCGTTTTATTAACCGCCACACAGAAGATGCCAACCAATTTAATTTAGTATTTGAGCGTGTTAAGTCCTCTGCTGACCTGGTTTTCTTAGGGATTGACTCTCAAGGAAAAGAGCGCTTTTCAACACGCGAGATGTTGGCTATTGAATCATCCATGATGCATCATGCCGATAGACTTCATCATCAAATGGGCCATGAAATCACGGATAAGGCCATATACGCTGCCAAATCCAACCGCACGTTATCCCAAGAACAGGACATGGCACTTGAGTATGTGACGTCATCAGGTGATTTAAAATCGCTTTTAGGTTATGCAGGGACTGGGAAAAGCTACCTCTTGGGCGCTGCGCGTGAGGCTTGGGAGCAATCAGGGTATCGCGTAAAAGGAGTTGCTCTTTCTGGGATTGCAGCGCTTAATTTAAGGGATAACTCAGGTATTGAATCTCGAACGATTGCAAGCCTTTTTTACCGTTTAGATAAAGGCACGCTCACACTTAATGCACGCGATATTTTAGTGGTGGATGAAGCAGGCATGCTCGGTTCGCGCACGATGGAGCGCTTAACTCGTGAAACCCAAAAGGTGGGTGCAAAATTGGTATTAGTTGGTGATTGGCAACAGCTGCAAGCCATTGAAGCGGGGGCGGCTTTTCGCTCTATTGCAGAAAACTATCAATATATTGAACTCAGTCAAATCAGACGCCAAACAACGCCTTGGCAAGTAGATGCATCTCTTCATTTAGCACGAGGTAACGTTGATAAAGCGCTTTATGCCTACGATAGCCATGACCATATCCATCGGTTTAAAACAACGAGTGAGGCAAAACACGCCTTAATTGAGCAGTGGAATGATGTACGTATTGTATCGCCTTGCGAGTCTCAGATCATTCTTGCCTATACCCGAAAAGATGTAAAAGAGCTCAACGACATGGCGCGCTCAATTATGCGAAAAGACGGTGAATTAGGCTTAGATGTCGTCTTTAACATGGCGCGTGGAGAACGCGCATTTGCAGTCAATGATCGCGTTTATTTCTTAAAAAGAGAAGATAGCCTAGGCGTCATTAATGGCACCCTGGGCACCATTGAAGGTATTGATGCCAAATCGGGTATTATCACCGTGGCACTAGACTCCGATGATTTAAAAAAGACGCCTCAACGCGTTAACGTGAATACCCATGACTACAAGCACATGGAGCATGGTTATGCAGCCACTGTGTATAAAGCCCAGGGTGTGACGGTTGACAGAGCCTATGTGTTGCCAACAACCCATTATGATGCCCACTCAACGTATGTCGCGATGACCCGTCACCGTAAAAGTTGTGAACTTTTTGTCAGTCGTGACCTGTTTGGCCAAGATAAGGCATTAGTTCATGCGATTAATCGCAACCGTGCCAAAGATGTAACGCTTGATTACACTCAAATAACACATGAATTTGCAAGGCAACGTGGGCTTGCCAATGAAAAAACACCTATAACCTCGCCATCGTTGGATGAACCATGGAGAAAATCAGAACGCTCACTTGAATCTCTAATGAATAAGGTCATGGGAAGAAATAGTCAATTGGACAATCAAAAACTCGATGCGTTTGAGCGTCAGTTCACCAAAGAAAATCCAGATATTGCACGTCACATTGCCAATAGTCTTCTTTCAACCGCAGAATCCTGTGCTAAATCATTAGCAGGGTTGCTCTCGCCGTACAGCAAAGCGCTTGCACGTAATCAGCTTACCTCACAACAAAATACAGAATTAATTAATTTAATTGATAAACTACCCCTTGATTCGCACGTTATGAATGCATTTAAAAAGGACTATCCTGAACTTGCCAAGCAGGCAGAACAATTTATTAAAAACAATGTTCAACAACGCATGCGCATAAAAACGATTGATAAAGAATTAGAGCTATAAAAGGTGACCCATGTTAGACAGAGATGACGAGGAAATGCTACACACGCCTGAATTATCCAGGACCGCTTCAAGCCCCATGGAAAGTGATTTCCATGAAACGATGCAACACCTTAAATCAGTGGTCATGTTACTAAAAGGGCTTTATGGGCAACTGAATGAAGAACGTGAAATCATTACGCTAGCTTCAGGTCAAATGGCGCATTCTGTCAAACAATTTGAGCAGTATCTTAAGCAGTTTGAGTCGTTTGAGAAATTATGCAAGCAAGCAATTGTTGACCGGGTTAAAACCGAATTAAAGCAATCAATTCGAGAAAGCGCTCAAACCATAGCCCAAGAAGTAAGAGATATTGCTCATGAACCCATTAACCATGGAATTAACTCCTTGTGCCAGTTGAGTACAGACTTATCCAATCACCGTGTGCACCTTGAGCGCCGAAGATTTTGGCGTGTAGGATTGTTTTTTGCTGCGGCATTATTAGGTGGTGTTGTCAGTGGATTAACACTTCATTATTTAACAGCGCCTTCTAAAGAGATAAAAGTGAAGTTGGCCGCCGGAGATGCTTTAATGCGTTCATGGAGCAAATTAACGAAAGCCGAGCGAGAAAAGATATTCCCATCCAAAAGCTAAATGAAACCCTGTCTTCCTGCCTATCCAATAAAGATTTAGAACTGGATAGGATAACTTAGCGATCTGAAGCTTACCTCTTGATCTAAAAGTCTATAAGGGCTCAAGATTAAGTTCCTCGATGTTTTGATACTCGGCATTGATTTTGTTTTTTGTTAGTATTTTGCTCATCTTATAGCCGCCTGTTCCGGGCTCTAAATTACCCTCAAATGAGGGTTGAGAGAAATTAAAGGCTGTTGGCATACTGCGTTCAATAAAACCATTCTCTTTTGTTACTCTAAATCCTAAATCAAGTGATAGTTCCGTAATGGGATAGTGTCCTGGTAAACGTACAAAGCAGTGTAGGTCTTTAAGTTCCATAATTTGCGGATAGGACACAATTGGGCGGGTAACACGCTGGCTTCCAAGCGAAATGCCATCCCTGATGCTGTTAGCACCATAAGAATAGTTTTCACGTGATTCTTCGATTTCTTCTTCACCGAGCTCAAGTGCCACAAGACGCGCCATATCTGCGCTGGGGCTGCGAAAGAAAAAACGAGTATTTAATAAATCGAAAATTTCTTTAGCACCTGCCTGCCCATAAACTTTGGTAAGTTGTGAAAAGCTTTGCATGCCTAAAAGAAAGCAACCGCCAAACTTGCGTACCTCGGCAATCGTTTCACCAAGCAGAGGCAATTTATGAAGGCTTGGTAATTCATCACAGATAAACCATACACGCCTGTTTCTATCAGGCGTTAAACTCAAAAGGGCAAGTGATGCTTGGGCTAACCACATCGAAATAAGAGGTTTAAGTGTTTTATGCATCTCACCATTGGATGAAATAAAAAGCCAACCTTTTTGTTGTTCATCAAGAATGTAATCCCGAATAGAGAACGGTGGTTTCCCTTCCTGATTAAGTTCTGCCAGTGCCGAAAAGGACTTTAAGTAGGTTGTAAGCGTTGCACGAATCGAAATTGCTGTTTTTTCAATTTTACTACTGACAAGATTGGCTGCTGGGGTTCCTTGTAGATAGTCTTCTAGCGTTGAAAATTCATCGGTTAAAATCAATTTTAATAATTTTTCAAGCGAGCAATCTGAATGATTTCGCATCACTGAACCTAAGCATGAAAAAACGGTTCGCGACGCATTGACCCAAAAAGGATCTGATTCACCATGCATGGGGATTGCGCTTTCGGCCATGTTTTCAAAATCAGAATCTCTAGGCGCTTCTAACCACATATCCCAATTGGCACAACGCTTATCGAATGGATTTAAAATGACATCTTTATCTTGTTGGTAATAATGAGGAATAAACGAACAACCCTTATCATAGACTATCACCCGATCGCCTCGTTTACGAAGGCAATCCATAATTTTCATGATGAGCTGGCTTTTTCCGGTGCCTACGGTGCCATGTACCAGTACATGCTGAACTTCACTGTCTTTGATAAGGGGAAATCCATCAATCGTAATATCTGAATGCGCTTTATCATGCAGGATTTTCTTTTTTACTTCATGGGAATTTTTAAGCTGACTGCCACGAACAAATTGACACGCGCTTTGTGTTTTTCCCCGTTTGATAAAATAAAAAGCCAAACCTAACCCCAGAGTTAACGAGAGACAAAATGCCCAGAAAGCAGACTTACCAAGACTATGAATCACGTGGATTGCATTATCCTGGTAGTAAGCATAGTGCAGAATAGAATTAACTGTTTGCTGGTAAGCTTTACCATGAAATGATAATTCAAAGGTATGCTTTTGGCCTAGAAACTCTAAAAATTGTGCCCCATAAAACGCGACTGCATGCGTTATCCTCTCCAGAGGAATAATAAACCAAACAAAAAGTACCGTAAAAATCACCCACATAAAAAAACAAATGACACTTAATGTTTTGGTGATTTGATCCCACATGCGAAGGTTATGGAAACTGATTTGACCGCCACGCGTATAGTGTTTGAAATTAGGCTCGTTGCTCATCACACACCCTCTTTCTCTTTATGAAAGAACTTGGAAATGGCTCTTGATAACACACTTACTCCAATGCGGCTTATCTCCATATTAACAGCTATGCTGGTTGCAATAGCCGCTATGATCAGGCAAGGAATAGCTGAGAAAAAGACAACATCCTGCTCAAAGAGCGGGATAAAAATAAATGTAAACACGCCGAAAATTAAAAAGAATCCTGTAAAAGCCCATTTTGCTTTTTGAATAAGGTAGGCGCCTGTTTGGAGCTTTGGGCTGATTTGAAGTTTGAAAATGATGTAGTTTTTTATAAATCCCAGACCAAAAAGCGATATCAGCAAGGATGAAAAAAACACACCAAACACCATTTTTGCTGTTAGCAAAGCATGCTCATCCAAGCGTGCCTCTTTGTATTTAAATTCACGTTCTTTCTTACGTTTAAGAAAACCCTCTTGCCATCTGCGCTCTTTTTCTTTTTGAATCATTTTAAGCTCTTCTTCACTAGCCTCAGGAAACTTCTCTCCCAGATAATAAAGGCTAGATAGGCTATGACGAATGGAATCTTTCCTATTTTCATGTTCCATATTGGATTTTTCCCATCGATCAGTATGAGGTGCATAATCCCAAGCCTGTATCATGATGGCAAAAAAACAGGCTGCAGTTTGAATGGCAAGAATGAGAGCAAATAAAAAGAGCCAGCCGCCAAACAAGCGTTTATAGTACGCGCCTGCAGGAATAATGCTTAAATCCAGACGTTTTAGCGCCTCTAAATCCATGGCTAGTGCCTTTTTTAAATCGCTCATCATGTCATTTATCTCCTTTAAAAAACTCATTTATCGCCTCTTTCCCTTTATCCACGGCATGCCCTAGAATCACTCCGGTTGTAGCATCATATTTCCAATCGGGCTCTTTTTCTTATTTCGTTTATTTGCTCAGCTTTAGCTTTCAAAATATGCTCAGGCTTACTTGGCTCTACGTTGATTTGATGGTGTTTATGAATCTTATTGACTTGTTTGCCCACTTGATTCACTAAGTTTGTTTTCCTGTCATCAGCAAAACCAACATCTCGTGTTTTAGAACTATGGGTTAACGCATCATTACTTTTCTGATAATTCGTTTCAATGTGATTGCTCTTCTGGTTTAAAGATTGGCTTTCATTTTGATAGAAGGCGTCCATTGAAGAAGACGATTCATTCGGGCTGTATTCTGCAATTAATTGATCGCGCTTTGAGTTAACAAAAGCACTCGCTAATCCTTCTAATTCCCGTATTGAACTCATATCTCCAGGGCGCGCAAACAATGCATCGCGATGAGGTTTACCCACCTTCAATGCAACAAAAGATGGAAACGCTTGATTAAGATCAGCCGTAATTTGCTCGGATTTTGATTCCACATAGTTTTTAGCCTCTGCAATTCGCATGGCGCGAGTATGAGATACATCATAGTTATGACTTCTATTTTCAGCCTCTCTTATATCAACGCCTATTTGATTGGATAGCGAGGCAGCTTCTGAATGAGAGTCATCAAAATGATGGGTTTTAGTAAACTGTGAAACATACTGGCTTGCTTTATTAAAATCTTCGGCCTCCTGTGCAGAAACGACCTTGTCATAGCCCTCTTGTGCTCGATAAGCATTGGTTGAACTGCGATTGTAGTTAAGATGCGCATCCGCTCCCCCTTTAACGCCAAAGATTTTTCCAGCAATACTTTTTTGAAGGTCAATGCCACCGGAAATACCATGACCACCACTGGTCATGGCGGCAAAAGCATCTTCTTTGCTTATGCCGTTACGATGGGCAACATCCTCGGCAATCCGTGACATCTTAGAAAGCGCACTTGAATATTGAGCTGAATCAGAAGAACTAACTCCATCGCCAAGACGCATATCGTGCCCAGATAATTGAGCAAGAGCTAGTGCGCGATGAGAAAAATTACTTAAAGCAGATTGATAGGCTTTACCCTCATTGGCAGCTGCCTGAGTTGATTGCTCATACGCCTGGTTCAATGAGCCTGTTAATGCTTTAGAGTCGGCAATATGAATATGACTTTTAGTCATGCCGGGACTAATATCAAAAACAGCATCACCACCGCCTGTAATTGTTTTTAATACTCCACTTCCCAATTGTTCAGTATGCATACCATGCATGTGTGTCCAATTGGAATCATGTTTGTTAGCTGAGAAATTATTAGCCGTGGTATTATAAAAGCTGGTTTGACCAAGACCAAAAGAAGCACTGGCTGCTTCCCCTGCCACCGACATGCTAGAACCTTGCATATGGCTCATCATACTCGTTGCTAAATTGCTAAATGCACCCCCCAAATTAGACACTAACCCATGCGATAAGAAGGGAATGAGCATCATCAAATACCCGCACGCCCCTGAAATATCGGCATGTAGCTCATCAATTTTATCAAGATTGACCATCGTAAATTGACCATACTCACCAGACGATGTTGCCCCATAAATCGTCATACCGGCATTTAAAATTGCAAAAAGCACAGGCCAAAATTGCAAAGACATAAAAAACTGCAGGTAGCCATAAAGAATTTTTATGCCGCCTGGTAGCGTGGTTAACGCAATAATTAAAGGAAAAACACCAAACAATAAAAGCGTGAGACAGGTATGGGTAATTGGTAAAATCCAAAGCGCTTTTTGCCCTAGCACTTCCCAACTCCAGCGGTGTTGAACTTGGGATTTGGTAAATTGTTGGTTAACAATTCCTGCGGTTGCATCGGTAAACGAATGATAATGCGCTACCCCATCGCTCATGGCATTTATCATCATGCTTTGTAAAAAAATGTTACCTGCCGTATCCGTTAAACCCTGATAATAGTCAAAAGCTGATTTGAGATGGGTGCTAAAGAGTGCTTCATAAGTCGTGTGCTTTGGTTTACCAAATAAATTCACCCGAAAAAGGTATAAGCCTTTTTAATCTCAGCATCGAGCTTTTTGCGAAGACTGTAAGGCCCGTTAGGTTTGGAGGCATCAAGGCAAGTCACCTGCTTACCACTCACAGAAATCATGCGAAGGGGCGAGGCCTGTGCCGTAATCAATTTCCAGATGTCGGTAGCCTGCGCTAAATCACCCACACTGTACTTACGATTTAATCGAATATCGCCGACGACACAAACGCGAAAATACTCATTCATTTCCTCTTTAAGCACGGGGTCTTTAATACGAAAAGACGTGGCGGCGGAAATTAAACGTGAACCAAACAAAGCACCAGTCTTTGTATATTGCAAATCATTAGGCATCGTTAAAAGCGCATCATACACTTGGGCCATTCCATATCCAATCGTGGTGACTAAACTTGCGCTTAGCGCAAACACCACCGGTACATTTCCCACAAGCTTTGGGGTTTGTGACGAGATATCATCAATAAGTACAGACGTCTTTGGTAGTAACACTAGATTAACAAACAGCACATAGCCCAAAAACCAACGAGCAAACGCCATGGGGTCTCGGGTTTTAAGAAACCCAACGGTGGCCATCACAATGCCCATCAAGGCTGTAATGCGCAGCAACCCCAAAAAGCTATCTTGCTTCATGAAGGCGCTAATGGCATTGAGCACGTGTTGGAATAGCTCGCCTCCCGCTAACACATGAATCGTTATCATTGCGTTTTACTCCTTAACCAGCTGTGCTATTCATTTGAGAAGCAACTTGTTTTTCAATGTGTGCCATGCGCTCAATCAATGTGAGTTTTTCTTGCAGTTTGTGACCCACCTTGGGATCAAGTGACGCCACGCGCGTGGTTGCCTCATTAATGCACTGTTGAATTTCTTTGACCAAATCGGTATTTAACTCAGACCCGGCCGTAGCCGCACTGACCTCACGCAGTAATTCAGTGAGGTAATTGGTTAACAAATCTTGGGCAATGAGCATTGAATATTCTTCAATGTCAATGTCTAGCACTTCTTCCATAGTGCATGCTATTTAATACGGATAAAAATTTCATGACCGGCAAGGAGGTCATGCTTAAAAAATTAAGCTCACGATTGCCTGGTTTTTCATCATTAACCAGTTTAGTGTTTATCGTACGAATAATGTCGCGAACCCTGTAAGTGAGCGTGGAAGTCTCAGGAATATTGATATCTTGAAGACTGACTTGCAGGCACTGGCTATTACTACCTGCATCTTTACAGCGCCATATCTTTGCTGTTTGAACACCATTTTGAGTACCAATCAAGGCATTGATTAAATCAGCGTTACCCGCGAGAGATGGAACATTGATCACTTTACCTTCTTTGTCGATAATCAATGTTCCTGTTAAGCTCATGACCATCTCAGCTAATTCTCGATCACTATTTAAGAATGATTTAGCTTGCAAGAGTGACCACACCAGATTTTTGTTTAAAACTACTTGTTTTTTACGCTCAGGGTCTTTAGATGCTTTATCCATCACAGTATCAAAACCATTACCAGAACACGCCATCCGTGCTTTGACGTAATCACTAAATAAGCCTTCTTTCCCCATGGCTGCCTGGTCTTTACAGATTTTTTGCTGGCTTTCTGCGGTTTTTGGCCAGATGCCACCTACCATATTTTGCGAAAGTTGGCAGGAGTTAATGCTAGCCTGATTGGCCATTTGCTCGAGTTGTTGTAAATAATCCCGAACTTGTTTTAATTCCGGCACCGTGGAGGCAAGCATAACATCTACCGCATAAGCACCCGCATTGGTCATCACTGATTTTCCTAAATCAACAAGCTTTTGCTCGCTTAAAAAGCTCATGCTGCCGGTAAATAAATCGATACCTCCGCAGCCCGCGCGATAGCTGGGTAAATCTAGCTGCACCAATTGATATTGACGCACCTGATTGCGGGAATACAACGAACCACCGCCAAAGAAACCTGCGGCTTGAGATTCAAAGGCGGCAGGGGATGTCACATTAGACGCATACCCCCCATTCATTAAAAAAATTATCTAAATCTTGACTCACATTTGCAAAAGCCGTAGAGAAAAAGCCAAATAAACTAAGTACTAAAAAACGTTTTTTCATTGCACTTTTCCCTTGTTTTCATACGCTTTAATTTTAGTGATAAGCGCCGCCATGCGGCCATTCAGTTCATCGTCCGTCATTGAACCAAACCCTACTGGATAAAGCACATTTGTTTTAGAGTTAACTAGAAAAAGGGCAGGATAATGAATGGCATTACCGCCAAAAGCGGCATTAGTCCATTCGGTAGACGCCGGTAAGAATGTTGGGAATTCAGGCAACGGTTGATTATCAAAAGCCAGAGGGAGTACTTCTGCTTGATGATGGTCAGCCCAGCGTTTGAGGATGGGCGCAAACTCCCTGCAGTGCGGGCAAAGACTACCATAAAAGAGAATCAAGCCATGATTGCTAAAAAAGCCCTTTTCCTTTTTCTCATAATCTCCAATACGCTTAGTTTGCATAACGTCTTCATGCTCATGAATCATTTGTGTTAACCATTGTGCTTGCCCTGCATAAACGCTTAGGCAAGCTCCCCAAAATAACAATACGATGAGTCTTAAACGAATCATCTTATTCTTCTCCTTTAAATTGGTTGGCCACTTGTTTTATGCGCTCCATCAAGACATCTTGTGTAGTTAAGCCATAAGCGATGGGCGAAACACGGGAGTTTCGAGGATTTACCAACAGTAGAGCTGGAAAATAACGTACCCCCAGCTGGTTGGCCTGACCCCGGTCTATTTGGGAATTCATCAGCTCAGCAGAGACTTCGCCATCGACACTAACAGCTATCATTGAAAGTTTAAAACGCCTGCAAAAATCAGCAATAATAGGTATTTGTTTTAAGTCATAGGGGCTTTTGCCGCGGTAGAAGAACAATAGCCCATGCGATTTGGATAAGCGGTTTATAATCGCGACAGTTTGAGACTCACGTACTTCATCGGTGATTTTAGCGCCCAGATTGGAGGTTGGATGAGTCACCGCATAATCATATTGAGGATTTTCTAACATCGTTTGCTGAAAAAGCGCCTTAAACCGTGAAGATTCTTTAAGCCAGTAATCTTGAAGACTTAAAAAAACACGCATATCTTTAACTTTTTTGGTGTAGCGTGCTTTATGAAGTGCTTCCATGGTGTAGAAGCGCAAAACAGCATCACGTTCGGTATAGCTTAAGCGCTTAAAAGGAATACCAGAGGGTTTGGTCTTATCAATTCCTTTCTTTTCTTTTTCGAGGTTATACCAGAGAAAGCCAGTCGGTTTATTCTCAGCTGCCCAAACAGAGGTCATGAAAAGACAAAGTAGAAATAGAATTTTAATCATGCGACTTACCCTCCTGATAAAAGCGTCTAATTTTGGCTTCATTGAAAGTGCTTATGCCACTTACGTCAGGTAATGTTTGGCGCTGAGTGAACGCTTCAGCGAGCGCCGATAAATCAAGCGCATCAAACTGAATACGCTCTAATTCTTCAGGTGTTAGTCCTCGACAATCAGGCGATTTAGGTTTACCAAACCCCATATGAAGCTGCCCGTAGCGGCCTTGGATTTGCACGATACTTGCGAGCTCTGAAGGAAACACACAATAGACATAATGTTTAATGAAGTTTTTCGTGTAATGACCTACTTTCTGCACCCGTTTTGCTTGTTTCGCTTTAAGTAGTTTTTGCAAATTGGGAGGACAGTGAATAGCCCACTTCCCCCACCCTTTATCATGACAACAATCATGAATACCTAATGGGTAAGATTCACACTCTGTTGCTTCACCTTTAAAAATAGAGGGCTCGCCAGAATTAATTTGATTGGTAGAAACATCAGCCGCTGTTCCGGCCAGTGCCCCTAAGCGAGTTAATCCTTCCGCCATGTCGTCACTTATTTCGTCTGGGGTTTGGGCACACTCACCTTCGGCGCAATTTAATTTATGTGGGCAAATGGTTTGTTTTGGAAAGCACTGATTGACAGGGCAGCGAAACGTTTGCAAAAACACATCACAACACCTATCAGTAGCCAACGTGCACGTGGAATCTATCTGCGAGCAACCTTTTGAAAGTAGCGGCTCACACGTACTGGTTAAACCATCGATGCATTGATAAGCGCTAGCCCTACCCCAGCAAGGGCGGGTAACGACCGCCCCATCAATGACTCGACTGGTATTGGGCTCCAAGCATAAGTCAGAGGCCGTCATTACACACGCGCCTTCTTTAATTTTCTCCTCATATAGTGTGCAATCGGCAGGCGTCCAGCGGTCTTCAAATTGGCTCTCAAGTGCTGTGATAGTCACTGTGCCACCAAAGGCCTCAAGGTCCCACAACAAATCAAAGGTGATGGTTGGGTCTTGGCAACTCGGGACTTTGAGCACCGTTAATGGGACACCACCTTGGGAAACCACCACATCCAGGCGAATACATTGTGCGCTTACCGTAATGAGATTGCTCGGTAAACAGATTGGCGGTGGCGCATCTGCATCGCACATGCCTAAATGAATTGTTTTGCGAAGCATGTCAGTACATGGCTTGTTCTCATAAAAGAGATAGCGATTCACTGTTTGGGTCGTCGTTTTAGTGCCAATGCTTAAGGTACTACCACAAGTCTCAACGCGATAACGCGTTTTGTCCTCGCAGGTTTGCGTAGTAAAATCCATCTGACAATGTGCTGGCTGCTCATAGCACTTGCCCTCTAAAACAGACTCAGCCTCCGATAATAAAGTTTCAGCATATTGCATCTCTAATGCCTTGGGATTGGCTTTAAGGTGGAGACGCGCGGCTTGTGAGAGAATGCTTGACGCTGTCTCATTGTGAGTTGCCCGTTGACTGCCTAATTGAGGCAATGGGTTTTGGCCTTCTGAAATGGCAATGCCAGATTCTGGTGGCGTGTTCGTATAACTGCCTATTACGGTGCTTGGATTAAATTGCTTTAACGCGTGCAAAGCTTGTTCACGCGCACTAACTGGGTCAACAGTAGCTCCTTTTCCTGCCCAAGCAACAGCACTTAAGAAAAGACTACAAAGCAATATAAAAGCAAACTTAATCACTTATCACCTGCCTTGCCTCATGCATTGAAAATCCACTCTCGCCTCGGCCTGCGATACGCATTAGTCCCTCTTTAATCGACAAATGCCCATAAATCACGTCAAAATTGTTGCCATTGCCAACCACAAGAGCCGGCACCTGATGAATACCAAAACGCTCAAATAAAGTGGGGTCAATTTGAAGGTTTAAATTAGGGATTTGCTCACTGAGCGCCATTAGTTTAAGCACTGTTTCTGGCATCGAATCATGGTAGAGACCGTTTAAATAAATAGGAATCTGTAATTGACTGCTCTCTGTTAATGTCTCTTTAAGCAATGTCTCTGGCATCGAAAAACTGACAAACACGGATATCGTGCTGGCAGCAGACAGTGATGTCATAACAAGATATCCAAGAAATAAAGTGAGCGCTTTTCTAATCATCTCTTTCTCCAAACTACATATAGGTACAGTTGCGTTTTCGCCACACTAAAAATCCGTATTGGTCAGGCATATGCGGCTTAATTTTTCCTGCTTCCCACATGAGCGTGCTATGGCCCGAGGAATAGCAATGTTTTCCATCCGCAACCTGATTGACCATTTCATACCGGTAACGTGATTTTGGCGTCACGGAATAATGATGCTCTGTGCAAATCGCACTTAAAGAGGCACTTGAGTCAGACACCAAAAACTCACGATGCAGCTTGTAATTTAAGCGCTCAGTTAACAACAGTGCTGTTTGCACAGGCGAGAGAGCAGCATTCACATGTCCTGTCAGCGGGTAATGGGTGCCTTGGCTTCCTGCACACCAAAAAAGGCTATCGAGCGGTTTGTTCGCAAGCGTGGAAGAGAGCGCATCTGCCGCGCACGCACTTGCCGTAATTGGATTACCAAACAAGACTGATTCTGGACTTAACACAAAGCTCATTTCAGAATCTTGCCAAGTGGGGTCAAGCTCGGTGAGATAAGCAATATCAAAATCGCCTACCTGCAGACAACCGCTTGAGGTAATGAGGTTTAACCAGTTAATAAGGGGGTACTTATACCAATGCACATGGAAAAATGCGCGTTGTTGACCATTACCTACCACATGGCGCCCACCTCTAGCGGCTTTTAATCCTAAATTTAATTTAGTTCCGCCCAGATTAACCAAACAATAAGGCGTATCGGTGACATCCGTCAGTGCGATGGGCTCCCAAAACCCGATATTTAACCCAACGCGCATACCCATGCTTGACGGACAAACACCAATGGGACTTGAAGCATTATTGGTATCAGGAAGTGGTGATTGCACCACCTTCGTATTACCAATGGACAAGGGAAATAAGCAACGCCAACAGACATCTGTCAGAGGATTAACAAAATGCCCGGTGCACTGCTTAGCCTGTGTCAAAGAAGAAAGGAGAATACTAAGGATGAATAAAATCAGTCTAAAGGACATCACCACTCTCCTTAATTGCTTGTTCAACAATGACAAGCTGATTGCCCTCGCGGGCAACAATTGCAGGGACATGTGCAATGTTTAACTTGGTAACAATCCGCCCCGCCTGGTCAAAGTAAATAACAGACTGTAGTCTCTTCTCAGCTGCCTGCACGCTACCCTCCGTTAAAATGAGCTTGGGATGTGCGCATTGCTTTAGCTGCGTTGCCGCCCAACGAAGTTGTGCTTCATCATCACCATTGAAAAAAAGCCAGCAGGGTTCATAGGTCGGCAGGCGCGCAAGTGCATTCACCTGCGTGCCGGCTGCATACAGAATGCGGCCATCACTATTTGTTATATCCTGACTTAACTTAATTTCAGGCACATAGTAATGCCGCGCTGACTGATGAATTCGGGTTAAACCTAGTGATGTGGGACGGTTGGCATGACGCGCGACCGTTTGAATCCAACGCTCATTTAACGAAGCCAACTCGCCACTGTTCATTAATGTTCTTAGGCGCTCTTCAATGAGGATTAAAAAGCTTTTTTCAGCCACAGGAAAAACCTCCCCAATAACACCAAAGGATGTCGCGCAAGCTTGTCTAACCTGCAGCAAAATAATGACTGCGCACAAGAAATACTTCATGATTGCTGCCTCATGAGGCCACTTACTTCGGCTGTTATGTCATCGGTGATATCAAGACCACCAGCAAGCATTAGTTTTCGCTCAATAATAATGACGTGATGACGCGAAGCATACGCGTTTAAGACTTGATTGAGTGCCGAGTTAAACCGCCTTGTTGTGCGCCTAACTTGCGCTTCAGCGGCATTAAGCTCGGCTAATTGCCGAATAAATTGGCCTTCTATTTTCTCCTTATTTAAAAAAACGAGGGTTTCGCGAGGGCTCAAACCGTAAAAGGCGATACCTGTTATAGTGATGAGTAAAAACGCTAAAGCCGCCAGAGATATTAATCGCATAATTCATCCCCATAGTAATGCTTTGCTACCTCTCGCACAGCGTCAGCTAGGACCATGCCCTCTCTCATCAAAGACTCAATGGCGCTTACCTCTTCCCCTGAGGTGGAAAAAAGAACGCGCAAGAAGGGGTCACAAAAATAACGATGAAACGTAGTCACATTGCCAAATTGAATCATTAAATTAGAAAAGCCTTGTGTTTTGGCTTCCCCAAAGGAGTCAATAACCCGTGCTTGAAGTGCACTAAAATGATTGGGATGTTCTTCTAGGTACTCCTTAAACGAACCCTGACGCATAATGATTTTGGTATCACTACTTGCTGCAATCGCACGTCCTTGTAGGGTGTTCATCGTGTCTAGAAGATTTTGGGTAATGACTGCAAAGCCGCCCCGGTGTTTTCGTGCCGTTCGAAAGCCTTGCTCGATAAAACTTGCTGCCACAGGATTGGAGCCATTGGCTAAAAACCGCCAGGCTTCATCAATAATGCAGCGTTTTTCACGCTGTCTATCAGAGTGGTAAAATTGCCCTTGAATAATGACAATCATTACAAACATGACAATCGTCAAAAGCTCCGGATTTGATTCAAGCTCGCCCATTTCAAGCACGACAAAATTAGCGTTATTTAAAAGCGGTGTATTACCGTTAAAGAGATGACCATAAATGCCTGAACTTCCATACTTGCCGAGCAAAATAAGTAAATCCTTAAGCCGTTGCTCACCGTGAGATTGAGGCTTGTCTAACATCCTTTGCAAACAAGCTAAAATATTATCCATGGTGGCGTGTCTGCCGTGCTCTTTCCAGCAGTCAACCACTGCATCTAAAAGCCATGACTTTTGCACTTCCCCCAAAGCCTCTGATGGACTTGCCATAATCGCTAGCAAATCCCTGATTTGAATATAATCGTTGATCTGCTCACCCTTAATATCAGTTACCCCATCAAAATCAAAGAGCGTAAAAGGATTTAGCGCTAACGTTGATGCATCAATGTAACTCCCGCCAACCATCCCACATAAATGCTTATAAGAACCCCCTAAATCGATAACAAAAATTTGCTGTCCACGTGACAGCCCATCTAGAATTTGTGCTTGCTCAAAGAAGGATTTACCAGCACCAGTACTTGCTACCGTTAACCGATTAAAATTGGTAATGGGTAACACCCGGTCATCAAAGGTATTTAAATAGAAAAGCTGATGGCGATAAGTCGGTACAATTAGCCCTTGGCGCGCACCCTTAAAATCGGCGATCACAGGCATGAGATTCGCCACATTAAAATGAGTGAGTTTTTTGGTCATACCTAAAAGCTCAAGGCTTGAAAAAAGCCCTTCTGTAAGCATAAAAGGCAAACTACCTAAGAAGCAGAGCCACTGCTTGCAGCGACTGGGATTTAGTGTGAAACCCAAATACCTAAAACTTGCTATTGCTTTGGCAACATGCTCACGCGCCTTTGACTCTGTCGTATAAAGAATGACGTTATAAAACGTTGGAAAAAGTGCAAGCTCCCCTTTGCTTGCCCCTTCATGAACAGCCTGCCACTCGCCCGCCTCTTCACGAATGGATGGGTTAATAAAAGCTTGAAGGGCATTGTTGTTCGCGGTTAAGGACTTAGCGTTTGATTTGGCGCGCGCTTTCATCTTTTCTTGGTTAACCCCTCGAATAGTAAATGAAAGTAAGAAAGGACAATTAATCCCCTGTTCAGGGTGTAACAAATTGGCAAACAAATCAGGGGTTTGCCATAGGGCAAAAGGAGCGTCAGGAAAACCGACCACTTCACAATTAATCATTTTTGTGCGCTGCAATGTGCCCTCGTTATCGACAATGGATGCCTCAATCGTCTCATTGCCAATTTCAATGACAGTGGTTGGATTTGGGATGGCCTCGCTTATTAAACCAGAATTGTCTTCAACTTGAGGCCAGGAAAACTCTTCAAAATTGGGTGAAATGAAAGCGCGCATCAACGTCTTAAATTCAAGCGCGCTGCATCGCTTAAAACCAAAACCTGCGACTTTAAGTTCAGATTCAAAATCGTCTCGTAAAACCTGAAGTTGCTCTTCAATATCCGCCTCTATGAGCCGTGAAATAAAAAGATAAGCACTATAATCACTTAAACCCGCAGGTATATTGCGGCCATTTTTATAACCTTTTTTAATAGCCTTTAAATGATAGTTAAGACTCAAGCGTGCAAGGTCTGCAAAAATGCCACCTTGCTTTAGAATAGGCTCATAGTTTTGGGAGAGCTGGTCTAGCAGCCACGGATGTTTATATAAGAGCACGGTACAATCAGTGCCTACCGAAAGTTTGTTTTTAAACAGTTGCGCCAAGCTTTTCATTAAAGATTCATCCGCGCCACTTAGAGGCATGAGTGCCAACCCAAACCCCATGGAATTGCGGTTTATAAAAAATCCCTCCTGACTTACTGTTTCATAAGGCAGAAGACTTTTAATGGATGGCAAATCGAGCGTAAGCGACTCGTGTACTTTTTGCTGCGTTAAAAGAGACTCAGGCCTTATACTCACGGTCTCCCCTAATCCCTGACTTGCCTTATAGAGAAATTCGCGCGCTTTATCGCGCCACCGCGCAATCTTTAAGCCCATGATTGCGCCTCGCTTTGTTGTGTCACCCACACCGATTGACCAGAAGAAAGCTTAACTAAGTGCCCTTGCGGCTTGTTGGCGTGAGCATCTATTTTAGACTGGCTCTGCCTTACCAGAGCTGGCCTTGCGTCATCCGCAAAGCGCGTCATGGCATCGACCTGCTCAATGGATAAACAACTGTCGCCTGCGGTCGCATTGCAACTGAAATTGGAATTCATCGTGCCGCACCCTGAAGACAGTACAGCCATCAGGAAAATCAAACACATTACACTTGCTCTCATCGCAAACCTCCTACTTCATTGCGACTCAACATATTGGCCCTATTAATCTTGCCCAACACCTCAGGAGGAACTGTAAAATTCATCTCTGATGTACCCTCTTGAGAGGTAATAAGTCCTTCTGCATTTTGCGATTTGATTTGATTAAGCGCATGTTGGCGTTTGTCTTCATCAGGTTCTAAATAAAAGCCATCTTTAAACACAATAGTCACGACATTGCCTGAGCCTACCTGAATGACCGGGTGATATTGCTCGGCACGTTTGACGTAATAGGCTGACAAGGTATCTGCCGCTTTCGATGCCCCGCCGTAGGCGGCAAAAGGTGCAATTTGACTTGAAGGCACCACCGAGCTCGCACCATAGGGCCCAATATTTTGAATGCTTTGGGCGTATTGGGCAGCGGATGCAATACCAGACAAAGCACCACTTACACCGGCCCATGTCATCACCTTGTTGTCCCGCATTAACGGTTGACCCTTAATCCCTACCTTGCCATTAAAAAACACCCAGCCTGTTACTTCTTTATCAATAATAGGCTGACCTGGATGGGCGCAGGACAAACGGTAAAGCGTGGCAAACGCACGCTCACTTGAAATATCCCCATAAGAATTAGCACTCACGCGACACCCTTTAAGACGCGAGCGGGCACCATTTGGCAACGTACCATCTTCTAAGAACTTAAAGAGCATCACGCCATTATTCTTAGACTGCCCATTGACTGAGGCATCTGCATCAGCACCTCCCAGAATAACGGCTCTAACAGAGGTATTAGATGGCACATAGTGAGCTGGATTTAAGTAATTGTTAGGGTGTCGTTGATTAATGTGTCGTTTAGGTCGAAAAGAGACCGTGTGAATGCGAGGTGTGGCATCCGATAAGGTAGTACCTGTCGTCATGACGTTATTCATGGCATAGGTAGGCGGTTTATGCCAAAGCTTAGGGTTTTGCACGTCTTTTAGTTCAGCAGAGGTATTTTGCTGCTCTGTAGGCGTTGCTTTTTCTTGATTCGCCAACATCAGCGTTGTTAACTGAGATGTGAACGCTTCCTTTTGGGCTTGCAATTGCTGATGATGTTCCTCACCCATGGCTTTAATATGTTTTGTTAAATCCTTAAGTTCTTTTTTAAGTGATTCAAGCTCACTTTGTTGGGCCGTTAAGGCGTTGTCTGCTATGGCATTGGTAAATGATTCGTCCACGATGCCTGTTAAATTCGCTGCTTTTTTAATCGCTGCGCTCTTTTTAGGACGCCCATCAACAAGTAACACAACCATCAAAGATACAATTAAAAAAAGACAACTACCCGCCACAATTAATGTTCGAATTTGGCGACCTTTAACTAATTTATTAAAGTGCCCATTAGCCATGGCTGCCTCCCTGAACGCGATAAAGCATCGCACGCTCGCCAGGATTAAGCGTAGACTTTGAGACTTTAACAGCAAGCGTTCCAACGTTTACAAACCAATCTTCATTTAACGCTAGAGGGGCTTTTCCCCCGTTATAAAGCTCAATAGCTTCACCTTTTAGCAGGCGGCCATCCCAGGATTCACGGGGCAAAAGGGTTAATCCTTGAGACCAGCGCTCAACTTTCCCAAATTGGCGCTTTACTTTCACATCCGCAAATGGCTTTTGTTGCTCCATATGGCTAAGCATGGCAAAAATGGCTTGTGGTACAGCATGATGACTCACGGCTTTAGCATTGCTTTTAGTCGCATTGGATGTTGCATTAGCAAACCTAGGCTGTTCTGGAATTAACTCAATGGTTTTGCCTAGCGTCTCTTCACCTGTTAAGGTCACGGAAAAATGCCGCCCGGCTTCTGTGGTTAAAAACAAGGTAAACGGCTGCGCTGTAGACAACATCACATACACCGAGCCATCTTGCTCATCACGTTTAATCGCCATACTATCGGGTGGAAAAACTGCTTCCACGATTTTGTCACTTTTTACCACAAGACGATTGTAATTAGTCGTGGCAAGGGTCACTGCGATATCACTGTTATCTTTGACTGAGATACTACTGGCACCCATTGCTACGCCTGTTAACAAAGCCAATGCAATACTTAATGGCTTACGCATCTTCTTTCTCCTTTACTAGCAAAAATTTAAGGATGGATAAACGGCTGTTCTGATAGTAAAACTGCAAAAGGTAAGTTTTCTGCTCATCACTTAAGGCATGAAGTCCCACGTAACGCTTGAGTTTACCGGTGACAACCGCAGTCAATGCCTGGGGATTTGCCTTAATCTCTGCAATGGCAAAGGTAGAGGACATTTTTTTAGTTTTAATAATCTTAGCCTCATTGGTGAGTTTTCGAAGTAGATCGGAATAATGTTTCGGGTTTACAAAAGAAAGCAGACGTTGATGATTGGCATCGACCGTTTCAGGTGTGACGTTTAAACGCTCATTGACGAAATTCTCACTCATTAGGCTTAAGTAATGGCTGTCAACGTTTGTAGTTGACTTAAAATAACTCGTACCACCTGAAAAAGGCGTGACCTCTATCGTGTGGCGAGACCACACCTCGTAAAGGAAGCAAGACAACACCACGTTAGCGAGCAAAAGACCAAAACACCAATACAACCATCAAATTAAATCGGGCTGACAATTGACTTAAGCGACTTTGGTAATTTTTAAAATTCATGCGAGTCTCCTTAAGCGACATACACGCGATGGTGTGATAAGGGTAATTTAGTAGAAAAAACTGGGTTAACCCACTTGGCAAATACCAATAGGCAAGAACCAGCAATA
>NZ_CP183304.1:0-224877 GCF_048541585.1 Legionella sp. D16C41 | reverse complement strand
ACGTATTAAGGGAGCAGGAAGTGTGCGAAGAGTTGGTGTAAGATTTATAATTTGTCAATTAATATTAGTTGTACTTTATTTGCAGTTATTAAGTTGTACGACGTTACCACGAAGTGGCCCTACAAAGTATGATGTATATAAGAGTAGTTATGGCCATATCCCTATTATTCCCGTTACTGTAGATGTAGCAACAATAACAAATATTAGTTCTATATATACTTGGATAGCTGCTAGTGAGGCTGATCTTATAAATTATGAAACGTTAGATGTTGGTGATAAGTTAGAGATTAATATTTGGGAAAATGCTTCCGAAGGATTATATACAGGTGATCAAAAAGGCGCTGCGAGCCTCGGTCCCCACATCATCTCAGGGACAGGACATATTTATATCCCCTACGTAGGGAAAGTAAAAGCAGCAGGTAATACTGTAGAGCAATTGCAACGAAACTTAACCTTAATCTTAAAAAATAAAGTTATTAATCCGCAAGTCATTATTAAAAAGCTAGAAGGACTTAGTAAACAGGTATCTATCCAAGGCACAGTCGCAAAACCAGGTACTCTAGAAATAAGGCCTGAACGATATGATTTAGTTTCAGTACTTGCTGAGGCCGGAGGATCTACCCTCTCGCCTGAATTAACTGAAGTGATGCTAGAAAGAAAAGGTAAAAAATTTAAAACAACACTTATAGATATCTATCAAGCTCCTGACAAAAATGTCACGCTTTACCCACGAGATAATATAATTTTAAGTGAGATAAATCGCTCTTTCACGGTTCTTGGTGCAACAGGTGTTCAAAAGTTAATAAAATTTTCCAAAAGTGAATTATCTTTAATTGAAGCCATCGCATTAGCTGAAGGATTAAGCGACGATATGGCTAATCCAGCTGGAGTCTATTTATTAAGACATGAAAAAGCAGAAATTTTGCATGCATTAACGCCTATGATAGGTAGAAGTTTGTTGCGAACAGATGCACAAGTTATCTATGAATTGAATATGCGGCAAATGAACGCTGTTTTTGCTGCACAACAATTTAAGATAAGAGATGGCGATTTAATTATTACAACAGATGCGCCTTATACCAATATTAGAAAGATATTTTCAAGCTTAAGCCCTGCCATAGGCTTAGGAAGATCATTTTAAAATGTAGGCTTATGAAATTCATACCCATTAAATTAATAATAAATTAGTTATGAATGAAATTATTAACACTTTAATTATTAAAGATATAAAATCTAGATTTTCTGGCGATACATTAGCCTATATTTGGGCATTAATAAATCCTTTAGCATGGATAGGCGCAATTATTATTTTCTTTTCCATAATTGGAAAACAAGTTCCTATATTTACTGATATAGTAAGCTTCTTAATACCCGGTATGCTGTCTTATATTCTTTTTAGATATACTATCAATTCGATTATGAGAACAAGAAAAACAAGTCAATCCATCCTGTATATTCCCAGTATAACACCTATAGTTGTATTAGCGGCTGCAGCGCTCAGTGAGTTATTAAATGGTGTATTAGTATTCTTAACATTATTTACCTTAAATTTTATTTTTTTTGCTAAAATAGAATGCCACGATCCATTAATCATGATCTTTGGTTATCTATGTGCTTGGGGAACTGGTGTTGCTGTGGGAAATTTTACAGCAGAGTTAGCAAATTTATATCCTATAGTAGAAAAATTTTTACCCCTTACATTAAGACCAGTTTTTTGGATTTCTGGTGTCTTTTATACTGCTAATGAATTACCAGAATGGCTAGCTAACATAGGCGCTATGAATCCTTTATTTCAATCTATCGAAATTATTCGCGATGGTACTTTTTTAAGCTACCACTCTAGAATGGCTATATATTATCAGCCTATTTTATTTATTGGTGTCATGACTGGTATTACACTATTTATTAGAATGAGCCGTCAAAACGCTTATGATTAATATGAATTTAAGATATTTACTTAGCTAAATTATTTTAATTAAATAAAAGTGTGCGTAATATTTAAAGACATAAATTTAATTAGGTGCAACATTGTTAGGGTTTATAAATGCTACTAAGTTTTTTAAACATTTAAATACCATACAGATTGTTTTGAGTGATGCAACTTTTTTAGTTGAAGAGCGTCAAAAAGTCGGTATACTTGGCAATATAGGAGCTGGCAAAAGCACTGTTTTAAAAATCCTTGCAGGAATACAGAAACTAGATAGTGGTATTTTAATTAAAGAAAAGACTGCTTGGCCATTAGGTTATGCAGGGGCTTTTCATCCTTTTCTTACCGCCAATGAAAATATAAAAATTATTGCTCAGCTAAATTACCTTGATCCTTTTGATTTAAAGGCCTTCTGTCAAGACTTTGCTGAATTATCAAATAGTGAACTTAACTCCAAAATAGGCGCTTATTCAGCTAATATGCGTGCTAAACTAGGATTTGCAGTAAGTTTAGCTATTCCTTGTGATTTTTTTTTAGCTGATGATAAGTTAAGTGTAGGTGATGATGATTTTAGATTAAAATGCGAAGTGGCTTTAGAACTACGACTAAAGCATTCTGGTTTAATCTTTTTTTCTCGAAATGCAAAACTTACGCAAAATATTTGTGATAAACATGGACTATTGCAAAATGGTGAAATTAAAATGTATGAATCACATGAAGAAGCATGTTATTTTTTTGAGCAGGAAACAAGTTTAGTGTAATCGCATTAAAATAGGATATAAGAAAAAAAATGACGGATAATGGCGATGAAAAACGCCTTCTCGAGAAAAAAAAATTTAATGAGGAGCGCATTCAAGCCTGGAAGGCACAACGCCTAGCTGCTGCAGAGCTTGCAGCTAAAGAACGCCGGGAAAAAGCAGAAAGTGAACGCGCAACACGCGCTGAACAGTTTAGACGTCAACGTCAAGAAGAAATTGATACTGTAGAAAAAGAAAAAAAAGTAGCAGCTTTAGATAAACTACCTAGCCTAGAACAAATTTATCGAACAAAGCAAGCTATTGTTTTTGAGCACCATCGTAAAAAACGCTTATTCTTAAAACAAATAACCTTATTAATTCTAATCTCAGCCATATTAACCTGTATTATATCTTTTTTCGCAACTCCCTTTTATGAAGCGGAAGCGATTGTAACGATAAAGACTAATTCTTTAAATGATAATACGCTAGGCTCCGCTATCCTCCCTACTTCTGTTAGCCCTAGTATTATGCAAAATATTTTTTCTGCTCGCGAATATATTTTTTCGCGAGAAATGATGAATCGCATGGAAAAAGAACAAGGTTTTATTAGCTATTTTAAAAATCCTGATACTCGCTTCTTATCACGGCCGTTCTCAACTACACTTATTAACACGGATGATTATAATTATTATAAAAGAAGAGTAAAAGTAGCTATTGATATCCAAGAAGGAATATTAAAAATCAAAGTTCAAGCCAAAAGCCAGCAGGATGCAAAGCGCTTTGCAGACGCTTTATTGTTATATGCAGAAAACTGGGTAAATACTTTATCAAGTAAAATGTTTGCCGATAAAATTAAAGAAGCGCAAGACAACGTCATTAAACGTGAAAAAAACCTACAAATTGCTAGAAAAAGAATTGTTAATTTACAAATATCAAAACGTGATCTCAATCCTAGAGAAACTGTCGCGGCTATCTATGCTAGCTTAAGTGATATTAAAGCTAAGATAAAACAAGCTGAACAAGAAATTGGAGTTTATAAGAAAGCTGAAGTTAAAAATAGTCCAGTTGTAGAGCGCTTAAGTGATCACCTTGTCGTTTTACGTGAACAACAAAGAAGTTTAAACAAGCGATTAGTAGATAATGGCGCACATTCAATGAATAAAGTTTTATCAGGATTTGAAAGCGCTTTAATTGAAAGAGACTTTGCTGAAAAAGAATGGGAAGTAGCACTTAAATCGCTTGAGGATATTAAATTACAAGTTTTTAATCAACGTCAATACTTTCTCACTATTGTTCCACCTATTACCTCACCTATACCTGTTGAGCCACAGAAGTTAAAATTATTTTTATTAATTTTAATTATATTATACAGTTTAGTTACCTTAGTATCCTTAATAAAAACAGCTATAAAAATTTCAATAAAAACTTAATATTAAAAATGTAATGGAAACTAACGACATAAATGATCTAGATAAATTAATAAGCTTAGAAAAGTGGTCTGAGGCATTATTAATTTTTGAAAAGAAGAAAAAGACTACCACTTTAGCCCAAAATGAACTAATGAAATTAGGGTTAATTCATTTTAACCTTAATCAACATGATTTAGGTTTTTCTATCTTTAAAAATTTGACTTGGGATAATTACACTGATTGCGCTTGGTTACGCCGCTTAATTATTTCACCTCTAATAAAAGCTCAACATTTTATCTGGGCTGGTAAATTGCTTGAATTAATAGTAAATACCCATCCCAATTCAATATTAGATTTAACCACTTTAAGTAGTGTATTAATTAGGCAAAATAAACGTCTAGAAGGTAGTATTTATTTAGAAAAAATACTTGCCATTGAGAAAAACAATTACAATGTTGCTGCCCAGCTAATTCAACTTCATCTGCAAGCAAACAACCTCGAAAAAGCTGCGAGTCTCGCTGAATCTTACGAGCATGGTTATAGTGTAAATGAACGATTATTAAAAGTAGCTTTTTTAGCCCTTTCCAGAGTAGGAAACTTTAAACTTTGCATGAAATATATTGCCAAGATTAATTTCTCTGAGCAACCTATAGATCTAGGTATTAAAGCTGCACAAATTGCATACGATGGAAAAGATTATTCCTTAGCAGAAAATATTACTAAGCAATTACTGATATTAGATTCTAACGATGTGCGTATTAATCTTCTTTCAGCAAAGATAAAGCTTGTAAGCGGAGAAAATGAGGAGGAAGCTATTGCAGCTCTCGTTAAAGCTGGTGAGATTGACCCAGAAAATATTCAAGTAAATAACTTATTAGGCGATTTATTACTGAGAAAAGGAAACTATACAGAGTCACTGCAATACCTCAATAAATTAAAGAACTTTTACCAGAAAATCCTCATACCCGTTTACTCAATGCTAGAGCATTAAAATTTGCTGGCCATTATCAACAAGCGGCTGACGAAATGCTTGCAGTTGTAGACCTATTACCTGACTCTATAAAATGGAAGCGGTATGCTGCTTCTGCATTAGTACAAGCGGGGCGTAATGAAGAAGCAACCACTTTGTTTGAAGAAGGGGTCTTCATTCGAAATAAAAGTTTACCACATACTTTTGAGAGTGGTCTAAATCAACTATGGCAAAAAATAGAGACGGTTGAGCTTCCTAAAGCAAGATTTGATTGGCTGTGGGAAATAGTTAAGCGCTATGAACCATCGGTCGGCGAAAATGAACGGTCATTATATGAAGAGAAAGCAAAATGGGCCTATTTACTCGATCATTATTTGTTAGACTGGTTAGAATGTCGAACTGATCAAGCTGATGAAGCTATGGCTTTCTTTGAAGATTTAACAGAAAAAAGCATCCTTCTTGAAGAAAAATAAATCTGGGTAAAGGTATCATTTTAGCTTCAGCGCATGTAGGCTGTCTTTATGCAGGCCCTTTAGCTTTAGAGCTATTAGGATTACCTTATAAATGGATAGCCTCTACTCCTAGCCTCCCCTCAATGCACTACAGTAATACGTTAATTTCAACAAGTGTTCATACTGAAGCTGAAGTTGTTCGACAAATTATTAAAGCGTTACGTCAGGGCAATATCATTACCATTGCTGTAGATGGCGCAATGAATCCTGCTGCTCCTAAAATTGATTTTGAAAATCAGAAAATTACCTATTCTGATTTTGCCGCAAGGATATCTTTTAAAACCCAATCTCCTTCTTTTTTTTCTGTTCCAGTTTGGAGTGAAAATTATTTTTATTTTGAATTAATAGAGCTTCCTATCCCTGTTGCTGATGAAAATTTAGAAGAGTTTTGTGCGCGCTGGACACAAGAATACTTAAGCTTATTGCGTAATTTTTTAGTTAAAAAGCCCAGTAATGCCCGACTAAGTGGTGGTCTTTGGCGTCATATTAAATAAAGTGATATTTTTTTGAAATAAGGCGGGTAGACACCAGAATGAAAAACAGTTAATTTATAGTTAAAATAACGCTAGCTATAAGGAAGTGGCTAATGATTTAAATAAATCAATTATTCTTTAAGTAGGTAAACAATTATCTTATTAAAGAAAGAATTTAATAAGAGCTAGCTGCCTAAGCTCATACTTACTTATAAATTCACTTTACCTAATTAAATTCACTTCTTTCAATTAAGTCTTAATTTGTTAATAACTAATGTGATGATGGAATAAAATTATCAAGGGAAATATATTTTCTTTTACAAAAGACAATCCAAAAATCACTTTACAACGCTAGTAACGTAAATAGAAGTTATATAGTTTAGTCTAAAGTAGCGAGAAATATTATGACAATAAAAATAACACCTATCGGTTCTTGTCGAATTCATAATCCTTTGAAAAAATTCAATTCTAAAGCATATTTTCAATTAAATACGGCAGATATTTATGGATTTACCCATACGAGTGCTGAAGCGTTACAGCAACTTAAATATTTACAAGGCGATTACTTACCGTCAAAAGATATTTATCCTATTTTATCGTCTAGGCTTCGTTTTAATAAAAATAAGCTTGCGCAAAAAACTGCTGCATCTGACTTATATTTTGTTGAAATTTCATCAGCAAAAGCCGTGATGGTCGACGATGAATATGTACAGATGAATTATATTTATGTCTATTTTTCAGAATTTTTTTTAGAGCCTGTGCGTACCAAAAAATTTTGGTCATTAGTGACTCGTTCTAACCGAGAAGAGTTATTAAATTTTTTACAAGCAGATGCTGTTTATAAATCCTATCCCAAAGAGAAACAAAAATTGTTAAGTAGAATTTCTGTTAAGCAAATGACTGCAGAAGAGCTTAAAGAAGATATGTTAGCAATTACAAAACGCGTAAAAAATGTAGTTTTTATTACGCACTGTAATGTAAAATTACCAGACATGTCTTATATTAGCTCACGTGACAATTGGATTAAAACGATTGAGCAAGTTGGTAAAGATATTGGCTGTAAAGTTTATAATCCAACCCCGTTAATGATGGTGCTTGGTCAATCCACTTCTTTACAAAAAAATGGTTTAGATAGTACACATTATACCCCTTTATTTGAAAGTAGAATTTTTAACGATTTACATCGACTTTATATAGAGCCTTTATTAAATGGTCTAGATAGTAGTGAAACAGAAATTGAGAAAGATAAAAATATACCTAATGATGAATTAGAGCAACTAGAAGATTTATATAATCAAGGCGAGATAACAACTGTATTACAACAACTTAATAATTTAATCCGCAAGAATCCTAAATTCTCTGCAGCAAAAGAATTTTTTGGTCGAATACAGTATCATTTAAATGATTATGAAAGAGCAATAGAAAACTTTAAATTGCTTGATGAAGCGCAAGAGTTAAGCAATGAAGGCCGACTTTTTCTAATTAAAAGTTACTTCAATCTTAAGCAATTTAAAGAAGTTTTAAATAATGCAGATATCTTGTTTGAAGAAGAATTTTATGAACCTGAGGTAATTAAATTATCTGCTATGGCAGCTCAAGCTTTAGGCGATCCTATAAAAGCAAGTATTTATTGGGAACAGTTGTATAATTTTGAAGATTTTAAATTAGAAGCTGCATCACAACAAGCCTTACTTTTTGAGCAAACTAATGATTTTGAAAAAGCTATTAAATGGCTTAACTTAGCATTAGAAATATCACCTAATGATTCAAACCTAATTTCTGCTTTAAATAGAATGCTAGCAACGGTCGCTGATGAAAAGAGTTTAGAGCTCCTTATTGAACGCGTGTCTTTAATTTCTGCAGAAGAAATGATCTCTATTGCAAGAACAGCACTTAATCATAATTTTATTTTACCGGCTGCTAAAAGTTTTTTAAAAGCAAGTAAGTTATGGCCAAATGATCCGCAAATAAAAAAGATAATTTCCACCACAACAGCAGAGTGGTTAAAATTTATAGAAAATTCCGATTTACGTCAAAAAAATCTTAAACAGTGGTCAACGTATTTAAGTGCACTGCTATTAATTCAACCAAGGCATAATTCTGCCATTCGTACGCGCCGCGAATTTATATTAAATCAGCGGCAAGGTTTAAAAGAAGCTTATAAAAATGCCGATTATGATAAGGCTATTAAGGCTGGCTTAAATATTTGCTTTGTAGAGCCTAATTTTCCTGGTATATCGCTGCTTATTGGTCGTTCTTTCTATGCTAAAAATGAATACTCCAAAGCGCTAAATTGGTTAATTAAAGCAACAAATTTAGAAAGTAAAGATAAGCCTGCTTGGTTACTAAGAGCAAAAGCTGCTTTAAAAGCTGATAATTTCCTTGAGGCCTTATTTACCGTTCAACAGATGAAATTATATTTTAATACAAAAGATAATCAGTTATCTGAAATTAAAAATATAACTAAACTTATTGCACGAGGGGCTATAAAAAGAATTCATTTGCTTTTAGAAAAAAATGAATTAGAAGCAGCTTGGGAAATTAATTCAGCTTTACTAGCAGAGTTACCCGATGATAAGCAATTTTTAAAAGCAAAAACATTAATTTTAAGAAGAATGTCTGAACAATTAAAAGATGCTGAAAGTTCTGAAATTCAAATTAGACTCGCTCAGTCACTCTATGATAAAGACCCAAACAATATACAAGCATTAAGAATTTTAGCAGTTGCCTTAATGAAACAAAAGAAACTAGAAGAATCGTTATATTACTGGGAAAAATTGTGTATCTTATTTCCAGAAATTGATTCCTACAAAAAACAAGCTCAAAAATGCATAAACTCACAATCTAAAAAATTAGCTAATGAAATAGATGTCGCAATGTAATTTAGAAAAAGGGCTGCATCTAGCAGCCCCGCATATAATAGCTGTAACTTTTGCTTATATACTACTTACCCATTTAGCACCAAAATAAGCCCCATTTAAGGAAAACACACTGCCAAAACCTTGCGACAACGTTTTTGTGCCTGAGAAAAAATCAACCAGCATATAACCTGCTTGCAAAGATAAATAACTTTGCCTCATTATATAATTAAATTGTACTCCAGCTTTACCTTCAAACTCTGGAACAACTAACTCTTTTGAGCCACTTTTATAATTTAAAGGCGTATTATTAACAAAACTAGTTTGCTGAAATCGACCATTGCCAAACAAGATAGTTATAGCGGCGTTTGCATATAAACCAAAGCCATTTAGTAAATCAGAATAAAAATCGATTCCAAGTTGTGGGCCTACACCATGAAATTTAAGTTCGCCATTAGCACTGATATTTCTAATTATATTTTTTATAACCAGAGGTGGCAGGCTTAAATCTACTTCACTAGCTAAACGAGTATATTGTAATCCACCATAGAATCTGAAACTTTTATTGACTCCGTAATCGATGATTTGCCCCAGTGCTAAATTTACTTCATCCCACTCTGGCTTAAAAGTGTATGTTACTGGAGCTGATAAATTTAAAGGTAATGCATCAAGATTAGTAGTGTTAGTCATTGCTTGATCAAAATGGTACCAATTAATATTAAGATCATTACCTGTGCCAAAGTGGTAAGCAGCTGCTAATTGAAAACCCCAATCCCAATTCGAAGAATCTTTTGTAATCCGCTCAGCCAATAATTCAGTATTAATATTTCCAAGGTAAATTATTTTACTGTCATAGTTTGGCTGTAAATAAAGTGCAGCTGCACTGATTTCCCAAGCGTTAGTTGCACAGGGAATTATACTCGTTCCAGGTACACAAACTGGTAAAAAATCTACAGAGCCCATGGTACCGGCATAAAGCAATTTACTAGCTATCGCAAGAGCAATTCCGGTTATTCTATAACTTCCCATTGAATATCCTTATATTTTCGAAGTTATAAAATACTTTACAATTCAACAGTATTCAATATGAAGCGCTTATACTGTCTGATTTTAATCCTAAAAATCTTGTAATCTAATTATCCAAAATGAGAGATGATAAAGTTAAAGACAGTATTGTCATATATAAATCATATGCTAAAATTTTTGTTCTTTTAATAAAAAGTAAAATATATGCACTATTATTTCAATACTCCTGATCAAATTGCCGGCGATGAAGCTTATAACCTAGGTGAGTATACTCAAGCCCTAACTCATTATAAACATGCCCTGGAAACTTTAAATCAATTAGCATCACAGCGAAATTTTAAAAGACGTAATAATTTTCTTTACGCATTTACTTATGTGGCTTGTGAAATAATCCTTACAACTTATGAGGCTATTAGAGTTACTATCAATGATCAAGAAACCTTTAATTATGAACCTATAAATAATTTGTGGAAAGAAGTCCCAGGTTTAGTTTTTGAATTAGAAACTGTTTACGCAGAAATGCATCCCAACAACAATAAAACTATTATAAAAGCTAAAATGGAGCAATGTTATACAGTACTTGCTGAACTTTCTGAAACAATTAGTGATGAATTCAATGACAGGCTAGATGAAACAGCTAATGAGCGGGATATTTTAGCCGCTTTAGAGTGGCTTGCTAAAGCAATAGACTACTCAAAGCGAGCAAATGGTTCTATAGATATCAATTTACATCTAGGTTATCTACATTTATTAGAAAAAGGGTATAAAGCTAACTTAGATAAGTATTTTCTCAATGATATTCGCCACTACATTAGTAACAATAAATTACTCGATTTACCACTTACCCCCATGCAGACACTAGAAATTTTAAGTTATCAATTTTTAGTAGCGACCGCAGACAATGACCATACTACAAACCAACTTATCCAAAAATTTGCAGATTTACTCTCTAATTCTGACGTAGATAAAGACCATCCTATCATAGAAGAAATAGAAGATTTAATCACTAAAGTACCTGCCGATACTCATTTGGAAATTGATTCTATTAAAAAACGTAGTAGACTCAATAAAGCTGATGAACCCTCAGATAGCGACGATCATGAAGATAATGTAATTACCAAAAAATCTCCCAAAAAATCTAAATATGTTATCTCTGAGGATTCAGATGTTGAGGAAATGAGTACTAGTCATACCGAGCCTGAAAGTATGCTACCCATAAATGATCATACTGACACTGAAAGCATGCTACTCGTTACTGAAATCCAAGCTTTTTATCCAAAAGATCTACTTACTATACCAAGCATACTTGGTAATACGGCAACATTTTTTACTAACAAAGATGACATTGCAAAAAAGGTTACCTTTGAAGAAGAGGCTCATTCTAGAGCTGTTGTAAAAACATTTACCAAAATTGTAGAAAAAGCTTCAAATCCTGAGTTTCTAGCTAATGTTCTTTCTCTTATTGGCGATTTTTATTATGAAAAAAAATTACCACTTAAAAATACTCCTTTATTAGCCTCCGAGCTTTACCAAGCTGTTCTACTAATAAATCCTAAGCATGCTGTGGCAAAAGAAAGAAGTATAAGTATGAGTAATCACCCAATAATTAAAGATAATAATCGATATAGAGGTAGAACTATCTTTTCACAAGAAAGTATTAGTAGTATCTTTACAAAGGCTATAAAGAATCTAGTTGTCCAAATCGAAGCTTTCTCATCTGAAGATATTGCAAAAATAAATAAAATTCTTGATGCTAACGTCTTATATGTTACAGAAAAGTTAATGAAAAATAATATAGCAGGCTCTAAAAGTGTCGAGATTGCTAATGAAATTAATAAACTCTATGAGTACTATTCAACTCATCATCATGCTACTAAACAACCATTTACCATGTAGTTATTTCTGTAGCATCGTCGAATTAGGCGATGCTACAAACTCGTACATAATTAAATTTACTTACCTAGCTTATTTAACTTTAAAGCAAGTTTTAGTTTTTCCTTAGAATAAACCCCAGGATTTAATTTTAACTAAATATTTTTTTATTTTATAAACATGCATGCGGTAACAAATTTTTTAATTATATTAAATAATATAAAACACATCCTAAATTATACAAAAGAGGAACTCTCCAGTACTGGCGAAGGTTATTAACCTTGTTACAATTTTGACAAATTATTTTTTTTGCTAAGAGTTCCTTATTTAGTTAAAATAAAATTATTTTCGGAATTTTTAAATAAATTATGCCTAAAGAAGGGAAAGCTAAAGTTTTAACCGATACTGAATTTAAACGGTTGCTAGCAATAGCTAGAGATAGCTCACTTGCCTGTCGTAATGTTGCACTAATTTACTGCTCTTTTGGCTTAGGGTTGCGAGCTAAAGAAATTGCTTCACTTACTATTGCTGATGTAGCTGATAATCATTATCGGCTATTGGATGAAATTTGCCTTAAACGATCAATGACAAAAGGTGAAAAGCAACGTTATGCTTATTTAAGTAATAAAAAATTACGTGAAGCGCTACAAGCACATCTAAATCAACTAAAAACAAATAACATAGCTTGCTATAAACCCTTATTTCAAACTCAAAGGCGAAGTCGCTTTACAGCCAATACCTTACAAAAATGGTTTAAAGCGATTTATGATAGAGCGGGTATTATTGGCGCAAGCTCACATTCTGGACGGCGCACATTTATTACCAAACTTATTGAGCAAGGAGTAGATATTAAAGCGGTATCTAAATTGGCAGGCCATGCGTCTATTGTTACTACAGCTATTTATGTTGATGATAACCCTGATAGGCTTAAACGAATTGTTGCTAATTTAGCTTTAGTTTAACTATCTAACTTTACTGTAAACTTTATTTAGAAAAGATGACTTTATTTGCAATAAACAAAATCCTGTTCATAAATATTGAAGCATTAATTAATTTAGTTAATTACCTTTATTTAGTTTTAAAATTATAAAAAATGAAGTTAGTTTATTAATAAAAGAAAATCAGGTTACTCTATTTACTTGAAATTTTTGGCTTAAGAATAACTAAAATTAACTAAAGAAAATGTATTAGAACTAGTAAAATATTTTTTTAATAGTTAGTTCACAGAGTTATCCCCAGAAAATGTGTATAACTTTAAAAATGCTCCTTTATAGCTCAGTTTGTCAGTAGAATTTAGTGAATAAAAACCCAATAACCTAAAAGAAAAAAAAGAGAAAATTTTATTAGATAATAGAACATTCTATTATAACTTTTTAATTTTTTACTAAGCAGGCGAATTTGATAGATATATTTAAATAGTTTGTTAATGACTCCTACAGATTCATGTGGTAAATTTTTACTGGCTGCTGCTTTCATAATTGTAGAGCTAAAAAATGAATTAAATTTATTTGCTAACTGATATTTAAGAGGCCTTTTAACATCACAAAATAGGATTATTCTATCTTCGTTGGTATTATTTTTAGCATGGTGAATATAAGTTTCATCGAATAATATATCTTCGCCATCTTTCCAAAAGTAAGTTTTGTCATCTACTTGAATATAGCAATTTTGACTATTAGGTGTTATTAAACCTAAATGATAACGTAAAGAACCAGCATAAGGGTCACGGTGTTCAAATAAAAAACTTTTTTTCGGAAGTAATGCAAACATAGCGGCATTAATAGATGGAATTTGCTGAATTAAGGCTAATGTGTTAGGGCATAAATGGATAGCTGAAGCCATAGGATCTTGATACCACTTTAAATAAAATCGCTTCCAGCCCCTACGAAAAAAAGAATTAAAACCGATATCATCATTCTTATCCGAAGCAGAAATATATCCTTCTTGATATAAATATTGGGCTTCTTCACGAATTATTAACCAATTATTTTTTAATATTTCCAGCTCTGGAAATTGTGATAATTCTAAAAATGGTTTATTAGGTACTGCAGAAAACAAATACATAATAGCATTTACTGGTGCTAGTAAACTAGAATGATCAAATAGCTGACGAAAGATTTTTAAACGTACTTTACCCCGTAAGTGTGTGTAAGCTATTGCAAGCAAATAAAGAGCAATAAAAGTAAACTTAGCAAATGTTGAAAGATGCATAATAATTTATGTTGATTATAATATTCTTAATTTTAATTTAAATAAACTAAACTACCTTATTAAAATTTAGTTGTATCAAATCAAAATTCATTGGTTTTTTATTTTTATCTACTGCAGTAACAAAAAACTGACCTTTTGTATAAATAACATTATCGATAAATATATTTTGTTTAAATACACCCCTAACTTTTGAGATCTGCTCGAAATCTACGCTTACTGTAAATTCATGGTCATAAGTTAAGGGCTGCAAATAATCAATTTCTGCTCTATAGATTACTAAAAAAAAATCTCTTTCCTCACCATTTCAAAAAAGTTACTACCGTGTTTCTTTAAAAATATATGCCTTGCATGTTCAAAATAATGTTGATAAATAGCATTATTAACAATACCCTGCATATCGCACTCATAATCTCTAACGTGTAATTTAATTTGGAACAAAGCTCACCCATATCTATAAGTAAATAACACTATAAACCTATAATCATTAGGTTTACATCAAGAATAGTTTTCCCACCCTACTCTCTCTATCATCCATTATCAGTTAATAAATATAATTTAATTATGAAATTAAATAATTAGATGTTTGAAAAATATTAATTGCTCGTGCTGCAAGTATAATAACAATTGTAAGGGATATAAGCGCTTGAATCATAGTCATACTTTTTGCCCAAGTGCTAAGAACTGGCGTATCTGTTGGAGAGAAAGCCGTACTAGTATTAAAAGCAAGAAATAAATAATCTATAAAGTTAGGTTGCCAATTTTTAATAGCATTGGGGATTTCAGTTGCGGAGATAGCAATTTGTTTTTGAGGAAATAAAAAAGCTATAATTTCATTAAATTGATGTAAATCTCTTTTATGCGGCCCACCAGCGTCTAACGACCAGTACCACAAGGCAAATAAAAAAATATTAGCAATCCAAAGAATAAAAGCTGATAATAAAAGGTGCTTAGGTCCTATTTGCCCTTCAAAAGCAGCAAACACTATTCGGCTTATTGACATGATGATATAAAAGGTAATAAGACACAATTTATACTTATAGAAAGTATTTGAACAATAAAAATATTTTTACGCCGATGGGATATAAGCATAGGAATAGCTAATAATATTACCAAGCAAATCATTAATCTACTATGTCCCCAATAAAATACCTTTGGTAATGCTTCATATAAAATTGTGATAATAAAAAGAGCAATCCAAGCAGACCAGTGTGGGTTAAAACCTTTAGACTTGCTTAATTTTCCCATTTTTTTAAATAAATTTTCCATTTTTAATTTGTAAAAGTTATATCTATTATTAAATAATGTTCTATCATTTAATATGTAGTTAACAAGGCTAACAACTTAAATATTAAAAGCTAATTAGATTTTTAGCTCATAGAATTTAGATTTTAATTTTATTAAATATAAATTATTTTAAATTTCCTATCTAGTAATGGACTACATAATGTTTAAATTTTTCTTCGTTTATTTATTTTTATTTTCCACTTTATGTTGTGGCGCAGCAGCGCCAGAACGAGAAATTGCAATTACTATTGACGACTTACCTCTTGTAGCGTCAAAAATGGGCACCCCTGCTGAACGGGAGCGTTCAGAAGAACGATTTACTAGTATTGTCCAAAATTTTATAAAATATAAAGTCCCAGTAACAGGGTTTGTTATTGCAGGTGCAATAGAGAAAGGACAATGGGCTTTTCTCCAACAGTTTATTAATGCTGGTTTCAGTTTAGGTAATCACACTTATTCACATTATAATTTAAATACAATGAGTGCTGAAAAGTATATTGCTGATATTGATAAGGCTGATAAAATTTTAGCTCCCATTTTATCTAATCCCAAATATTTTCGTTATCCATATTTAGCAGAAGGTAATCGGAAAACAAAAGCAAAGGTTCTTAATTACTTACATGAACACAATTATATTGTGGCACCGGTAACTATTGATAGTAGAGATTTCGCTTATAATGAAACTATTTATAAAGTGCCCTTTCGTTCAAGAGAAAATTATATTCAAAAACTTAAGCCTAAATATTTAGCCTATATTTGGCAGCAAACTCTAAAGGCTGAACAAAATGCAGGGCATCTAGGTTATAAGCAAATTTTATTAATTCATGCGAATTTACTTAATAGTTATGTATTAGGTGATATTTTAGAAATGTATCAACAAAAAGGTTATAAATTCATTAGCCTGACAGACGCATTAAAAAATCCAGCACCGGTCCTCACCTTTCCTGCGCCTCCAGAGACAAACTAAAACCTTATAAGCAAATATAAATTTTTAAGATGCTAAAGTTATCTAGCGTGCTAAGTTATATAACATGATATATTTTTTAAAATATTCTTAAAAAAACTGCATTAATAAAGTAATATTTTATGCTAACTTCATAGTTTACTTTTTTCTTATATTTATAAAATAATTTTACTGAACAATTTAAATATATAATTCTTGGTAATGTGCTAAACATACTAATAATTAGGGCTCTAAAGTACTCATACTGTAATAATACCTTTATTTAACCTTAAATGAGCTTTACTAACAAGGCTACTTTATTTTAAGCAGCCTTATGCTCATAGAGCTCATATTCTAAATCTATTATCTGGTTTTCTACGACTTGTAGTTGTGTATTTAATTGCTGATAGAGCCTATGTTCTCTATCAATATCTGGGTGCTCTTTAGGCAATGAATTAGTTACCTTACAAATTACTTCAAATTGTTGATTAATTCGATTTCTAATCACTTCTGCTTGTTCAACCAATCGATTTAATTGCTTGGTTTTCTGCAAGTGTTTACTTTCATCTTTTACTGCAGATGTCAAAGTTAGCCTTTGTTCCAGCAATTTTATTTCCGTGTGTAATAAGCTTATATCTGCTTCTATCGATTGACACCTTTTCTGAATTGACTCAATTAGAAAAGATTGATTAATACTATTTTGCTTAGCAAGTGTGTCTTGAAGACAGCGTTTCTCACTAAGCAGTAAGCATTTTGCTTCATTTAATTGGGATTTTTTTTGTGTAATTGCATAAGTTATTTGATGATATGATTGCTTTGTTGCAGGCGCTTGAAATTCGCTTGCGCTTAATTTTGGACATTTATTTTGGCTTTTAAAATAACAACCATAATCAGTATGGTTATAAAAACCTTTTGGTGTTAGCCAGCGATTCTCGCGCAATAATTTAGCAATAATTTGAATTTTATGAGTCAAGCTTTCGATATGTTTTAACTGTGCTTGATTCGTAATACAAAATACAATTTCAGCAAAGGTTTGTTCTGGTGAAGAGAATCGAACATTACAATTTTTTTGTAGATTAGTCATCATCCCCTTAATATAATTTTTTGTTCGTTCATCCACACGTTCTCCAATTAAATTTTCGATAGCAAAACGTGGATAAGTAGTATGGGATTGGGGTTTCTCGGCTTTGTTATCAACAATACTATTTCGACTAACTGTATTGTTAACTAAATAATTATAATTTTGATCTTTATTTAAAGATTCTGCCATACTGGCTTTTTCGATCTTGCCATTTTGCTGAAAAAAAGAACAATTATTAGTTTCGCTCTTTTGTATAGGAGATTTACTTTTAAGATTTTTCTGTAAATGCTGAAGTAATTTTTCAGTTACTCTTATATAAAGTCTTTTTGTAACTTTAAACTGATTATTTTTATTAGAAGCACTTAGTTTACAGGTTCTTACTAAAAGCCCTTGTTCAACTAAGTCATGAATATATCGACTAATTGTACGTTCTGATAATGAAAGTTCTTGAGCCATATCTGGGATGCTACGCGTAAACCAAATTATATTGTCGCCTAAGGTGTAATTTGAGATTTGCCACCAATATAAGCATTTATCAAGAAAAACAGCTTTTTTATGACTATTGGTTAAGTCAATAAGCTTATCAAAATGCTCATAAAAAATTGAACAAATGTTCCCCATAGATAATTTCCTTATCTTTGTTGTATTTTTTTGGGAACAAAGCTAAAATTTTTATTGGATGCTCAATTTTCATATAAATAATTCTATATGATTAGAGTTTTAGCTTCATTCCAAATGATGGTTTCTTGTAGTTATGAGGAGTTGCAGCTCTTCATAACTACCCTATTTTAGTTAATCTGACATAGCTTTCCTTTTATTCATTTAAGCTTTTACATTAATTATTAATATTTTTGTTTTTTTACTAATAATCGTCAAATTTATTAACTATTTGAAAATAAACATATTTCCTGATGGTTCGCCATAATATTCTTAATGGTTCGCCATAATATTCCTGATGGTTCGCCATAATATTCCTAATAGTTCGCCAAATTATTCCTGATAGTTCGCCATCTATTTTTCATAAAATATCGTTAAATAATAAATGATTGGCTCCTTTTATACGCTTCAGCACAGTAAAATTCCTGATAGTTCGCCATATTATTCCTAATAGTTCGCCATAGCATTCCTGATAGTTCGCCAAATTATTCCCGATGGTTCGCCATAATATTCCTGATAGTTCGCCATTAAATCAGTAAAAACGTATTAATATTTTTAACTTAAGCTTTAAAATACTAAAATTTTTTTACTTAATGATAATTTATAGGTTTTTTTTAACTTATTGTCGGTAAAAATCCCTGTATTAAATAAAATTGCTTATTGATTTCAACTTAAAATAAAAATGATGGTTCGCCATTCCAAGCTTCCAAGTTTCCAAGGTTTTCTTTATAATTAGTTTAAATTTAAGGAATAAGGTTTATTTTAATGGATCAGTCAATTATTGATGTAGACCGTGGTGAACGTTTAGCAAATGAGCCTATTGGCATAGATGCTTTAAAAAATGAAAGAAATTTAATGCTTTTCCCCTTTTGCTCAACTTCTAAAGCGTTACGCTTTAAAACAATTAAATACACATCTAAAGATCATAAGTTTTCGTTAGAGGTAACTGCAAATAATGAATATGGAATGGTGAAAATCTGGGATTTTGATATTTTAAGATTTGTATTTTCTAAAATTGATACTATTGCTAATCGAACTGGGCATCACCCTTCCGCAGTAACTTTTTCAGCCTATGAATGTTTAAAATTTTTAGGTAGGAATCCTAAAGCCGGAAAAAATATTAATTGGTTAAAAGAAGCCTTGGATAGGTTGGCTAGTACAACTTATAAGGGCAATATATTTAAAGATGAAGGGAAACATGTCACCGGTTTTACTCTAGTTAAATATGAATATGTAGAAACTTCTAGAGGTATTGACAAGATTTCTATCTCTTTAGATGAAAGATTAGTTTCATCCTTAAGAAACTCTAATTCTCTAATTACTATTAATGAACGTGTTTTGGAAGAAACATCTGGTCTTAAAAAACGTTTGCTTGAGTTAGTTGCACTTAAAGTTTCACTCGAAGGAACCTGGGTTATTTCAGTTGAGGAGCTCCAGTGCTTATGTGCAAATAATTGGTCAATAGCTAAATTCAAAAATGAAATTAAGTCTTTTCATGATTTACCTTGGAATGTATCTGAGATAAAAATGAATGATGAATCCTGTATACGCTTTGTTAAGAAATAAATGCTACGCGCGTAGCATAAGAGAAAGGGTAATAATATTTATCATTATTCTTTAACAAGGGGTTAAGAAAACAAAGTTGCTAAATAGGGTAACTTTGACAAATGCTACGCGCGTAGCATATTAAAAATGAAATATATGGGGGTTTTATGGTAGCACTAGTTATTGCTGTTTCACAGGGAAAAGGCGGAGCTGCAAAAACTACTACATCAGTAAATTTGGCAGGAGCTTTAAATGAGCTGGGATTTTCAGCTTTCCTTTTTGATTGGGATATAGGAAAACCTGATGCAGTAAAATGGAAGGGTAATGGGCAATTTATTAATTGGGTAAAAACTATTAATAAAGATAACCCTATAAATGATATTGAAGAAGCAAAAGAGTGCTATGATTTCCTGATTTTTGATACACCGCCTAATTATGAACAAAATGCTTTTAAAGCAATTATGGCCTCTGATTTTGTTATTATTCCCACTTCAGCTAATTACTTGGATCAAGAAAATGCTAAAGATGCTATCTCTGTACCAATGTTAGCAAAAAAGCCTTTTAAAATCTTAATGAGTAGGGTAAAAAAAGGTACTAAAGAAGGTAAAGAAATACAAGAAAATATCTACAAGCAAGATATAAGTTTCAAAGTGATTATTACCGATAGAAATGTTATTGCTCAATGTCCGCGAAGTAATCAATGGATAGGACAGTTTGCAAAAGGAAGTGACAGCCATGAACAATTTCTTATGTTAGCTAAAGAGGTAGTGACATGGACGGGACTTAAACAAAAAGAAAAATTATGTGAGGTTAGTGAATGAGCACAGATTTTCTAAGTAATATCGTTAGCAAAATGGAGCAGACACGTGCTGATCTGGACTCGCTTTCAAAAAAAATTGATCCCATTGAGAAAGTAATAAAAATTAATCCTAAGGATATAGGCAATTGGGAGTTTAGAGACAGACAAGGCTTTGAATTAGGGGATATTGAGGCTTTATCTCTAAGTATTCTGTCTAAAGGCCAAGCTCAGCCTATTATTGTCGTTGAAGCTGATGATATATTTAAATCGGCTGATAACGCTAATGCAAAATATGTCGTTATTGCTGGTTATCGCAGATGGCTTGCATGTCAGTTGAAAGATATTTTAGTAGATTCAATTATCCGAAAATTAAGCTTTGAACAAGCTATTACCTGTTTGGTATCTGAAAATGAAAAGGTAAACGTCTCTGATTATTCTAAAGGAATGTTTTATTATAATCTTTTATTAAAAGAACGCGTAACTAAAAAAACACTTTACGAGAAATTAGGTATTAAACGAAGTATGTTCGATAGTTTTTTATCTTTTGCTGAAGTTCCTGAACAAGTTTGGAAAGCAGTAAAAGATATGAGAAAGGTTTCAGCTAGAACTGCAGTTACAATTAAATCTATTTGCCAAAAAGGCGATAGAGAAATGAGAGCGGTTATTTCAATTGCAGATAAAATTGCTGAAGGAATTGGCGAGAAAAGAATTACCGCATTGGTTAATAAAATAATTGCTGGAAATAGTAGATTAGAAGATAGTGCTACGCGCGTAGCATTGTCTAAAAATATATTTTTTGAAATAAAGAAAGATACGCTAACTTTGACTGCTAAAAAAATTAAAGGTGAAGATTTAAAAACCTTAAAAGATAAATTAAGTAAGTTATTAGAGAGCTATGTTTAACATGCATCATTAATTATTTAATCTTAATTAAGAGGATTATATGTCCAGCAGAACAAACCCAGAAGCAAATAATGAAATTGTCACTTTAAGCGTTGATATACCTTATGACTTAAAGGATAAATTAAAATTTAACTCTTATAAAGAAAAAAGACCAATTAAAGATATTGTTAGATTAGCACTTGAAGAGTATTTAAAAAAACAAGGCGATTTATAAAATAATAAATAAAATATATACATTTTTCTTTAAATAGTATAATTAAATTCAATGAGCCTTGTATCTAATTAAAGAAATTACTTTTTTGTCGCTAAGGTTAGTAATACTTAATAGAGAATAAATTTAGTTTGGGAGTATTTATGGTTGTTTTAATTATTTGCCTTTTTATTGCTTGTCTACTTCCTTACCTTGCCAAAATCCCCGTAGCTATCGCGATGAAAGATCAGGCTGGAGGATATGATAACCAATACCCTAGAGTTCAGCAAGCTTGCTTAAACGGATGGGGTGCACGTGCCTTAGCAGCACATCAAAATAGTTTTGAGTCGCTTATTGTTTTTTCAACAGCAATCTTAGTGGCTATTGCTACTAGCCATACTGGCTATATTATACAGATATTGGCATTAGCTTACTTATTTTCGAGAAGTCTATACCATATTTTATATTTATTTAATTGGTCAACTTTACGCTCAATTTTTTGGGCTATAAGTTACTTGGCTTCACTAGTTATTATCTGGCTTTGTATTCCTTTTACTTCTATTAATTAAAGAAATTTTTTGGAATAGTGTTAACTACTTCTAAAACTTCTTCGGGAACAACCTTCTGTTCATCATTTTTTATATGAATTTTATTGTTTATATTTTTATCTTTTATCGCATAAAAAGCAGCCCAACTAAGCAAGGAAGGTACATTTTGCTTGGCATTAAATTCCCAAGTATAGCGTTGACTAAGTATTGAATCATCAACGTCTACTTGTTTACCCATATTATCTAAAAAAATAATATGTTCAATATTTGGAAAAACTGCCTTTAGCAGTTGTATTCGTTGTAAAGACATTGCTTTTACTTCATTATAACTAAGTTGCAAAGTTTTAATAGAAGGTAAACCACCTTTAAGTTTTAATAAAATAGTATCTATAATCTCATGTAAACAATTGGCTTCTAAACTAAGAGATGTAATATGAGGAGGCAGACTAGGAAGGGCTGCAACAAGATCATCGTCGCTTACACTTATTGAGCCTTTTATAGTTAAAGAATGAATATGACTTGGAATAGCTGTAAATATTTCTCTTAATTGATTACCTGTTTTTGTAGCAAAATTATTCCAACCAAAAATAAGCGTAGAAACGCCACAAGCAGTAGCTCCAATTACTCTAGCAAGCGCTTTACCACTAAAATTGTAAAAAAAATTCCAACTTACATCTAAGGTAGTAACATGGTCTGGAATAATAGAAAGTAACGATATTAGTTCATTAATAGACTTGTTACCAAGATTCTGCAGACTTAAATCAAGTAAAGTTATCTCGGGACTTAGACTCTTAATAGCATCAAAAAGATCAACATTTTTAGGTAAATTAGATTGCACTTTAAACATCTCAAAATAAATACAAATGGCTTTACCAGATTATAAGCCATAATGATAGGCTGCTAATTATACAGTTTGTAAGTTGGAAAACAAGATTTGCTTGTAGCATTATGGATTACAAGCATCAAAATGATTAATCTTTATCAAGGTAAGGCTTAAAGAGTTAATTTTTAACTTTTTAGATACATGTAAAAGAAGAATACCATCCTCTATAAGGTTAAAATTTTTTGTCATTACAAAAGTTTTTCAATTTAAAAATCCTAATGGGTTTAGCTTATCAGATGTAGCAATATATTGATTAACTATACTTTGACAGTAGTGTATTAAAAAAATATGATTTAGGAAGAAATAAAAGTAATTTATATTGTTTGCAGAAAAAAACTTAGCGACCTATTATAAAAGTTTACACGCTTAAAGGGATTTAAAGATGAAAGACAAGAATACAGTGTTAATATCTGGCTTTGCTCGCTCCTTTATATCTAATAAACCGCTTACCGATGCTACTATTACAGTTCTTGAAAATGCTGAGTTAAAATTTAAGACAGATTTAACAGGAAAATTTGGGCCCTTTGAGTGGCCGGTGGGGCAGCCTATTACATTAGTTTGTGAAAAACCAGGCTCTTTTTGGTCAGGTTTTAAAACAACCCAAACAGCTACTTTAATTGTCCCACCAGAAGGTATAAATAATGATGATTTTTTAAAAAATATTTCTTTTCAAGTTCCTTCTAATATAGCTTATAAATTCTTTGCGCTTGCAATGGGTATTAAAGAAGATCCAACTGCTGGCCAAATTGCTGCCACTATTACCCCTCCTAATATGACTTTAGACGATCTTCCACAAGGGATTGCAGGCGTTACAGTTACTTTATCACCAGCTACAAAAACAAAACCATTTTATTTTGGGATTCTTCCAGTTACGCATAAAACAAATCCTTTCAGCAGGCGATTAAATTATACTTCGCTTGATGGTGGCGTAGCTTTTGCTAATGTACCTCCAGGTGATTACATTATGGAAGCTAAAAAAGGGGATATTTCTTTTTCTAAGGTAACGTTTAAAGCAAGAGCAGGCATTTTAACTAATGCAAGTCCTCCACATGGACCAACAGTATTAAAAGATTCTAATTGAAATTATTTATAAAACACAAAATATGTTTTCTTTGATTGGCATGCTCTAGAAGGTGATGCTAAAGAAACTTGTTAACTTACTCGTTTAGAGTTAGGTGTTTAAATTTTAATAAGCTATTTCAGGTGTATTATCATGGAAAGTAATAAATCCCTTATAGGCGCAAGTGCAATATTATTAACTACTATATTATGGGGAATGACTTTTTCATTTATAAAAGATGCTGTTACCACACTTACGCCTTTTAATTTTTTATTTTGGCGTTTTGGTATTGCTACAGTCTTATTATTTGTTTTGTTTTTTAAAAAAATTAAATTAAATAAACAAACAGTTTATTACGGTATAGCATTAGGTCTTTTTTTAGCAGGAACGGTCGTGTTTCAAACTATTGGTCTTTGTTATACTACAGCTTCTACAGCAAGCTTTATTACAGGCTTATCTGTAGTAATAGTTGCTTTTATGGAAACACTATTAAATAAATGCTACCCTTCACTAACTTTAATAATATCTACTTTACTTGCTATTGCTGGCATTAGTATTATTACGCTTGCTAATGGATTAGTGGTTAATCAAGGTGATGTTTGGGTTTTACTTTGCGCTTTTTGCTTTGCTAATTATATTATTGTAGCTGGAAAAGCGTCAGCTATTCATGAGCCCTTAACCTTAACTTTTTTGCAATCTACCTTTGTCTGTATTATTGCTGGTATTGCTAGTTTCTTTTCCAATAAATTTGTTTTTCCTTATTATCTTAACGTATGGGCTGCAATTTTATTTTGTGGTATTTTTGCCTCAATTTTTGCTTTTAGCTTACAATTAAAATATCAAAAATATATTAGTTCAACTAAAGCGGCAATAATTTTTTCCCTAGAGCCAGTATTTGCTACAATAACAGCCGCTATTTATTTAAAAGAACGGCTGACAATTCAATTTTTTTTAGGAGCTATGTTGATCCTAATTGCGATTGTGCTGTCAGAGTTCTATTCTAAGCATCAAGCAGTGCCGCAGGACTAAAAGTTATCTAATAATTTTTATTTGAAATTATGAGGAATTTCAGTGATATCTACTGGTAATTGTTTTTCATTTTCTTGATTAATAATTTTTCTACTATAAGCAAAGAAAGTAGCTTGGCTAAGCAAAGAAGGTACTTCAGTCGTTGAATATAACATATAGTTTAAGTTAGCAGCTAAGCAGGGATTAAGTTTATGGCTTTCTTCTTTTAAAACCATTTTAAGCGCTGGAGAGTTATCTAGCCTTAAATAATTAATAGTAGGTGGAAGTGCGTTAAGAATCTTTTTTAACTCCGAATAGCTATAAGGATTACCTCGTAAATCAAGGTGAGTAATGTTACTAGCAATAGAGGTTAGTATAGCTATTACTTCAGGGCTACTTAAACTATTATACTGTAATTCCAAGTAAGTTATTGTATGAGGAAGCGTTTTAGAGATTTCTATTAAGTCCGAAATTTTTTTATAGCCAAGCCCGTTTAAATTCATGCTTAAATGCCTAACTGAAGGAGGGATAGCTTTTAAAATTGTTTTTATTTCAGTGATTATTCTATAGCTAAATTGATTACCATCTAAATCTAACTTAGATGTAGAATTGGGAATAATTGTAAGAGCTTTTGCTAACGCAACTGACTCTTTAGGTAATTTTAAAGAAAAATACATTATTGATACCTTAAATTTTACAAAGTTTAGGATAAAATCCCGATTACAAAATATAAAGGTGGCAATTATATTTACATACTTTATTTTAATAAAGCATGTAGGTTAGTAATCATAAGTTTTTTATTAAATACTTTCTATCATTTAGTTAATAGATTTTATTGCCTTAATAAAATATTAATTTTTTGTTGGTATGCTTAACAAAATTAATTATCTTATTTTTATTAAATGCAACGTAAGAGAGAAACTAAGTTTAATCAGTTTTATGATTTCAAAACTGCGCAAAAATGGCCAAATGAGCCTGTCTATATGGGTTCTTTTAAAGGGCCATTAGGTGATATACAACACAGTTTAGCAAAGCCAACTATTAACAACGAAATAACTTATTTTAAGCTTCCGGGAGCAAAAAATATTTTCTATCCTGAGGCAGCTTATCGTTTATCTATAGACAGTGGTAAATGGAGCTATAAAAAAAATCAAGCTTATTGGGCAGGCGCTATGATTGCTAAAAGAAAGTTTCAATTACTAACTCCGCTACATTTTTATAAAAATAAACTTGCTAGTTATTGGGGCGGAGGGACAGTAAGTGAATTATTATGGCTTAGTGATAATGGTTATATTTTTGAAGCAAAAAATGGGCTATTAATTGCTAGGCCTCCTGTTCATAAAATTATAAAGCCTATCTTACACAATTATGCTTACATGAATAAGCAAGATCCAATATTGCGCCAAGCTATGAATAACTTTTTACAAAAAGTTCCTTTGTCATTATTAAATTTAAGTATAAAAACTAGCGAAGTTAATGATTGTCAAAACCAAGATAAACAAACTGAACAACCGCAAATAAATGAAAGTTTTAAACTCTGTAATATCTTATAAATTTAAATCTTAAAGTTCTATTGTTAAATATTAAGCTTCCCATGCAATCAAATTAAGTCAGACTTCCATAAAATAAGTTAAAGCTAAAAATAAAGCGTTGCTTATCACTAATAGCTTATAAGCATTTAAAATTTTTAAAAAAGTGCTATATGTTAATGACACATAAATAAGAGAAATGGAGTTGAAAATGACAATAAAAAGAATATTGTTATTAGGGATAATGTATGTTGGCACCAATGTGTATTCAGGTATTGTTCCCCCCTCTTCAGAACAAGTTGGCCGCTTAAGAATCACCAATCAATGTACTAGCCCTTTATGGATACAGCAAGATCATGTACATACTACTAAAGATCCTGTTGTGGTACAAATTCCGCAAGGGCAAGCCTATGAATATTCTATACCTGATATTGGACTTGCTGCCACAAGGTTTTGGCCTAAGCGAGATTGTAATGCCTATGGTTATGATTGTAAATTAGGTGAGTCGACTGCGGTGCCTGACGCAATAGCTAGAGGAATTCAGCATGGGCCATTTGCTCCAGACATAAACAGTAAATTTGAAGCAACGTGGGGATGTTTACAATCTATTTTTAATCAAAACCCTGCTTTATGTGCCGTTAATCCTAGTGCTCCGTCTAGTCATCTCGGGCCAGAAACTTGGTGGGATGGGTCGGCAGTTGATGGTTATACATTACCCTATACTATTATCGTTAAAAAAGATCAAGCAACCTGTAAGGATTCTGCAACTGGCCGAACAGTTTCTAATCCAGGTGTAAATTGTGGTAAGTTATCTCTAGATTTATGCCCTGGCGATGAGAATCTATCAACCAATGGAAGATATAATATTATCAATGGGGTTGATGTTACCCGCGTTAATTTACAATGGCTAGATAATACTACCAAAAAGCCACTGGGCTGCTTTAGCCCTTGCTCTAAAATGACCATGTCTCAAGGTAGTGAAAATGGTAATATGTCGGGTGGCTGGAGCAGTATATTAGGTGGTTTAAATCCACAATCACCACAAGCACAAATGTATTGCTGTCCAACTCCACCAGTCTCTTCAGAAGCTTGTCGAGCCGGTGTAGCACCTAATAGTGCTTATTCCATTTCAGTTCACACCCAACAGCAGTGTGATGCTTATACGTATGCTTATGATGATGCTAAAGGATTAACCCAATGTGGTGCGCAAACCCAGTTTGAAGTGGTCTTTTGCCCCAATTCTACGCCACCAAATAATACGGTATCAATGACAATGATTATTCCATCTCAGGTTAGTTTGCAAGTTGATGGTAAGTTAGTAGCTAATAAGCAAGTAGTTACCATTAGAAATGGTTCAATCATTTCATCAGTAAGCTCACCTGGTTCTTCATGCATTTTAAGTGTTAATGCGCAATCTCAAGTTGCTGGGACTAGCGGCTCGTTATGCGCTAAGTTAAAATTTGATAATACTAATAAAAGTATTACCTACACTAGTGATAGTAATACCGTGGCCTTCTTTTTAGGTATACCGCAAGGAATGTCAGTTACTATCAATAATCAGACAATCCGATGGGATGCACCAAATAAAACAGTCTATTTTTCGCAAGGCACTACTTCTATGAAAATTACAGGTACTAAAAATACAGTTCGCACATGTCCCGTAACGCTTAGCGGAAAAAATCTTACTTGGCCTGCTACCTTTGATTGTCAAGGATTAGTTAATAATGGGGGAACTTTATATTTTCCGGCCTTTTAAATAAAAGATTGGTAGTAAACCTCTACTAGGCTAATAGTTGGGCTATTAAAATAGCTCAACTAAACTAAGCCAGCCAACCGCCATCAGCCGTGATACATTGCCCGGTGATGAAAGTAGCTTCGCGACATAGCCATAATACCATTTTTGCAATCTCTTGAGGCTGTCCACCCCGACTCATGGGAATAACATCAAGCATTTTTTCTTGGAAATACTTAGGATGTTCTTTAGACATTCTAACTGCCATTTCAGTCATTACTAGGCCAGGGCAAATAGCATTGACTCTGATATTATCACGCGCATATTCTCTAGCAGCTGTTTTACTAAGCATAACAACGCCAGCTTTAGAGGCGTTATAAATTCCTATGTCTTCAACTGCTTTTAATGCCGCTACCGAAGCTGTATTGATAATAACACCACGGCCTTGTTTTCTCATATAAGGAATTTGGGCCTTCATACCAAGCCATACACTTTTAAGATTAATGTTAATAATCCGGTCCCAGTTTTCCTCTTCTACATCAATAAGCCTCATTGGCTTTTGTTCGATGCCTGCATTATTAAAAACATAGTCTAGCCTGCCATAAGTATGAATAATTTGGTTCATTATGCTTTTATGATCTAGATAACTGCTAACATCGGCTTTAAAATACATAGCAGTACCGCCAGAACGAATGATTAAATCTCTTGTTTCTTCGCCTTTTTCTGATATATCTGCTATTACTACGGTAATATTTTGCGATGCAAATTCAATTGCAGTAGCTTTACCAATTCCTGAGGCAGCGCCAGTAATTAAAATAACTTGATTATTCATATTACTATTCTAATTTTTAAATATTAATAATTTCACAATTTGATTTAAATGAGCCAGATCGTTAATTTTATAATATGTACAAAATGTTTGGTATGATACCATTTTTTTAAAAAATGGACAATTTGACAAAATAGTAAATAACTAATGTGGAGATTAAAATAATTTTAAATACAAATTATATTATAAAATTATCAATAAGTTATGTTTAATTACTACAGGTAAATTGTGGTATACAACTATAACCTAGGAATTTACTTTTTGTATTAACTGGCGGTAGTTTAAAGTCAAATACACTGACACCATAGATTTGTTTTCCTTTATAAGTTCTACCGTCACTTGCGCCAACCATTAATGGTTCGCCTTGTTTATCTTTACCTAGATATAACATAACATGCGTAGCAGAAACGTTGTCTTGCACTGCATAAGTGCCACTCCAAAATAGTAAATCGCCTGGTTTAAGATTTGAAAATTCAGTAGTATTAATATTGTTAGTAGTTGTTGGATGGAAAGAGCCATACTTCAGTACCCACTGATATAATCCTTCAGAAGAGCGGGGAACAGATTTTATACCAAGCTTGGTTAAAAGATAATAAATAGTTCCTGAGCAATCCATTCCACCTGTTGAGGGATCAGCTGAACCATATTGATATCCTAGATGTTGATTAGCTAAATCTAGCGCAATTTTAATTGCTTTTTTTACATTAGGTGGATTTAGATCAAAGTTTGCTAAACAGTTTACAGAAATGGTTGTAGAGCCGTAATTAATATTTTCAGCCCAAACTAAATTACAAAAAAACATGGCAAACGTAAGGTAAAATTTTAACATAAAAGCCTAATAAACTAAGCTAAAAAGTAACTTAATTATGTCTTAACTAAACTTATTAAGATATAAGTCCACTTAGATAATAGCGAATTTTCTAGCTTATTTAGTAAAGTGATTATTTATGCAGTTGATAAATGACTAGATATATAATTCGGTTTCTTAAATGGCTAAATTAAAGTTAAAGGCTATAAAGCCGAAATATAAGACATTCGATAATTGTTGTTAAATCCTAGAATAAATTTAACTAAAATAATTTTCATAATTTAGCTAGAGGAAAAAATGATGAATAAAATCATCTATCGTTTTCTAATAGTATTTATTTTCTTTTTTAATTCAATAGGGCAAGCTGAAGACAACTCTTTGCCAATTAATTTACAGGCAATGCTTAATAAAGGTGGCTTTGGTTTCGCAAACTTAGAGCATCATGAGTTAGGTGACGCTGTTACTTTAAGAGGTTTACAAAATCCAGGCTCTAACTTAATTTTACCTAATGGTGTAGAAGTAACTTATGGTGAAATTGTTATGCTTGCTGGTGATTTATTTGGTAATCCTAAATATCCTATTTCAAGTTGTTCCTTGGCTTTTCCAAAAGATTGTTTTAATGCTCAATTTAATACGCTTGCCTTAGCGCCAGGCAATAAAGTTTTAAAAGAAATTAATCAGCTAAGAAGTTTTTTTGTAACGTTATCTAAAGAACTACAGCAGGCTAGAGAGCAAGGGCAAAGCGATTGGGATTTTTACGCCAAGAAAGCTAATGAAATAACAACAAAGCTAAATCGTCTAACTGGTGGTGGAAGTTTTATTAGTGATTATATTCCTTTTGGACAATATTTTTTACTAGCTCAAGTTAATTTTGATCATTTTGTTCCTGATTCTTTAAAAGCATATCAAGTTGGACACCAAGTGGCGCTAGAAACAGCGCTTAAAGCTTATCAATTACGTTTAAAAAATAAGCTAGAGCAGGCTGATAAAGTGTTACAACTTGCCTATGCACAAAATGCTTTTGCCAATCACTACTTAAGTGATTCTTTATCTTCAGGCCATATGAGAACACCTAGAAGGGCGGTTGCAAATATACCCCTACCTCCTATCGTAAACTTATTAATTGCTAATTTAATGCATGATGAAGATTGCCAACAGGGACTATGGGTAGTTAATAGAGAGGGTACTAATTGGATAACTTATGGTGATGGTAATCTTTACAAAGATGATAATACTTTTCACCGTGAAATGATTATAAAGATTATGCAATTATCAGCAGATAGTATTTATGAAACATTTCTGTCAGGTAAGTTACCTAATACTTTTCCAGAAATGGGCTATCTACCTTTATATGAGCGTATTAATGAGTTAAATAATACTTCTCCACTATTTAAAGTGGAAGGTAACAAACTTCTTAAGCGCGAGAAAAATTTTGATCCGTTTGATTACCATTGGACAGAAGATTGGAGTCCACTTATTACTTTATTAGAATTTCAATCTAAAAAGAAATAATAATTTTTAAAGCCTATTGCTAAATAGTTAAAGCAACACCTTGTGATATACTAATTAACTTCAGTTAATAGTAACTTTATTATGAACATAGACTTAATGCCTATTACAAGATTTGCTAATTTAAAAGACGTAGAAGCTATTGCAAACGTACATATATGTTCTTGGCAAGCTATGTATAAAGAATTTATTCCAGAAATTGTATTGCAGGCACTGTCTATAACAGAACGTATGCAACAATGGCATGATTTAATTAAACAGGGTGTGCAGGTTTTGATTGCCGAAGTTGATAATAAAATTATTGGTTTTGCAAGTATTTGTGCTTTTCGCGATAAGATGGCGGAACCATTAAATGGGGAGATAAGTGCTATTTATTTACATCCCAATTATTGGCGTAAAGGGTTAGGTACTAAACTTTGTCTAGCTGCATTAGGTCAGTTAGCTAACTTAGGTTATCGAGTTGTTTATCTCTGGGTACTTGCAGATAATAAGCAAGCACGTCAATTTTATGAATTCCTCGGTTTTGAGCTTACAAGCCTTACTAAAATGGAAGAATTTTATGAAGGCGGTGCACTTTTACAAGAAGTACTGTATAAAAAAATTTTATAATTTTCCCTAAATATATTTACCTCTATTAATAAATTGCAAAGTAATTATATTCATCATAAACTTCCTAAGCTCAGTGATTTTGTAAATTAAGTGAGCATTTGGCAGCCATTAGAAATTTGTTATATTGCTAATACTAGCTATTTTACATCTCTAAACTGCTAAGTAAAAAAATTGATGTCAGTAAATATACAGGAGTATTAATGATCAATCGCATAATTTTAAAAACCCTTGTCGGATTAAATACCATTTTTTTTGCTACATTCGCTCTAGCGAGCCCTCAAGCTATGATTACTCATAATCTCACAACCACAACTACTAATGCCTATGTTGATGGTATGGCGGCTCCCGAACCTGCAGCTCCTAATTCAACTACTAGAGTGCCTTGGCATATTGTTAAACTTGGTTGTCATAAACATAGAACAGAGGGCGTTTGTCCTGCAGTAATTAAAATGGATATTGATAGCGATTCTGCTATTGAAATTGGTACTTTATATGTAAATTTAGATAATGGCGTTATTACACCGGCTAAGATCTCAGCACATGGTTTTGCGGTCTATGTAAATGCGCCTGGAGAGATTACTGTTGTATCAGAATAATGAGTTATAAAGATTGACTAACTTATTTTATTTTTGCTTATTCGTTGGTTTGCTTAATTAAGTAAACCAATTATTCTCTTAAGCCTTAAACTATACTAAGTAATAAGTTATCTTAAGAACTAAATACTTATGAGGTTATCTCAAGGTCTGAAAAAGTTAATAACTGCCACCTTTTTCCTTACCACGTTAACAAGCTATGTATTTTCAGCACCTACCCAACTCATTATAAGAAAAGTGCCTGTAGAAATAAATGGTAAAACTGCTGATCTATATAGAATTGAGCAGCCAGATGGTACTTGGGGTTTTTCAGGTACGGAAGGGCAGATTTTCGATGCTGAAGTTAAAAATGAAACCGATTCCCCAACTATTATTCATTGGCATGGTTTGCTAGTACCAAACAGCCAAGATGGGGTGCCTTACGTTACTCAGCCTCCTATTATGTCTGGCAAAAGCTATCATTATCGTTTTAAGCTTAAGCAATCTGGAACTTATTGGATGCATTCTCACTTAGGCCTACAAGTTCAACAACTTTTATCAGCCCCTTTTATTATTAAAGCCTCTAATGAGCCAACAACTGATAAGGACATTGTAATGTTTTTAAGTGATTTTTCTTTTAAAAGTCCTGAAAGCATACTTGCACAATTAAAAAAAGGAACCAACCTAAAACCTATGACAGGTAATGAAAACAATTTAACAGTAACTCATAAACAAATGAATATGACTATGTCACCAGCGGATAAGAGTCAGCCAGATATTAATGATGTTAATTATGATGCTTTTTTAACTAACTATAAAACTTTACAAAAGCCAGACATTATTTTTATTAAGCCTGGCCAAACTGCCCGTTTACGCATCATTGCTGGTGCTGCGATGACTAATTTTGTAGTTAAATTAGGTGCTTTACAGGGAAAGCTTATAGCTGTAGACGGGCAAAATATTAAGCCTATATTTAATAATCAATTCCAAATAGCAGTCGGGCAACGATTAGATATTCTTATCAGAATTCCTCCGGGACAAGGTAGTTATCCTATACTTGCGCAAGGTGAGGGTACTGCTATGCAAACAGGTCTAATTTTAGCTACTGAGAAAGCAAAAATTATTTTTCCTCCAGAGAAGGTTAAAACGTCAGAGAAAGCGTTTGATTATACACAAGAAGTACAATTGAAATCCTTAAAGCCATTAAAAAAAGAAGTCCCAGGCCAAATACTTACAGTCAGTTTAGATGGCAATATGATGCAATATATATGGCAAATAAACAATCAAGCCTGGCCTAAAGTTACTCCTTTAACTGTAAAATCAAATAAGCGAGTAGAAATGATTTTTATTAATCGAACTGACATGGCTCATCCTATGCATTTACATGGTCATTTTTTTGAAGTCACAGAAATAGATGGTCATGTCATTAAAGATGGCGCCTTGCATGATACCATTTTAGTATTGCCGCACTCGACTGTAAAAGTACAATTTGATACAAATAATCCGGGTAATTGGGTTATGCATTGCCATATGGCATATCATCAAGAAAGTGGAATGATGACTTTTATTCACTATGAAGGTACGAACATACCGGATTTATCAAAAGCTAAATAAATTTTCTTAGAATAGTAACAGATTATAATTTACCCCATTCTTTACAAATGGGGTAAGAAGGAAACTAAGCAACTAGAGCATTAACTTCCAGTAACTCCACCTGTCGCACCACCAGGACAAAAAGTTACTGTGTAATTGACACTGTTAATATTAGAACTATTGTTAATTCGACAAACAAAAGTACTGCTCATATCGTCAAAGGGATAAGTATAGGCAGATGGACAAGCTTTTTTCATCCATTCTATAGTAGGTAAAACATAATTGAGCCAATTTGGATTTTGGTTAACGCATTGCTTAGTATAAGTTGCATTGGGAACTGGAATACCTAATTGATCCCAATTTTCGCAACCGCAGCAAGTACTTGGCGCGCCATCTTGGTAACAAGAACCTACTTGAGTACATTGATACAAATTGGTAATTGTTAAATTTTGTTGTGGCGCAGGTAAATGTTGATTGCAATTAAATGGTGCGCCATAGTTATTTTGTACGCCACAAATCTGATTGGCATTCCAATAACCGATAATGGCACCACATGTTTTTTGCAGTAAAGGATTTTTACCAGGATTGAAGCTTAATCCACAAACATTTGGTGCTTGACAGTCGCTGTTAGCAGTACAAGCATTGCCGCCTGGCCTTACTCGATTATATTCAACTAATGGCGGGTTCATTTTCCATGAACAAGCTCCCATTGAATTTGAAGAGGTAACAGCACCAGGATTTCCACAATTATAAGGATTATTTGACGGCGTACCTGATACAATAGGAGACATTTGAACAGGTATATTCATGCCATTTACTAGTTCAATATCATAGAAATCAGGGTTATTTAAATTCATGGTGATTTCTGCTTGAGTTGCGGGCTGTTGAAAACCTCTTCCAGCAGGGCATGCACCAGTACCTCCACCGCAATCAGCTGTTTCGCATCCCGTACCAGTACAATTTGTTCTTCCGGCAATAGCACCACTCCAAGCGGCAGTCAAGCCTGAATATATAGGTATTTGCACCGTATTAGTACCACCATTTGCTGCTAATTGAAAATTATTATTTGCTGGTGCTGGATTCTTCCAAAAACATTGATTGCCGCCGGCTCCCCGATTAACACATGTAGAACCTGGATTACAATCTGCATCACTATTACAAGCTCTGCCAGGTGGGTTAGGAGTGGCACCACTAATAAACCCAAACCAAACTGGGAAAGGACAACGGTTTACAAAATTAATAGTGCGTGCATTACCTTGGTTAATAGGACTATAGGTAACAGTTAAAGCAGTATCATTTGGAGTGTGAAGCGGACTAGGCGCATAAGAAGTGTTATATCCACTTTCTGTAGACGATACAGTGTAGTTATCTGCTGGCAAATAAAGGGCAGAGCCATTACGTACATTTTTACGTATTGTATAATTACTTCCGGTTAAGATAAGTGTTTCTATTGTATTAGGAGAATTAACTAACGAAACTTTAACACGTGAGGTAGGAACTAAATTATAAGATAACTGTTTTGAGGTTACTTCTGAGGCTGAAATAGTTGCTGTCATAGAATTAAAGGCATAATACTGAGAGCCTTTGCTTACTGGCATAGCTGAAACGGTGTAACTTCCTGGCATCAATTTTATGACTTCCCACGTAGTTCCCCAAGTAACTCTTTTTGTTCGAGTTGTGCCAGCTCCTTCAATGGTTATTACGGGATTCGTAAGCCCCTCTATTGGGGATGCCGGTAAAGTAATGTCTAATGTACCTGTCCCTTGGAGAGATACTTGTGCAAATCTTTTTATTTTAAAATCATGAGGTGTATCTTTATTGTCAGTATTTAATTTAAGCTGCACTGACTTGTTAGGCGCTAGTAGAAAGCTATCTTGAATCGTTAAATTATATGTATTATTAGCTTGTCCATCATATGATTTTTCAGTTTTTGCTATTAGATTTAATTTAACATTTTTCTCAGTAGCAATTGCACTATATACTCTACCTAAAAAATGAAAATTAATAATTGTATTATTTAGATTAATTGGTTTGTTAGAAGTATTAGTCAATAATAATTGGTTATTTTTAAATTCTACTTTTAGTACTACTTCAGTAGGTTTGTTTTTTACTTGTGCCACTATTGGAGCAGCAGTTAATGGCGGAGAAAAAGTAAAAAATAAAATAAGCGTATAAAAAATATATTTAAGATCCTTCATTATAATTATCCATCCTTAAGAAATATAATTTTGCAAAAATAATTTAATCTATTAATATTGTTTTTCTACTAACTAGATTTAGCTCCTAAAATAATTTATTTACTATATAGTAAATAAATTTATTAATAAGTTAAAACAAATTAGTTAAAAAGTTTAACTGATTTTAATATTGAAAATTAAATGTTATGAATTTTAAAGTGATTTATTTTATGACAATTAAATAGTAAGTTTATGAATAATATAAATATTTTATTTTTATTTAATGTTTATTAAAATTTACTAAAGTCTTATTTAATTCTTCCTTTTTTATAGTAAAATTATTGCTACCTTATTATATTATTCTAGATTTAATCTGGCTTAAGGGACTTTGCCGTAATGCAACAAATTGTTATTATTATACCAACTTATAACGAAGCTGAAGTTATTGAAAAAACTGTAAGAGAAATCTTTCGAGAAGCAGCAAAAATTTTTAACAAAACAATTCAGATACTTATTTTTGATAGTGCGTCGACTGACGGTACGCAACAAAAAATTATCCAATTGCAACAAACTTACCAACATCTTCATCTTAAAACTGAAAGCCAAAAAAGTGGCTTGGGATCAGCTTATTTGCAGGCTATGCGTTATACTTTAGATGAGCTTAATGCAGATGTAATTATTGAGTTTGATGCAGATCTTTCTCATCAGCCACAGTATCTTTCTGCCATGCTTGAGCAATTAAAAACATGTGATGTGGTCATAGGTAGTCGTTATATTAGTGGTGGAAGTATTCCTAAAGATTGGGGGGTTAAACGTAAGTTATTATCTGTATTAGGTAATTATACTGCACGTTTTATACTTTCATTTAAATATAAAGATTGGACGAGTGGTTTTAGAGCTTCTCGTACGTCCATATTATCGCAAGTACTTCCAACTCATTTCTTATCTAATCAATATGCTTATAAGCTTCATTTATTGTGGCTTTTACATAAAAGGAAAGCGAAAATAAATGAGTATCCTATAGTTTTTTTAGATAGGAAAATAGGTAAAAGTAAATTACCGAGTAATAGTATTTTTGATTCTCTTAGAGTTTTATGCTTATTACGTTTCACTGAGTTAAAGACATACTTTAAAATGTGTGTAGTTGGTATTAGTGGTATTACCCTACAATTTATTACTTTTAATTTACTGCGTTTTTACTTACCAGTTCTTACAGCCACTCAGTTAGGCGTATTAATTGCTTCCCTTAACAATTTTATTTTAAACAAACAGTTTACTTTTAAGCGACATCCCGTCATTAATAGAATGCAAAAGTTAAAATCATTTTTACTTTTTATAGTTTATTCATTATTGATGATTTATATGCAGGGTTATTGGTTACATCTTGTTACAAGTTATATCGGCCAAGGTATATTAAAAGAAAATTTAGTTTTGCTAGGCGTGACGATAATTACCTCTTTTATAAATTATTTTACATATTCTAATTTTATCTGGCCAAAAATAAAATTTAAAGAGCCACTAAATAAAAGATCTTTTATTTAATGAGTAAATAGCTAGATAATGAAAACTATAAATTTAATTTAGCAGTTAATTAATTAGTTGAACAAGTTGGTAATAATAAGGTTTTACTTGCAGCCTACCACCTTGATTATAAGTCCAAATGCAATTTATTGGCGAATGCGCAATACTTTTGTATTTAATAAAGGGATTATCAAAGTAGTGACGTTTGGTTGCTATTAAAATAACCAGTTTTCCAGCCAACGATTGGTTAGTAGACCAATAATAATACATAAGACTAGTACCGCCAAAAATATGGCGTCCTTCAACTGGATAACTTTTGCTGATAAGTTTTTTATCCACTAACTTTTGTTGATAATAAATCAGCTCACTATTTAAATTATATAAATCTAGGGAAACTAAAAGTGGAGTTAAATGATTAGTGTTTTCTACACTTTGAGCAATTTGATAAATTTGTAATGTTAGATTGCGCCAAGATATAAATTTCTTAAATAGTTTTTGATTAAAGAATTGAAAGTTTCCTGACAGAACAACAAACATAGTGCTAGCATAAAATATCAGTAATATAATAGCAGTAGAAAACCAGGCTTTATACTGTTTTGCATTTATAGCTTCATACATATTTTTAGCTAACCAAGGGTTTAACGCTAATAAGCTTGGGCCAATCCAATTGAATTTTACCTCATGAGTTAAACTAAAAAAACCAAAAAACAATAAAGGTATTAAGGTAAATATCTGCAGAAAATATTGCTCTTTTTTTAGCTTAAAATTAGTATTTTTACATAAACTATATAACCCCCTTAATCCTATTGGCGTTAAGAAAAAGAATAGCAGTCCCAGGTACTCATGTAAGGAGAAAGAAAAATTACTTTTAAATCGTCTAGTACTTTGAAAGGTAAATGAAATCCAGTTATGGGTAGCATTCCAATAGATTACTGGTATAAAAAGGCTTAATGAGATAACTAAACAATAGTAGGGCTCTTTGCGGAAAAACCAATAATAAAGAGAGGGAGAGGTAAGTATATAAATTAAAATGGCAGGTGCTAATAATACAATAGTATATTTTGATAGCATACCTAGCCCTATCCAAATACCTGCTAGGTACCAACTTTTAGCTTCATTTAATATAAGGCTGCGAAATAAATAATAAATCGCTGCGGCCCAGCAAGCGAGCAAAGGCTGGTCAGGAGTCATAACTAATGATTGTAAGAAAAAAAATGGCAATACAGCTAACAACATTACCGCATATATACCAGAACCTAATTTAATTAAATTAGCAAGTTTAAAATTAAAAAATGCTGTTAGTGACCAACAAAGAATAGAGCTTAAACGTACAAAAAATTCATCAGAGCTAAATATAAATGTTGATAATTTAATAAGAATAGCAACCATTGGTGGATGATCGAGGTAACCAAAATCAAGGTGCTTAGCATAATTCCAATAATAGGCTTCCTCAGCAAGTAATTCATTAGCGCCCATAAATATAAGCCGTAAAAATAAGGAGACACCAATAATATAAAAGGAATAAAGTGAAAGCCTATTGATTGAGGCTGCCTTTTGAATAGTCACTGAAGATGAATATTGTGAATGCAATCTAGTTTTATTCAGCATATTAAATTAATAATTTAACTCTTACTTAAAATAGCGAAATTAACACAAAGCAATTTTACTTTAAAATTAAAATTAGCTATTAACAATTAATAAGGAACTAGATCATAAATCAAATTAAGCTAAAAAGACTTACTTTAAACAAGGATTTTATAGTGGCTAATCTCATTCTAAGTATTTTTCTGTTTTTGGTAACTACTCTAACTTTTGCGACAGAGATAAATAATTTACGTGTATTGAAAAAGGGCCAGACGGTATATATACGTAATCCTTTTTCTAAAGATGAAGATCTTGTCATAACTTTAAAAAAAGGATTAAACAATCAAATTGATTTCTCAAGTGTATTGCTCATTCCTCATTCAAACGGTATGACTGAAGTTGAACTCAAAAATGGTTTACTTATTCATATGAACCTTGATAGTAGTACACCCTGGCGGATAAATAATAATGTTATTGGTGGTAATCATGGTGTAGGTGTAATAGAAATAACCTCAAAAATGCACGGGTTAAATACAACTGCTATTGGCAGTGAATGGTTTGATTTAACAGGAAAACGGTTTTATCTTATTAAAATTTTAGACACGGACAGATTATGGTTTTTACCTGATAATACTGATATCCCGCCTATATGGCATTTTTCTTTACAGCTAACTGGAGAAAGCTTAGTAAGAAAATCTAATAAAAAAACGGTCACTTTAAAAATTGAAGCCCTGGAGATAGCTCAATTGCGTCCATCATTACGCACTATTAAGCAAGAATATCTCATCGACGGCAAAACGCCTTTAGTAGATAATCAGCCTATAAGGTGTAGCTTTCTTAAAATTATTGATGAAAATGAAATTGTTAATCCTGGAGCAGTATTAATAGATGTTCTTAAACATCCTGGTAGTGAACGAAATTTTATTGCAGATGACTTAGATGCGGTAATACATAATAAAATTAAATATAAATTTTATCCTAATGGTGCGATGGTTGCTAATTACCATGCTACAGCTCTTCAGTCGTTCAATCTTAATTTCATGGGGTTTATTCAATCAGCTAAATTATTTCAAGAAAATTCTGATAAACTCGAATATTACATTCCAAAAACACTTCCTTTTAAGATAGATGGCCGACATTATGATTTTAAATCAATACAAGATCTTTCTCATGGGATACATAACAATATTTTTTTTGGGCTAGAGTGGAGAAATATTGCGAAGGCAAATAACTTACCTGACCGTTTTTTACAATTCCTAAGTAAGATAGAAAATGAAAAGCTTATGCGAAAAGTAGGCTTTGTGATTGGCTATTCAGCAATAAAAGGTATAACTAAGCCTGAGAAAAGAAATAAATTTGCAAAAATTGCTTATCGTATTTCACCTTTTTTAAAAAATTATCCTGGCGCTCTAAACCCCTCTAGATTAGAAAATAAAATTCCTGCTGGCAGTAAATTTCATTGCTTTGCTTATCAACAGTATTTTGATCTTACTCAACAAAAAGAGGCCACGTCTATCTACTGGCATCGGGAAGGTAATAGTTATATTGTTTATGCAGATTACCATCATGCTATAAAACAGACAAAACTTGAATTCCCGGCGTTTATGGTAGGAAAAAAAATTAATTTAGTTGAAAAGACAGATTCGGTTGAAATTAATCTTGAACCTTATTTAACAAAAAATAATATAGATTTAACTATTAATGGTAATTACGGTTATATTGTACTTCGTATTCAATAATGGTCGTTTATACTATCTGAAATAGTTAATCCACTATCTACTCCAACATGAGCTACTGGTTCCTGATTTTTGATTGGCTTGATCAAGTGTTAGGGTAGCGCAAGCTGTGTCTTTAGCTTGTGTGCTGATAGCTGTAGCAGTTAATGTATAGGTTGAGGCTGAAAGATTAGATAGGGTAATGCTGTAAAATCCTTGCGCAGAGTTATGTGGATAGGCAGGTAAATTACCACAAGTACCATTATAAGAAAAATTTTGTGCATAACAACGCTCTAAAATAGTTTGGTCTTGAGTTAATGCTGACCAAGCATCAGCACGCCTTGCCCGAAGTAGATAATTTTGATAACTAGGTAGTGCAATAGTAACTAAGATGCCAATAATTACTATAACTATTAATATTTCTACCAAAGTAAATGCTTTGTGCTTCATTCTACTTATGTCCTTATTGTAACTGCCACCAGGAGGTTGTTCTTGGTGCATTATTAGGATTAATGACTGATATCTGTTTACCCGATTGATGGGTAAATAACTTGATTATTGTATTGTTTTTAGTCAAGCCAGGCAAAATAGTAGGCGCACTAACTAAACCTGATTGTAATACAAAGCCCACTGGATAAATACCACCATAATTATCTTCCGAATTACTGATAACACCATTATTATTAAGATCTAATTGCGCACTAGAGAAAGCGCCACCGGTAGAATACTTTAGTTCTAGTAGAGTTGAAGTAAATGTATTAGAACAAGTACTTGCTGGAGGGGTTAGTAAAGTCATAATAAGTGCCCCATTTAATAATTGTGGATTATAAATTAGGCGTTGGCCTGCTATGGGCAAATCAACATACCAACCAACATTTGTCCCTCCGAAGTTAACCGTATTTGAGGTTGCAGTTAAAATATCTTGAGAAAGCCCTGAGGTGGCCGCAGAAACAATGTTAAGAGTTTGGGCAGTTAAATTGGCGCGATTGAGGTTTGTATTATTTGTCGTCGGGTTATCCCATATCCCATAAATAGTTTGTACCTGCTGATTAGTTAAATCGGCTGAAGTTAATAACGCACCGGTACCAAACATAATAAATAAACCTTGTTGGCGCGGATAATTTGGCTGTAGAGTAATTATAGGTTGCGTAGTAATAGGTTGTACATTTTTTGCTGAATCAGTAGCTTGAAATAGCCTTCTTATAGACCACTGAGCTACATTATTAATACCACTGCTTACGTCAACTACCCATAAGTTACCTTGTAAATCACCAGCATAAACACGACTAATGGCTTGGCCTTGAATGCCATCTAGGGTTGCAACCGCAACCGTTGATAAACCTTGTGGTAAATTGGCATTACAAGCATTTGGTACCGCTGCACATAGATCAAGTTTTGCTAAAACAGCACCGGTTTGTGGATTTAAAGCGTATAAAATTGCTTTGTTGTTGGGGCTATTATAGCCATTACCAAAAAACACAGCGAAGGTTTGTAGTGTTGTCGTGCTAGGGTTAACAGGGGCTATTTGTGGATCGCTATAACTTAATCCCATATCGCCATCAGTAAATTCCCATAAAACGTCGGAGGCTAGAACAGCTTCACTAGAAATTGCAGCCGGATTGGTAACATCAAGCGCAAAGATGCTATTTCCTCCAGCATGCTCGCCACTAACAACTAAAGTATGCCAACTTCCATCACTAAATTGTACATCGCCTGATTGAGGCGAACCGTCAACAAAAAATAAATGGCTTTGGTTATAAGTCGTTGCAGTCAAATTAGCTAAATTTTTAATTACCGCATTAGGAACAAATGCAAAGCGTTCAACGCCTGTTGTTGCATCAAAAGCATGCAACATACCATCATTAGCACCTACATAAACCATCGCTAGACGATTTGTCTGACTCGTTATAAAACTCTGATAAGACGTATTGTAGAGATAAGGCTTATTCGGTGTGCCTACATAAAGTACTTGACTATCAACTATATCACCAAGGATATGCGAGCGATTACGAAAAGTGCCGCCATTTCTAACTTCTAAACTAGTATCACCACGTAAATATTGCAGTCTATTTTGTCCTAAGGTATCTGATGGCTGTAGTAAAGTTTGTTGCGTAGGATTTAAATTTGTCCATTCAAAGGGAGCTCCAGCACCTACATTACTATTTAAAGTCGGATTCCATGTGGCAATAATACGGTTTGGTGCTTGCCAGCCGGTCCCTTGAACTTTAGTATCAAGTAAGGATTGAGCTGACCACAGCTGCGTAGATAGTGGTTGGCTGGTGGTCGTATCTAAATTAACAGCAATGAGTTGACCTGTCCAATCTTGGTAAGGTATATCACTTGAGGTAAAACTCGCTTGATAAGCAACCGTACCATTTTGTACCGAACTAGCGCTTACTGCAGCAGCGCCTAATGAGAATGTACCATTTTGCACCACGATTAAAATATTGTTTAACTCATTAACTAAACTAGCAGGACTAGTGGCAGGATAATAATTAGTTGTACCACCAGCAATAGCCATCGCTGTTAGTGTATTGGCCGCTTGTGCATTAAAAGTTGGATCAACACCTGCGCCTAAACCAATAATAAATGTTTTAATGCCAGCGTTAGAAAGGTTAGTGATAGCATTAATTGTATCAATAACAGCTTGATTATTTGTGCTTTTTAAAGAGCCATTAGCATTAAAGGTAGCTGTTACACCATAGCCTGTAGCTGCAGCACTACCTAGCGGTGGCCAAATCTTACCACTTAAGTCTAACGTGGGTAAGCCATCAGAAATTAAGATAACATATTTTTTTGGTGGACAAGTTGAACCGGTAGATGTTAAGCCTGATAAGTAAGACAGCGCTCGTGTTAGTAAACCTGCAGTTGGTGATTGCCCAGCACTTGCTTTAATTTCAGTGGTGGATGTTTGATTAGTTTCTGGTTTTAAATAATTAATAAAGGTATTTAATGCATTATTAACAGCAGTAGTGCTCGGATTATTACCTAGATTTGTCATAGGCACAAGAATAGAGCCTGTCGTAGCAGACTGACTTGCGCCATAGCCGAAACCTCTCTCTGCATACATCACTTGCGGTGTAAAAGGGACAAATCCTGCATTAGTTGGGCTTGAACTAAAAGCGCCAAAGCTAGGTGAAGTATTTTTATAAGTTAATTGTACACTGCCACTGTTATAATTGGCTAAGCTGAAACTAGGTGGATAAGGTGTACTTGGAGTTGGCCCATTGTAGGATACAAAAACAGCCGGTATGGATGTGCCTGCGTATAAAACGTCGTTAATCGTTGAGTCATCACTAGAAGCACTAATTTGCATATATTGACTATTAGACAAGACAGAAGAGCCACCATACAAAGAAGCAATTTGTGAGCAATTTGAGTTAACCGTTGTGCTATTTGACGAAAGGTATCCATAGCAAGGGTTGGTCACATACCTATTACTGGCGTTAGGAGTATTCGTAAATGCAAAATTTCCTGCTTGCGGTGACATATAATAAACCCATGTAATATAGAGTTTAAGGCTGCTTGTGGTATATGTCTCTAAGCCAAAATCGGTGGTTGGCAAAAAATTTTGTACAATGGCTTGAATGCCTGCTTTAGCAACATTTAATCTACTTGGCCCATTATCGTATAAAACCCCACTTTTATTAACGGTATAGGGCGCTAAATTACTTGCATTAGCAGCTTGTACGGGGGGCGTAAAGCCGCTTGGTACAACATAGTTTATTGGTGAACTAGAGTTATTTAATAGGCTTAAGGTGGTACCTAGACTGCCTGAGCCTGTTAAAATAGCACCACTTAGTATGCCATCCATTGACTCTGAATTGCCCAGGGCAATAAGCACCTCTGGTCTTGCGGTAACGTTAGACAATACTAAAGGCACTTGCGAAATACTTAGAGTTGGTGCAGCAAAGCTGATAGGGCTAATTACTAATAAGATAATATAAAATTTTATTAATTTCTTATAGCTGATTTTTCTAATTTTCATTTTAAATTTTCTACTGTGAGATTTGTATAATTGTCTGTAAAATAATAGGTTGGGTTCCACTTGCACCTACAGCACGTGCTGTAATACGATAAATCTGGGTCGGTCTGGCCATGTTTTGCCCAGGCATCGTTACTGAAGGTAGTTGTTCAATAAAATAAGTTGCATTAGTATTTGAATTTCCTTGGTAACTTTGAATAGCTGTTGGCCAGGTGGTCATAGTCCAAGGAGGAGATGTATTAGGGTTAAAAAGATATAAACCGTTTTGGTTAGCTGCAAAGCTAGTAGGCGAATAAGTTCCTGTTAATAGTTTATTAATACCATCATTTAATGCTCCTTCAGCTGTGCTAAAAGCAATTAAAGCATCATAAGCATTAGTTGCAATTCTAGTTTGGATACTATTAAAGGATGCAGCGCGAATCGCTAATATACTTAATAAAAATAATAAGATTAGGGTAACAATTAAGGCAGAGCCTTGTTTTAACGACATTAAGCTATTTACTTTAATCATATGGTAGCATTTCTCATATAAATCATAATCTCAAAAGTATGGCGTAGACGATTATCAGCAGGAATCGTCACGGTCTGGCCTAATAACGTAAACTGAGTAGGGTTTCCATTAGTACTGCCGGAAGCTACTTGACCTGATAAAATAAAACCTAATCGTACTGCATAGACTTTATCCCAGTTAACAACATTATTGGCTGAAACATACTGCTGAATGACGCCATTATCTCCTACTCCATATGAAACTTTTAAAGTGTCAACATTAGGAATTAGCGATTGAATTGTCCAGGTAGTCCCATTAAATGTGCCCATCTTAAGTGCACTTTGATTGCCTTCGCCAAGACCTACAAAAAAAGCAGTTTGCTGCACCGGTAAAAATTGTGAACCTACGGGATAGCTTACGTTGAAACTAGCAGAAGCATTTCCACCGCTAGCTGCATGGCTAATTTGATTACCTGAAACGCCAGTAATGGCAAATAATGTTGCTTTGGCACAATCGGAAATAACACCAAGTTGACCAGCAGTGATACCAGAACTAGTTTGAACAGTAAAAGAAGCACTACCATTTGTAATGGCTGTTACACCAACAGGTTGCTTGTTTAATACGCCTCCTAGTAAAACAATAACATCACTTCCAGATTTTACATTCCCTACAAGACCTGAATCTAAACTAGGTGACCAGTGATTAGCAGCGCTATCGTTTGCAGCATTAATTGGTGAGATCGCAGGGGTTGCTGTATAACCTGTAATGATACGCGGGGTAGTATTAAGCACACTTAAAGGCGGCGAGCTTATTGGATTAAGGGCTGAATAAGTACGCATGAAAGTAGCGCAGCCTGCAAAACCGGCGCTACGAATATAAGGAGTAATAATTTCTGCAATAGCGTTTTCTGCATTTTGCATAGTTGCTTGCGCAACGCCTACTTTATAAAATTGAGTTTGGGCTAAGTAGACACTTAAAACAATAGTAATGATCAATAGACCAATAGCTATTGATATTAAGAATTCTACTAATGTTACACCACGATATTTTTGGGTCATAATAAAGTACGAATTATTAATTGGACTAAGTTAGGATTGACACTAGAAGCTTGCGTGGCTGCACCTAAATTTCTTTGAGCTACGCTGTCATCCCATTGAACGGTAATGGTCGCTACGGTATTGTTGCCTGACGTAGTTACATTAATTGCTCCTGTGCCCTTAGGTAACGTGCTGACATCTTTCGCTAACCAATACCAACTATCATAAGTTGCTAATTGTTTTGTATTACAAGAGGTCGAGCTGCAGTCAACACTTGGTGTAGTCACGCTAGAGGACGTGCTTGTCAAATTAGATACACTATAACTGCCATTAACAGCTTCTTGTCGATTAGCTCGCATGCGATCAATAATATTATAGCCTGATTGAATAGCCTGCTGCCTAAGATAACTAGAATTATTAGATTTGTGCGCCATTAAAAATAAAGCACCAATACCCAGCATACCAAATGCTAGAATAACCAATGTAATAAGTATCTCTAGTATGCTATAGCCTTTTATCAGTTTAAACTTAAAATAGACTGACGAATTACTAAGCATTATGGACACACCAATTGACTATTATCCCAAACAGCTTGTCCTGGTGTAGCGCCTATCTGAATAAAACCTGTTAGTAAAACTACAACTGAACCAGCATACCTTGCTCCTCGCGTGTCACAAACTTTAAAGTTAGCTTGTGAAGAGGCAAGTCCTTGAGCATTAAAAAGAATAGTTTGAATGTTAGAAGATAAGGTAGGGCTGTTTGGTGTTGTACGATGACTTTGTAAAAGAGTAGGAGAGCCAGTGGTAGGCTGAGTAATGACTATCCAGCCAGCACTCCAATTACTACCACAACTGGTGGAGTTAGGGGCACTATAGGGACAAATTGTAACATTTGCATTTTGGCTTAAAGCCGTTAAACGAGTAAAATTTAATGCATTATAAATACCATCAAGCATAGCATTGCGGCGCGCATTTAAAACAAGCGTCTGTAATCCAGGCACTGCGAAAACTAAAATTATTGCGGCTAAAGCAAGTGTTATTAGTAACTCAGTAAGTGAAAAGCCTTTATTTAATGAGGCTGATAAATAAAAATTATGCAATTAGCTATCCTCCTGACAGCCAGAGTTTATAACCTTGATAGATTAAGAAATTAACAATATTACTCTATTAAATTTTGTTTCAGGTTGCAAATAAGTGTAATTACTTTAAGTATAGGGCAGAAACTATAGTTACATTGTTGCGATTTAAACTTTAATTTTTATCTTACTATAATTTAGTTAATTAAATAAATTGATTTATAAATATAATAACATTGAGAAAATATGGATAATAGCAGAAAAATTCCGAGGCGAATTGTTACCGGCTATCGAAATGGCATTGCCACTATTATAGAAGATAAGCAAGTAGAGCATGTTGTAAATCATGAAGCTGGATTTATTATTTCCGATCCTTGGGCAACTGATTCAATGCCTGTTGAATCCGTTCAATGCGCAGAAATATATGATGAGCTGATGCCTAAATTAAATAAAAACGGCACTTTACTCCGGTATGTTTATATTCCACCTGATTCTATAACTAAAAAATACTTTCCAGATGTAGAAGGTCAGCCTCATCCTTTAATGCATAAAACTCAAACACTTGATTATATAATTATATTATCAGGTGAATTATATCTTATTATGGAAGATACAGAAACTTTACTAAGGCCGGGCGACATTGTGATCCAATGTGGCACTAATCATGCTTGGAGTAATCGAACCGAGCGCCCTTGTATTCAATTAGCTGTTGTACTTGATGCAAGTCCAGGTTTTGAGTATAAATCATAATTTAACTGTTAAAGGTTTATTAATTAAAATAAATTTCTTACTTTATCATTTTTCTCATATTATCTATTGATATAAAAAATTTTAGTCTTCTATTTTATATTGGTCAGGATGATGAAAAAAGTAAATTATAATAATCGAAGACAGCATTAATAATCCCATTAATAGAAAAGCGGTATGAAAACTGCCGCTTAATTGCACAGCGGCGCCAGTTATTGTCGGTGCTAAAAAGCCTGCAATCGCAAATGTAGAATTCATAATTCCTAATGATGTACCGGCTCGCCTATCTGATACATCCATATTAACAGCATAGAAAGGTGTATTGTTGCTTAAGTTAAATGCGACTGCTAATGCAATAGCTAATAAGATAATGATTAGGTTGTGAGAAATTAAAATAAAAAGTAGACAGATGAGCGTCAATGTTTGGCCTATTAAAATCAAATAAGTCCTGGCATATCTTAAAGACTTCGTTTTGTTATAGATAAAATCAGAAATATAGCCGCCTAACCATAAGAATGTAGCCGCTAAAATCCAAGGAAGAATAGAAAAAAAGCCAACTATTTTGATACTTAGCTGATAATTACTGGTTAAAAAATCTGGCAACCATGTTAGAAAAAAGAACATAGAATAGCCATAAACAAAAAATCCCCAAGCATTACTTACCAACGTTTGATTCCGCCAAAAATAATATCTATCTTGTTTAGCTAAATTTGTAGATGCAGACTGATTAATAGTGTTTGATTTATCTGGAAAAAATAAATAACAAAATGGCCACCATAGAAATATAAAAGTGGCAAGTATGAAAAACATATAACGCCAGCCTAAATAAGTAAGTAATAAGGTAATAACTGGTGCGCCTATAGCTAATGAAAGGGGCACTGCAACTAATGAATTAGCTAGGGCCTTACAGCGCAATTTTAATGGAATCCAATCACTAACAGTTCGGGCAACGGCCGGAAAATTCGGTCCTTCTCCAAGACCAAGACCAAATCGTGCTATATAAAGAGAAACAAAACCTACGGCTAATCCTGTTAAGCCAATTGAGAAGGTCCATATTAAAGTAGATATTAGTAAAATTCTTTTTGGACCGTATTTATCTACTAATAAGCCACCTAGAAAAGTTGTAATTAAATAACCAATACCGAAACTACCTAATATTAAACCTATAGAATAATTGCTAATGGCTAATGATTTAATGATATCTGGCACAGCATAAGACATAGCTGCTCGGTCAATGTAGCTAATAAAATTTAGGGCAAATAGAAGTATAATCATTTTCCAAGCTTGGCTAGATTGCGCCATATCACATACATCCATGTCTAATAAATAAGTTATTTTAAAACATACTTGAAAAACTAGGTTTGAGCAATTTAGACTTACTATTTATTGAATTTTTTCTTATTATAAAAAAGTTATAATTTCGATTTAATAAGAATTTATTAGAAGTAAAAATTAAAGTATAACTACAAATTTTATTTCCTAAATTTATAGAGTAAAAAAGTAGTCATAATTTTGTTTCAATATTTGGAAAGGATACCGATGAGACGTTTGACTTTGCTCTTTGTAATTTGTCTATTTTTAGTTGCTTGTGAATCTATTGCTTTATTGTCTACTCCAAAAAAACAAGCACTAGATTCCAAAAATAATTTAGCCCAAGTAGCAGAGCAATTTTTTTGGAAGACATTACATCAAGGTAATTATAAAAATATTGATGCATCAATTAGACTATTAATGATCGCTTATTTAAAAAATCCATACGATCCTAAACTGGCTGCGCATTTAGGATTTATGCATTTATGGAAGATTACAGAACGCAGTGTAAAACCTAATCCTCGCATGCCTGATGAGATAATTTTGGCAAGAAAATATTTTGAAGACGCTGTAATGTTAGCGCCAAATAATGCTATCTACTTAGGCTTTTTAGGCGACGCTCAATTAGTTGAAGGTAAAATTTTTGCAGATAAACGTGAACAGGTAAAAGGGTACTATCAACTTAAGCGAGCTATCTCAAGCTGGCCACAGTTTAATTATTTTACTGCTGGGTATCCTATGAGTACATTATCGTCTCATTCTACTCTCTTTAAGGAGACATTAGAATGGCAATGGAATACCCTTGATCTGTGTGCAGGTCAAAAGGTAAACCGGCAAAATCCTGATTTTAGTCCGTTTATGTCTAAAGAAATAAAAACGGGTCCTTATCGAGCCTGTTGGAATTCATGGATAGCACCATTTAACTTTGAGGGCTTTTTTCTTAATATGGGAGATATGTTGGTTAAAGCCGGGCAATGGCAAACTGCAATTCGTATATATCAAAATGCGAAACTAACTAATAACTATAAAAGCTGGCCTTATCGTAAATTTTTAGAAGAGCGTATTGTAAATGCGCAAGTAAATACTAAAGTTTTCCAAAAAGATAATTACGGAAAACAGGCAATTTTATTTAACTCTGGTTATGGTTGTCAGGTGTGCCATAAGCAAGCTGCTAGTTAATAATAAATAATTTTGCACGAGCATTACGATGTACTTGCTCAGTTTTAAAGCAAACTAAATTTATTTACATTAAACTAAAGTAACTAGTTAAGGCCTTATTCCAGTACTTGTTCCCCCTATACCTGAAATATAGCCAGACTGTAGATTTCTTAACGCGCAAAAATCATTCGTATTAAATAAATAATAAAATCCTACACCAACTTCTATTAATAAAAAAAGCAAAGTTAAAATAGCAATTAAGGAAAACCAAAGCTGTTTTGATTTCTTGGCTCTTTCGGCTATTTTATCAGATAAAATCTGATTATCAGAAGTAAGTCGCTGACTTAATATTTTTGCTAAAGAGAGGGTTAAAGCAAAAAATAAATGCTCAAAGGGCTTTGACTTTAATAAAGCAATTGATAAACCTAGTAGTTTAACAGAGGTTTCTGATTTAACTGTCAATGAACAAGGTTGATCCTTAATTAAACGTAGTTCACCTAAACATTCGCCGGAATTTAAAGTCGTAATTAAATATTTTTTTGTTCCTCTACTAGTGTTTTTATAAAGGCTTACTTCGCCTGAAATAATTAAATATATTTTATCACTATACTCTCCCTCTACAAAAATAGCTTGGTCTTTAGGAATAACAGTTACCTCAGAAACATTAATTAACTCGTTAAAATCATTTTCATTCAAAGCCTGTAATAATGGACTATTTCTTAGTAGAGAGTATTCTTGTTCAGTTAACTCATCCATAATAATTCCAGTATTTTTACTATTTTTTTAATTATAGGTTAAATTATAAAAACTAAATTCTAATAACTAATATTTCCTTTGCTTTATCTACTAATAGTTAATTTAAGACATGAAAGATAATTTTTAGGCAAATTTAAACTATTATTTCCAATAGTCATATAGAGTACCTTGAATACCAAAAATTGGATCAGTTGTAGGTAGCCCAACCTGACTAACTGCTTCGCAAGCTTTAAGATATTCCTCTGCATTACCATAATTCATATCATATTCAATATCGAAAGGGTAGGCGCCAATACAGCGAAAATTCTTACTCATTTTTAAACTCTTATGAGCAACACCAGCTGGTATAATAATAACATCTCCTGGAATGACAGTATAAATTTGGCCTTGATCGCCGCCAAATTGAACTTGGCAATCGCCAGAAAGAATGATCAAAACTTCGTGTGTATTGCTATGATAATGATGAAAATCATAAATACTATCTACCCAAGCGTGTGTCCATTTATTCTGCTTTAACCAATCTTGTAAGGTTGGTGCTGATTCTTCATCAGGTAGCAAAACAGCTTGTTTATAAATTAACAGGGGATAGCGTGAATTTCCTGGCAGGTAATCTCGCGAGGGAATTCTTTCTTGTATAACTTCTATAGGTTTTTGTATAGTCATATTACTGCCTTATTATTTAAATAAAATTAAGTTGGCGATAAAGGTAAGTTATAACTTAAGCTAAATATTATATAAATAGTATTAACAATACTTATAGTAATAAGCATTATATATGACAGCATTAATTAATTTCAGCTAAACTTATAAACACATACCGCTATAGTTATGATAATGAGGGAGTAAATAAGATGAGTATTCAGCTAAATCATACTATTGTTCAAGCTAAAGACGCTAAACAGTCTGCTGAATTTTTAGCTGAATTATTAGGGCTTGCAGCCCCTGTCTCTTTTGGTCCTTTTATGGTTGTTAAAACAGATAATGAAATTAGTTTAGACTTTAGAACAACAACCAATCAAATTGAATCTCGACATTTTGCTTTTTTAGTTAGTGAGTCGGAATTTGATAAAATTTTTGCACGTATTAAACAAAGGCAATTAAGCTACTGGGCCGATCCAGGTCGAACTAAACCCCAGCAAATTAATCACAATGATGGAGGGCGCGGTTGTTATTTTTTAGATCCAAGTGGCCATTTTCTTGAAATTCTAACTCAGCCTTATGGCGGTGCGAGTTAACAATTAGTATTTAAATAATTAAATACGCTTTTTTTCAGGCAGGCGTAAGTAGCTTATATTGTTTCTCTAAAGAGGGGGTTTGTTTACCTTTTGCAAATAATCCAATTTGATTTACCGTATCCATTATAGGCGTATGCGAATGGGTGAATCTTTCTAAGCGGGTTACTTGTATCTCTTGACGGTCTAATAAAGCAGCATGATCTATATTAAGATATTTAAACTCTTCTTCAAGGATGCGTAATTTACCTTCAGTTTCTAATAAGCTATGCGCAAAATGGTCCAGGGTTAGGTCTTTATTTGTTAAGAAATCTTCTAAACGTTGCTTGAAATTAGCTTGTTGCTCTTTATCTGTAATTGTAATTCCAGATAAGGTTTGTACGGAGCCTTTTAAGATATCAGCAATTTGATTGGCTTTTTTTAATTTAATTTTAAGTGAATCATTGGTTTCGTTTAGTGCATTAATTTGGCTTGATAACTCTTTTTGTTTAAGTTCTGCATCATTGGCTATTTGTCTTAATTCTAAGGTAAATTCTTCTATTAAATTAGCCTGACAGCGAGTTTTTAATAAAAGTTGCTCTACAGTATCTTCTAGTTGTTGATGCACTATTTGTAAGGCAGCTTTACTATTTGCAAGAGTATTTGTTTGTTCTGTTAATCCATTAATTTGCTGATCTAGTCTGTCCACCTGGTTTGATAATAGTTCTCGCTCCTGCTGTAATTTTTCAATTTCAATCCTCAGCTGTTTATGCAGTTTACCAAGAGCATTTATGATTTCTACAAGAATCGTTGCAAAACTTAATAGGCCTTTTTTTAAATGTTCTTTATCTTGTTGACTGTATTTATGATGATTGTCTAAAAGAAGGCTGCTTATAGTATAGGTAATAAGGAGAAATAAACTTATTGTAAGGAGAATCGGAAGATGAGCAATTAGTGCTGTAGTTATTAATGGAACAATAAGAATCATTCCAAAGAGGATTTTTTGCCACCAGTATAATTTCCCCCATGCTAAAGACAATTTTGCAAATAAGCTTGAATTTTCTCTTAAACTATCTGTAAGTGTATCAAGTTGTTTTCTTAGCTCTTCTAGTTGTTTTTTATTAAAATTAAGTTGTCCAAGCGAGGCGCTGACCGTGGCAGAATTATTATCTAAAAATAAATTAATATTAGTGGGATTGGCTGCTTTTTTGTTAGATGTACTTTCCTTACTCTCCGCTAATTTTGTCATTCCTTTTCCTTTTATTTAGAATTGCTTAAATTGCCTATGCTAATTGATGGGCTAATTAATGACGGATTCTAGCGAATAATTTCCAAGCAGTCATTATTTTTTAATGGCAGTATGTCTTTTGTATTATCATTTGAGGTAGCTATTTTTGCAGAAATTGCGCGAAGCTTATTTAAGCTAATCTTTTTTCTTAGTAAATAGAAGGAATAGGGTAGAAAGTTAATACGTTAGTTATTTCGTTCTTAAAAACAAAAGCATAGCACCTAAAATAGCAACTACTGCTAATAAAATTAGAGAAAGTTTAACCATAATAGCAGCTAATAAACCACCTAAAATCCCTGATAATGATTCTGCTAACACTTGTAAGGATTGATTATTTCCCATAATTCTTCCCTGCTCTTGACCGGGACTTGAAACGGATAACAAAGTCGCACACGCAGGAAGACAAATTGCTAGAGCCATAGAGGTTAAAAATAAGGTAAGCCATAATGAATTTACTTGATTGGGTATAACAATTAATACCATAAAAATCCCCGTAAGAAATGCTGAAATAATAGTCATATTTCGTGGGGAGTAGCGTCTAGATAGAAATCCTGTAAGCCATAAATTAGCCAAGATAATAGGCACAGAAACCCAGGCAATAAATAAAGAAAGCTGACCTATTTGCATATGAAATTCATCCACTAAATACATTGGATAACAGCGAAAGAAACCAAAAATTGCCAAATAAAATAAGAAGTTAGCAAGAAATAATAATCGCAAATTTTTTGCCGTAAAAACTATAATAAAATTAGTTAGTAACTTAGAATAATTAATTTTTTCTTTATTTTCCGGAGAGACTAAAGTTTCTTTAAAAGAAAAGATTATAAAAAATAATAAGATGATTAACCCTACGCAAACTAACGAAAAGGGGGTGCTGTAGTTAAACCAAGAAACTAATTTTGGATTTGCAAGGCTACCGCCAACTAAGGGACCAATAATGTATGCTAGACTAGCACTAAGATAAATATAGCCAAAGAGTGGACCACGTTCAGTATCACTGGCAATATCGGCAATAGCACCTTGTGATACTACAATATTTCCCTCACTAAGACCTGCCAGAAATAAACTAATTATTAATAATGTTAAATTTTGAAAGTATAGGGCACCTGTAATTAAAAAATAAAATAAAGTAGTAAAGGCAATAGATATTATCAATATTTTTCGGCGCCCATAAAAATCAGAAAGCATACCAAGCACAGGAGAGCCTAAAAATTGTCCAAATGGATATAAAGCTAACAAAATACCTAGCAAAATAGTACGTGATTGCATTGGACTAGCAGCAGAAATAAATCCATGTGCGTGAAGAATCATAGGGGTAAATACCGTTATCATTAAACTGTAGCCTACAAAGCCAAAAAAAATTACAAAATATAACGGTAAGACAGTTGGCAGTAAGTTTGATTTTGTCGGTAAATTATCTAGAGGCTCCATAATCTCTCTATAAATTATCTATTATAGTTTCTATTACCATACTTTAATCATAGCAAACTACTGTAAAAATTGGATTGAGATTGAACTGATTCGCTGGCGACTTATTTTGCGCTGAATAAACCTTTAATGTACAGTAAGCTAAAAATATTCAGGTTTACAGTATAGCTAAGGAAGTGATTAGTGACTAAAGTTAGATTTTATAAGCAATTATATGTTCAAGTTATTATTAGTATTTTTTTAGGGATTTTAATAGGACATTATTTTCCAAAGCTAGCTATACAAATGCGTCCTTTAGGCGATGGTTTTGTTAAATTAGTAAAAATGATGATCACACCTATTATTTTTACTACCGTGGTAAGTGGTATTGCTAGTATGCACAATATTCGTGAAGTTGGGCGTATCGGAATCAAAGCGCTTATTTATTTTGAACTTCTCACTACATTATCATTATTAATTGGTTTAGTGGTAGCTAATTTATATCATCCGGGTACCGGAATGAATATAGATGTTTCTAGTCTTAATAATAAAGCAACAATAGATTATAAATCGCAAAATACTAATTTTAATGTAATTAATTTTTTGCTTAATATTATACCTGATACTTTATTAAGTGCTTTTACACAAGGCAACTTATTGTCTGTTTTATTAATAGCTATATTAGTAGGTTTTGGTCTGTTACATGTTGGTTATAAAGCAAAACCGGTAATTCATATTATTGATTTACTTTCTGAAATTTTATTTTCTATCATTGGTTTCATCATGAAACTTGCTCCAATTGGTGCTTTTGGTGCTATGGCCTATACAATCGGCGCTTATGGCGTTAATACACTTTTTGTTTTAAGTAAATTATTAATTGCCATATATATTACGAGTTTTTTATTTATTTTTATAATATTAAATCTAACAGCAAAATTATTTAAAATTAATCTTTGGCGTTTTTTTAGCTATATTAGGGAAGAATTGTTAATTGTGATGAGTACTTCCTCTTCAGAAGTTGTACTGCCTCGGATGATTAACAAATTAGAGCGTATTGGTTGTAGTAAAACAGTAGTTGGCTTAGTTTTACCTGCAGGTTATACCTTTAACTTAGCTGGTACCTCGATTTACTTGACCATTGCCACTTTGTTTATCGCACAAGCTCTCAATATTGATTTAACCTTTAGTCAACAATTCACTTTAATCTTAGTATTGTTATTAACATCTAAAGGAGCGGCAGCGGTGACGGGAGGGGGCTTTCTTGTTCTAGCTGCTACTTTATCATCTATGCATATTATTCCTGTAGAAGGATTGTTTTTATTATTAGGGGTGGATAGATTTATGGATATAGCACGCTCTATTACTAATTTAGTAGGTAATGGAGTAGCAACTATTGTAATTGCTAAATGGGAAGGAAAGTTTAATGAGCATGATTATAACCAGTTGCAAACCCAAGACAAGGTTGTTTTTACCACCTAGCAAAGAATAAACTATTGAGCCCTCTTAAGTTAGTTAAGAGGGCTCAATAGTTTCTAAAGTGTCATTTTCTTAGAATTCTCATTGATTATTTCATCGCTAATGACATTCGTTTCAGCCTCTTCTAGGTTTATCCACTGTTGAGAATTTTGGCTCTTTAGAACTGATTCAATCCAAATCATTCCTCTTAAACCATCCATTAAATTTGGATACCAAGCGTTATTAGATGACTGATAGATACTCTGCGCAAAATTTGTATAATGGGCTGCAGTAGCTTGATAATCTAATTCCATATCGTCTGAATCTTTAAGCATAATACTTTCAACAGGCTTAAAGAGTTGCGAGGAGGGTTTAGGTGTATAAATTTTAAGAAGATTACGTTGATCAAACTCCCATTTTATAGTACGGCGTTCGCCGTAAATAGTTATATTTAAATTATTTTCACCAATAGCCATTTGCATGACAGAAATTATTCCAGTTGCACCATTACTAAATTTTATTAACGTGCTAGTATCGTCATCTACCTTGCGTCCTTCTACGTGATTAGCTGATAATGCACATAATTGCTGTACTTTTAATCCTGTAATATATTCTGCTAAATGAAAAGCATGAGTTCCTATATCTGCTGCACTACCAGCTAATCCACTCTGAGTTGGATCAGTTCGCCATGCGGCCTGTGAACTTTCTTTTTCTATATTTTTATATAACCAGTCTTGATGAAAGCTAATTTCAACCTTGCGAATTTTTCCTAGTAAGCCTTGCTCTATTAAGCTGCGTGCTTCTTGTATTTTGGCATAACCACTATAAGTGTAATTGACACAGACTTGTTTTTGATATTTATGAGCAAGTAACTGTAGTTCTTTGGCTTCAGCTAAAGTAAGTGTAATTGGTTTTTCAAGTATGACATGGAAACCTAAGCTTAAAGCTTGGCTTGCTGCTGCGAAGTGTAGGTAATTAGGTGTTAAAATAGACACAATTTGCATGCGCTTATCTTCAGGTAATTTTGCCTCCTTAATTAGCATCTCTTCGCAAGTTGAATACAAACGAAGATCATTAAGATTTAATTCTTTTTTTAGTGCTGTGGCTTTTTCCATAGAGCGGCTAAAAGCTCCACATACTAAACGATAATTAGCTTGCTGCGCAGCAAGTCGATGTACATTGCCCATCATAGAACCCGGGCCTCCACCTATTATTCCATAACGTATTTCCTTCATAATAATGTCCTTCTTATTTTTTTCTTCTAGCGTTTTACTATCCTCTGATTGGTAAGAACATAAACCATCCGCTATAGTTAATATGTTTGCAATTTTAAATGACCAACTATGGTTAAATTTAACACTTCACATTTAAATTATCATTCTTCTTGTCTTTCTATTTATGCAAAAAATTGTATCGCAACTTCACAACCGCTAGCAGCTCAAGCGGGCTTAAGAATTCTACAGCAAGGTGGCAATGCAGTAGATGCAGCAATCGCAACAGCAATAACTTTAACAGTTGTTGAACCTACGATGAATAGTGTAGGAAGTGATTTATTTGCTATGGTGTGGGATGGTACACAATTACAGGGTATAAATGCGTCAGGCAAATCTCCTAAAGCTTGGACTGCTCCGTGTTTCGCAAAGTATAAATCAATGCCTCAAGCTGGATGGGATACGGTTACTATACCAGGTGCAGTTTCCGGCTGGGTGGCGCTATCTGATAAATTTGGCCGGTTACCATTTAAGCAATTATTTGAGCAAGCAATATATTATGCTGAAAATGGATTTTTAGTATCTCCAGTGGTTGCTAGACACTGGCAGCAATTTGCGGCACCTTTTAAAAATAATTATGAGTTTGCGCGCGTATTTCTACCTCACCAACGTGCACCTCAAGCTGGCGAGTTATTTAAAGCGCCCGATTTAGCAACTACTTTAAAAGAGATTGCACAAACTAAGGGTAAGTCTTTTTACCAAGGTGACATAGCTGAGAAAATTATTAATGCCGCAAGCCAAGCAAATGCATTTATAAGCAAAGAAGACTTACAACAGCATCAACCATCTTGGGTTCAACCTATAACTTTAAGCTATCGTGGCTATGATTTATATGAATTACCGGCTAACACGCAAGGGTTAACTGTCCTTATTGCATTGGGTATTTTGCAATATTTTGATTTAAGACATTACCCAGTCGATTCAGCTGATAGTCTACATTTGCAAATTGAGGCGATGAAGATGGCCTTTAGTGATGCAAAACACTATATTGCTGACCCTAATTTTATGCAAGTTCATCATCAAGATTTTTTAACTTCGTCTTACCTTAAAAAACGAGCCCAGGCCATTAATAGAAAACGGGCCCAAAAACCTAACTATGGTATCCCCAAAGAACAAGGCACAGTTTATTTATCTGTAAGTGATGAACAGGGAATGATGGTTTCTTTAATACAATCTCATTATCTAATATTTGGCTCAGGTATAGTTATTCCAAAAACAGGGATACTTATGCAAAATCGTGGTGCTTGTTTTACCTTAGAAGAAGGCCACCCTAATCAAGTTGCAGGAAATAAATACCCGTTTCATACCATTATTCCAGGCTTTCTTTTTAAAGATACAAGGCCTGTGATGAGTTTCGGAATGATGGGAGGACATATGCAAGCGCAGGGACATGTACAGATGATAGTTAGGCTATGTGATTATTTACAAGATCCGCAAACTATTTTAAATGCGCCGCGTTGGTATATTTCGCCTGAGAATGAAATTAGTATTGAACATGGCATTAACTCTGCAGTTATTAATGAGCTCCAAAGTAGAGGGCATTCAATTATACCAAGTCCTACTATCATCTATGGTGGAGGACAAGCTATTTATTGTTTAAAAAACGGTTATCTTGCAGCTTCGGATCCTAGAAAAGATGGGTGTGCAATTGGTTTTTGAAAATATTTTATAAACTAAGATTAAATCATAAGTTTAGTTAAATCTTTATTATCATTTTTGAAAGTTTACTAATTGAGGTTAACAGCTTGTTTACCATCCTCTACTTTATAATTTAAACGTTGACAACTTAGAAAATTATCTAGATATATGAGATAAAGGGGAGTTTAAATTTCCTTTCTCTACTTCATTACTGGTGTGTATTGAAATGTGTCCTTTTTAAGTTAGCCATTATACTTAATGTGACAAACAATAATAGTTTCGCTAGTATGATGATTGCACTTCTAGTAGAAGGCTGGGTAAAGCAAAAAAGGTTATTGGGTAATTTAACCAATGATAAATTACCCAATTGTAAGTAAACTTATATTATAAAATTAAGCTATTTAAATTATTATCTTCGCCAATTCCAATTGTAATGGGTCCTATATACGCGGCAAGCGCCCCCTACACAATGCTTAGAATAATTATTAATATACCTATGGCAAACTCCATTATGACAATTTGTCCAAGTTCGATGAGTATGCCAATTCCAATTGGCATAACTGGCTGTGGTGAGTCCTGCACTTAGAAAAATACTAGCTGATAATAAGGATAGTGTTTTTAGTGACATATTGATCTCCTAATTAGCTCCTATTTTACTCAAGTATAGTTCAAAATATATTCAAATTGTCAGAAAAATAAAATAAATTGATATTTTGGTATGATTTACAAAAATTTATAAAAAATTTTATTGATAAGCGATGGAAAGTTTATTATTACTTTTAAGGCAATTACGCAATTAAATATTTTTTGGGTTTAGCTTAAATTACCGAGCTTTTAGCTATTCATAATTCTACTGAGCTATGGACTAAGTATTAATCAAAAACTTACTTTAATAAATCTTTTTAAAACTACCTCAATAAAAGGACTGATTGCATCCTATAAACGGAGTGGCGCGGTATTAGAGCGTAATTCTAGTTGGCAATCAAATATAAATCGTCTATTGAACGAAAAGACATTTTTCACGATAATAAACCGTTTATTACAGCTGATAAAACTACTGCATAATAAATTTTTTAACTTTACTGAATGTTTTAAGGAATAAACTACTATGAAAAAAGTTAAATTAGCAATTTTAGGGGCTGCATTTGTGCCTTTTATTGCCTTTGCTCATCCTTGTGATGGGTTTGAAATTAAATTAAAAAATAATTTAATGGAAGATCTTTTAATAACTACAATTAAATTAAATGGTGGCAAGTTAACGCCTAACGGCATCCAAAAATTAGATAGTCGAACTGAGCAAGTACTAACAGTTAATAAAAGTTCAACTGCTGGTATAATGAAAGGAGAAATAGTATTTCATACTATTAGCTTACCGACCAGAACCATCGCAATTAAATTTAATTTAATGAATGATCACTTATTATGTAAGCATACTAATACTACTCCTAAAGGTGATTATACCGTTACTGAGAGTACCCAGTCAGATAAAGTAAATTACACTATTACTTACAAATAAGTTTATTTTGAAAGGCCGTTTTATCTTATAGGTTATCAATAACAATAGGACTTGTATAACTACTTAAGAATAAAAACGGCTTAAAGCTTTAATGTAGTTTACTTAAGAGCGTCAATTTATTAGCTTAAAAATAGTTCTGTTAGCTTTATCTTTTTAACTTTAATTTTCTATTTTTTTAAGTTTTTCTTACAAGGCATAGAAGATACTTAGAAATTAAGACTTGTTAGAAAATTAAAAGATAAACTCTTGTAAAGTATTATGGAAGAAAAAGCCAATAACTAGAAAGCTAGTAGTCCAAATTAGCGCACCCGTATAAGCTAAAAGAGCAAACTCCCAAAAGCGTAAAAAAACTATACCCGCAACAATTCCAATTAAATGCCGTACGCCAGGAATAAAATAACCAATTAATAATAACCATTTACCAAAACGGTCAAACTGTTGATGTACGCGGTTAAGTCTTTCCTCTGTAATACCAAATAAGCGTCCAAAACGTAAAATCAATGGCCGGCCGCCAAAGTAACCAATTAAATAACTAACAGTAATGCCAAACATGCTACCAAGTAATGCGCAAATTGGTGTTAACCATATAGATAGTTTACCATGTGCCATCATGTAGCCAGAAAAAAGCAATAAAGTTTCATCCGGTATGGGTAAGCCAATAATACCTAAGGCAAGTAGGCCAAATAAGGTAAAGCTACCATAATGTATTAACCAATAACTTAAGTGTGTTTGAAGCTCACTAACCAATTTATTCACCCAAATTTTTTTAATTGAAACTACCACAGTTTCTAAATTGACGCGAGCTATTAGCTTTTAAAATTAAATGCCTAACTATATTTAATACCTTGAAATTACTGCAACTTTAAAAATAACCAGTAATAATTTTATGTGACTTTCCCTGACTTATAGCAGTCCAATTTTATGGTTTTTATTTATATCTAACTTATTTAGCCGTTAAAGGTTGTAAAATAAATTGTCAAAAAGAATTATAAGTGTTAAAATTGATTAGTTATTTATCAATACTAGGTTAGTGATTTTAGGTAACACCACCTAAAATATAATAGGAATTATAATGTTAGACGCAATGAAAAAATTACTTATATGGAATCTTGCCCTCTATAGTGGCGTTCCTAATTCTAAAGCACATGCTATGAGCTCTGAAAGTTCTAATAGTGATAATAGTGATAATAGTGATAATAGTAATTCTTATAGTTCAATTTGCAATATACATGGGCATTTTGCAAATAAAGTAATGGAACCAACACCACAACTAGAACATGTTTTAAAAGATATGCTCCCTATCAGGATGCAGAAAAGAACAAACGTGTCTAATAAGAAAGCTCAATTACAACGTGAGCTGGATAAGGCAGAAAAGAATTTATTTAAAGGCCATAAAGATTTTAAAGAATTAAAAATTTATTTAACTTATATAGCTGAATTAGTAGAAGAGGCTAAAATACGTAGAATTCATGAAACTGGTTTTTGTGGTGAAGCAACTGCAGCCACTATGGTAAATAGCTTATTACGGCAACTGCAAACCGGTGAAAGACAAACTGTACAAGAAATTGTTATTCGGACAAGAGATGGTAAAAGTAATCATGCTTTCGTGTTATATAATAGCGAAATTTTACAAAGCCAGGAAATAGACAATAATAAGTTGAAAACTCTCTTTAGTTCTATTTCTTCGCCAGAAGCAGGCAATCCAGAGATTTGTGATGAATTTGATGGTTTCCATGGCGATGCCTCTAAATGGGCAGATAAATTTTTTGGCTCAAATACGCATACTTTTGGTAAAGACAACTATGCTTTTATGCAGGTGACAGATTTTTCTCTACCTTCTTTAGGTAAATATAATTCAGGGCAAAGAAAATATATAAAGAATTTACTGAAAAAAATGTTATCTGAAGTTCCGTTATGTAATTCAGAAAATAATATGGAAATGTGTCCAATGGGAGGCTCTTAGTTTTCTGAATAAAAAATAATTTTATTAAAATTTAAAGCATATAGATAAATGATTTTATCAAAATATAAATCCCTACGTGATTGGAAATATAAAATGATTTATCTAACTTAAAAGTTACTCTTCTATTTAGATATAAAATATTGATTTGTTAGCGAAGCGTTTTAGTTTTTCTTACAGTGTGATAATTTAAAAATTGAATAGTAAACTTAAATTAAGCTAGCAGAGAATCTTAAGCTTTATCCAGCAAAATTATTTTTGGAGAGTTTGTGCTTACAGAAAAGAATGATTTAATTTGCTATAAACAAATCGAGATTAATCAAGAAAAGCTAGCTTTCTTTTCCGAAAAACACAGCACTAAAGAAGGGACCTGGGGTGAATTGTCTTTAGAAAATGGTGAAATTGACTTCGTTTTCTTAAATAGTTTAGGGCAGGAACTTTCTCGTACTAGACTTAATCATGATAATTGTAAATTAATCATTCCACCTGCTTCGTGGCATAAAATTGTACCAATGAGTACTACATTTAGTGCTGAGCTTAAATTTTATTGTAAAATTCATCGCTATTTTAAAAAAAAATATAACATCAATTCTGTTCATCAGGATTTACTTTATGTTTATCAAACTTACTTAAAAAAATTAGGGCCTTTAACAACATTAGACGTGGGCTGCGGCTCTGGCAGAAACTTATTATATTTAGCGAAGTTAGGTTATCCTATTACGGGTATTGATATTAGTCAGCCTGCGCTTGAAAATATTTTATTGCTTGCTGAGAAAGAAAAAATGAGCCATATTAATGTGGTGGCAGGCAATCTAAATGAACTCTTAAGGTTAGAGCAAAATTATTATGATTTTGTATTTTCTACAGTTACGTTGCAATTCTTAAATGCTTCTCGTATTTTATCCCTATTAAATGAACTGCAGGAAGCCACAAAAAAGCAGGGCTATCACTTTTTTGTTTTCCCAGTGCAATCAGAGCGCTATTTACTACCCAAATCTTTTACCTACTTGCCTAAAAAAGAGGAGCTTTACCACTTTTATCAAGATAAAGGTTGGTCCATTTTAGAATATAGAGAAACTGTAGGCCATCTTCATAAGCAGGATAAATTAGGCAGGCCTATACCTGGCTTATTTTGTTTGTTATTAGCGCAAAAAATTAATTAAAGAATTAAAAACTATAATTTAATTAGCCCTTAGTCTTAATTTAAAGTCATTGATAGTTAATTATTCTATTAAGTTTCTTTGTTTCTGACCTTTCTTTAAAGGTTATTTTACTGCTATAAGTTTATTTAATTTCAATTTGAAAACTATGCAATAAATTTAATACTTCAGGCACTGAAAATTTTGCTTTGCGAATATCATTGTCGGTAGGATTTATAGTGTAATTTATTGCTTCAAGAAACGAAACTGAATTTAAGTTAGTATGCATAAAGTGGCTATTTGCAAAATCAGTTAGCATAAAGTTTCCATTAGAAAAGTTTCCTTCGCGAAAATCCACATCATGTGCAATACACTCTTCAATAACAAGTTCTTTTAAATCAAGAGCGTAAAAACTTGAATAACTAATATTTGAGCGATAAAATTGAATTGGGCTGGCTAATCTTATAAGAGGCCACTTAGCTTTCGTCCAATTAATTCCCATCAATTTACAATCTGCAAAAATTGTTTCACTAAAAGATGAATTATTTAATTGTGCAGCACTTAAATTAGATGATAGAAACTCACAGTCTACAAATTTACAAGCGGTTAATTTGACCTCGTTAAAATTAGACTTTTCAAATTTACAATTTTCAAAAATTTTATTTTTAAGCTCGGTATTTTCTAATCTTAACTCTGAAAATGTAAGACTATAAAATTCATTTTGACTAAAAATATTATTATTTGTGGTTTTTTCCATCGATTGCCTTTATACATTATTACTAAAATAGCTTTAAAGAATTCAATAACAACACCGATATTAGATGGCTACTTTTTTTAAACTCAAGAGATTAGCATTTATTTGTAACGCGCAACAAATAAGTAGTTTCAATTAGTTTATAATTCTATTTAAAGACGTTATAACTTATGTCTTACAAATATAAAACCTGCTTGCTTTAATTGGTACTTAACTTAAATCTATTGTAAGTTTGGTAAAGTATCTTATTAACACGAGTTATCAGCTTCAGTAGAGATAATTAGCTGACAAATTTAATCTATACCAGAACCACTTAATAAATAATCGCAAACTTGCTAATTTCTTCTATTTGAATATTTATAGACTAAGCTTACTAGCACTAAGGTTAATAATGCAAAAATAGCAATTAACCAAGCTGTAGCATCAAAACCAGCTACTGCTGCATAGCTGGTCGCTGTTACTAATTCACTATGCAAAGGTTCTGCTAGATGAGGAATACTCGCAAAGAAACTACTGCTAGAGGTCATCCACTGCTGATAAAACTGAGTTTGTAATTGATGATTGACTTGATAGTTCTCTAGTAAAGCTGAGAAATGATATTGTGTGCTTTGTTGATAAATTATTCCACCGATTGAAATAGCCAAAATAACACCTAAATAAATACTTTTTACAACCATTCCTGATGCCTCACCAGTTTTTTCTTTTGGTAAAGCCGCTATAGCAATTTTGGGAAATAGTGTTTGGGAAATACCAAAACTAATGCCAGCCAATATTAGAGGTAATATAAAATAGTAATAATGAGTATTAATGGTAGTATACGCAAAGGCAAAGAAACTTAATGTTGATAATAAAAATACTAAGCTCACCACAATCCCTTCGTATTTAACCCATTTTAATAATCGGCTAGCTAGTAAAGAACTTAGAAAATAAGCTAAGCATAATGGTAAGATAGCAAGTCCTGCTTGTTGGGTATTATAATTTGCTAGTAATGGGTTTTGTATTAATAAATTAAAAAACAGTAATAAAACATTCATGGCAAACGCATACATGCATAAGCCAACTAAGCTGGTGGTGAAAAACGGATTAGTAAAATTTTTTAAATCTAATAGAGGATAGGATATTTTTGTTTCGACATATAGAAAAATAGCTAAACATACTATACCAATAGTAAAGTTGCTTAATGTTTTAGTATCCGACCAACCCCAGCTATTGCCTTCTACTAGCGCTAATACAATAGTGCTAATGCTAATAATAAATAAAATCAAACCGATAAAGTCAATGCGGTTTACCATGGTATTTTTATTATTAGGTGCTCGTAATAAAATAATAATACCAGCTAGGATCATAACAACTATATTAACTATAAAGACAATTCGCCAATTAAGTAATTCTGCTATCGCTCCGCCAATAACTGGCCCTAATGCCATGCCTAAACCAGAAACCGCTGACCAAACGCCAAAAGCAAAAATTTGTCTATCCTCTGGAACGCCATCTCTAATCAGTGAAGAAGAGCCCGGAAAAACCAAGGCTACTCCTAAACCTTGTATCGTGCGGCCTAAAATAAACATCCAGCCAGTTATCCCAATAGCAATGACAAATGAACCAAGCGCAAATATTAAACATCCGATTAAAAAAATAGTACGCCTGCCAAAATTATCGCCTAACTTGCCGCCGATGACCACTAGGGCAAGAATTGCCAATAAATAACTATTGAACAACCACTGCGCAGTCGTAGTGGCTAAATTAAATTTTTTAATTAATAACGGCGTTAAGTTATAAAAAGTTGTGACATTGAATGCTAGGGTAAAGATACTAATCGCTATAGCAAAGATTAATAGGCCACTTTTTTGCGGATTATCCACAGGCTGAACATTCATATAATTATCTCCCGACTAAAGTCAAAAGAGCAAAGGAGTGCAGCTTTGGTCATTTAAACAAAATGATAATAAGAGTAAAAAAATACTTCATTATCCACCGCGATAATCAATATTCTTATTATTTATCAGTATTTGTTAAGAAAAGTTAATTTAAACTAGAATTATAATAACTCTTTTCTATAATAATTTTATTATAGTAGTGATAAGAGCGGCTATTAATTTGAAAAAAATAACTATGGGTCAAATTATTCATTTTGGAATAATCTATTTAATACTTGCTTTTTTTATTTTTGGTAGTATTAATGACCGCTCTCTATTGGCTAACCTTGGATTTGGCTTTATTTATAGCTTAAGCTGGCTTAGTTGTTTTCTTATACCTAGCTATATTTATAGCGATCCCGATTTTAATCAATTCAGCATTAAGAGCAATTTTTATCTCCAAAGTTTGAGTTTTTCACTGCTTTTTTGGTTGGCTCAGGTCGTATTGGTTCTATTTGGCTTAAGATTTTTTCAATATAATTTGATGTTTATCAACTTAATGGGTACCATAATATGCTTATTTTATGCCTTGACAATAGTAGTTAGCAAAACCCCGTTAACTATTAAAGACAATAAAGCTGATCCGTTTTTTATAATCATCAAAGCTATCATTTCAACTTTACTTATTAGCTATTTTCTCTATCTTGGCCTTATAATTATTGTTATTAATTTTACTCCAAAAACTGAGACTTTTTTATGTCAATTAAGCTTAATTTTTTTAGCAATTTTCATTCTCTTTATTACAAGTCAAATACCCGCCAAAAGGTTAACCAAAATTATTTTAAGTTGTGTTATAGGCTTTTTTATAACTGCAATTGAAATAGCTTATTTCAGCAGTCTTGCCCAAAATACTATTATTAATGTTCAACCTATTAAAGCTACAATGCCTTCTCCTTATACTGTTTATAGATAAAATTTTTAACTAATAAGTTATTATTAATATTGCATGGTTAGTATGCTTAGCTAATAAGGGAAAAAAGTTATGTTCAAAACCTCTAAATTAATTTAGAGTAAATTGAATAAATCCAAAACAATTACTTTAAACTACCTTCGTTAAAAGGCAGTTAATTTAAAAAGCTAATTTCTGTGAATTTGTACTTATCAATTAGGCTTAGCTATTACAATAAAGCCATTTTTTTGTAGACATCAACAAGTTAATGTAATGATAATATGCCCTATAAACTATATTTAGTTCAGGGACTATTATGCAGCACACTCTATTTAAATTAAGTTTTCTTCTTGTAACTATAACTTGGAGCTATTCTTTAGTTCAAGCAAGTATAGTTCCTATGGCAAGCCTTCCTCAATGTAAAGATATTCACGTGCCTGATGCTAAAAATATTCAAATTAGTAATCAAGGAAGTCTTTATACGTTCAAATTTACGCTACCTAATTGTGGGCACTCTTCCTCTCAAGTTCATTATCCAACTGCGTATATTGTTCAAGAACTTATTGATGATTTTTATAAGAGCGGGCTAGTAAATTTAACTATAACTCAAGATCCTCCTTCTTTGCCTTTAGCAAAGGACCGATTTTTACTTGAAGTACAACAATCACTTTTTAGCGATCGTTTTTCTTTTAAAGAAGAGGTCGAACTTACTTATGAACGAAATTATATTCATATGCTTAATCAATCGCATATTGTACCCGGTAGCATAACTAAAGCATTAGACCCGTTTAAACCATTACGTGATATTCAATGGAAAAATGATTGTACACAAGAATCAGCAGGTTGGTGCTATACCTGGGATGGATATTTTTCAGTGACTTGGGATTGGGATGGTAGCAGAAATGTTGATGAAATGAAGAAGTATGTAATAAATAAAATCTTGCCGCAGGTTTTTCAAGAAAGTTATATTCGATATGAACAATTTATTTATAAAATAGCTAATCCTTAAAAGGTTTTAAGCTTCAACTTTTTCTTGATTATCAGCATGGGCATGATAGGCATCTAGAATAAAATCTACAAATACTCGATGCTTTAAAGACAGATGTTTTGGTCGTGGATACACTAACCACACTGTCATTGGTGTGGCCCTAAATTCTGTTAAAACCTCTACAAGCTCTGTGGAGTCAATAAATTTTTGGAAAAAATAGCGCGGCAAAAATGCAATACCAACACCTTGTAAAACTGCTTCCAATACCAAAGCGGAGTTATTAAGACGTAAATTTCCATTTACAGAGATAAAATAGTTTTTATCTTGTTGACGAAAAAACCATACATCTCCTTCATACAAATTGATTTGATGAATAATACAATTATGTTTCTTCAACATATCGGGTTTTTTCGGTATTCCATGACGTTTTAAATAAGCTGGTGTAGCACAACATATCATTTGATGATCAATTAATTTTTTTGACTGTAGAGTACGCGTGTTTATTTCTTTATAGCGAAAATAAATGTCGTATGAATCATCAATCAAATCTGGAAAAATATTGCTCTTTATAAATTGAATAGTAATTTGGGGGTAAATCTCTAAAAATTTGGCAATAATTGGTAATAATTCTATATAACCTGAGTAGACAGAAACCGATAAATTAAGTAAGCCTGAAGGCGCTTGTTTTTTATTAGAAAGATCATTTTTTAATTCTGCAAGAATTCTAGAAATATTTTGACAATGTTTATAGCAATACTCACCGTATTTTGTTAAGGAAAAACGTCGTGTGTTTCTATTTAATAGGGTCACTCCAAGCTCTTCTTCAAGGCTCGCAACCTTTCTAGTAACTGAAGCAGGAGAAATTTTTAATAAGTTTGCTGCCTTATAAAAACTATTACTATCTACCACTTGCAGGAACACTTCTAAATTAGATAACACATTAATATATTATTTCATTTTTGAAATAGTATATTACAAAAATATAGTATTGATTGCTATAGGGAAATAATGGAAAAATGGTTTTTGAAAAATATAACCAAAGGACTGATTGTGAATACATTAAATGAAACTATTTTATCCCATACTGATTTGACATTTTCAGCAAAGAAAATTCGCAAGTTAAGTGAACAATTCTCTCGACATGGCATAGTTAAAATTCCTAATATAGTGAGCGAAAAACTTAAAAAAAATATTCATAATGAAATTTATGGTTTACTTGAAAAACATGCTGAACGTCGCGATCTTTTATTAAAAACTACAGACAATACTCCTCGGTATTTAAGTGTGGTACGAAGCGAGCTAATTGAAGAATACAGCTTGCTAATTAAAGAAGTTAGAGAGAATCAAGCTCTGCTGGAATTTTTAGCGAAGATTACTCAGGAAAAATTGCTAACCAATGTCAAAGAAGATGAAAAATTCGTTATCACCAAGCAGGAATTTAGTGGTGATACTCACGGGTGGCATTGGGGAGATTATAGTTTCGCTTTAATCTGGATTGTTGAAATACCACCGGTAGATTGTGGTGGCATGTTGCAGTGTGTTCCTCATACTAGTTGGGATAAAGAGTCTCCTGATTTGTATCAATATTTCTGTGATAACCCCATTTACACTCACTCATTTGTTCCAGGGGATGTCTATTTATTAAAAGCTGATACCACATTACATCGCACGCTACCCCTAAGATATGACGCAACCCGTATTATGCTTAATATGACTTGGGCAAGTATTCGTGATGAAGCTAATCCATTTCTAACTGTCGATGACCGTTGGTGGGATAATGTTAATGCACAGGCTGCACACCATGTTTAATGCTAAGCAAACAAGCCATGATGCAGCATTATTTCTAAAAGCCAAGCGTGACTTAATGCAATGTAAGTCTTATGAAAGTATCCAGGATCTCTTGTTAGGCTTAATCAAAAAAAATGATCAATGGCGGACAAAAAATTGTATTAACTTAGTGGCAGCTGAAAGCCCTATGAGTCAGGTCGCTCGGTCCATGCTTTCATGTGATTTAAGTATACGCACTGCAGGAGGACATATTGGTAAAAATAATCGCTATTTCATGGCCTGTGAATATATCGATCAGCTTGAATCTATTTGCCATGTTTTAATGACAAGCTTATTTGATTGTCGTTACTTTGAACACCGGCTATTAGGAGGGACGCAAGCATGTCAAGTTGTCTATTCTGCTCTTACTAAACCTAAAGACACTTTAATTACCGTTATGCCTAGGCATGGCGGTGATTCAAGCAATTGCAGTCAGAGTATGCCTGGATTATTAGCTTTAAACATTGTACCCATGCCTTTTCTAGCTGATCATCTAACAATTGACTTACAGCAATTAGAATATCTAGTTTGTTGTTACAGACCTCGATTAATAACGCTTGGTTTTTCAATTTGCCTATTTGAACAGCCATTAAAAGAAATTTCCATCATTGCTCAAAAATATCAGGCCCATGTTTTTTATGATGCAGCGCATGAACTTGGTTTAATTGCTGGGAAGTGCTTTGCTAATCCCTTTAAACGAGGTGTTACTTTAGTTAGTGGTTCCACCGGCAAAACCTATAGTGGCCCGCAAGGGGGAGTATTGCTTTGGGATGATGAGGGCTTAACTCAATTAATTGAGACAACTGTTTTTCCTAATTTTGTGGGTACTTACCAATTAAATCGAGTTGCGGCATTAACATTAACTGCATTGGAGCTACATCAGTATGGTGAAGCTTATATGAGGCAAGTAGTGCGTAATGCAAAAGCTTTAGCCACCTATTTAGATGACTTTGGACTTAGTGTTTTTGCTAAAGAGAAAAATTACACCCAGACCCATCAAGTTTTAATTAACGTTGAAAAATATGGTGGAGGTTTTAAAGCAGCCTGTCGATTAGAGGCATGCAATATTATTGGTAATCAGGTTTCAATTCCGGGCCATGAGAAGTCTTTCCAAGGATTAAGAATTGCGACCACTGAGATCACTAGAAAAGGAATGAAAGAGCAACAAATGCAACAGATTGCTGAGCTTATTTATCGAGCACTAGCAACGCAGGAGCAGGCAAAACGTATAGCAAGTGATGCCAGCTGTTTAAGCCAATCATTTCAAGAAATTTATTACTGCTAAATTCTAGCATAACTAATAATAGGGAAATTAAAGCAATGATTTATATTTTAATGGCCGCAATTTTATTAAATATTATGCCTGGCCCCGCTATGTTTTATGTGGCACAGCAAACGTTAAGTCGTAACACACGTGCAATTGTGCTTTCAATCCTTGGCATTGAATTTGGAACTATACTTCATATTCTAATATCTAGCGCCGGATTAACTGCAATCCTTGCTAAGTCTTCTTCATTTCATAGTATTACTAAGTATATTAGTGCTTGTTTTTTAATTTATCTTGGTGTTTCACAATTAATAAAGCCTAAAAGTATAGGTATTTCTTCAGCGCAACGATCAGTTTTTTTAAAAGGTACGATTATTAATGCACTGAATCCTAAAATTATACTTTTTTTTATGACCATACTACCTCAATTTATAAATTCTAATATTACCTATTCTTCTAAATATATAGCCTTAATAGGACTTTTATTTGCTTTCTGGGGAGGCTTAGCTAATATCGTATTTAGCTTAATTATAAATACATCACTTAACTCTATTAAGAACACTGCTAAAGTGTTTTTAATAGTAAAGTGGTTAACACAGGTAATTAGTTGTTTATTTATTTTGTTAGGTATTGCTTTTGTATGGAAGCAATAAAAGACCTTACTTTTGAATTAGGAAAAGTCAAATTAAGATATGATGGGAACATTATTTAGTTCACATACATTTATTGATTTTTTCTAATTCTATTTAATGTTTCGGAAGTAAGTCCTAAAAATGAAGCTATCATCCATTTAGGAATTAATGAAATATGCTTTGCATATTTTTTAATATTCATGAGTACATAAATCAAGCCTAATACTTAATTGAAAGCTTGTAGCCACCTAGGCGCATGTTTAATGCTAATTTTTAAACCCAAAATAAATAGATAAATACGATAATTATTAAAATTGGTACAATATACCTAATTAAAAACTGCCAGATAGCAAATAGTTTAGGATTAAAATCTAGTTCCGTTCTTGCAACATTTTGATTTAGTACCCAGCCAACAAAGATGGCAATTATAAATGCGGAAATTGGCGTTAAAATTTGTCCTGCAAGTTCTTGTACCACTTCACTCATCGACCACGCTTCTGGAAGAAGGTGAGTTGTAAAAATGATGAGTGCACCAATAATTATTGCCAAAAGAGCAATTATAATGGTCGAAATGATACGTTTGAGTGAAAAACGTTCAATTATGGTAACTGCTGCGCTTTCAGCAAAAGCAATAGCTGGCATCCAGGAGGCAAGAACGGTAGCTAATAAAAAACAGGTAGCAATCAAAATACCGCTAGGTAAATGTAACATTGATCGTAAAACTATTGCTAAATCTAAATGAGAAAGTAATGCCATATTACTTTGCGCCAATAATAAGGGAAAAATAATAAAATAAGAGAGGAATGAGGCGATGAGATCAAAACTAAAGATAATTAAAGTAGATTTACCCAACCGGGTAGTAGCAGGCAGATAGGATCCATAAACAATCATTGAGCCCATTGCGGTATTAAGTTTGAAAAAAGCATAGGTTAAAGCTGAAAGTAATAGCTCTGGTGTAATAGGATGATTAAATTGAGTTAAATAAAGAAGCGCATTTTTAAAACTACCAAAATAAGATGCACAAAGTGCAAGTATAAAAAATATTATAAAAAATAACGGTACCGTAATTCGAGAGATTTTTTCTAGCCCACGATTTATTCCTCGTGCAACTACCACCATAGTGAGTAGCAGAAAAATTAAGAAATAAAAAAATGAAAGAATTGTATTGACAGGGCTGATAGCTAAGAATTGACCAACTTGTAATTTTAATTGATTTAAGCCGAACAAAGAGGAAAGATAAACAGAAACATTTACACAATAATAACCTAAAGTTAATACAAGGATAACAAAACAAATCCAACCAAGCCATCGCCAACGATAATTAGCTCCAGATTCCATAGCTAAGAGACTTACAGCGCCGACTGGGTTTTGTTTACCGCGACGTCCGATAAAAAATTCCGCAAGGATAAGAGGGATACTTATAAACAGTTCACAAAAGAGGTAGACGACTATAAAACTAGCCCCAAATTTGGCAACAAAGAAAGGAAACTGAAAAATGTTTCCAAGGCCAATCACCGAACCAATAGTAACTAAGAGATAATCATAATTTGAATCCCATTGTGCTCTTTGTTTTAAAATTTTGCTATCCATAGTTTTCCAGCTAGTTAATTAAATTCTATTCGATCATTTGTCTTATTGCTAACCTAGTGCCTTAATAATTCGCTCTGCTCATTAATTTCTTTCACTGTAAATTTTACATCTTGCTTAGCAAAACTAGGTTTCGCTTTTTCACCAAAAAATCCAAATAATTTGCCTCGAGACTGCTGTTTTTTTAGCGTAATTAGTTGATCATTTACATAGATCTTAAGAGCTCGATTATTAGCGTCCAACTGTAACATGGTCTGGGCTATAGCCTTTCCAATTTTTTTATTAGAGGTATAGATGTAAATATTTTGTCCATTATTTAGCTCTTTTATCGTACGATTTGCTATGAAATTAATAACATCATCGGTTAATTTTTTAGGAAGCTCATAGCTTGTTATATGTTTAAATTTCGTAAATTTAAATTCAGTCTTTGTTTCATTATTATTAGCAATATAAACTGTTTTCTCAGTCTCTTTTTTCAAGTACGCTAAATCATCTAACGGGTTGGTACTAATTGACAAATAATCACTGTGCTGGGTTTTTTTTAGTAATTCTAATTTTTGGTCAATTTTATTGACTAGCTCATCGATTTTATCCCGTTTATTTGTTTTAGTAGCGATACTTTCTAAGAATTGTTTATCCTTTGTTAACATCTGTGAAACTGCTGTTATAGATTTTTCGTCAAGTTGCATAATTTTGCCAAGTGAAAGCTGAATGACAATTAGTTCAGTACGATCTACAACAGCTTGCAAGGCAGTCTCATCAATAGGCCCAGTTATAATTTTTTCAACCTGAGTGCTATTAACAGGTTTAGAGGAAAGAAGAGCTTTAATATGTTTTAACCCCTTTTTCATGGAATTGATGATAGTATTTATCTCGCTACGGGCTTTTGCATTTACGTTTGATTGACAATAATCCATTAAATCATTAGTTGCCTGTGTAAAAGCATTTTCTAAACGATTTAATTCTGTATTTTCAGGTAGGACCCTTGCTATTTCTGCTGCTTCGCCCGCTTGAACTTGTATAGGGCCATATTGAGTTTCATTGGATTTAAGGTATGCAGGTTTTAACGCTTTGGCAAGCCTATTTGCTTTTTCTAGATTATCATAATGATCTCTTTCGTGTGCAATGTCATTTTCTTCATTGTAGGATTTGCCGTAATGCCCCGTATTATCATTTTTATCTAAGGGGAGTTGCATAGGACTGTAAGGACTGTCAGCGGACTCAATATCTACAAGGCTTGACACTTCACTAACTTCATTAATTGCTCTAACGTCATAGAATTTGCCGTAATGTCCCGTATTATTGTTTTTTTCTAATGGGGGTTGCATAGGGCTATAATGATTGTCAGCAACATCCCTAGGGGGTTGCATAGGACCGTAATGACTGTCAGCAACATCCATAAATGATGAATGTAACGCTTCACTAGACTCTTGAAAATTAACTGTTTCTTCTTCTAAAATATTGCTTTCCATAACTTCAGGTAAGCTATTACTAGCGCCTATAGTGGATGCTGTTTCTTGCAGGCGATTTAATTTTTTATGCACGCGATTAAGCAGGGTTTCATAGTGGTCAAATGTCAAATTGGGACGATTTTTTTCATCGCGTATCCAATAATCAATAAAATTTTGTATATTTTGTGGGGTTGTGTAAGGTTGTTCCACTAAAATTTTGAAATCTTCTAAGGCTATGTTTAACCATTGATTACCGTTACTGCTTTCCTTTGCCGCGTTTTTAAGTGCTTTTTTTATCTTATTTTTTACGGCCACCGCTATTTGGTTATGCACAATTGTCTTAAACCCTTCTGCTACATCTTGTTTTTCCGCTTCGCTAGCAGATGACAAGAAGGTTAAGGCCTCCGCAGCAGTAAGCCGTTTTTCTGGATCTATTTCAAGTAATCCAAAAATAATAGATTGGAGTTCAGCGGGAACTTTGTGCAGCGAATGAGCTTTTATTTTCTCAAGTTCCATTCTGAAGCGCTCATTGATAAGAGTTGCGAATGGCTTATTACTTTTAATCTGTTTTAATTCTTCTATCCAGCCTTTTACCTCATTACCAAATTCATCGTGGGAAGTGTAAGGTAGACTTAAAAGGCCTTGTCCTTCTTTAAGCACGCCGCACAATTGCAAAAGCGTTAAACCCAAACGCCAATTATCATGTAAGGCATCAATTTCAATCGATGTAGTAGGTAGCGATTGATTAAGGGTAATAGCGGTATGAATTTCAGGTGTAAAATAACGTCTATCAGACATATGCGACACGTCATAATGGGTAATATTTTGCTTTAAAACAGTAGCAATTAAGTTTGAATTTGAAGTTCCTGCAGAACCAAAATCTGATAAATAGATTTCACCGGATGCACTAACTAATAGATTACTAGCTTTAATATCACGATGATAAAGCTGATGCTCTTGCATCTTAGCAGTAGCTTCTAGCAAAGAACGCGCGGCATGCTTTAATACGGCAGTACGTTTCTCATCAGATGGTAGGTAACTAATTAATTTTTTAAAGTTATTGCCATCACCTAAGGCTGCAACACTGTCCATGAAAAGATAAAGCCTTTCTTGGCCGCGGGCATCGGTTGAAATGACACTATCTGTTCCATATGCTACGTGAGGTATATTTGCAGCTTTAAGCATGCGACCGAAATCATATTCTTTCAACAGGGCGGTTTTTTCTGTTTCAGATTTTACGGCTAATTTTTTAACTGCAAGAAATTTACCGTCTTTTTGAGCTAATCGTACTTTACCAAAAGCCCCCTGACCAAATAGTAAGCGCTGCCTTTGTGCGTCTTTTTGAGAGAGTGGCAACCCGCCTTTTTCTAATCCTAATTGTTCAATAACTAAATTTTCTTGTTCCGCTGTTAAAGAATTCCACAATTCATACGAGCCCTGATCAGTAGTAATCGTGGTAAATTCTTGTTCAGCATTTTTGGTTCTGCGAGTTTGCATCTAGTTTCTCGGAATTTAAAAATGTTACAGCATTATTTGATATAAAAATACAATATATGTTCAATTATATATCATATTTTTACTTAAATGTTGGGTTAAATATCTTGTAGCCGAAGTCAAAGTAATTGGTTGGGATTAAAGAAGTCGTAGTGGTAAGTATTAAGACAATACAATTTTCAACGAAAATCTTATTTTAAAAAGTAAGTATATGGGCGATATAGTATAAGTCTTAAAATTTTAGATTTTACTATGAAAATTAGTTCAAAACTTGCCGAAAAGGGCTTTTAAATCTAATAAGTTTTATCTTTAAAAGCGGTGAAGATTATTAGAAATTTATAGTCTTTAACGGGGTAGAGAAATTTTTATGATAATGAACTATAGAGGTTGATTATTGACAGCGTCTCAGAAAGTATTAAAAATTTTTAAAGAATAGATAAGGAATCGTTAAGTTGACAAAAGAAAAGGATTGGGAACGAGCTGAGCGCCGGGCCAAACGCGAAGCTCGTAGACAGAAACAGCGTGAAGCTAATATTAGTCGCGCACAAAAAATGCATTCCGCGCGTATTGCGGCAGCTGATATAGCTTGTCATACTACAGAGCTGCCAGCTATAAATATTGGCTGCTCAGGTTGGTTTTACTGGCATTGGCGAGGCCAGTTTTATTCAACAGATATGCCCACTACTAACTGGTTTAACTACTACAGCGATAATTTTAAAACAGTGGAATTAAATGCCCCTTTTTATTCCTGGCCAACACTTGCTAATGTAGCTGCATGGCAACGTCAAGCAGCTCATAAAGAATTTATTTATACTGTAAAAGTTTGTGAACTAATTACCCATATAAAACGTTTTATTGATACAGAAACATTAATCTATGATTTTGGCTATATTGCTGATTTACTACAAGCCCGCATGGGGTGCTTTCTTTATCAATTACCTCCAAGCTTTCACTATACTCCCGAGCGATTACACAAGATTGTCATTCAACTAGATCCACGACGGCGCAATGTTGTTGAATTCCGGCATATTAGCTGGTGGAATGAAGAAGTTTATACCGCTTTTCGCCAAGCGGGTATCATTTTTTGTTCGTGCAGTAGTCCCAGTTTGCCTGATGAGTTAGTTGCTACAACAGATGAGGTTTATATTCGTTTCCACGGTAAAGAAAAGTGGTATTGGTATGATTACAGCGAGAATGAACTCACGACTTGGGCCGCAAGGATTGTTCAAAGTGGTGCCAAACGAATTTGGGCTTATTTTAATAATGATCGCGAAGGTTATGCCATTAATAATGCAAAAACTTTCATAAAAATTCTCAAAAAGTTACATAGGTACCCATAGGTAGGGCATACTTCGATATGAACACAATATTGCTATGTATAATTACTTTTGAAATTGTAAATACGCAAGCTTCACTTTTAACTGTCTAATTATTTGTTATACTACTTAAAATTTTAGCTAAGAGTTATATTTTGACAGAATTATTTTATACTAACCAATCGGTAAGTCTTAATTATTTCGAAGGCCCTAAAAACGGTGCGCCGGTTTTACTTCTTCACGGCAACATGGGACGTTGGCAGACCTTTTCCTTGCTTATAAAAGAGCTTTCTAAAACCAAACACATTTTTGCTATGGATTTGCGAGGACATGGTAAATCTTCACATGTTCCTGACTCGTATTTATTAGAAACGCACTTTCAAGATGTTGTTTCGTTTCTTAGCGGAAGAATTAATGAAACTGTGACTTTATTGGGATATTCCCTAGGCGGTATGATTGCTTTAATGGTCGCAGCCTATTACCCTGAATTAGTCCGAGAACTTATTGTACTAGACTCGCCGTTAACGTTAAAAACATTAACACCTATTATTGAATCTCAAAAAGAATTCGGTCAAAAAATTTTGCATTACCGTCAAACTAATCAAATCGAGCAATTATATGCAGCAATAAATGATGATGCATCCAGCATAGGCATGAGCTTGTGTGATCCTAGTATTATTGAAATAACAATAAATCAGCACGAAAAAATGATTGAAGGCTTCAACATTGAGCAGTTAACTCCCTTAATTAAATGTCCGTTTTTACTGCTGCGAGGAGAAGCGCAGTTAAGTAGCATGATTTCAGATGAGGATGTGAGGCGAGTTAAACAACTTTTACCTCATCTGCGTGAGCGAAAGATTTTAGGGCTTGGGCATTCAATGCTAGCGGAGGAATCAGTTATCTCAGCACTTTTGACTGAGATTGCAAAATAAAGAATTTATAAAAGGGGTTTATCAATCAGTAAGTGTATACTTAGCTATTTGGAAATTGATCAAATTTTTGGACTTCGGCTAAACTATCTTCCCATTTAGCTCTACTTTGATAAAAGATATGTGCAGTAGGAGCGATTGGTGGTTCAAATTCGATACTTCCAGCAGGTAAAACAAGCATTTTGTCATTATACATATAGGGTAGAGCTGAGCCACAGTTTTGGCAAAAGCACTTTGTATGCCTAGTTCCTGCTAAATTATAAATTTTTGTATTATCTTTACCACTTAACCAGTGAATTTTTGCCGTATAGGATATTAAATTTGCGCCATGTATGGTGCCTGTGTCTTTTCGACAATATGTACAATGGCAAAATAAAAATAAGTCAAATTCTCCTTCAATTTCATAGGTAACTTTACCGCATAAACAGGTGCCGGTTTGTTTTTTTGCTTTATTCTCAGAGTTCATATAGGGAGTTCCTAAGAAAATGGCTATTAATTCGTGTTATAAGTGAGGAGTACTTTGTTCCAAAACTCCAAATTGTGATGGCAAATTTAAAATCATGCAAGTTATGTTGATTTTGAATGATGTATAGGCCTAAATAATAGTTAATTTCTAACGCTTCTTTTCAAAATTAATTAAAATTTACTGTAGCTTTTTCAGCACATAATTTTTTATCTGGCTATAATTTTTTTATAAAAAAGCTTATCTTTAGAGATGATTTCCTAAAAGGTATGAGTCGTTATGACTAAGAAAATAAAAATTCCAAATCTTGAGGATATCCGGAAAGCCAAAATATGTTTGGGTGATAAAATTTTACTCACTCCTGTTTGGGAGTGGAAAGGGCAAGAAAAAGATCAACTTTTTGGAATAAAAACACAGTTATTTTTAAAGCTTGAAACCTTGCAGTATGGTGGTTGTTTTAAGCCTCGTGGTGCTTTATTAAACATGATGTCTTTAAGTGCTGAGGAATTAAAGAAAGGTGTTACTGCTATAAGTGCAGGGAATCATGCCATTGCGGTTGCTTATGCTGCTAAAATATTAGGTAGCCATGCAAAGGTAGTTATTCCAAAAACCGCTAATCCTTTTCGAATTCAACGTTGCCAAGCTTATGGTGCAGAAATCATTTTTTCCAACGATGTCCATGAAGGCTTTCTTTTAGTTCATGAAATTGTAAAAAATGAATCTCGGACATTAGTTCATCCTTTTGAAGGATATCAAACAGCACTAGGAACAGCTACATTAGGGTTAGAATTTGCTGAGCAGATTCAGGGATTAGATGCAGTCATTATTGCTATTGGGGGCGGCGGCTTATGTGCCGGCGTTTCAAATGCCTTTAAGCAAATTCAGCCTTCTTGTAAAATTTATGGGGTTGAGCCAGAAGGGGCAGATACTATGTATAGAAGCTTTATGGCTAATAAACCTATAGCTATCGATAAAGTCCAGACTATAGCAGATAGCTTAGGCGCACCTAAAGCAGAACCATATAGTTTTCAACTATGCAAGCAAAACGTTGATAAATTAATAAAAGTAAGCGATAAAGAACTGATTACAGCCATGAAAATAATTGCAGAAGAACTTAAGATGATGGTAGAACCAGCCTGTGCGGCTAGTATTGCCGCGTGCCTTCAACTTGCAAATGGTGAACTGCAAGGAAAAAGAATAGGAATTGTTTTTTGTGGCAGCAATATTGATTTAGCCACCTTTTGCAACTTTACAAATTAGGTTGCTAATTTGCATAATATTTTAATTTTTTTAATAGCCGTTTAAGAAGAGGCTATTTAGTAGTCAGTAAAATATATTAGTTGGTTTATGACGCTTTGTAAGAAGACAAATTACTCACTAAGTTTTGCGTCAGATAAAAGTGTCGATATTTATTTAAAATAGAGGAATATAAGAATATATGATAACACCTCTTTACAGTGCTTTGCTTACCTTAATGCTAATAGGACTTTCAATACATGTTATTAAAGGACGAAGAAAGATTTCTATCGGCCTAGGAGATTTTGATAATGTGGAAATGAAGAGAAGAGTCCGGGCTCAAGCAAACTTTATTGAGTATACCCCTTTGTTTCTTATATTATTGGGCTATGCAGAATATAATAAATTGCCTCATTGGAGTATCCACATAATAGCTATTTTTTTCGTAATTGGTCGAATTATGCATGCATATAGCTTGCTTTCTTCTGAGCAATATAAGGATGGTAAACTAGTCTCAAATCCATTTTGGCGGATTTGCGGTATGATATGCACTTTTACTACTATGAGTTTATTGTCAATAATATTATTAATTCAAAATTTATTATGAGCTTCAGTGTTATCACAATGAGAGCGTAAATTTCTTACGGGATTTTAATGTAAAGGGAAAATATATTATGGCTCGGTACTTAATTATTGCAGCAAGTAGTGCGATTGGTCAGGCGGTTAGCGAACTTCTCAAACAACAAGGAAATGAAGTTTTAACCACTGCGCGTAACCAAGATAAAATAAAACCAGATTTTATCCTGGATGCCACTGATTTTGATGCAGTTGATAAGGTATTTGAGCAAGTAGGTAACCTGGATGGAGTTGTAAATTGTGCAGGCTCTTTATTACTTAAAAGTGCTCATGTCACAAGTTTTGAAGAATTTCAAAACACCATAAATGCTTCATTAACTACATCGTTTGCTGTTATTCGTGCTGCAGGAAAACGAATGAGGCATGGTGGCTCGGTAGTACTGATTTCCTCAGCAGCTGCGTTGACTGGATTGGCTAATCATGAAGCTATTGCAGCAGCTAAAGCGGGAATTATCGGTTTAGCCCAATCGGCTGCTGCAACTTATGCCTCTTCTAATTTGCGCATTAACGTAGTGGCTCCTGGTATGGTTAAGACTCCTCTAACTGCTCCCTTATTCTCTAATGAATTAGTGGCTAAAGTATCAATTTCTATGCATGCATTGGGACGAGCTGGAGAACCTGTAGATGTTGCAAGAGCCATTTTATTTTTTCTTAATCCCAGTAATAATTGGATAACTGGTCAAGTTCTTGCCGTAGATGGCGGCCTAAGTGCTGTTCGACCTAAGCTTAAAATTTAATTAATCATTTTGAGTAGCATTTAAATAGACAGTTAAAGGCTTATTCAAATTAATAATGAATGCAAATTATAGTTATCATTTTATACTATTTATTTTTTTCTCTCAGGTAAAATGGTATCAATATCCTTGTTTGGAAGTTCATCGTATTGCGGTAAATTATCTGTAATTTCATACCAAGGTGATTTAGAAGCAACAAAAATGTTAGCTATTGGGCGACTGCCAGGATCTTGTTCAAGTCCTCCAATGGGTAAACCAATATACTCAGGTGTATCTTTATACAGACTTATTAAATTAGAGCCACATATTTTACAAAATGTTTTTATAACTTTTTCAGAAGAAGGGAATTTAGACAAGTATTCTTCACCCCTTATCCAGATGAAATTTTTACTTTCAACAGTACAACGTGTTCTAAAAGCCGCACCATGCCATTGTCTACATTTAGAGCAATGGCAATTAACTATAGGTCCTAATGGTCCTTTAATCTCATAAGCAATTTTTCCACACAAACATTTTCCAGTTAATTTATTCATTAAATTTAAATTTCCTCTAAAGTCTTTTGATATCTTGACCGCCCATACACTACCCAAGCCTTACAAAAGCATTTAAATCCTGAGTTTCTATTACAGTAAAATTATCGCCAATTAGCCCTTCAATCTCAATAGGCTGCAAATTAACCTGATTACTGCAGAAATTACCTACTTGAAAGGAAACAAGTAGGTTAATAAATTATTATTCTAAATCTATTTTCTTGTTACAGAGTGGTTGATAAGGGTAATAGATTAATCAACGTTCCGGCTTGTCCTTCATAAAACATAGCTCCAAAGTAATAGGGTTGGACCATAGTGCCTTGCGTCATAGCAGGAAGTATTGGCGAGCGTGCAATCTCTACTCCTGTGAGAGCATTTCGCCAAACAACGTAATCATATTGGTTATTACCCGGGATTTCTCCCTCAGGGATATCTGTACCAACTAATACACGATTAGTTGCAGGATTAATAAGTGTTGTGAATTCGGTTGTTCTTTGGTTGGCTACCCAGAGCACATTTAATCCACTTTGAGAAACACTGATGGCAGCAATTTTACCAGGTAAAGAATCACTGGCATAAATTATATTGGAAGCGGGATCGCCAGAAACAGACATAGGTGCCCAACTTATTGCTGCTGTTCCACCTGGAGCAGCATTAGAAAAAGCTAAGGCAATCAGAGGTGGAATAGGATATCCTGAAAATGGTTGGATAGAAAATTGATTCGCTGCATTGCCTTGATTAATACTAATCACACTTAAGGCTGTTGCCGAAGGTAGGGTATTAGTTTGAGCTACAACCCAATCATTTACTACTACGAATGAGGTGCAAAGGGTTTGGCCCGGCAAGGTAATAGTTCCTGGATTCCAAGATGAATCTAATCTGAAAACACCTCCCTGAACTATGTAACGAATAGCTGTTGTGCTTTCAAGTAAATAAACGTAATTTTTGTTTTGATATTGCGTTACTGTTGGCCTTGCTCCAACCGGTGCAGGCAAAGTAATATTATCAACTACTTGCATTGTTTTCGGATTAACCGAAACTAAAATAGAAGGTGGAACATCAGTTGGGTCTGGACAATCTAATAATGCATTAGGACCTTGAATAGTGCAGCCGGCCTGACGGTATACTGATTTCATCACGATGAATCCGTCAGCTGTAGCGTTAAAGCCATTAAATGAGGTATTTTGAGGTAGTCCACCACCAGTTGGAAGTACTAAAGTTGCAATGATAGCCCCTGTCGCTGGATTAAGCTTTGTTAAGCGGTAACCGTAACTTACATAAAGATATCCATCATCTAAAATACCTAATGATCCGGGATAATCCCATTCGCCATTTGCACTGGTATTAATTAACTGATTGTACCAAATGGGTTGAAGTGTCAGAGGGTTTATCTGAGCTACATAAGCGCCAATTGAACCTGGAACATCACCATAACCACCACCATAAATATAAGCAAGATTAGCATTAAGATAAGACATATTATAACCGGATGGATAAATTGCCGGAGAATAAGCGTATCTTACTGTATTATTACCAGCCATCGATCCGGAAAAAATTGCCTGGGAAAACACATGAGAACGGCCAGAGTTGTAATGCTCGAAAGCTTCTAAAGAAGGATACCAAGGAGCATTTGCATTATTACTATAAGTAATATTAATATTGGCTGCAACTTGATCACTTACTGTAAATAAACAATAACCATTATTTATTGGTACACAACCAGATAAGTGAAAACCTGGGGTATTAATTTTTATGCCTGCTGTAAGGTAAGGGCGATTAGGTATAGTTGTTTTTATATTTAAATTTAAATTATTAATAATATAATTTTGACAAGATACAGGTCCTTGTCCATTAAGACAAAGTGTAATTGGTAATGCTCCTGGTGCTCCTCCAGTTGCTGAAATATTAAAAAATAAACCGCTATATGCAACTTTAGCCTGAGTCACTAATAAAATGAATGAAGTAAAAAAATAGCGAAATCGTTTCATTAAAGATTCATCCTTTGAATACTAAAAGCTGCAAAATGATAACTTGAAAATTTGATAATGTCTGCGCTAAAAGGATTTTATTTCTAAGAGATTAAATTATGCACAGTAGAGGTTTTTATTGATTTCCAATTTATGCTCGCCCTACAGTGAAGTCATCTTTTCCATATAAATTTACTATTATCTCATAGTGGACAATAAAGCTTATTAGATTGGCTATAATTATTTATCAATTTATTAATGCTCTGGATTCAACACATTAATGCAACAACTTTAAGGGCAATTATAAACAGGCGCTTTATTGATGAAAGAACTAAAATCGTAACTAAAAAAACTTAAATTGGTTAAGCTTATAAACTAACATCCGTTTTTGCAGCAGCGCTTTAAAAACAATATAAATTTATCTAATAAATAGATGCCTGATAATAGCTGTTATGCCTTGCTGAACGTAGTTAAAGATCTATGTTGTTCTAAATCATCTTTAATTTCTTTAAATTTTTGAATTACTGCATCAGTATCAGCAGGTCTATTCTTAGGATCACTGGACAACATATTATTTATAATATTGATTACCTTTTCTGCCTCTTCCTCTTGTACATCTAATACATAGGTAAAAAAATCCTCTTTAGTTTTGGAGAGCATCGCTAGTAGCTGAATAGGGTGATAAGATTCGGACGCCTGAAGTGATAATGATAAATTAAAAGCTTCTTGAGTGTCTTTAGCCCCGAGATCATAGAATAGCTGATCTGGTTCTAGATTAGGATTAATACAGGCCATTAATACTACACCTAAGGCAAACATATCTCTTGTAATTGATAGTGCAGGCGGAGAATCATTAAACACTTCTAATGGCACGTAACCAGGTGTTCCAAATACACTATCTTCAGTTCCTAATTTTTGACTTTTATCAAGGTCTAGAAAATTTATAGTAGAATTTACAGTAGTGATGTAAGCCCTAATATTTCCTACTTTTATATCTCTATGGACATACCCTTTATCACTTATTTGCGATTTATATGCTTCTAATAGAGGGATAATGACACTTGTAATTATTTGATTTAAATTTGGCCTAACATAGTTAATAAAATCAACTAATTCGTTATCCAAATCTTGCCCAGGAAACTTATTTACAACAGAATAACTTTTTTTAAAGAATTTTGCACCACAAGTACGTTTAACTTTAATTGGTTTTTGCATCCCAAAGTGACTAAAATCCTTGTGAGTTTCATAATCTTTGACAGCCTCTGAATGCCTATATTTAGTATTTTCACTGTTATGTTTTTCCTGAGCCCACTTTGGATTTTTAATTTTAACTGCTTTATCTTTGCATTCAGTATAAAGTATAGTTCGTTTAGTAAGGTCTACCTCTATAGCACCTGAAATGGCCCTAACCTTACTAAATGTCCCTTCTCCTAGTAGATCATCTTCTTTTTTCGAAATTATAAAATATCGCCTAATTTCAGGTGAACTATTTTCCTCATCGATAATTAAATTATTTTTGAGATAAAAATTATCAGGGGTATCTGAGGCTAATTTATATACTGTTTTAGTCATTAAAAATTCAGGACTATTGTCTGAAATATAAGTACATAAAGCCCGTTGAGCTTCTTCGGATAAATTTTCTAAATTAATTTCAATAGCCATGATTAAAATATAATAATTTTAAATTAAACAGAGTGTTTTATTATATGTTAAAATTATTAAGAGATTATTAGGCGTTGATGGCGCTTGCAGAGCGCTTTTTAAGATAAAAAATGGACTATATATGTTATTAAATTTATGTATATCCAATAGAAATAGATTTTTTAAATCCAAAAGTTAGTTTTTTCTAAGCTATTTTTTTCTCCATATGATAATAGCAAGAAGCACTCCCCTTTAAAGGGAGGTCGCTTTTTATGTAATTAAGAGTGCTGTATATAGTCTAGTATTAGAAGCAATAGGACAAATCAATAAATCAGATAGGAAGCATGACATAAGCTACTACACCAACAATAGTAATGGTTGGATTAGAATCCAAAGAAATAGACTCATAACTGTCGTGTTGGGAAACTAATGTTAAATGAGTTTCCGTCTGCTTTAAAACTCGAAGGATTAATTCATCTTCTTCTAGCGCTAATACTATATCACCATTCTGCGCCTCTTTTTTATGTATTATCAGTAAATCATCTTTATAAATACCACGATAATCTAAAACGTCATCTGGGCATATTGCATAAAACATAAATTTTATTTTACTTATTACCTGAGATATATCCCTCTGTTTATTAAAAATTGTGTTAGCTTCTATATGGGGATGAATTGATATCATTGATTTTTCCTTAGAGAAAGGGAGTAGGGGAGAAGATATATAATTATGTGAATCTTAATTAATTAAGATAAATATTGAACAACATTGCTTAAACCAGAGAATAATAGGATTAATACACCAATTATTTTATAATAACCTTAAGTGCATATAATAACACAATTGATTGAATTTAACACGAGAAAATCATTGAATAAGATGATTATTAAGTAACAAGAAGATAATTCTACTCTCTGCTCAATTAGGTAAAAATGGATAAATTACTTATTTTCGACTGTTAACAAATCAATTTAAATTTTTTTAGAAGCTGCTATTTTTGTTGCAGCCCAAGTTCAAAGAGGTAAGCCAGAACCAGATTTATTTAATTAATGATAGGTCTAATCAGAATAACTATCAAATTAGCGGTCAATACAGCCCATAAAAAGTATGTAAAATTTTATAGTAGAAATTCCATTTGCTTTTATTAATAAAGGAGTTTCTGCTGTTTACGCTATAAAATATTTAGATAATTATTTATTGATAAAGATAAGGGTTTTTAGTCTATTCTTGGATTGCCGCTAAATCGCTCGATAAAGACGCGATACAGGAGCCGCAAGCACTGCTATAGAAAAAGTGTATAAGATAGTTTAACGCTTGAGAAAAAGAAACGAATTACAGCGCTTGCGCGGATTTTAAAAGTTGAATGCAAGCAAAATAGAAGGTAATAGTATGGTTAATCGAGACATTAGTAATAAAATATTTCAGGATATGAAATAGGCTAGCTATGTTTGATTAAAGAACTTTAAAATGCACTATTAATGATTAAATTATTATTTAATCAAAAGGATTGTTAATGGAAAAAACTCAAATTAATATTTTATGTAAAGATGGATTTGTATTAGCAGGCACTTTATATAAACCAGATCTAGTTAAAGGTGCAATAATGATTGCTCCTGCTACAGGTATTAAGCGAGTATTTTATAATTCATTTGCTTCTTATTTGGCTGAACATAATTATGGTGTCATTTGCTTTGATAATCGAGGAATTGGAGATTCAGTGAACCATTCAATTAAGGATGTCAATGCATCTTTAATAGATTGGGGAAGTTTAGATATGCCTGCAGTTTTAGAAAAGCTTCAAGAGCTATTTCCTTCTGTATCGTATCATTTAATAGGACACAGCGCAGGCGGGCAGTTAGCTGGTCTCATGAGTAATGCGAAAGATATTAGCTCTATGTTCAATTTTGCTTCCTCTTCCGGAAGTTTATCTAATATGCATTACCCTTTTAAGCTGCAAGCCTATTTATTTTTAAATATTTTTATTCCGTTAAATAACTTATTATTCGGATATACAAAAACTCATTGGCTAGGTATGGGTGAGCCATTACCTAAAAAGGTTGCTTATCAATGGCAGAAATGGTGCAACGGTAAAGGATATGTCGCAATGGATTTTGAGCAGGATATACAAAGACATTTGTATAATGAGTTAAAGATTCCATCGCAATGGCTATATGCAACGGATGATCCTATTGCCAACTATGAAAATGTTCAAGATATGTTAAAGGTTTATCCTATGATTATGTCAGAAGTTATAGCTTTAGATCCAAAGAAGCTAGGTTATAAAGATATAGGCCATATGAAATTTTTTAGCTCAAAATATAAAAAACTATGGAGCTATGCGCTAAATTGGCTAGATAAGAACTGTTTGATATCAAAAGCTACTCACATAAACTCTGAATGTAATATTTAATGTTAATTATAGTTTTCTATAACAGTACTTTAATAGGAAAACAAATTATTGATTATTTCTACTAATAAGTCTAATTAGCAATTTAATTAAACTTATAAATTAGAATAAAAAGCAGATCAGCTCGTTAACGCAACGAACTTAATTTTGTTTAATTAGACATACATGGTTATTTAAAGAAAGATTAAAAATTATAATAAAATTGTTTCAAAAAATTTTTATTTGTTTAAATGATTTGTATTTATTAAAGAAAAATACAACAAAGGTTTAATTTAAAAAATTGTGGATCCTGGAACTGCTGAAGATTTATAGTATATGTCCCGGCCTTACAAAACTTTTGAATTACTTATTCAGTTGGAGCTTATAATAAAGGCTATGGTTGATCAAAAATCTGAAGCATTTCTAGCTGGATGGGAAGTGCTCAAACAGTGGGGTGAAGATGTCGTTCGTATCAAACCGCTTTCTGGCGGGGTTGCTAACGATGTATGGAGCGTGCGTATTCATGGACACCTCGCAGTCGCTCGTCTTGGCACTAGGAGTGATGCAGATCTCATGTGGGAAACAGAGCTTCTTCAGCACCTAAATAATAATGGTATGACTGTACCAGTACCAATTCCAACAACCAATGGGAAATTCTTTGCAAATGGTATGGTCGTAATGACATATCTAGAGGGTAAAGCGCCAGAGACAGAATATGACTGGCAAAGTGTGGCTAACACAATTAACCAGCTACATCGGTTGACACAAGGATGGCCACAACGTCCAGGCTGGCGATCGTCGACTGATCTCTTGTATACCGAGACCGGGACAAGAATCAATCTCAACTTGATGCCTTCCGAAGGCGTTATGCGATGTCGAGCGGCGTGGGCGCGTCTCGTTGGACGGCAAACTTGTGTTGTTCATGGCGACCCCAATCCACGCAATATCCTTATAAATGCAAATCGAGTCGCCCTAATCGATTGGGACGAGGCACATGTCGATGTCCCTGATCTAGACCTAGCGCTACCCTATAATGCTGCTGGCCTTGATGACAACAGATACGACATTGCATCCCAAGCATCAGCTGCATGGGAAGCTGCAGTTTGTTGGGATGATGAATTCGCGGTCAAACGACTTGCCGAAGTTCGAGCGGTCTAAGTAGTATCAGTGTGAATTAATTTAATTTGTCTATTTATCATTAACTAAAAAATCAATTCATACTGTAAGTTCTAGATAAAGATTTTTGTTGAATAATCGATTCAATGCTTCGTAAATACACTGCTAATAAAATTACTTATTATTCAATGAACTAATTTAATTATTTAATAATTTAAACCCATCATTTTAGAATTCTTCATAACTCTGAAATTATTATTCTAAGTAAAAGACTATAACGCATTAGCTAGTGTCATTGTATGTATTGTCCAAATAGTGTAAAATATATACAAAATTTTTATAGAATTTGGAGTAAAAAATGAAAACAGCTTTATATGATGAACTAGTTCAACTATGTCGAGCAGCCAATGATCAAGCACAAACAGCAGAAGCTCGTAAATTAGCTAGCGACAAATTTGAACAACTAGCTCAAACTGATCCAGCAATGAAGAAAATTATTCTGGATGCCATTGCGAACGCCCCATCCACACAAGCCTCTATATTATATACTTATCGTGCTGCACTAACAGATTATTCTGAAACCAAATCCGTTGCTTCTGCAATACATACTTTTTTTAAAGTAGCTAATACCAGATTACATAACCCATCTGAAGCTGAGCAGTTACGTCCTCAAGGATAAGGGATTTAATAAAAATTAGGAGGATACTATCATGACTATAGCGCCAGCATGTAAGTTTTACTTAATTGGAATTACGATAATAGTGCAAAACATAGATTCTCCACTTAATGAATTTTTACACTAACTCAAAATTTATGAGTTTAAAGAGATTAACGCTTTCAGATGATAAAGGTAAGTTAATTAAATTTAGAAGCTGAAAGCATCCTCTATTAATTAAACTAGGATATTATTATCAACATAGTTAAAAACCAACTAAACATAAGTTCATCTTTACCCAGTCTTTTTTCATAGATTAAGTTAAATTTAAAACTACTTTAATAATAAGGAAAATCTTAGCTATATACGAATCCTATTAAAAATTACATCTTTTGTTATTATTACCTTCCTTATAATTAAGAGATTATTTATGAAGCATGATGTTATTTTTATAGGTGCTGGGCCTATCGGACTTTTAGCTGCCATTCAGTTGAAATTACAATTTCCTGAAAAAGAGATTCTTATGTTTGAAAAATATGAGAATCCTATTCGCAACCACGCGATGTATGTTGAACAGAGTTCCTTTGCAGGAATGGATACAAGTAAGGGTTTTGGTGAAATTTTAGCTCAAATTCCGACTAAAGTGTTGATTAGTGATTTAGAAAAGACACTTAGAGAATATGCTCAAACTATTGGGATTAAGATTCAATACCAAGAAATTAAAAATTTTAATGAATTAAAAGACCAGTATCCTGATACTAAGTATTTTATAGGAAGTGGTGGATTACGAGGAATTGTTCATCCGCAGGTTTTTAATAATGAACATCAAATTAATGAACCCTTGCGATACGCTGTTGAGGTTAAATATAAAGCTACAGGTAAAACGCGCTCTTTAAATAAAGTGACTGAGCTTCCAGGAGTACTTAGCTATACAAAGCATTTGGTTTCTGAATATGTAGGTCGTTTGAAAGATAATCTCACGCCTATCTCTCTTAGAATTTTTATTGATGAACCTACCTTTAATGCGATGAAGTCTGCTACCTTCAAGAATCCTTTCACGCTTAATGACCAAGATAAAATTCCAGCAGCGTTGTTTGAAACTATCAATACTTATCTAAAAGCACGACATCACCTAGCTTCCGAAACAGTTGAAAAAGACAGTTTAAAAATATCTACCATTACCTTATCTCTCTATGCTAGTAAACTATTTTGTAAAAACCTAGATGGGAAAATAGTTTTTCAACTTGGAGAGGAGGCTTTCGCTTGCCCCTTTTACCGAAGCTTTAACGATAATGCTTCTTGTATACCTTTATTTACCAAAGCAATGAAGGCGCTGTTTGAAAATACTAACGTTGAGGTAAATAAAATTAGTTCAAGCTCATTTTTTAACTTATCGACAATAGAAAAAGATCCGCTGGACTACTATCAATATGACATTCAACGTTTTGTTAACAGTGAAATCCGTACCATTTATTTCTTAAATAGCGGTATTGAAGTACTTGAGAGCTCTATTGCATCGTCACAAGCTGTACCACAATTTACCGGTTCAAAGTTAAAGTTAAAAACAGGAGGTAAAACATTCTTAGAGGAAATAAATCGAGCTAAATCAGAAGAAAAAAATGAAGATACTTCTAGCTTAAAATCAAACTGTATCATCCTTTAAATCTTCACTCGCTAAAGCCTAAAATAATTTAATATGTTAATAAGGCTGGTAAATTTTGACGTAGCTTACTTTACAAATTACGAAGTAAGCCACGTTAGATAGTAATAGATTTATTCTATTAAATCAGTTTTATCATTATTTGTTTTTTCATATATAGTAATTAAAAAGACTCCTAACGATAATTATTATAATCATCACTATTATCATAATTAGACATCTTTTTAATTTATCTAGTATTTAATTGAATTTATTAGCCAGCTTAAGATCTATATGATCAAATAATACATTGTTGGTATTGAAAAAATCATCTTGATTGTATAAGTTACTTTTTACCTTGGATAAAAACGAAAGGACTACTATTATGTCAACTTATTTTGATCCTATTATGCAAAAAGAGACTGAGCTAGATAACAATACTATTGCCTACTTAGTTAAAATTAGTGATGATAAATTTAGTATTAAAGCCATATCCAGCGGACTAGATCAATTGCCTAGTGATCCAACTACGCACGCAACTACCTACTGGCCTATTGCTATAAATTCGTTGCTTACTCCAGCTAGTCAAAATGTCTTTTTTCGAGACAACAAATTAATTACACAGGCAATAAGTAAAGAAGATGTAATAAAATTTTTTGAATTTGATCCTGATAACGTACCACCAGCTCAATTTAATGCATCTATTAAGGAAGATCTAATTAATAATTGGGCAAATGAAGTAATGCAAGATGAATTGTCTCATGCATCACAAAATATTAATTTATTTTTCAGACCTATTCTCATTCAGCGACATTCTGAAAATAATCCGACTCAGCAAGATAATGTAAGTCCTACATCCGATTCATCTCATATGCTTTTAATACCGCTTGCCGTTATTCTTTCTAATAGCAATATACAAGAACAGATAGCAGCAATAATACCAATAATGTTTAGCGCAATTTTTGAGATGAGCGAAGAAACTGAGTTAGAAAATGAAAGCGATATGATGTTTAATCAAGGAAGACCAGCTTAATAATTATAATGTATCTTGAGCGATGAAAGTTAAAGTTATTTATTAAGTTCTAAGTTTACTAGATTTTATATCCGTAGTTTTTGATTAAGCATTAAGATGAAATAAGTTATTGTAAGTGACTTGTCTAAAATGTTAGCTGGTATGAAACGTAAATCTATGTTTCGTTCAGCAACATTTTACTTCAATATCAATCGAAATTTTTTTCTATTTTTCTATAGCCATTTAGTAATTCATTTTATAATTTAATAAGTTTTTGATTATAAATTTATTTTAAATATAATGCCCATTAATTATAATTTGTAAGCGATGCGCTAATAATATGACACTTAGAAACTATTTTTCTTTTTTTAAAAAAAAGGAAAAAGATAACAACAATTATTTTAATCAACTCCCTCCTGAAATAATCATGTTGATTAACTGTAAACTTGATAATAAATCTTTAGCAAAGTTCAGCCTAACAAGCAAAGAGAATTATTATCTTACTCAAAACACTATTACTTATATAGATGTTGTAGTAAATCACCGTACACATCAAATACTTCGAGTCAAGCATTATTTTTCAACTATTAATCAATACTTAAAAAAACAAGCTAACTTAAATGATTTAATTAAATCTTATGAAAAACTCTCTATAGAGGAGACAATAAATTTAACTACTTGGGTAGCAGGTGGAATAACAGCAATTGCTATCTTTGGCTATCTTTATGGCTCCTTTGGAGGGTGGCTAGGTAGCTTAATAGGAAACTGTTTGGATAGTTCCTTAAATTATATGATTAACACAGTCTCTATTAACACAGAGCCAGTTACTTTAAATTATCAAATTGGTTCTTTAATTGGCCAAGGACTCGGCGTTGCATTGGGCGGTAGCAGTGGCGGTCTAGGCATGTTCTTTTATCATCAAATAACCACTCCTAAGGATAAATATAGTTATGTAAAACTTCTTCATGAAAATGAAGATAATCTTGCTAAGTCTTTGGAAGAGTCAAGCATTCGACCATAGCGAGAAACTTTTTTTAGATAGGTAAGGCTTAATAAAATTTATATAATTGCATTTGAACCAATGGAAAGATTAGTATATTAAACTGGCTCAAGTATGAATTAGATGGTCAAAGATGTTGAATTGGAAAGTTTTAACTTTTGAAGAATGTAGTAAAAACCAATTATATGATTTTCTCAGATTACGCAATTGTGTATTTATTGTAGAACAAAAAAGTTCATATATTGATTTGGATAATTGGGATCAAAAGGCAATACATTTTCTAGGCTATGAATATAATACATTAGTAGCTTATTCTCGCTTATTACCTCCAGGTTTGAAAAGTAATGAAGCAATATTAAGTCGTGTTTGTTCGGCACCCACTCATCGGCACTGTGGTGTAGGCTTACAAATGCTAAAATTAAGACTGGACTACTTAAAACAATTTTATCCTGATTGTATTGCACGTACAAGTTTACAGGCTCATCGGCAAGCTCTATATGAATCAGTTGGCTTCACTGCTATAAGCAAACGCTACTTAGATATTGAAAGAGATATTTGGCATATTGATATGGCAATTAATCTATCAACAACTACACCTAATTTTTCAAAGATAGAAAATCCTTTTGTTATTAAACTTTCAGAAAAGATAGTTTTATAAAACGAATGCTCACAATGAAACTCAATAAACCCCTTTAATAGATTCGTTTGTAAACAAATAGGGTTATTAAAGAATAGCTTCTAAGTTGCGATTTTCTAAGATCATTCTACGCAGCCTAAAATTTTCCCTTTGTGATTCCATAGAGGAGATCGTCATAAGAAAAAGAACCAGTATACCTTTGAGAATTAATAAAAAATGTAGGGGTTCCGTTCACGCCACTGCGCACTCCTCCAAAAAAATCTTTGCGAATTTTTTCAGCAAATACTTCATTTTCAATATTTTCGATAAACTCATCCAGCGCAAGCCCCTGACTTTTAACTAATTCAGAAAGAAACTCTTGTGATAGTGACTTTTGATTTTGATAAATTGAATCGTGCACATTCCAAAAGCGATCGTATTTCGCCGCAAATTCAGCCGTACTTGCTGCAAGTCCTGCAAGGGGATGGATTTCAGTGAGAGGAAAATGTCGAAATACAAAACATAGATTATCTCCCAAGGTCTTTTGAACAGCTTTTACCGAAGGATAGGCAAGACCGCAGGCTGGACATTCATAATCACCGTATTCAACTAAAGAAAACGGCGCATCAAGAGGGCCTAGAATATGATCTTGCTCACTCACCGGTATTTTTAAGGTTGACATTATTATGCTCCTTAGTAGAAAGAGATTCTAACGCTTCAAGGATGCCGTCTGCTCCAGGATTTTCAGCCAAAGGAGAACGATAACTCCAAGCAATCATTCCCTTTTTGTCAATGACAAATAAAGCTCGTTCACATACGCCTTCCTGTTCTCGATAAGCACCATATTGCTTGGCCATACCACCCTTAGGTTCAAAATCTGCTAATAAAGGAAAATGTAGGTGTCTATTTGCTGCAAAGGCTGTATGACACCAAACTCCATCTACGGAAATACCCAATAGTTTGGCATTATATTTATGAAATTCAGGAAGAATTTCATTATAAAGAGCCATTTGATCACTGCACACAGGACTCCAATCCGCCGGATAAAAAGCTAAAATAACTGGATTTCCCGTAAGCTCGTCTAAAGATAGGATTTGGTCTGCAGTAACATGTAGAGCAAAATTTGGTGCTGAGGATCCTGGAGATAATAACTGAGCCATTTTCCCTCCTTGGAATAAATTTACTCTATCTGTTAATTATAGCACCAAATAAAATGTTGCCGAAAAGAGTAATTGAGAACTATCGGTTTATCAAAATTGATGTTGCCCAAAACGAGGCAAGAAGGATGGGGCAACTATCGATTGAAATATAAAAATTATCTAGCAATTTTTATTGAAGATACTAAATATCGAGTCGCTAAAGCAACTAACTCCTCAGTTGTTTTTTCTATTAGAAATTAATATTTATGATAGTTCTTTTATAGGGCTTATGGTAAATTACGCCGGCTTTCAAATACCCATAATGGCAAAAAAAGAAACTTACGTTATACAATGATTGAACCGAGGAGTACTTAATGAGAGAAAAAGAAGAGGATAATTTAGAGAAAAATTCCTTGCAAAATATTGCAACTATAACGAAGATTGAGATAGATCCCTATAATGAATTAATACAATCACTTCCAGCAAAAGTGCGGCAAAATATTAGTAATGAATTAGATAGTAGACTTGTTACTAAACGTGCTGAAAAGCTGTGCCAAGAGTTATCAGAAAATACAATAGTAGGTGTAAATCTAGAGGAGTCAAGAACGTTATTTCTGGCAGCTTTAAGAAACTTAAGAGACAAAAAAATATCGGTAAATCAATTAGCGACATTACATATTCTTGATTCAGCAATTCGTACTTTATATGTATCGCCCATGGTCTATTTTATTCATAAGTATGTAAATGGAGAGGGTAATCTTACAAGAACATTTAACCTATTTGCCTTAACAAATTTAAAAGGTATGCCAACTTCTGTTAAAAGGTTTACCTATAATACTGTTGTAATGCCTACAGAGGACACGTCATTATCTGATATGCCCTGGCGAATGCAAAAGCCATTAATGCAACGCTTCTTTAATTTTAATAAAGCTGAGTGGGACCAATTCTGCAATGAAATGGCTCAAGCACCTGTAACGGAGCAATTTTTCTATATTTTAGTTGCTCCTGAAGAGGGATGTTGGTCTAGCATTATTGCCAATATACAAAAAGTACTAAAGTGTATGCGTGTATTAGATTGGCTGGTTAAATCCAAAGATGATGGACTCATAGAAGAAAAAATAATGCTTGTCCCAAGTTTCACCATGTTCCAAGCAGCAATTAACGCTAAAGCAAAAACATTAGGCCGAACGCCCGTGGAATTAATTCCTACCTATGGTTATATTGAAGCGGAACATTATGCTAATTTAAAATCTTTTGGAAAAATTGCTATGGCTATGTACTTTCCAGAAGAAAATATTTATCAAAGATATAACAATACTCAGGGAAGTTTCAGAACAAAAATTGATGGTCATCCTGTGGAGACGGCCTTTGCAGGTGCTATTCATGACGTATATCATGCACTGCGTGAAATGGCTATGTCAGAAAATGTTGCTCAAGCTAGAATGCGTCTAGCGTTTATAGCTAAGCATCACCCGAAAAACAAGCTAAATAATGAATCGCGCCCGGTTGATGAAATTTTAGTAGATGGAGAGTTAATTCATTCATATTCTGTAGATGTCGATACCGTTTTTGATCCGGAATATCGACCGGCTCATGCGGAATCATTTGGTGATTTATTTTATAAATTTACTTTGCATAAAGATTTAAAACGTGCCTTTATTGAAGATATGGTTGTAAATAAAGAAGAATGGCAAAGCCAATATCAATTGAGTAAATCAGACCTAAGAGAAAATGATCAGAAAATTTTTGATGAAATAGAATCACAGCAACTTAAAAAGTTTGAAAATGACAGGGGAGTTAGTTATAGCGCTACACAAGCAATGAAGAAATTCGGATTTTTAGGAATTAATTCTCAGAAAAGTTCAGATTTAGGTTCTGCACCCAATGCATTTAAATTTACTTAATAATACTAGCTCTCAAAAGTTAAAAGAATATTAGTTTTGAGAGCGTTATAAGTTAATTTTGGCTAGATTTTTTACCTAAATAAAGAGTGTATTTATACAATACACATATACTTCACATAGTTTCTATTTTAGATGCATTTTACTAAGGCTGATTAATTTTCTAACCAGACTTCTACTGGTCTAGAAGTGCGCGGATTCAACTGATTAATGCCCTTACAAGAGTATTGTTATTGAAAAAAATAGTCTTACTAATATTTTAGCGTTTGTTTATCTATTTCTAAAATACAGTCTAGCCGGAACATTAGCCTCACTAAAGAATTCATAATTTAAATTTCTTAAAATTTTACAAAAACTATTAGTGTATGATAAAATATTTCACTATTTGTTCAAGTTGTAATCTAAAAAAAGGATTGTGATATGAAAGAATTATTTTTAGATAGTCAATCAAATAACTCATCTGTAATTTCAGCAACGGATGGGAATAGATATTTTATGTATCAAACACTAGATAGTAAAATAAAAGAAACTTTTGGTGAATTACCTAAAAATTGTGAAATTAAAGAATTTACGGAAGATTATTGTATATTTGTGTCGGAACAAGATAAACAAGAAGACTTAGGATTAGAAACGATTAGGTTTAAAGTTGAAAAATGTTATTTAGAAGGTAAACCAGATGACACCAGAGATAAAAATGATGCTCCATCCGAAATGACAATGGCAATGCGCCATAATAACAATATTGTAATTTTAGAAGGTAGACATCGGGCTGTTTATGCATATCAAGGCGGTTGTGTTCCTCCCAGCATGGGTGGGGTTGTAGGCAAACCTAATATTTTGGAATATTCATTTGATCCAACTGAAATGCCAGATAATTTTTTTGACGGATTGGTTTCGATTGAGGATTTTAAAAATTATATTAATCCTTACAAATATACTAAATAAGGCCCTATATATAAATAAAATGCATAATCATGTTATGAGCTAATTTTATTAACATTCATTAATATCTGATTAGCACACTAAGCAGACTTATTAGTAGAATAGTTTAAAAAAATATATTTTAGTAAGTGCCCCAAAAACACATAATATAGTGTTATATCATATATTGATATATATCATAATTTGATATATAATTTTTTTTATGAATTGGACAATAAAAATAACAAATAAAGCTGCCAAACAAATTGAGAAGCTTCCTAAATCAGCTAAGGCTACTTTATTTCTTTTGCTTCGGGATATAGAAAAAAGTGGCCCAAGCACAAGTGGTAGCTGGAAAAATTATGGAAAGTTAAAGGGCATGATAGGTGATAAACGCCATTGCCATTTAATGAAAGGTAAGCCAACTTATGTTTGTTGCTGGGAAAGTTGTCGATAAACAAATAAAACTTATTGAGATGTATTATGTCGGAACGCATGAAAAAGCCCCCTACTGAAGCTATTGCTATGGTTACCTGGCATGGAGAATATTATGCATTACCAGTAGGAGTTATTGAGAAATATAAAGTTCAAGAAGGAAACAAAAATAATTTTTCTATCAATGATATTTTTGGCGAACTTATTGATGCGCACGGTGAGCCTGGACTTTTGCTAAAAGGGTTAAGGCATCGAGAAGGATTGAGTCAAATTGAATTTGCTAAATTACTAAATATTTCCCAGACTAATTTATCTGCTATGGAAAATGGTAGACGTGCCATTGGTAAAGAATTTGCGAAACGAATAGGTGAGCAATTTAATATCGATTACCGAAATTTTTTATAAGTTTAATAAGAAAGTGATGGTAAGAAATTGGTTTAATAATCTTTAGTATATGGCTCATAACCCAATAAGTCTAATTATTGTGCTAAGTAGATTTATTTGTAGAATAACTTCAAAACAAATATATTTTTAGTAACTCTAGTCAGTGTCCCAAAAACACATAGTAAGAAACAGAAATTCTAACGGAAGATTACATAGGCTTAATTGAAGGACGAATATGCTAAATAAGTTGAAATCATGTAAAGGTTAAATGTCAAGATTAAGGTTTTTCACATGTTAGAAGTAAGAAGCGTCAGTATGAATTTTGGAAAAAAATCCCTATTTCAAAATGTTGATTTGATCCTATTGCCAACTAAACGCTATGGTATAGTTGGTGCAAATGGAACAGGTAAGTCTACATTTTTAAAAATTTTAGCAGGTGAAGAATCCTCTACCAGCGGGAGTGTTGAAAAGGCGAAGAGTCTTAAAGTTGGTATATTAAAGCAAGATCACTTTCGATATGAAGCCGATTCGCTTTTGGATGTGGTAATTCAAGGAAATTCAAGTTTATGGGATGCGCTCACCGAAAAGAATAAAATATATGCTAATGAGCAATTTACAGAAGAAGATGGTTATCGCGTGGGTGAGCTTGAAGAAATTATCATGCAAGAAGGGGGGTATGAAGCAGAGTCCACTGCTAAGAACATTTTACTTGGTTTAGGCATTAATGAAAAATTCCATAATGGCCCCTTAGGTGCCTTATCTGGTGGCTATAAGCTTCGCGTTTTGCTGGCACAAGTTTTATATCAAAATCCAGATATTATGCTGCTCGACGAACCCACGAACCACTTGGATATCTTATCGATAGCTTGGCTTGAATCATTCTTAAAAACAACTTTTACAGGGCTGCTTATTTTCATTTCACATGACCGCAATTTTCTCAACAATGTATCAACCAATATACTCGATATTGATTACGATACTATTCAAAATTACCATGGTGATTATGATCAATTTGTTGTCGCTAAAGAAGCACAGCTTATCCTTAAACAAAGTGAATTAAAAAATCAACAGAAAAAAATTGAAGAAATGCAGGCCTTTGTAGATCGATTTGGCGCTAAAGCAAGTAAAGCCACTCAAGCAGCTTCTCGTCAAAAAATGATTGATCGCATCGAATTGGTTGAGATAAAGGATTCTAATATTTCTAAACCATATTTTAATTTTCAACAGAAAAAACCCTCGGGTAAATTGGTTATTAAAGTTGATAATATTCATAAACAATTTAATGAAAAAATTGTATTAAAAGAGGTTGGATTTAATATTAATCGCGGTGACAAATGTGCGATTATTGGCCCTAATGGAATCGGTAAGTCAACATTACTAAAAATTTTATTAAGTGAACTTCAACCAGATCAAGGTTATTTTGAATGGAGCGAAACCATTAAAGCTGGGTATTTTTCCCAGGATTATCACCTGCAGTTGGACCCAACTCAAACCGTGTTAGAGTGGATGGAAGAGAAAGTTGTAGCTACATCTCAGGAGATAAGAAAAGTATTAGGCCAGGTTTTATTTCGTGGCTCAGACGTAGATAAGAAGATTGGATTGTTAAGTGGTGGTGAATCGGCAAGATTAGTGATGGCCAAACTAATTTTAGAAAAAAATAACGTGTTAATCCTTGATGAGCCGACTAATCATCTTGATCTTGAATCAATTGATGCCTTAGTAGAATCTATTCAAGATTTTACCGGCACTGTATTATTCGTAAGCCATAATCGACATTTTATTGACAGCATCTCAAATCGGGTAATAGTCTTAACCGAACGATATGGCGCTCAAAATTACCTAGGAAATTATAAAGATTACCTTGATCAGTTTGGCACGGATTATCTCGCAACAGCGTAAAGCGATGCCATTGTAGCAATTGACCAGACTACTCGCTTGAATAAGCAGCAAAAATTTATAACTAGGGTGCGCTGGCTGAATTTGCCAGCAATCTTATTAAAGAATGAATATTTACGAGACTAAAAGCTGCAAGGACTATAGGGCGGCAGGCTACAAAAGTATAATAGAGCACAAAAGCACTGGTTAATTTAGCCGAGGTTGAATAGTATTTAATTAGTATAGATAAGCGGGAGCTAGACTAAAGCCCCAATATGAAACAAAAAAGGTATAGTTGATGGACAGAAATTCTAACGATCCACTGCATGGCATTACCCTAGAAGCCATCTTAAAAAGTTTGTTAAATTGTTATGGCTGGGAAGGCTTGGCCGAGAGAGTCAAGATTAATTGTTTTTATTCGAACCCTAGCATCAATTCAAGCCTTAAATTCCTACGCAAAACACCCTGGGCAAGAATTAAAATTGAAACCCTTTATCGTGATTACTTAAAAAATAAAGATTGCGACAACTCATTGTTACGGGAGTAATAAATAATATGAAAGATGTTTTCATTAATAAAGAACACGTTGAACTCTTTAAAATTCTTAAATTTGAAGGTATCGCCTCTAGTGGAGCAGAAGCTAAGGATATGATAGCTGCGGGCACTGTATTGGTAAATGGCAAAATAGAAAAACAAAAAAGAAAGAAAATGGTTGCAGGAGATACGATTGAATTGAATGGTGAAGTCTTTCTACTTAAGCAAGAAGGCTCACAATGTTCCAAAAACCCATGTTAGCAAAGTCAATTTAAGTTTGTTTTACGTTTAATTGATATCAATATTAGAAGGAAAATTTAATTAGGAGTTGCCTCCTTTGTAGCAGAGTCTATGAGCACCATGTCAGACGCACTTTCTTAAACAAGAAGCATTTTTAAGTTGACTTGACAGAAGTCTTCTATATCGTTATTGCTAAGGAAAATTATTTATCAAGCTTAACTAAAATAATAGGAATAAGATGAAAATTAAGAAGGGATTGAAAATTAGTGTCTTGGCATCTCTTATGGGATTGTGGTCTCTTTCCGCAATTGCTGAAGACTCTCTGCATACAAATGTCATGACGGCAGAAAGGCAAGAAGCTAAAACGCCGGATGAGGTTTTGCAGCGCTTATTGGAAGGGAATGATCGTTTTATTCATGGAAAATTAAAAAATCGTGATTTGTTAGCTCAAGCAAATGCAACCGCTACTGCGCAACATCCAATAGCTATAGTATTAAATTGTATGGATGCTCGGACACCCCCCGAGATTGTTTTTGATCAAGGTATTGGCGATATATTTGCTATCCGCATTGGCGGTAATATTCAGAATAATGATATTTTAGGGAGTATGGAGTTTGGCACTCAGTTAATGGGAGCTAAGCTAATAGCCGTTATTGGCCACACCAGCTGCGGAGCGATGCGTGGTGCTTGTCAAGATGCTAAATTAGGACATCTCACCAGTCTGTTAAATAAAATTCAACCTGCAGTAACCCAAGCTACTCGTGATAAAAAGACAAAAGATTGCTCTAATCCTGATTTTATTAACAAAATAGCTGAGTATAATGTTCGCTTAGTTATGAAACAAATCCAAACTCAAAGCCCCTTACTGTCTAAATTAGCTAAAGAAAATAAAATCAAAATAGTTGGTGGAATGCAGGATATTGCAACTGGAAAAATAACTTTCTTTGATTAGGTTAAAGAGGCCATATTGATTATCTAGCAAGCGTAGATAGAAGCCTGGGTGCAGGCTTGCAGGGCCGCAACCCGGGTTTCACTTTGTTTTACCCTGGCTACATTTCTAATACTACTTTATATATTGCAAATTAAACTTAGCTTTGGCATAAGACGGCTGTAAGGGTGAATAATATAAGAGTGTCCCAAAAACATATCTTATGAAATCAAGTATCGCAAGCCAACAAAATTGAAAATATTTGCCAAGCTTTAGAAATCTATTAATACTTAATAGATATGAACATAGAACTGATTATTTTTGATAATGATGGTGTCTTAATTGATAGCGAGATCATATGGCATCAGTTTTTTATAAAGCAAATGACACTTCTTGGATATACAATGAGTATTACTCAATCCTTGAAGTTATTCTCTACAAATTATGATAAACCAATAGAAGAAGTTCTTAAAAATGAGTTCGGGCTAACTAATATGGAAATGAATCTTTCTATTATTGGTAATCAAACTGAAGCTAATTATTCTACATTGTTAAAACCCGTTCACGATATTCAATTGGTTCTTGATTTTATAGATAGCAAGAAAATAAAAAAATGTATTGCGTCTAATGGGGACTTTGAATATATAAAAAATACGTTGAATATAACCGGTCTCAAGAAGTATTTTAATGATGAGTGTATTATTGGAGTTGAAGATAAAACGCAACGAAAACCAGAACCCTTTGTTTTTATCGAAGCTGCGAAAAAATTTTCTGTAAGTGCAGAGCAGTGCCTAGTAATTGAAGACCATGCTTTAGGGATATTGGCAGCAAAAAATGCACAAATGAAGGTTATTGGATTTCTGGGCGCCTCTCATGCGCAGAATGATGAACATCGTAATTGGCTCGTTAATTTCCAACCAAACAAAATAGTGAATAATTCACTAGAACTATTAAGGGAATTAATAAGTACTTCATTCTGAACATAGCTGAATAATCTCCAAAACCAGTTAATTAATATTACTCATTTATCTTCTAAAACAATGCTGATATTAAGCGGGTTATACTATTAATTATTTTCATAGGTGCTAAATGAACGTCTTAAAATTGAAATTTAGGAGAGCTAATGCTAATGACTTAAGAGATATTGTTGCTCTACTTATTAATGACAAGTTTGGGAAAAACAGGGAAATTTTATTCCAAGAATTAGATTCTAGATATCTTGAGGCATTTACTAAAATTAGTAAAGACTCAAATCAATACCTTATGGTAGCAGAACTAGGACAACTGATAGTTGGTACCTGTCATACAATTACTAATGCCATCACTTACATTTACTGGAGCTACGCGTTTGCAAATCGAAGCAGTACGTATTCATAATAAATATAGAGGTCAAGGAATTGGCAAAAAAATGATATCTGAAGCTATTAAACATGGGATAAATCATGGTGCATCTATTATTCAGTTAACAACCAATAAACAACGCAAAAATGCGATAAATTTTTACCAAGATCTAGGTTTTAAAGCTACCCACGAAGGTATGGAACTTTACTTAGGTTAAAAACAGTCAAAGAGGTGTGAAATGGTTTAATTGACTACGTCAATATCCTAAAAACTCATAATTATAAATTTTAAAGTATTTAAAAAATATTAAGCACGTCTAATCAAGCAAAAAAAGATTAAGTATTTATGAAAAATAATCTTAATGGACAATTTCAATTCTTAATATTTCTAGTATTATGATATAAATTAACTACTTGTTTTAGGTACTAATGATGCAGGGAAAAAGGATAGAAGAGTTATCAGAAATGGGTTCAGGAGAGTTATGTGATACCTTATTTTTTCAAGGTAATGGTTCTTCTCAAACTCAAGTACTTAAGTATGTAGGCAATCAAAAAGTTAATGCGACAACTGGCGAAACAATGTGGTGTACGGGACGAAATAATCTCTTGCCGCTGAATGTGATTTATAAAGTGCATTTGGGTATTGAAATTGCCGATGTTAATTTAAATCCCTTTGATTCTTATTTGTCGTATCTTAATCCTATTAAAGTAATAGGTTCCGCTATAACATGGGGAGCTAATTGGTATAATGGGTTTCACTTTACAACTAGTATCCCAAAAACAGAGTCAGTAGTATTTCACGCTCCAATTCTTTCCCAAGTGAGTATTGGCCAGGAAACAGATATACAATCACATAGAAAAAAATATGATGCCTGGCTTGCTAGTAAAGATAAAACAAATGGACTCATTTTATGGGGTGTTTCTCGCGGTACTGCTGCAACATTCTGTGCTTTTGCAAAAGAAAAATATCCTGAAGTGAAACTAGTTGTCTTAGAGGGCGCGATTGATTCAGTACAAAATGTTATACCTGGAAGGGTAGCAAATACAATTCCAGTAGATTTTATTTCAAAAAAAATTTCGAATGCTATCACTTTAGGTTTTTCTTTTTTTAAAAAATATAACCTGATGCAGTACGATCCAGAAGGACCATCACCTTTAAAAAGTATTGAAGAATTTCCTGAAGGAGTTCCAGTTGTCTTTATTACTTCAAAAAAAGACACAGTAGTTACCTGTATAAATACAAGAAATATTGCTCAAGCATTGGCGGATAAAGGTAAAAATGATGTTTATCTTTTAGAACTTGAACATTCTAGCCATCCTAATTATATGTTTGATGATGTTAATGATCGTAATAATTATGAAGCTTTTATCCATGCTATTTATAAAAAATATAATTTAAAATATAACCCTGATTTGGCTCAAAAAGGAGAAGACCTTGTTCAGGATTGCATATTGCACGAGTTAAATCCTACTAACATAATGAATTATTGTTAATTGACGATTTAATTTAAATCTAGCGAGGGTAAGAGGTAAAATATTAAGTCTGGTTATCGCAGTAATCAGACTTATCATGCGGAATGGAGAGCTTCCCTTCCCTATCTCTACCTCGAACACAATACACCATTTTAATAAAATCTTTTTTTATTTTATTTGTCATAGCAAATTAATATCACAAATTATATATTAGTAATTAATATTGTCAGCCTCTTGAAATGCAGTTTCTTTGACGTAAAAATAGAATTCTTTTATAAGACAACTTTAAGCACAAAGTTGTTCACTATTTCGAAAATTAGTAGTCATATGAAGTTATTAATGCTGAAACATCTATAAATTGGCTTCTTAAAACTTAATGGACAACAATATCTATTTAATAGAATAAATAAATTAAAATATGTGTTTTTGGGACAAAGCGTTAAATTAGCTGTAATCCACTAATTTAGTTATCTTAAAGTCTTTAAATGTAAAATGGAAACTCCAGCTAGAATTAACTCTTGACCAGCTTTTAATTCAGAAGATGGATATTAATTAAATAATAATATTAATTAAATAATATAATTTACTTTCACGTTCGCAGAAGCCTTTACAAACAGATTTGAGTTTTCTCGTTCATTTCTAGGCATTATTTTGAGACTACTTATCTTGAATTAATTTTATTGAGTCAATCCCGTGTGTTTTTTGCTAATTTTCTCATTCAATTGTTCAGCTAGTTTTTCTATATCTAACTATAGCTCATACCTTTCTGGCTTAAGGGAGAAAAATCCCGGGTAGGTATTATTATGAGGGATAATTTCCATCCCTCTGACAGTTACTAATGTCTGACGACATAATTCTAATGTATTTGAATCAGAGCATTGGTCAAGAATATTATTCAAAAATGAACGAAAGTAAGGCAATCCATTTGGGTGTCCTTGTGCAATAGCCTGCGTAATAAAATTCATAGCAATTTTTAATGAATGTAATTCCATTGGATTTGGATTAACAGAAGTCATATTTAGAAAATTTATGACCAAACTTAATGAAAATTCTGTCATAAAGTCTGTATCTAAATTTTGGATAGTTGTAAGGCGTAGCCATGCAGCATTTAACTTTTCTGTTAGCCTTAGATCATAATTATCAATCGATAGTAAGATATTAATCCCAAGCGAAAGACAACCTTTTAAATATATTTCGTTATTATTGTTATCACAAAACATCACCATACTTTCTGTAAGAGTTAGTTTATCTTCTACATTCTCAAGTTGGCCCGCATAATTAGCAAAAGCTTTTATAGCGGGTACATTATTTGACTCGATTGCTTTTACTAGCGCTTTAGAAACCTGTTCTATAGAGAAATTCTGGCTCAGTAAATAATTAATCGAGCATTCTGTGTTAATAAACAGGTCCCCTGTTACGCTTGCTGCTAGTTCAAGAACAGTCTCTCCTTCACTATTAGTTTTTTTAGGATCTACTCCGTATTTGAGTAAAATTGGAATAAACTCTGGATGATCCCACATGATACTAAACTCTAGAAGCGATAGATTGCCATGGAATGCTCCTACATTGTCTTGATTAATCAAATTAACAAATTCTTCAATTTCACCAAATTTGATTGCGTTGAATAATCTTTCAATATCATCAGCAGGTTTTAGATAAGTTGAATGGAATTCAAAATAAAATTCATTTAAATTATCATTGAAGGCTTTGTTAAAAGACTTATAAAGATAAGAAACAGCTTCTTCAAGCGTATCATACACTTTCCCGCCCATATTCATTTCATATCCACTCAATAAATTTTCATTGGGATCAAATACAATGAATTGATTCATGGAATTTTTATGCATACCTATGGAATGAATTGGTATAGAAATGATCAAAGTATTTTCTTTTTTAAAGATTTCTTCTAATTGAATTAAACAGTCCTTTCGATTCAAGCCAGGTGCAGAAAAATCTGCTATTGGTTGCACAGGCTTTTCATATGAAAAAATCACTTTGGTATCGATAGGAGGTGAATGGAGTGTCTTTAAAATTTTTATAACTTCCATACTAAAAAGATTGGGTTCTGTAATTAGTTCAAATTGAGAAAAATAATTGTTAATACAGTTATTTTTCATAGAGTCAGACCAAATTTTACATAAAAAATGGCATATACCTCGAGGGTTTAAAGGAGGAATTTGAGTATTAAATTCGGCATTACAACGCGCAATCGTAACTGTGTTTGCTTTGAAAATTAATTTTTCCTGACCTTCCCATCGATTTTGCATAACTACTGGCCACTAAAAATATATAAATTAAATATAGACCATCTGCTTATATTAACGACACTATGGGATTATTTAAGTTATTAATCGTCAAATAACGTTTTTTAGAGCGCTAGATAGGGCGCGGAATAAATACGCGGTTAAAAGTTAGCTTGTAAAAAGGATGACACTACCTTCCAATATATCCATACTGATAAGTCTAATAAAAAAAATCCATCAGTCTAAAATTTTACGTGCAGTAAATAATATGAGTTTTTAGGACATCTCGGTGTTAACGTTTTAAATCTCTATAAAAATTCTCATGAACTCCTAGGGCTAGCAATATTCTTTCCTCTGGAATCCACTCATAGGCTAAAAGATACTCTTGGTTGCTAATCTTAAATTTGTAGACATGTACCCCAGATAAATCGCCTTTTTTAGCTGTTCCCAGCTGTGGGTCTCTGACAATTTCTTTTATTGCTCTTTTAACTTCTACCTTTTGATTGTTATGCAATTTTTTGAATGCCTTTTTAAATGCAGGCATTTGACTAACTCGTATATTCTCCATTTACTCGTCATCAAAATTGAAGGGCTCGGCAAGAGAGCGATCGGTGTTTTTTGTTATTAGCAAATCTTTAACAAATTCAATAGGCAAATCGGGATTATCTAAAGCACATCTACCTACTTTAGCCCAAAATTCAATTTGTCCAGGTATGGAACGGCACTCGGCCTTAGCTACTTTTTTAGCATCTTCATAAATTTCATCATCAATTCTAATTGGAATACCCATATTTTTTACCCATGTATTATATTGCTACATTTGTAGTATAACATAATTTTTGTAATTTCAATTAAGAGATTCTAAAATAATGAGGTTTTGGGACAAACATTTTCTTTATATTGAAGTGGATTTAATTTGAACATATCATGATTCTAGATAGTCTTTTAAATTGAACTAAGATAAATAAATGATGAAAACTAACCGTCTTATTATTCGCCCGCCAAATAAGGTGATGCTAACAGCAAGGATGTATTTTTGGAGAGTGTAGTATTGCACTATTTATATAGTTTTAGACGTTGCCCTTATGCAATCCGGGCGCGTATGGCACTTAAATATGCCAAAGTAGAAATTGGAATACGCGAAGTAAAGCTCAGTAATAAACCTATAGAGTTGATTATGGCATCAGAAAAAGCCACAGTTCCAGTACTAGTAACAGATTTAGGGAGCGTTATTGATGAAAGCCTTGATATTATGCTGTGGGCACTTGAACAATCTGATCGTGATAATTGGCTTAAGCCTGATTTGCAAAAACCAATTCTTAATTTAATTCAACAAAATGACGTTGAGTTTAAGCCTATTTTAGATAGTTACAAATATCCTCACAACTCTGAGGTTGGTGATCCACTTTTTTATAGAAAGCAGTCCTTAACCTTTATTAATGAATTAAATGCAAAATTATTAAATTCTCAATTTCTACTTTCTGACACACCTTGTCTGGCAGACATTGCTATTTTTCCTTTTATCCGCCAATTTTGCATGGTTGATAAAGATTGGTTTATGCAATCAAAATTTAAACAACTAATCTCCTGGCTCGATTTTTTTTTAGAATCTCCTCTTTTTCTAAGTGTGATGAAAAAATATTCGCCGTGGAAAGTAGGAGACAAAGAACCTCTTTTAAACTATTAAAGAGTTTTGTTTTTGGGGCATTTTTTTAATTAGATAAATATTAAGAGTAAACTTTTATAGGTTAATAACATACCTGAAAACAATACTCTCATAGATTATTTTTAAACCCTTCAGTCAGAGCTAATTCAAATCAAATCAATCACATTGAACCCAACCAGAGGGAATTTGCTCGCCGGCCTTTATATATCTTCTTTGTTCACGAATTACATTGTGATTATTATTAACTGGACAATAATAATTTCCTGTTTCTTCATCGGCACCAATGGTTAAACTAGTTGGTTTTTCTTTTTTTTCAAAAATTTATCGAAATCCATAAATACCTCTCCTCTTCCATATCTATAATAATTATAGTTTAGAAGTAGAATTGCTTAGGCCTCTAAATTATATAGGCCTTACTGATCTAATGCTGACATTTTTTACATGTGTTTTTGGGGCAGTTTAAAATATTACTTGATTAAACCTTAGTTATTTTCTTTCATAAAAATACCTTATATCAACTTTTTCTAATGCTAAGTACATTTAACTTAATTAATGTACTACTATAGAAAATTAATTCACCAATAGTAATTATCACTAAATGTATCCAAAGCACCTTGGACTAAGACATATTGCATTAAAAGTAAATAACCTTGAGCAATGTATCGCGTTTTATCAAAACATTCTCGGTATGAAGTTAGAGCTTCAAACAGAAAAGTATGCCTATTTTACTTCAGGAAAAGATAATATTTCGCTTCACGAAATAGACCCAATTGATTTTTACCCAGAACAAAGATTAGAGCATTTCGGATTTGCATGTGAGACTCCAGAGCAAGTTGACGAATGGTATAACTACTGCAAAGCGCATCATGCCGCACTCCAGAGTTTGCCAGTAACATTTGGTATAGGGACTAGAGCGTTTAGCATTTTTGATCCATCGGGTAATGAAATTGAATTTACCTATCATCCTCCAATGGTGAAATAGAACTATTCAATTAGAATGTGTTTTTGGGACGCTTTTAATATCCTTCACCCTTATAGTCGTTTTATGCAATAACTAAGTTTAATGTACAATATAGAAATTAATATTAGAAATGTAGCCTGGGTGAAACAAAGTGAAACCCGGGTTTCGGCCCTGAAAGCCTGCATCAAGGCTATGCTTGTTGATAAGGAAGTAGAGATAGCTTCTATATAATCGGTGTTTTTATTTCTAAGACAGTGCATAAATAAATTACTTAACAAGTGAACAAATCAAAAATGAACAATTTAGGTAGTATAGATGAAAAAGTCGACTTAGTTCCTTCCAATCCTAGATGGTGTCAGATTACATCGGAACTAATACACATTATTACTAAATTTAATAATATTAGCATTACATCTGCTCAGCACTTCCCGCTTTATTGCAGCAAAGTCGCTAAAGGATTTCCTTCACCAGCTAAGGATTATCTCATATTAATGTTTGATTTGAATGAGTACCTAATCAAACGTCCTGCCGCAACATTTATAGTAAGAGCACAATGTGATTCGATGAAAGATGCAGGAATTCTTAACGGCGACTTACTTATTGTTGACCAATTTAACCAATACTTATATGTAAGCATAAGTCTTAGCATTTCAAACTCGTTTTTTGTTTTGTCACAATTACAACGCTATGAGTTTGCTAGTTTATATCAATAGATAGTTTTTAGCTAATCTTATACTTTTTTATAGTTATTTTAACTATTTGTTGCTTAACTTTAATGAAAAGTTATTTACTTTTTCTTAACACTGTCTTCTTTATGAATTGCTTCCTTGCCGGATTTATTGCTTTTGACTTTTACCTTAGGATTATCCTTAGATGCTCTATATGTTTTATTACCTAATTTGGTGTCTTTGGTTAGTTTTTTTTCAACAGTTCCGCTGGTTTTCCCTTGAGGAGAATTCCAAGTTACTTTATCCCCTTCTTTAAGTTTACTCATATTCACCTCTTAATTTATCAGTTAAAGGCAAGCTTTTTTAATAAAATAGTTTTGTTTAAGCGCTAATCTTTTTCTGCTTGTAATTTCTTTTTTGACCATTCATACCCTGGATCACCACCCCATAAAAGCCAAGCAATGTATCCTGCAGACGGATTATCATCATTACCAAAATCTTTTGCTTCTTTATCTATTTCATGTCGTTTAAAATAACGTAACATGCGTTGTACTACATCGTAACTTAACTGTTCTTGATTTTTTAATTGATGTGCTCGTGTAACGCCAATGCGAGTCCCACCACGCTTAAACTGTTCACGAAACTGTAAACCTTTTTCTGCAGCTTTTGACATAGCTTAAGTTGGCGTAAATGTTTTATCCTTTGTCATTATCCATTTCCCAGTTTTATCGATATAGTTAATGATTAATTGAATACCGTTATTTAATGTGCCAAATTTTTTCTTTATAAATTAAGTAAACGTTAAATATTTCACCTTGCATTAATTTTTTAAAATTATTATTTTTAATATCAAGCCCCCCTGTATAACTACCAAAAGACGGCATAATAATTTTATTTTGATTCACTAAAAAACATTTAGCACTAATTTTTTTAATTTTCAACTTAGGATGATAATGGCCTACTATTTGGTAAGGCGTATCAGGTAAGAAGTCATGCGTAAAAGTAATATTTTCTAATTTCCAATTTGTACAAAAAAAAATATTACTTGCAAAGCTAAGTGTAACCTTTTTATCATGATTACCCATCAACCAAATCCATTTATCTAGCTGAGTAGAAATATGTTCAAGTAATTTCCGTGCTGAATTATTTATACGTAAAAAAGCATTTGAATCATGAACATTATCACCTAAAGATAAAAGTATTTTGGGCTTGAAATGATCAACTACATATTCAAGGCGTTTAAGCGTATCCCATGTATCATATAAAGGTAGTGGATTTCCACGCTTAGCATAATAAGAGCCTTTCTCTAAATGCAAATCAGCAACAATCACTAATTGTTGCGCTGGCCAATAGATGACCCCTAAGCTACTGAAAATTACTGGGTGATCAGCAAAAATTATTTGCACTAACTTTTTTTCACTATCATTAATTAACAATTTTTTTAACCTCATTAATTAATTTAACGGCTGTAGCTTCAATTTCAGCATAGGTTAATACTTCTTCTTCCGCCTCACCGCTTAATCTTTCAGTCACATAGGTAGACAAAATAGGAATAGCGAAAGGAGAAGGACGACTAAGTAAATTTATATGAACATTATCATGAAAGCGTTTTAGCAGCTTAGTTAATCGTTCAATATCTAGTAACAATTTATCAACCTCATCACGCGTAATTTTTAGTAAAATATGTTCAGGCTCATAACGCTGTAATACATCATAAATTAAGTCTGTACTAAACGTGACTTGTTTCATTGATTTGTGTGTAGAGGCTATTTGACGTTCTGTTAAGCCACTGATAATAGCAATTTGTCTAAAGGTACGTTTTAATAATGAAGAGTTAGATAACCATACGTCTAACTCTTCATATAAAATCTTGCTAGTAAATAGCTCAGCAATAGTGTGTGATTCAAGTATATTAATTGTGCTGATAGCTAAACCATAATCGATAGCCGTAAAATTAATAGGTTTTAATTTTAAAGCTTCTAGACGTTGAGTTAATAACATCCCCAAGCTATGATTAGCTCGTCGGCCTACAAAACTATAGATAACCAAATAATTTCTTTGTTTATACCTAAATTGCTCAACTAAAACAGCATTGTCATTTGGAATTAATGAAAATTTCTGTTGCAGTTTTAGCCATTCATTAATTTTGGGGGGGAGCTTTGTCCAAGCTTGGGGCTGATTAAGTAACTTAAGTACTTCATCCGCTAAAAAGGTCGATAAAGGCATGACTCCGCCACGATAAGAGGGTAATTTGGGTTCAAGCGCCTTTATTTTACGTGTTTCAACATACATATCATGTATGCGTACATATTCTAAAACTTCACCCGCAAACAGAAATGAATCGCCTGCCTTTAATTCCTGAATAAAAGACTCTTCAATATCTCCTATATATTTATCTTTCCTTTTATTAATAACTTTTACACGTAAACGAGCCGCTTCAATAATTGTTCCAATATTTTGACGATGACGCCTTACCACCTTAGGAGAACTGGGAATATACTGATAGTTTTCTTTTATTAATCTATGATATTGCGGGTAATGCTGTAAGGTATAACCGCCATCAGTAGCAAATTGAAATAACTTTAAAAAAATAGCTTTTTTTAAATAACGGTAAGGATAGGCGCTACGAATTGTTTTAAATAAACTGGTTTTTTGAATAGGCTGACTACAAGCACTATTAATAATGAATTGTACCACTACATCCAAAGCGCCTGGATGCATTTCCTCGTCATCTAATTTACCTTTAGCAACAGCATGAATAGCTGCTATAGATTCTAAGGCATCGAAAAAATTAGTAGGCACAATATACGCTAGACTAGCTTTATTAAATTGATGATTAGAACGACCAATTCGCTGTATTAAACGACTAATACTTTGAGGCGCGCCTACTTGAATGATTGCATCGATATCTCCCCAATCAATTCCAAGTTCTAAAGCTGAAGTTGCTATTATTGCTTTAATTTTACCTTCAATAATAAGTGCCTCTGTTTTTAAGCGTTGTTCTTTACTAAGTGAGCCGTGATAAATTGCAATGGCTAAATTTGCTTCATTACACAGCCAAAGCTGATGAAATAAATACTCAGCCTGAGCGCGAGTATTAACAAAAACAATAGTTAATTTATGTTTAAGTAATAATTCATAAATACTAGGAATAGCATATTTAGCTTTAAAGCCACTATAAGGAATTGTACTAGTGCTTAGTAAATGCACTGAAGGTTTGTGATGTGATTTGATATTTAAGATATCTACTTTACTTCCTACAGGAACAAGCCAATCGGCTAACTTTTGTGGTTTTGCTATTGTGGCTGATAAACCAATGCGCATCGCTTGTGGCGAGTATTGGTGTAATTGAGCTAAAGCTAAGCTAGTAAAATCACCCCGTTTATTAAACGCTAGGCTGTGAATCTCATCGATAACAATTAACTTTATCTTTGCAAAAAAAGTTTGTGCATTAGTATAACTTAATAAAAGCATTAAGGATTCTGGCGTAGTTAACAAAATATTAGGAGGTTTTTTAAGTTGTTTTTGTCGTTGATAAGAAGAGGTATCACCTGTACGAATAGCCACTTCAATAGCAAGGCTCATCTCCTTTATAGGTAAAAGTAAATTGCGATGAATATCTTGTGTTAATGCCTTTAAAGGCGAAATATAAAGCGTATGTAAACCTCGTGGTTGATTTAAGTGTATATCAACCAAAGCTGGTAAAAAACTTGCTAGTGTTTTACCACCGCCTGTTGGTGCAACTAATAAAGTAGACTTATTTTTAGCAAAAGCAGCAAACATTTCTTGTTGAAAAGAGTGCATAGTCCAGTTTTTTTGCTTAAACCACTGTAGCAAAAAGCTTGGAATTAAACGGTTAACATCCGTTAAAGGCATTATTATCCTATTATGCAGGTTGTTATTTCAAATTAAGATCTTATACTTTAAAAAAGTTTAAAAGAAGTAATTAAGGTGCATCCCAAAAAATGGCTAGCAGTTAAAAAAGAAGGCTTATACTGTATTCCCGGTCAATTTTACATTGACCCAGTTTGCCCTGTCGATAAAGCTATCATAACGCATGCTCATGCTGATCACGCCCGCTCAGGTCATCAATTAGTTATTGCGCATACCGCAACAATTGACATTATGAAAGTCCGTTACACTGACAATTGCGCTAATCAATTACATGCATTATCTTATCACGAACGCTTAGTAGTAAATGATGTAGAGCTTTATTTATTACCAGCAGGACATATTCTAGGTAGTTCACAAGTGGTCATTGAATATCAAGGTTCGCGTTTAATCATTTCAGGTGATTATAAACGAGCATTTGATCCTACCTGTGAAAGTTTTATTGTTGAACCTTGTGATGTTTTTATTACAGAAGCAACTTTTAGCTTACCGATATTTAAACATCCTCCTATTGAACTTGAGGTAAATAAATTACTTCATTCTATAGCTATTTTTCCAGAGCGCTGCCACCTTGTAGGTGTTTATGCTTTAGGTAAATGCCAGCGATTAATTAAAACGTTACGTATACTTGGCTATGTTGAAACTATTTATATTCATGGTGCACTTAAAAAATTATGTGATTATTACGAATCGCAAGGTATTAATTTAGGTCTTTTAGAGCTGGCTAATACATTAGATAAACATAACTCACAAGGAAAAATTGTTTTATGTCCGCCTAGTGCTTTACACGATAAATGGAGTCGACGATTTGCTCAAGTCATGACTTGTATGGCTTCTGGATGGATGCAAATTAGAGCACGGGCAAAACAAAAAGGTATAGAATTACCCTTAATCATTTCTGATCATGCTGATTGGTATGAATTAATTCAAACTATTCACGAAATTAATCCTAAAGAAATTTGGGTAACGCATGGACGAGAAGAAGCTCTAGTGCATTATGCTACTCAACAAGGTTATCGGGCTCAAGCTTTACATTTATTAGGCTATGATGATCCTGAGGATTAATAATGAAAAAATTTGCCCATTTACTAAGCACACTTTATTTTACTTACAGTCATCTAGATAAGATGACTGTAATTCAACAGTTTTTTAAGGAGACACCTGATCCTGAGCGTGGTTATGCTTTAGCGATCATGGCTGACACATTGGTCTTTCCAACGTTTAAACGTGCTTTAATCAAAGAGCTAATGCAAGAAAAAGTTGATCCCGTCTTATTTGAACTATCCTATGATTATGTTGGTGATATGTCTGAGACAGTTGCCCTGCTCTGGCCTGATTCTATAAAAGACGATAACAAAGAGGATGAATTACCGCCGCTATCAGTCATTATTTCTAATTTTAACTCATTATCGAAAGAACAAATTAAAACTTATTTAAGTAAGCTACTAAATCAATGCAATGCCACAGAGCGCTGGGCTCTTTTAAAGTTAGGCACCAGTAGCTTACGCATTGGTATTTCAACACGCTTTTTAAAAAAGACCTTAGCCCAATATGGCCAAGTGACTATACAGCAAATAGAAAAAATTTGGCATGGATTAGAACCTCCATACATTGAGTTATTCGCATGGTTAGAAAAGAAAACACCTGAGCCTATAGTTAGCGAAAATATCTTTTTCCATCCGATTATGTTATCTCATCCCCTAGAAGAAAAAGATATTGAATCAATCAATCCGCAAGAATTTTCATTTGAAAGAAAATATGATGGTATTCGTGTACAAGTAGTCTCAACAAAAAAGGGTAAAGCCGTGTTTACTCGTACTGGAGAAAATATTAGTTGTACTTTTCCAGACCTTCTTGAATTAATTCAAGGAGAAGTTGTTTTAGATGGTGAATTAATAGTTCACACTTCTACAGGTATTGGTAGTTTTAATCAATTACAACAGCGCTTAAACAGAAAAACACCTTCAAAAAAGTTACTTATCGAGCTTCCGGCCGGTCTTATTGTATATGATATCTTAGCCTGGAATCAGGCCGACCTCACGCCTTTACCTTTTAAAGAGCGACGAGAAAAATTAAACGAATGGGTAGAGACTTTTCCATCTAATAAAATTTTATTATCAGAACTCTTAACTATGCAAAATAATCAAACTCTACATCAATTAAAAGAGCAGGTTTTAGCTGAAAATCATATAGCAGTTGAGGGTGTTATGATTAAGCGTAATTTAAGTCCTTATATTGTAGGGCGTCCTAAAGGTCATTGGTTTAAATGGAAGCGCAATCCTTATATTGTAGATGCGGTACTTATGTATGCACAACGAGGTCATGGCATACGCTCTTCTTTTTATTCTGATTTTACCTTCGGATTATGGCAGGATGAAAAACTTTTACCTATTGGTAAAGCTTATTCTGGTTTCACAGATAAGGAATTAGTACAACTAGACCGTTGGGTTCGCCATAATACTATTCAACGCTTTGGGCCTGTACGTGAGGTAGAAAAAAAGCTTGTTTTCGAGGTTGCTTTTGATGCTGTTAATTTATCAACACGTCATAAGTCAGGTTTAGCACTACGGTTTCCGCGTATTAACCGTATACGTTGGGATAAGCCAGCTGCTGAAGCTGATCAATTAGATACCTTAATGCAACTCCTTTAGTAAAATTTAGTAATTAATACAATCGTCTGTAAAATAGCTATTATCTTTGCATAGTCAGCTCATCAACGTAACTGGCTTGAATCTGTACTATCAAAAAGATTCTTATACTTGCCGTAATTTAATCCGCTGCTCAAAGCACTTTGCCTCATTTAAATCAATTTCTAACATCAAAAGAGCTTGAGCTGTTGTTGGGTATTTAATAAAACATTGCCCTGCTTCTTATAGATTTTATTAAGAATAAGGCCGTACTTTTATTCTTTTTTGAGAGTCAATATTTTTTAGCTAGCTTTGCGATGAAATTAAGATAACGAGAAACAATTTATTGTGGACTATTTACAATTTAATAAGGTGTCACTTACTGTAATTCCTTTTTTCTCTATAGAAGCATAGGTAGTATTGTGACTAGATTTAAAAAAGGTTAATTCATTAGCTATAGCATTAGAAGTTTCTGTGTTTTTTGGTTTTGATCCATCTACTAAAGGAAGAGATGGCACACAAAAAGTATTTTTAAAATGCTCAAGATATTCAACAAAACCTGGACCACCATAAGTGAAGTCTTTAAAGTACAATAGAGCTTTATCTGAAGTAGGATGCTGCGGCTCGTAAGATGACTTGTCTATGCCCAGGATTTTTTGATAACACTGAAGGGCGGGAGTGCTTTCAAAATAAGTTGATAATTGGTCAAAGTCAGTAGAATATAAATTCAATAATATTGAAGGCAAATAAGCTTGAAGTTGACTTTCTATTTTCTGCCAATCATTAGCTTCAATCGCTGCTATTGGACTATCGTCCTCTACATGAGATATTAAAGATAAGGCTGTATGAGTACCTGCTTTTTCTGTTGGAAATTTCCAATAGCTTCCCAAAAAATTTAATGATGGCAAGTGCGATAAATCATCAGAAAAAGTTACCTCAATCACAGCGCGCCCAGTTGGTCTATAGACATCCTCTTTATATTTAATTTCTTTTGAAGGACAACATTTTTGTAATAGTAAAAAGTGATTTCCCTTTTCTAAAATAATGTGATTCCAGATGGATAGGTCTTTAAAATTGTTTAAAAAGCTGTAATTTATAGCAGAGCCATTTGCAATTGTTTGCAATTTTTTAAAAAACTCAATGACTTTATCTGATGATATAATCTCCACTCCCCTTCCTAAAGACATGTTTGTCGGTTTAATAACATAATGTGAGGATGAATTTACACCTATAAATTGCATAATGTCATTGAGGTTAACATTGTTTAAATCAATCAGCATCGTTGCTGGGCAAAAGCCTGTTGCAGCAGTAAATTGATGAAAAACCACCTTATCTTGACATGCATCAATTAGAACACCTGAGGGGTAATTTAAAATATTTAAAGTATTTTTTTGGCTTTTTAGTAGCTTAGATAGAGGTGAACGAAGCCAAGGTGCAAATCCACTAGTTTGAAGCGAAGCAAGGACAGGCCGGTCAAAAAAGTGTTCTGCACCTAATAGAGCTCGTGAATATAATAAATTTGGAATTAATTCATATCCTTTAAAGTTACATCTCGCTTTAAATCCATTTGAAAAATCATGAAATTGCACTGCAGATGTCCAACTTGTTGATTCATCTTCTAAATAAATTGCAGTAGGGTATCTTTGACGAAGTATATTATTGTATTCATCATGCAAGGTTATTTGATTTTGTTCTTTACGCAGTCTGTTTAGCCCTTCCACACCAGACTTGAAAAAATCACCCATTTCAAGAGCAAATACTTTTTGGCCATCATAAGTAAAATCAAGTACAAAAGCGAATGATTTGGGCATAATTTTTAAACTAAGTGACTTAAAATTATGTAATTTTAATATATAACTACCTTTCTGTATATACAAAATTTACTTAAATTAATTAATAGTTGATTAACTAGAATTGGCTTTTAGATATTACTCTTCACAAAACGACCGTTCATAAGGTTGTATATATATTTCACTTCAGAAATCAATGTTATTAACCCTTTAAAGGAGCGAAGCTAAATCTTAAGCGGTTTTCTGTCAGAAAGCGGGTCTTTGTCTAGCAAGTAGTTAAATTTAAAGACATACAGAATGAATTCATCAGTTTTAATCAATTAGAATATTTCTCGTATCCTATTATTTTTTATATCTTTTTGGCTAATTTAAGCTTTAATTCATTGACAAAATTTTACGATATCAAGGCTCTTTCAATTCAGTTTAATTGTATAAAAAAGTCTTTTTAAGCTACGTAAGCTAGATAAGGCAATAGTCTTATTAAACCCTGAAAAGCAGCTTATCAAACATCCTTGCTGTCATCAGTCAAATTAGTAAGCGCGGTCAATATTTAGGCTAGTCACTGTGAGTAAAGCGGAACAAGCCAACAAGGCTAATCCTTGGGCCGTGTTTTGGCGAATTTCTTTATACGAATCCTTAAATTGGGCCCTCACAAAATTATTAAATCATAATTTGTATAAATTTTATACTATACTGAGTAGTAAATTTAATCAAAAGGAGACAAACACGCATGTTTATTGTTATTACCACAGCAGTTGGTACCGGCCCAACTGAAATTGCAGCTTTCGATCACGCTTTATCGCTAGCTGGAGTTAACAATTATAATCTACTTTGTCTTAGTTCTGTAATCCCTATCAAATCAAAAATTATTAAGCAGGAAGGTATCATTACGGAAAGATTAGGTAGTTGGGGTGATAGATTATATGTTGTGATGGCCAAAGAAATAACTAATTCAGTCAATGAGGAAGTTTATGCTGGAATCGGTTGGATGCAAGCTGAAGATGGCAGAGGGTTATTTGTAGAACATCATGGTAACAGCGAAGCTTCAGTAAAGCTGGACATAAATGACTCTCTGACAGCTTTAAGGAAGCATCGTAGTCACATTATTTTCAATGAAGATCAATTTGTCCTTCAAGGCGCTAGATGTAATGGCTCTTACACTTGTGCTTTAGCAATTGCAATTTACCAAGTCTCTGACTGGGACAACAATTCATTTTATTACAAGTAATTTGCTAAAGAGCACTTGCCCATCTGTAAGTTCAATTTCACTGGGAACTTAGTTAGGAGGTATCATGGCTAAGCAACTCGAAAAAAGTTTACTGAGTCAACAGGAAATCAAATTTCTAAGCCATTTATTCTTTGATGATAAAAAATTTTCTATGCAATATTTCCTTGTTAACAATTACCAATATTTTCTTAAAAAAGCTCTACAATTTGAGCAAAAAATATGGCATCAATGTAAGTATGGCGATTTAGAGGCTGAAGGTTATCGCGATTTAATTGATCAAACAAAATTTATAGGCGGATTTGATAATCATGGCGATTGCCATGCTGTCACATGTTCTTTTATTAAAGGAAAAGAATTGCCGCCCTTTTTAGCACGATTTGAATTTTTTTCTCAGGAATTAAAAAATAAAATAATACAGCAATTTAATTCTGGTCTTATTGACGAAGTTGGTACTGTCGCGGTGGACTACCGCGGAATTAAATCTGGATCTGCACTTAGAATGTGGGCATTAGTCTTTCTCGATGGCAGTCTACGTGGAGTACAAGCCTGGGGAATTATTATGGAGCCTGAGCGGGTTGAAAAAATTATAAATAAATATAATTTACCTTTTAAACAAGTAGGCCCGCCTATAAATTACCAAGGCGCGTATTGCGCACCTCATCTTATTACAATAGATGGAGTAAGACAAAGTAATGTTGCTAGGTTTGTACAAAATATTTAATATTAATTTAGATTATCAAAAGAATCCACTTATAAAAGTAGCTATTTTTTATAGTGCTATTATAAAATAAAACTGGTGCTTATGCTCAAGGCAGATATTATGGAATGGTTTTATTTGGTGTTGGCGGGTGCTTTTGAGGTTATATGGGCAGTAGGATTAAAATATACAGCAGGTTTTACTAGACTTTATCCTTCTTTACTAACACTTGGTGCAATGACTTTAAGTTTTTTATTACTTTCGCAATCATTAAAGGTGTTACCCCTTGGCACAGCTTACGCAATATGGACAGGAATTGGCGCTTTTGGAACAGTAATTTATGGGTTATTTTTTCTTGGTGAGCCTGCTACTTTTGTCCGTCTAACTTGCATTTTGCTAATCATTATTGCAATTATCGGTTTAAAATTAACTCACCATACTTAATTTGGCTGCGTTGCAAAAAATAAAAAGCTAGCAAAAATATGTACAGACTGTAGTTTAGCTATAAACATAAACTAATTTTTTAATTAAAAAACTCTTCTCAATATAAAAATTGGTATCTTTCCAAAGATATAATAAATTTTCCTTCAAAACTCTTATATCAATTATGGAAGCTTTAATTCTTCTTTCAAGAATTCTTCTGCTTTGTTTTTAAGTGTCCGACTTATATTATTTAGACATAATGCAGTATATATCATCTATTTCTCTCTAAATTTTTATGCATTAATCCTAGTAGCTTACGCTAAGTTAAATGCTTTAGTTCTGCATTAATTTTTTTCAAATAATAAAAATCAAGATCATATGGACTAAAAAAATATAAAACATACAATTACCTTTTTAATTTTTAGGCATTTTAATGAGATTTTTAAATAATGTAGGCCAAAAAAGTAGTGTTGAACTAGTGAAAATGATGGCCACTATTCCTAACAGTGCCACTACCCTTGATCTAAGCGTCAATGAACTGGGCCAAAAAAGCGCGACTGAACTAGCCGAAATAATAACGGCTATTCCTAAAACTATCACTACCCTTGATTTAAGTGTCAATGGCCTAGGCCAAAAGAGTGTTACTGAATTAGTTCAAATATTAGCTGCTATTTCCAAAACTATTACTAGCCTTGATTTAAGTAGGAATGGATTGGGTCAAAAGAGCGTCGCCGAGTTAGTCCAAATCATGGCTGCTATTCCTAACAGTGTCACTAACCTTAATTTAGGTTGGGCTGAATTTAGCCAAAAAAGTGTCGCTGAGCTAGTTCAAATCATGGCTGCTATTCCTAACAGTGTCACTAGCCTTAATTTGAGTTGGAATCAACTGGGCCAAAAAAGTAGCGCTGAACTAGTCGAAATAATAGCTGCTATTCCTAAAACTATCACTACCCTTGATTTAAGTGAGTATGGGCTGGGCCAAAAGAGTGGAACTGAATTAGCCCAAATGTTGGCTGCTATTCCTAATAGCGTCACTAGCCTTAATTTGAGTTGGGCGGAATTTAGCCAAAAAAGTGTCGCTGAACTAATCCAAATCATGGCTGCTATTCCTAACAGTGTCACTAGCCTTAATTTGAGTTGGAATCAACTGAGCCAAAAAAGTAGCGCTGAACTAGCCGAAATAATGGCTGCTATTCCAAACCGTGTTACCAGTCTTAATTTGGGTTTTAATAATCTTGGCGAAAAAAGTAGCGCTGAACTAGCTGAAATAATGGCTGCTATTCCTAAAAATATCACTACCCTTGACTTAAGTACAAATGACCTGAGCCAAAAGAGTGGCGCTGAATTAGGCCAAATAATGGCTGCCATTCCTAACAGTGTTACCAGCCTTAATTTGGGTTTTAATAATCTTGGCGAAAAAAGTAGTGCTGAACTAGCCGAAATAATAGCTACTATTCCAAAGACAGTGCGATCTATTAATTTAAGTGAGAATGACTTATTTTATAATAAGACTTCGCTAGAGCGTGATAGATTATTACAGGTATTATCTCCGTTCAATAAGTATGGCCGGCTTAATTTAAACAATAATGGTGAAAGTGATTTTGCACGTGCCCTAACAACTGACCTACCTTCTTATCTGACTAATGTGTTATCTAGAGATGTTGCTAACTATATCTTCTCCTTTTTTACGCCCGGAAAATCTATCCAAGCGGTTAATCAACGCCTAGATAATCATTCTATATTTATTAAAACTCTTAAAGAAAAGCAAAAAAAGTACTTTATTTCACAGGTGACTAACAACAAAGATATTAATGTAGAAGAAGAGAACGATAAGAAAAAATATCGATCAAATGTACCTAGATAATAAGCTAGAGAATCAGTCTCGAAAAACACCTGTTTTCGAGACTCTTTTATCAAAAATTACACCATATTTTTTATGTCAATTTGTATTACATGTAATACGTCTTATACTTATTTTACAATTATATTATCGAGAGGCCCCATGTTAGCTGTACGTTTACCTGAAACACTTGAACAACGATTGCCTGAACTGGCAAAACGAACTCAGCGTTTTAAACGCTACTATGTGAAACAAGCTATTTCAAATTTTCTTAATAATCATGAAGATCATTTATTAGCGCTCGCTCGCCTTGAGGAAAAAAAATCCAAGATTAACACTAAAAGAAATGGAGCGTCCCCTTGGTTTGGAGGATTGAGTTGATGCAGGGGTTGAAAAAGACTTAAGAAAGCTAAGCTACACAGCCTAAAAAAGACATTTAATTATATTAGAGAACACCTTTTAAAGGTAGGTAATTAGATCAGTTGGAAAACCATTATCAGGAAAAGGAGACAGGACTATGCGCAATACATTTACCACTAAAAATGCTGCTATGTTACTAATTGATCACCAGCAAGGCACAATTAAGCTTGCTAAAAACATTAATTATGAAGAATTGTTGCATAATACTCGCGCTCTTTGTCGTCTAGCAGTAGAGACCAACATGCCTCTGGTTCTTACTTCAAGTCAAGAGGAGCGTTTTCAAGGCGCGCTTTTGGAAGATATTCAAAAAATAGCTCCAAGCCATTATGCTAAGCGAATTAAACGTCCGGGTGTTGTGGATGCGTGGATGTATGATGAGTTTAAAGAAGCTGTATTGGCTACAGGTCGTAAGAAATTGATTATGGCTGGACTGACTAATGATGTTTGTATCGTTTATCCTGCTATTAGCGCCACGCAGGACGGATTTGAGGTTCAAGTAGTCGTTGATGCAGGGGGCTCCCCGACTCAAATAGCTGATGAGATTGCTACTCGCCGCATGGAAAAACACGGTGTAATACTTACTTCTACAAATCAGGTAATGGCAGAACTTGCAATAGATTGGGCAAGCGAAGCAGGAAACAACATCCAGAAAATCATGTATGAAGAAAAACTGAAACAACTTATAGACGCTTAAAAGTTTTTATTGGTACTCTGTCATTAACTGAGCGTTAGTTTTAAAAAATTGTTTATAAAATAAGATAGGTAGGTTATACCCGCCCTTTCTGAATTTCAGCTTTATATAAACAGGTATTTAATGAAATATTTTTTGAGCTTATATCTAACGCAAAAGTTGTATAAGTGACAGAGATCAAACTAACGGTAAGTAATTTTTGATAAAAAAGTACATCCTTAACAATCTCATATTGTAAAGATATTTTAGTTAATTAACTTTACAATAAAAATGCAGAGTTTCTCTAAAATAGAAGAATCTTCAAGGCCGCTATAGTTGATTTTTGTAAAATTTCCCATCTTTTAAAATGGCAACTAAATGCTTTCCTTGATTTTGAAGTAGTGTTAAATCTTGAAGAGGATTACCATCCACCACTAATAGGTCGGCAAAAGCATCTGGTGCAATCACGCCCAGCTTGCCAGTAAAGCCCATCATTTCTGCATTTGTAACCGTTGCAGCATATAGACATTCCGCAGCTGATAAAACATTTGCTTTCAAGGTGAACTCTTCACTTTGATAAGGATGCATATCACCTAGCAGATCACTACCATGACCTATTTTTACTCCAGCTTTTTTACACAATGCCAATGCTTTTAGACCGGCGTCTTTCACTTCTGTTAATTTATGAATGCTTTCTGTTGGTAATCCTAGTTGAGTGCCAAAGCGTGAAAGCATTTCATAGGTTGCTAAAGTAGGAATTACGTATGCCCCCTTGTCGGCGACAAGTTGTGCAGTTTTTGCATCAATAAGATTGGCATGTTCAATAGAATGCACGCCGCACATTACAGCTCTTTCAATTGCCTGAGGAGTGTAAGCATGAGCCATAACGTACGTATTCCAGTTACTTGCCTCTTCGACAATAGCGCGTAATTCCTCAAGAGAATATTGAAGTGTTCCAATTGGGTCACTTGGTGAAGCCACACCACCTGATGCCATTACTTTGATTTGATTAGCACCTTGTCTTAATTGTTCTCTTACTGCCTTGCGTACTTCGGAAATACCATCTGCTATTATACCTAAATTTCCACCTCCACAACAAAAAGGACTTTCTGAAGTTGTTCTCGGTCGAAAATCACCATGACCACTTGTTTGACTAATTGCTTTTCCAGAAATAAAAAGACGCGGGCCATTGATATGCCCATGGTTAATAGCTTCTACTAAGCCATAGTCAGCGCCGCCTGCATCGCGTACGCTTGTAAAACCACGCTGAAGCATTTCTTCTAAGATGCGTCCAGCTTTAATAGCAATATAAGATTTTGGTAAATAGGCTATCTTGCTAATATCATTAGTCACCAGAGAAACATGCACATGGGCATCGATAAGACCTGGCATTAAAACCTTTCCTTTTAAATCAAATTTTATGCTCTTAGATGATTGGATAGGTTTAGTACTAACTTCGCGAATGAGGTTGTTTTCAATTAATACATAACAACCACCCTGAACCTCAGATTTATGTAAGTCAAGTAGTTGACAATTTTTAAAAAGAAGTTGTCCCATATAAAGATTTTACTAATGCAGATTGCTAGAATTGTTAAATTATTTCACGTTTGATAGAAAATACCAAATTAGATGTCCTTTAATTTAATAACAGTTTACAAAACTGATTTACAAAGCCCTACTCCAAATCAATAAGCTTTCAATTAGTTAATCCAACTGATGATCTTTGTTTGTCAAACAAGCGTTAAAGCGTCTTTATAAAGAAGGTATACCCTACAAGTAAAGCGGTATTATGCTGGCAGAACTTACGCCTAAATCACACCTACAATGGGATTTATTTTACTAACCAACGGACACCATGATTGCTAAATCTGAAAAAGTCATGTCGCTAAGGAAGAATTCGCAATAGACAGTTAAGCTCTAGCTAAAGATTAGCATTTTCCAAATTCAACGATTCTAGCAACATGGCCTTTTAATCTAACTATTTATTTCAATACTCTTATTACCTAAGTTATTATTTAATATAAGTTTTTTATATATTTCTCCCGAGAGTCTTACTTGATTTATATGGCTTACTCAGAAAGCATTAAGCTTTATTTGTTATAATTTTAATCACATTGATTAAATAAAGTTAAATAAAATGCGTGCTAGAAACGAAAATAAGAAAGCTACTAAACACCTAGATCCTACACTTCACTACCTATGGGTAGGCTCACCAACTCGAGACAATCTTACAAGCATAGCAGGCCATGATATTGCAGGCCCTATACAAATGGCGAAACAACTAAAGAGTCAAAGATCTAGTGGCAATATAGGTACAAATAATCCCGTAAAATTTTGGTGTTTAAAGGAACATTTAGAAGCCTATCAGAACGAATTTAAAAAAGAAGACGTAGACATAGAGGTCTGCGCTATAGAAGATTTACTTGAAAAAGAAAGTACAGATATTACGTTCGCAACTCATACCGCATTTATTACTGAGCTTTTAAAAACGGCTTTGCAAGAAAATAATAAAAAAGGTTTTGTTGCATTGAAAGACTGTTTCTCACTCTTTTTGCTAGCCACTCAAGGAGGTTATTTTTTAGATACCAATGTGTTTCCTGTGGCTGATAAAGTAGTAAACTTACCCCAACTTGATGAAGTTAAAACAGCACGCTCTGGTTTTCAGAAGAGCAATGACTTTTTTATGATGTTTTCACCAAAGAGAGGGCATTATAAAGTATTAAATCTCTTTGAGGCTTGGAAACAATCACCTGGTATCAATGGTCTTTACATATTTGGTTACGAAAGAATTCCTTTATTTGATGAAATAGACCAAATAGATAGAAGCATGGGTGTGGCAAAGCAAAGTTACAAATCCTATTATAGAGATGATACATGTGGTTTATTTTATTGGACGGAGCAAATAAGGCTTTCTTCAAAGGAGTATGACACCTATCTTAACTACGGTGATAAGGATTTACAAACATCTTATCCTAATAGTAAAAAAATATTGGAAGAATGTAGTTTATGTTATGATAAAAACCCAGCAGAAAATTGGAAAACAATCAATTTTAAAACAGATAAAGCCTTTATCTCTGACCGTAAAGCTATTTATTTTGTTGATAAAAAAACAGATACTTGTGTTAAAATATACGACAATACTACTATTATTCATGATAAGTTCCCTCACCCATTATGGTCTAATAGAATTAAAATAGGGTATGAAAAAGACTTAGAGTATATAATAAATATAACAGGGACTAATTTTGCTCCATCTCATATTGTCAATATTGATAGGTGCACTATTTTACATCAGGCTGTTTTGCTTCAAGATATACCCAAGATTAAATCGTTGTTAAAAGCAGGCGCTGATTTAACGCTAAAAGCAACTTATCAAGTCAATCAATTTCCAGATACACCTATTGTTTTAGATTTAACAGCAGAAGAGCTTGCACATTATGTAGGTCATACAGAAATTGTTGAATTATTTAAACAACAGGCACTAATCCAACAAATACATGATCATATTCATGATTTTCTTATAAATTTTAAACAGAAAAGTGTCCGTTTTGCTAATAATTTGACGGAAAAAGCAATGCTAATTGAGCAAGCGTTGCAACGCGCTAAAGAAGAAGGTGGGCTAGTTGCTTATAATTCAGTTGCTGAATTTCTAACTTATAAACCGTCTAATCCAGATCCAGGAGGGTTAAGCGAGGTTATGAGTATAGCTGAGGCTCTCAGCTCTTGGCAGTTAGCTAAAGAAGAAGCATTACAAACAATAGGAAATAATGAAGAAAATATTGCCTTCCCCAAGGATATTGTTGGTGATTTTTTACAAGAAAATAATATTAGTGAGGAAAGCATTGAGGCATTTAAGAATATGCTTCAAATAGATACTGCTCAAGAAAGTCATATATTTAAAGTTAAGCTCTTGAAAATAAGAAACAGCATATTAGAGTTTAACTTTAAAGCCCATGGTCGTGGAATAAAAATCAATCAAAAAGAGTATGCGCCTGACCTTTGTTTAAATGAGAAAGAGAATGAAAAAACTATTTCTCATGGAGCACAATATGTCTTAGATGTGATTAAGAAAGTATTGGAAAAAGAAACAATAACTGAGCAAGATATGCACCATGTTGGTCAAGATATTTATAATCACCTTAAGAGTAAAAAAGAGACAACTTATAAATTTTTTGGTTACGGCGCACGCGATACAGAAACCGTAAGTTTATATGAAGATATTTTATCGAATTTAGAAGGCTTTTTTACTAGAGATAAAATAACGAATATTGAAGCATTGAGCTCCTACAATAGTCTTTATTTACACCCACGCTTTTAAAACTAGGTGTTTGGATGCTTTGCTCTTTTTTAAAATGTTAGTTCTTTCTAAAGTATTTACTCATCACGGCTAATCTATAAATAAAGTAATTTTTTGTTTGCTGCTCTTTTCCCAAAAAAGACTATCTTTAAATTTCACATAAATGTTCTTAGCCAACGTGCCTTGCTTAATATCTACATTACTTTATTTTTCAAGCTTACAGTCCCCAATTTTGAAATAGCGACTAAATAGTTCTATAATTGTACATATTTTCTTCTTTTTAAACCTATCAATTATGTTTACAATAAAATTTCCTAAAAACTCGCTTATTGTAAAAATTAAAGTTAATGGGCCATTTGTTAGTATTTACGTTCCTGCAGAAGCAGTAGAAAACTTTCAAAACAACTATGAAAACCTCTTAAATAACTATTCTACTTTATCGATGGGTGAGGGGCCGCTGCATGATTTTGCGCATGCTGCTCATAATAAACATTTGTCGAATTTTTTTAAAAAATCAAGTCATCAACACTTTCATTTTCTGTTACCTAAAACAGCTAGTGAATCGAACTTAGCAACATTTTTAAATTTTTTAGACGATAAGGATTTAAGCAAAGAGCAAAAGCAACAAGTTTTAGAAAAGTTTAGGGAATCTAATAAAATAAATTTAGAATCCTTACTAAGTAAAATAAAAGCTTACCATTACCTATTGCATTCATTAGATATGCGTGAGGCCGAGTCTCTAAAAAGAATGCCCTTATTTACTGAATTTATTGATAAATTAACCCCGTATTTAAGGGAGGATTTGGCTAATCCAGCTCATATCTCTTTAACAAGCATGATTACGATTGGCCATCAGTCTGTGTCTACACTTAAGGCTTATGATAACTTAATTTCTTTTTTTACCCATGTTAAATTGTTACTTAATTTTCAAACCATCCTAGAAAAGCTACCTAAAGATAGAGAAATAGCTGCTGATGCAAGTATTATAACTGAGTTAAATGAACTTTTTAATTCTGCCTCGAAAGCCCCGCTTCCTAACTTTAGTAAACTATCGCCAGCTCTACACAAGGAATTAAAAAGGCAATTTCCTTTTATAGATGAAAATTTTCATAGTTTGTACGAGATGCTTAAGCAACAATTAGTAGATTTATTAAAAACTGATGAACTCATTTTTATGTTACCAACAAATCATTCTTGCGAAGTTGGTAGTACTTCTGAGAATCTCAAGCAAGTAGAGGCATTGCAAAAAACATCTCAAGCTGAAGAAATTCATGATGCTGATATTGAACAAGAAATAAATTCAGATAGAATGGGTAATTTTAAAACCTAGTATTGTTCAACTAACTAGGTCACCCAATTCCTTATCTTAGCTCCAACTTTAAACGGCCATCTACCTTAGTGATACTATACATTTACCGAGAAAAACAGTACTAGCTATATTTTTCAACTCAATCGATTATTTGATAATGACTCAACTTGACTATTATTATAAAGTTGGCTGGTAGTAATTGTGGCCGCGTTGCAAATACTATTAAAGATAAGAAAAGTTAAATTTTAGGTAGCTCTCAATTGTAAATTCCGAACTGTTCATTGATAAAGGATACTTCAGTTCTAGTGCCGCCTAGCCAGACATTGGTTTATCTTTTCCTAAAGAGGTGCATGATTTAAATCACCTCTTAGTATTATCTAAAGTTTTTTAAAGTTTTCTTATGAATATACATATTTTGGTCAGCTTGTTTCATTAAATCATTTAATGAAAGCTCTTGTATACCTGGCTTCATATAAGTTAAACCAATACTATACCGAAGTTGATAAGGTTTACCGCTAATCTGATTATATTGGTCAATGGCATCTTGTAATCGTTGTTGAATGACAGAAGTTTCTTCAGGAGTTACGTTAGAGGTCAATACAATAAATTCATCACCGCCTGTTCTTGCTATCACATCTGATTTACGGAAAGTATCTAGTAATATAGTTGAAAAACACCTTAAAGCATCATCGCCGGCATCATGCCCATAGGTATCATTAATTAATTTAAAATCATTTAAATCCATTGTAAATAAACACAGGGGCTTATTAAGACGTTGGCACAAATTTAGGCTATGTTGACCTAGCTGATTAAATCCCCGTCGATTACTTAATTTAGTTAATTCATCAGTGCTTGATAACAGTAAATTTGCAATCTCATCCTCAATCATGCTGGACAAATCTTCTAATAAATTAATATCCTCATAATTTAACTTTCTTGGATTGCTATCGATGATACATAGTGTGCCTATCGCATATTTATCTGGACTTTTAATCGGCTGACCAGCATAAAATCGTATTTCTGGTGCACCTAATACTAACGGATTATCTTCAAATCGTTTATCATTAAGAGCATTTTCAATAATTAAAGTCGTATCTTTGAAAATGGCATGCCCACAAAAGGAAATCTCTCGAGGTGTCTCGGTAGCTTCTAAACCTTGCTTAGACTTAAACCACTGACGTTTCGAATCAACAATGCTAACTAAGGCAATAGGTACACTAAATAAACGTTTTGCAAGCCTTGTAACTCTATCAAAACGTTCTTCAGCGCCCGTATCTAGAATATTGAGTTTATAGAGACTTTCTAAACGTAGTTCTTCGTTTTTTGGAATTAATGGTGCTTCCATGGCTGTTTCTCGTTATATTAAATTAAATTATTTGACTTTATTTAACATTAATTAACTTATGTATATTAATAAAAAAGCTAAAAATATGGGTAATTTTCTATTATTATAGTATAGAAGTCTAAATTATCGTCAAAACTGGCCTATGACAAAATAAATTACATAGCCTTGAGACATAAAACTTGTCGCAGTCCATCATCGTTATGAAAATGGCGCTATTAGGTGCTATTGTTCGGGCCGTATTGCAAATATTATCAAAGCTAAGAAATATTAACTTGTAGGTCTAGCTATAATCCTAATTCATTTAATTCTAATATAGGTTTTACATTTTCTCTGGTAATCTTCGTTGAGTAGATTTAATAAGTACTTTTTGTATTAAGCTATGTAGAGGCAGGTTTTTATTTAACAAATTAAAAAATTAGTTTTTCTATGAGATATAGTTTTGGGATATTGTTATGTTATCACCTTAAACATATTTTATGTTCTGCGTAAATTTAATTTGTAATATATTAGAAATTTAGCCTGAGCGAAACAAAGTGAAAACTGGGCTTGGCCGTTCAGCGCTGCACACCCAGACTATACTTGCTGTTTCAACCAAGTAATTATTTATATTTAGGCAAGGTAATCGCATTCGAAACTGATTTAATCATAGCTAAGATTTTATTTGAACGTTCTTCGGCAATTTCCTTAGAAACTTCATCTTCTACAAGAAATGATTTACTCACCCAAGCACCAAATTCTTGATTAACATCAACAAAGGGACGTAGTAGTTCATTATAACGGGTAAAAGCTTGTATATAATTTCCAGTAGCAGCTTTTAATTCACCCGCTAGGATATAGGCTCCAACAAATGCCAAATTATTACCTTGGCCAGATAATGGAGAAGGACAATATCCTGCATCGCCAACAAGCGCTATTCGACCTTTAGTCCAACTATTCATTTTTACTTGCATAATAGCATCAAAATAAAAATCATTGCTTTCTGGCATGCGATTTAAAATATTTTTTGTTTCCCAGCCAAAATCGTGAAAAGTATCACGCAGGAATTGTTTTTGCTCCCGCTCATCACGGATATCTTTCAAGGTATGCTGTGATCGGAACATAAATCCAGCTCGTGCTATTTCAGGATCATTATCGCTATTGATTGAAATCAGCTTATGATTAGCTTCACACTCTAAATCCATGTGACGCAAGCCAAGGTAGTTTGGAATGGTAAATGTACTAAGATATGATCCCAGATGAATTAACTGATATTCATTTTTGTCGAAAATCATGCGTCTTGTAGCCGAGTGAATGCCATCTGCCGCGATTACGATATCATACTTTTCAACCTTACCATCCTTGAAAGTGACCATAACAGCATTAGCATTCTGCTGCATGTTAATAATGGATTGATTGAAATAACAAGGTACATCAGCAATTGTTTCCATCAGGATTTCAACCAAATCACCACGAAGGATTTCGACTTCGTCATCTTGCCTGAACCCAAATTTCTCACCGTGCTCCTCATGAAGCACCTTACCAGTCGTATCTACAAAGCGGCCACATTCTATTCGCGTGCGCATAGCGCATATTTTATCATAGATGCTCATTTCTCTAGCAACTTGCGTTGCTATGCCACGGATATCTAGCGCTTGCCCCCCTTTTCTAATAGAAGCAGATTTTTCAATCAAAACAGGAGAAAAACCAAATTTTTTTAGCCAATAACAAACTGCAGGACCTGCTATACCTGCGCCAATGACGAGAATTTTGATATTTTTAGACATTGATAATTACCTTTCTAGATTCACTTTACTGCTTTAAATTTGTCTCATCATTACTTTATTTAATCGCAATAGCTTTGGTGTCCTTAAAATAAGTAAATCCTTTTAATCAAAATTTTGCTTGATTTTATAAGAGCTACGTTTAGTTGACATGATCTTGTATATTCTTCTTTATTTCAAGTAAGTCTATAAGCCCGAGAAATAATAGAAAATAATCTTTAGCAACGACAGTTTTAAGAATCAGAATAATGCAACTTTATACTCTATAGCTTAGCGCCGGTGTTTTTAGGATAGTTTAAAATATTACTTAATTAAACTTTAGTTATTTTTTTCATAAATGCTAAGTACATCATTTCTAGTAAGGCTTGCTATGGCACTACTTAAATAAATTAATTAATAAATCAATGCTTATTTGTTTTTTAACAAATCACCCCTTTTAAATAATTTAAACCAAGCTCAGTATTTACTTTAAAATGAAGTAAAGGTAGTATCTTGAAATATGAAACAAAAATCAAGAAGGTCTTCATGACACATGGTGGTAAGCGACCGGGCGCTGGCCGTCCTAAAGGCAGTGGACAATATGGTGAAAGTACTTGTATTGTTCGTATCCCCCGTTCGCAGCTAAATGCTGTGAAAGCTTCTTTGTCAACAAGATCATTAAAGGTAGGTCTTCCCTTTTTTTCAACTACCATTCGTGCAGGATGTCCTACACCGATTGATGATAGTAGAGAAGAATACATTGATTTAAATACCCATCTTGCTGCTCAACCTGAATCAACATTTTTAGTCACAGCCTCTGGTGACTCCATGATAGATGCAGATATTTATGAGGGTGACATGCTTGTCGTTGACAGCAAATTAGAAGCTTGCTCAGGTGATATTGTCATTGCAGTCATACATGGGGATGCAACGGTTAAACGCTTAGCTATTTTAGACCATGAAATTCAATTATTACCTGAAAATCCTCATTATCAGCCTATTATATTGAATGCTGATGTGGAATTTAAGCTGTTAGGTGTGGTGACTCATGTCATTCATCGCGTTAAATAAAGGAGCATTGTTATGAAAAGTTTATTTAATTCTCTCTTTAACTCAAAACATAAGTTAAAAATAAAAACGCTTGCCATTCTTGCCCAAGATAGGAAGGTTATTAATCCTACTATCGACTGTAAAAAAGTAAAAAATCAAAATAAACCTTAGACAGTTGATGTGAAATGTTATCTTTTCTAAAGAATAAAGTAATAAATAAAATAAATAGCATTTGTTCTTTAACTTATTACACTTAGTGAACTGGAAATTAAGTATAAGGGCATGTCTTTTGTCTATTGAAAGAAGTGTCTTAGTAATAGGGTTTGTTACTTATTTAGAAAGCCACTATTTGGTAATAAATAAGGCTTAGTTGCAAATAATATAAAATGTAGCAACTATCTAAAATTTAATTTTAAGACAATTGCTACATTTAACTTTAAATAGATGTTTTCTAAAAATGAGTTAATTCATTTTAGGTTTGACTTCTGATGATACTCTAGGTGCGCCATCTCCATATAAATAAGAATTAATCAAAACTAAGGCGCTTTCAGTTAATGCCAAAGCCATTCCAGCCATTCCCAAAACTTTCAATAAAGGGCTGGCTTCGCCAGAATCAGTATATGTTTCAAATGCCTCAATTGCCAATAACATAAATCCGGCTGTAAATTGCACCCCTCCAACTATTTGGCCCATATAAGTATAAGCCGAATCATCACCTTTATTTTTATAATACCGGTTACCAAAAAATCCAAATGCACCCATAACCATACTACCAATACCAGTAACTGTATTTCCTTTAGTCAAAGGTTCACTTGCTTTACTTAAGGCATACAGTACTGCAGGCCCTCTAGTAGCAATTTGAGTATTAAATTTTCTTGCGTTTTCATAAACATCAGGACTTATCTTACTTTTACCTGCTGAATTATTATCAACCGTTTCTTGCTCCGTTATCTCTTGTGGCATCACTTCTCCTTGTCGACTTTTAGAAAGTATACGATAGCATCGTTTTTTCAACATCACAGTAAGTTTATCAATAAAGGGAATATCACTTTGCATTAATTTAAGAGTATTTTTGAACTTCTCTTTACATGGTCAACTATCATATAGTTTTTTTTGTTTTTGATTAACTCAATTAATTAGGGTGTAATCTGTCTGACTGCTCCCGGTTGAAGCTTCTACTATTAATTTATCTTATATATTCCAACAGCTAACAATAACCAGCCAAGGATAAAGCAAGCTCCACCAAATGGGGTGATTATTCCAAGTGCTTTTATTTGCATCAAGCTCATTAAATACAAGCTTCCTGAAAAAAGCAGGATACCAGTAAAAAAAGACCAACCCGCTACTTGTAGTATTCGTGTGTTAAATTGCCAAAGAATTATCCCAACAAACAACAAGGAAAAACTATGGATAAATTGATACATAATACCTGTTTGAAAAATTTGCATCTGATAGCCACTAAATTTTGTCTTTAAGACATGCGCTGCAAAAGCACCTAATATTAGAGCAGTCATTGCTGAAAGCGCCCCTATTAACATAAAAATTTTAAACATTTTTAATTGAGAAGTGGAACGAAGCATTGTTTATCCTGGAACAATTTTAAAGGTAGAATATCGGTTGATTATTAAAATATCAAATACACCTATCATTTTGTATATGTATTATTTATTTTTATGCAGAATTTATTGTGTCTGATATAACATTTCAGCTCAATAGAGATATGAATGCAAGTAATACCCCACATTTAAAAGAACACAAGGGATAGAAGAGAATTAATTCAATAAGCTTGATTAAAATTTATCATAATTAATAGTAATTTTTGCAAATACGTTAGCTTTTATTATAACTTTATTTTTATACTTCTTAACTTAAATAGTTAAGTTTTATTATTCCATCAGAAGCATCAATTATTTAAGATAGTTAGGCCAATCCAAATGGGTAGATTATTTAAATTTATAAGTTGGATAAAATTTCTGAGTTAGGAAAAGAAAATAAAGTTTAATTTCTTTAATTTTCTAGGAATGAATAACAGTAATTTGCCGCTATAATACAATTTTTGATAAGTAATGTCTTTATTGAGCTCAGTCTTAAAGAGAGATTAAGCAATGTACTATTAAAAAAACATATTATTAATTATTTAAAGTAGTTAAATTGAGGAGTTGTTGTATGTATATGTTTAAACAAGTTGAAAAACCAGTGCAAAAAGTTTTTCCTCTCGAAGCCTTTCAGGCACTTGCAAAGTATTTTCTAAATCAATTAATCGTTGCAGTGCCAGTTATAAATTCCAATGGCATAACGGAGGCTTCTTGGAGCGTCGGTGAACAAATTACTCAAGAGCAGATGAAAGAGTTTGTAAATAATTTAAGCCAAAGTTTATTTGATGAAATGAAGGATATTAAAATAGTTCCAGGGGTAACGCGCCCGCAACCAATTTTAATTTGTGATATTATTTCATACATAGAGAAAGCGCAATTTCCTAAGGTATGTATACCTGATAGTAACTTAATAAAACCTATGGTATCTCTAATACCCGATGGACGAATTACATTTGATGATGGTTATACAGTTGGTGATGTATATAATCCCAGTAAAAATATTAATTATACTACCCCTTTTCTTGAAGATTCTGATAATCAATTTGATTTAACAATTTAAGGTTATTTTATTTATAAAAGATTATCAAATTGGCGTAGTACTCTATGCCAATTTTGATAAATAATTTTTTTAAAATATCATTTTTAATGATCGCTGTTCTAAACTCTCTTTAAAGTTTAGATTTATGAAGACCCAAGCCTTTTTGTTTGCACTTAAAAAATGTCTTTAGTAAAGTAGATGATTAATTAATGGATATTACTTAATTATCTGTTTTGACTCTGAGCTAGATTCCAGTCCATGCGTTGATAGATGTTCCAATAGTCTTTCTGTATGCTCCTTTTGCTTGTGCACGCCTCCAAAAAGATAAAGATTAACAGTTCTATCTTTTACATCAAGTTCTGCATGACAATAGCCAACATTATTATCAAATTTTGTACTTGTTTTCACGCAACAAAAATCATTGGCTATATCTAGATGCATATTACCTATTAATCCATAGACTGTTGTAATATTTTTATGTTCATTTAGATAATTTAATAAGTTTTCATAAGAGCGTTGATTAGCGAGATGAACCATCTTTTTTTCTAATTTATCCTTAATATCTGTTATTCCCTCGTTAAAAAAAAACCTTTTTAGAATATTAAAAACACCTAATGTTTCACGGGCGGTTTTAAAAAAACTACTTTTAAATTTATTCATATCATGAGTTTTAATTAAATCATCAGCCCAGGGTGGAAGAGCAGCAAAAATATTAAGATCACTACATTTTTGCAGAATAGGTTCTATAAAATGTTCTATAATATATAGACTTGTATGCTTTTCTTCTACTTCCTCGTCCCACCAACTTCGTAACTCTGCTTCATAAAAGGCAATCAAGAAATATAAATAAGCTTTTTGCTCAAATTCAGTAGCTTTTTTAAATAACTCAGGATAAAGCTCGACTGTATAACCACCTACAACAGCATCAAAAACCCTACACTCATTATCTCTAGCTAGTTTAACAATAGAATATTCCCCAGGAAAATTATCTGGGTTTTCTTCAGCAATCTTAGCTCCTTCAATTAAGAAAGCTAAATTATCACTATAATCAAATCGCTCGATTTTTTTAAACATAGTTAGAATTCAGTCGATTTAGAAAATTTATAAGCATAATATCATTGGCTAGAAATTCTGCAATAGCAATTTCAATACTACCTTTATAGAGAAAAACTGGCGTAAAGATATCTCTAATTTAATTATTGATTCGTTTATTAAAAAGATAACCCATTGAAAGTCTTAAGCCATCATGGACAACACTAAGCAGATTTCCTTTATATATCACTCTATCATATAGATTTGCACTGTCTATTTGCACAAATACAAAAATTAAAATTTAATTACATAATTTACCTTTGGCTCAACATTGGATTTTTGGTTTATTAATGTTAAACAGGATAAAATCTCTTGAGCTAATCTTCTTTGATTAAAATTAGGGGTAATCATTGTGATTATTAAGTGAGCTAATGGGCTTTCTTTTTCAGAGTTTAATCTTTCTAATACGCCTTTATAATAAGCTTTATATCTTTTGACAAAGTCATCAAGTGTACTATCTAATGTATAGTCATAATAATCTTCATAAAATAATTCATAAAAAGTCATACCTAGTGCATATACATCGGAAAATTTTCCATATATACATGGTTTGCAGGTTTCATGGGCCTCAATAATTTCTGGTGGAATATGCGAGCCCTTTAATTTACTTGTAAAGGTTTGATTTAATAATTTTGCGCCGCATCCATAATCATGAAGTATCGCCTTTTGGCCATCAAATAAGATATTTTCGCGCCATATGTCTAAATGTAGATAATTATTATTATGTAAAAATTGTACTTGTTCTGCTTAACTCAATAAAGGCGTGAATTTTTTCTTGGAAAGTAAAAGTAGAGAAAATATCTTTTAAGGGAGATCCTTCAATATATTTCATTATCGTATAATGTTTTTCTTGGTTTTTTAAATTCCTTCTTCTCATTGAAGCTATATATTGATTAGTTAATTTAAGTAGCGCCTCCTCTATCTCTATTTGATTGATTACATAATCTGTTGCTTGTTCTATATTACCGGTGGTCTTAAATTGATATTTAATTTGTTCTGTTATATTTTGGATCTTAATGGCAACTTTTGTATCTTTTTTTAATATTCTTCCTTGCCTAACAGTTCCAAAAGCTCCTTTCCCTAGTAATTTTTTCAGCTCATATGCATTATCTGTATTATCAAATATATATGACGAAGATATTTCAGAATGAGAAGAGTGGAATTCAAATTTATTATTGAAAAAATTTAATCCATCTCTATATCTATGTATTTTTAATAAAGCAGGGTTTCTACTTTTTGATTAATTCAACTTCTCTTTCTACTTTTTCCGTTGTCACTGCTGTATCCCTAGTATTTTAATACTTTAAAGTCTTAATCTAATGTTTCAAATGTTTTAATTAAATATCTAGTACTAGGATTAATCTTCAGCAATATAACGATTTTCTTCCGGCCAGCATATCTAGCCATAAACTTTAAGCCTAATTTATTGTTTTAGAATCAATAGCAAACTGCGATAGTTAACACTAACAAACCAAGTGCCCGGCGAAAATAATTTACTCCACTTGTTATCTCAAGCCATGCCCAAGTAAAGATAAAACCAAAACTAAGCATGTGTAAAAGATAGTGAATTCTTGGTTGATTATTGCTCCAAAGAAAATTCAATAGTGCGAATATAAACCAAAAGATCAATGGCCAATTAGGAGTCTGGAATACTACGATTCGGTTTTGTTTGTCTTTAAAAAAATCAAGGAATTTGTACATATCTATTTTTCTTATTAAATAAACTATATGCAGGAGCCAGGCAAGTTATGTATTTTTAAATCTAGCCACTTAACCAAATGCTAGAATTTATCAGATTTAACTAAGGAACTTATTCTTCAAATTCAACATAATAACACAGCCCTGCTACCTTTAATAAATAAGTTAAATAAACTTTTTATATGGCGTTATATTAAAGCCACCCTTATTTAAGTTCTATTTTGAGATATCGTGCTAAATATACTAGCTAAGGAACAAATCGCTGTAGAGTCCAAGTGTTATTAATACATACTGCAGCTATTGAGTCTGACAATCGATGTTCATTTAATTGGTAAAATCTTATTTTTTCTGGAGCAATTGTATAACCAATATACTCTTGAGGTCTTTCTGGAAGCGTTTTTTTGTATTGATTCCTTAAAGTAATTAGTTCCTTATCTAGCTCCTGCTGTTTTTTTATCCGCTGCCCAGACTTTGTGCCATAGACTAAAAAACGTAATCTTCGTTCTTGATCATAAGTCTCCCAATGTCTTAAACTTTCGCTTTCACTAAGTAGTCTTACTCTACCTAAAACTGTAATTTGTCGTTGTGTATTAGGTAACATAAAAGTAAAAGAAACATAGGGATTAACTGAAATATGGGCTACTTTCGCACTACCTATCTGGGTAAAGAAAAGTAAACCATGTTCGTTTATTTCACGGATGGCTACTGTACGGCTTATTGGATGCCCATTTTCATCTACTGTTGCTAGAACACCCATTTTAAATGGTAGCGATTCTATTTCTACCCAAATCTTCATTAATTGGAGTAACCAGCTATAATCAACTTGTTCGGGTAACTCTTCTAGAAACCAATCTCTGTCTGTAAATAGCATTTTTATATCACTTTTTTCTAACCAGATGAGTGAGATTATATTACCAAATTAATAATCATCATAATTGGCTATAACTGATTACCTCTTTTAAAACTTTGGTTTATTTGAATAAAACAGGTTAGCAATGACTTTATTAAAATTTGTGTTATTGGGATATTTAAAAATTCAATATGAATGGTAATTAAATTAATAGTTTTTTATATCGATTAATAAGTCTAATTTTGTTTACCTTCTACTTTTTTACTTCAGAAATTTGCTTCTCAATAAATTTTTGCATTTCTTCTTTTTTAGGAAGTTCTAATAAGTATTTAGAAACGAATAACTGATTATCCATACCTGCTAGTGCATACTCCGCTAAGGCATGATTCTTATCGGTACATAGTAAAATTCCAACAGGTGGGTTATCGCCTTCACTCATCATATTTTGTTTGTACCAGCTAACATAGGTATTTAATTGCCCTATATTTTCATGAGTAAATTTTTCAAGCTTTAATTCAACTAAAACATGACATTTTAATAGACGATTATAAAAAACTAAATCAACGAAAAAATGCTCCCCGCCAATTAAAATTCTTTTCTGCCGTGCTTCAAAGCAAAATCCATGGCCTAATTCGAGTAAAAAGTGCTCTATTTTCTCTATTAATTGCGCTTCTAAGTGAGATTCACTCATCACTTCTTGAGAGGTTAAACCAAGAAATTCAAAAATATACGGATCACGAATTGCTAGATTATTTTCTTTATTTAATTTAGATGTATGTGCTAATTCAGATAATTTTATTTTATTATGAGAAAGGCCTATTCTTTCAAAATACAAGCTATCAATTTGTCGCTTTAATTCACGTACAGACCAACCGCCTTTAATACATTCTACTGCATAAAAATACCGCTTTAAGTCATCATCAATATCAACTAACAATTTAAACAGACTATAGGATAGATTATTAAAGAGCATCTCTGGTGGAAGCTCAAATTGTGCCGACGCTGTCGGCATTTTTATTTCCGCTTGATTAATTGGAAAAGCAAGAAGAGTATTAAATTGTGCCGACAGTGTCGACGCGATTTGCGGATAGCAGCGATAAAATTTCATATAATCATAGAGCTGCCGCTTGTTGCAATTGCTAACTTGAAGTTTCTCTAACTGCTTTGCCAACCTTGCCAACAATTTTTCACCATAACCTGCCCTATCCTCGCCTCGAAGCTCATATTCTGAAATGTAATAACCAATTAACCAGTTTCTTGCAGTAAGACAATGGTTAATAGCTTTACTTGCTCGTTTAGATAATTCTACATGCGTTATTTGTATAGAATTAATTAAATTACTGAAGTTCCATTCTGGAAAAGACATGTTTTTTATTAAGTCAAAAAATTGTTGTTTATTATATAAGAAACAAGCTTAACTAGTTAAGTGGCTCTCAAAAAAGGATTAGTTATCGCAGATGCAATAAAAATGTATTTATAATTGTTAATTTGATTTAACTTAATACTTATAAATGTTAAAATTCTTACTATTATTCTCAGGGTATGATCAATATGTGTCTTATTAAAGCTCAAGATAAAATAAAAAAGACAAGTGAGCTTTCTTCTTTCTCGTTGTTACCATTACGAAAAGAATTATTAACTAATCTGGTTTCTTTAAATTACAAGGACATGACAGCTGTTCAAAAACAAAGTTTGCCAATTATGCTGCAAGGCTTTGATGTTATTACGCAAGCCAAGACTGGTAGCGGCAAAACAGCTGCTTTTGGCTTGGCTTTGTTAAATTTTCTTAATATAAACTGGTATGCTATTCAAGCATTAGTTATCTGCCCTACGCGTGAATTAGCAGAACAAGTAACACAAGTTTTACGAAAATTAGCAAGAACTTTACCTAATATCAAAATTCTTAATTTATCAGGTGGCATGCCAATGACACCTCAGTCAGAGTCGCTAAAATATGGGGCTCATATTGTCGTAGGTACCCCAGGGCGACTACAAAAGCATTTGGCTAAAGGATCATTGTCTTTACAAAATTTAAAATTATTGGTTTTAGATGAAGCTGATCGAATGCTAGACATGGGTTTTTTTGATCCCATACAACAAATTATTTCGCTTACCCCTCTTAAACGACAAACATTGCTATTTTCTGCAACCTATCCCGCGCAAATTAAAGAGCTTGCTAGCAAATTCCTCTCTAATCCAAAAACAATTATCATTGAAGAAGAAAAAACAGACGTAACTATTGAACAATGTTTTTATGAGGTTGCACGGCAAGCTGATAAACTTACCTTATTAAAAACTTTATTATTACATCACCAACCCAGTTCGACCCTTATTTTTTGTAATACTAAAGAGCACGTGACCCAACTTACATCATGGCTGCTTAAAGAGGGCTTTTATGCTATGGCTCTTCATGGTGATATGGAGCAATCCCTGCGTGATTTAACATTAATTCGCTTTGCTAATTATAGCTGTCCCATTTTAGTTGCAACTGATGTGGCCGCTCGAGGTTTAGATATCGAAGAGCTCGCTGCAGTCATTAATTATGATTTGGCATTTGAACCAGAGGTTCATATTCATCGTATAGGCCGCACAGGTCGAGCGGAAAAAAGTGGGAAAGCAATTAGTATTACCATACCGGCTGATGCCTCTCGACTATTGCTCATCGAGCAGCAATTAGGCTTTCCGCTACCTTGGGGAGAAATTAATAAATTAAGCCAAAAAAGTGACTCGCTTAACCCACCTCAGATGGTAACTTTAAATCTTACTCTTGGAAAAAAAGATAAAATTCGCCCTTCAGATATAGTAGGTACTTTGACAAAAGGAGCGGGGCTTGCCTATGACAGCATTGGTAAAATTAACATTACAACATTTAATTCCTATGTAGCCGTTGTGCGAGAGCAGGCAGATAGAGCTTGTCATTATTTATGCACAGGTAAATTAAAGGGTCGGAAAGTAGGGGTAAGGAAATTAAAATAATAAGATAAAAAGGAGAACTGATGCAAAAAGAAACCGGCACGGTGGAACGTTTTAATAAAATCAAAGGCTATGGTTTTATTACCTCTGATCGCGATAATAGAGAAATATTTATTCATTTTTCTGAAGTACAAACGCAAGGTTATAAAGAGTTAAAACCCGGGCAACGGGTTAGCTTCCTGCTAGCACAAGGTGAAAAAGGCGAGTTTGCTAGGCAAGTTCAAGTTATTGACTAAAGATGCCTATTTAATGCCTATAAATTTATCAGATAATGTTACTAAAGTCCTTTAAGGTGTATGTATTATGAACGGAGTCTCTCTTATTCGCTATGGTAGCGGCTCATCCCAAGCACGCAAATATTTTATAAAAATTTGCGCGTTATTGCAGAGAAAAAAGGTTTTAATTTTAGATAATGATCCTGAGCTTTGTGCAGCAATCTTAGCATGCTCTGATACAAAAGGCACTTTTGTAGAGCACCTTTTTGCGATTCCTGCATGGCAACCAATTTATTCTATAGAATCTGAAGATGGGATGCGTTGGAAAGCACTTTCAATGAATTGTTGTCAGGTTTTTCGTACCTTGCGCTGGAAGGAGGTTACTCCCCTACTTGTAAATTCAGCTATTCAAATACTAGCAAATGAAGTGCAACTTAATCCATCATTGATTATTAATGCAGAGCAGATATCACGTATTGTATTAAGGGTTTTATATGAGATTCTATTTGAAACAAAAATTAAGTCAGAGGATGAAATACTTTTTTATAATGCGTCTATTGAGTGGCGTAAAGAAATTGCTTTAAAGGGATCTGGAGATATAGAAGTAAAACAAGCCTTTTGCCAACGCTTAACTGAGATTATTAGAAATTCAAAGTATGGTGAGGGCCTTGTAGATGAGGATATTAACGATCCTACTTTGTGGTTATCTGTATTTGCCCAGCCATTTATTTTGTCACCACAAATAAATGTTAGCGATATTATGGTCTCTGTTTTTACATTTCTAAGAGAAGATCCGGTATTGTATGCAGCCACACGTAAAAAAGCTGCCGAAGGAGATAATACCTTTCTATTAGCATTACTTATGGAGTCTATTCGCCTACAGCACCCCTTCCCCATCTTAGAAAGAGAGCTTTTAGTCGATATGATGATTGAAGGTAAAAATATCTTAGCTGGCACCCAAGTTCTAATTATCCTTGACCAATTTATACAGAGTCCTATTTTTAATCCACAATCTTGGCTAAATACAGGTTTAAAACATCCCTTCGAGGGACTCGTATTTGGAGCAGGAAAACGCATCTGTTTAGGTAAGTCACTAGCTAAAAGTATAATGGTAGAACTCTTAAAATCACTATTAATTTATATTCCCGATACAAGCATTCAGCCTCATCTTAATCACTACTACAGTGGTCGTGATAATGATGCTAAGACCTCAACTAGAGAATCTCTATATCAAATTAAGATATTTGGTAAAGCATTTTGGCGAAGCTTTAAAATAGGACTTAACAAGACATTACGATGATAACGGTGGCGCAGCAAACACAATCTAATTATAAAGCTGGTTAAATAGGCCCTTGATTAACATTAAAAAGCTGTAACCCTTCTTTAAATTAAGAAAATTTCTTTAGCTATCTTTAACTCTACGAATGTTTTTTGCTATGTATTATTTTTGTAGTTTGTGACTCCTCTCGAGCTAATTTGCTGTCTTCTTTGAGAGGATTAAAGAAATTTTTTTTGGGGAGAGAGGTCAATAACAGAAAGGTTAAAAGTTTTGAGAAGTTAGGGTCATCTTTTGATAGGTGGTCTAGAGGCGATTTACCTCGTTTGGTAGTCATACTTAAAGCAGCACGCACGGCTTTATCAACATCACTATTAACCTTTGCTAAATTTAATAAAGACTCTATGATGGGAGCCGATTGAGCAGCTATCATATGCAATGGATTCCAATGTTGATCATTTTTTATGGTTAAAGCTTTCGCAATGGCTAGGGCAAGTGGGGTATTTTCCTGTGCTAAAATAAATAATTTTTCTAATTCGTTGGATGCATAACGAGCCATAACTAATAAACAACATCGCTGAATTTGATTTTCTTGAGATAAGGCTAAACTTAATGTTCTTATCAATTCAGGGGAGTTAAAAGCGAGCTCAACAATTTTTTGCAGTTGTTGGGGCGCATGGTGAGCAATAACATTTAAGCCACCTCTTTCTAGAAGTTGTATGCTATCTGGGATAGTTAATTTATCAAAAAGATCAAACTTAACGTGTGTGTTTGCTCTAAATGAGGCAAGCTCTAAAGCCATTGCTTCACTTTTTAAGCATAATTTAATTTCTTCTACACATGCCTCTGTCGTATCAAAAGATTTAGTCATTGTTTTAATAGATTCATGTGAATAATTAGAATCATAAACAACCCATTTCCCTTCCTCAAATTGTATAGTTACCACATGATTTTCTGCATGCGCAAGACAAATATTACCTGGCAACTGTTCTTGATTATCTTTTAATAAGGAAGCGAGCTTTGAGGTTTTAAAATAACCACCAATGACTGCTTTACTTTGAGCTTGAAAGAGCTCGCCATTAATCATCATCTCAAAAAACTTTTTATCAGGCTCAAAGTAATGAACTTGTCTAATTTCCTCTGGTAAAAAAGATTGTACGGCTTCTTTAACTTGAGCCTGTTCGGTTGCAACAATGTTTAATACAAATTCAAATACATTTTCTAAAGTCCAAGTTCGAGCTGGTTCTTTATGGCTTGTAGGTAAAAAAGATTGTAAATCGATGCTCTGATTTAATGCATCAAAATTTCCTGGTGACCAAGTAGCTACTTGAGCAAGTATGGTTTTCCACCAATTGCCATAGCCTGTTGCTGAAAAAGCGCCTTCGGCAACAGAAAAAGCAAAGCACTTACCTCCTGAGGTAAGATAACTCCTTAATTGTTTTGCATGTTTTCTAATTTCTTCTTGTTTAGCGAAAGATACCTCTTGTGGTAAATTTTGCTCCGCGACCTCTTTGCACCATTGTTCTGCCTTATAATCGACAAAAAGAGCGAGATGTTCTTTAATAATTCTCTGTGTCATCGTTTATCTATGGTCATAATTTAATCTAATTATAGACCTTCATTTAAAAAATCCGACTTAATTAGCCTAGCACTTGCCTCCTTAGTCATAATTCAATTAGTGGTCCAAAGCATAAATAAGATTTTAAATCACTGTTACCAAAACATCATGCTCTCTCTTTTCTGACCAAGTAAGCGAAATAGAGCTACTTTGAGAGATAACTTTTTAGGGATGCTCAGTAGCGGCTCTGTTAATCTCTTGAAAATTATTTTTCGATGATAAGTAATTATATAAGTACTAAAATAAAGATAGAGAAATTAATTTTTAAATTATTTTTAGGATAGTTAATTGACTCTTTTTTCAAAAATTTAAGGCTAAAAGTTTTAACTAGTCTTTTATAAATTCAAGTAGTGAAACACATAGAATTAAACAAGGCTTGTCAACAGGTAACAATTTAATTTCTAGCTTATTGATGCAGTAAAGGGAGATTTTATGGCTAAATATAAGCAAAAAGAAGAAGAGAGACTCGCTGCTCTTTATGAGCTTGAAATCCTTGATACGCCTCCTGAAGAGCGTTTTGACCGTATCGTACGATTAGCTATTGGTATATTGCGAGTTTCGGTAGGTTATATTGCTTTTTTAGATAGCAAGCGGCAGTGGTTTAAAGCTAAATGTGGTTTTACTGTTAAAGAAACTTCACGGCGTACTTCAATTTGTCAGTTTACTATAAAAAAAAATGAGCCTCTTATTATTCCTGATATTTCTTTAGACGAAAAGTTTGCTAGTAAAGCAACCGCCCTTGGTAAGGCATTTCCAATGCGATTTTATGCAGGGATTCCGTTAAGCTTTGCTGGCCTTAAAGTAGGAACGTTATGTGTAGCTGACCAAAAGCCCAGGGAATTGCAAGATAAAGAAATAGAACTTTTAAACGAATTAGCAAAACAAGTTGAAGATCAACTTGCATTAGTTGCAATTACTAAATTAAAAAGATCATTACGAGAGACGAACATAGCTTTAAACCAAGCAAAAGAACAGCTTGAAATGCGGAATAAGCTAATTATCAAAATTTTTCGCTCGTATATGTCTGATGAAGTCGTCAACAAAATTTTGACTGCTCCTAATCAAATTAAGCTGGGTGGAGAGAAGCGTAAAGTTACCATTTTGTTTAGTGATCTACGTGATTTTACCTCAATAGCAGCTTCTATAGCGCCTGAAAAATTAGTTGAATTGTTAAATTATTATTTTAGTTGCATGGTATCAATTATTGAAAAACATAATGGTGTAATTAATGCTTTTATTGGCGATGCAATAATGGTTATTTTTGGCGCGCCTTATGAAAGTAAAAATGATGCGTTATCAGCAATAGCCTGTGCGATTGAAATGCAATTAGCGTTAAAGAAAATAAACACGCATAACATGAAAAAATCTTTACCTAATCTAACTATGGGCATTGGAATTAATACCGGGATTGCTGTAATAGGAAATATTGGCTCAGAAAAACGTAAACAATATACAGCAATAGGCTCAGCAGTTAATTTATCTTCGCGAATCCAGGCACTTACCTTAGGTGGTCAAGTACTTATTTCAGAAACAACTCGTTATGAGGGCGGTAACTTAGTAAAAATTAGTGGCCATCTACGTGTTAAAATAAAAGGATTTAATACGCCAATTAAAATTTATGAGGTAGTAGGCGTTAGTTTTATGGATAAACAAGGGCAATTGAGAACCTTAGTAAATAAAGTTTTATAATAGCAACGTTTCAAAAGCAGTGGTTGATAAAGCGAAAAGACGAATCTGATTATACAACTTGTTGGCCCGCATAGCTTTTTGTTAGCGTAAAAGAAAGAAGTAAGTATAACTTAGTGTCATAATCTAAAATCTAATATTTGCCTAAAACTAATCAATTAGTAGGTTTTTTCATACTTAGTATATAAAAAATTAATATGGATATTAATGAAGTAATTAAAAACGCTATGGCAATAGGTAATTGACTTTTATGATGAACAAGAGCTATGGTGCTACTTGATAATGCGCCACCTAAAATTTGCATAAAACCAAAAATCGCTCCAGCTGTCTCAGCTATTTTAGGAAATGGAGTTAAAGCACCTGCTGAGGAATTAGGATATACAAGACTTGAACCGCACATAAAAATAGCAATAGGGGTAACAATAACATAAACATTCATATACCCTAGTAAATAAAATAACAACATTAATAAGCCGGCGCTAAACTGGCATAAAAAACCAAAATTTATCATAGTATTAATACCAAATTTTGTAACATAATTGGCATTTATAATACCGCCTAAAGCAAAACCAAGCCCAGAAAAAATATATATCCAACCAAATTGTACTGGAGTTAGACCTACTTTTTCTTGTAAGACTATGGGAGCAGCAGTTAACCAAGCTAAAATTCCAGCATAAGTTAATACAAGGCATAATGAAAATTTTAAAAAAACAGGTGATTTAAATAAGCAACCTATATTATTAATAATTTTAGATAATTTTAAATTATCCCTACAGTGATGTTGGTTTGTTTCTGAAACTTTTGCATAAAAAAAACAAAGGGTAATAAAACTATATAGACTCAAAAACAGAAAATTATAACGCCAACCTAGAAATTGTTCTATATAGCCACCAAGTACCGGTGCTGCCGACAAAATAAAAACGCTGGATATTGCTAAATAGGAGTTATATACAGCTAATTTTTCCTTTTCAAATAAATCCCTGAGTATTGGACGAGCTAATGATGTTCCAGCCCCTGCCCCAAGTCCTTGTAGAAATCTACCAATTAATAAATAATGAATTTCTAATGATAAATAACAAACCATCCCTCCAATAAACGCAATAGATAAACCAATAATTAACGGAATTCTTCTACCTATAGCATCTGATAAAGGCCCATAAATCAGCTGTGATAAACTATATCCTGCCATATAAATTGCCAGAGTCATTTGAATCCAACTTGTGTTTATATTCAATTTTATTGCTATGCTGGGTAACGAAGGTAGATACAGGTCTGAAGCAACTTGGCCTAATGTTGCAACTAAAAGGATTATCACCACTATTGATATGCTTTGGTCATTTTTCATAAAGCAATTTTAAAGAACCTACTCAAATATTAAATCTATTATAAATATTAGAAAATAAATATGTTCTATATTAATAAATCCTTAATAAAAATACTTTATACTTTGCAAAAATTAATCAACTAAACAGATTTATAAACTATGTTAAGTGACACTCCTGAAAATAATGTAGACGAACGTAGCCAATTCAACCAATGTTTACCACTTTTAACTTATGTTAGTAGTATAGGTGGAGTATTATTTAGTACTATAGGCAGTGTTATAGTAACGCCTGTAACAATAATAACGGCTGGCACCAGTAGCTGTTTAACATTTACTACTCTATGTCATAATAGCCTGGGATTCTTTTCAACTACGCCTGCTTCAGAACGTAGTAAAAACGTTAATAATCATTCGGTTTCAGAACCACTGCTTATGAACATAAATTAAAATTAATGACTAAAGGATTCAGGAAATGCGGTTAAACGGGCGAAACAAAGCCCGCTCTAGAAGCTTAAATGGCTTTATTAGAATAATGAATGTATTCATTAAGATAGATGGGTTGTGGGTAAACTCTAATTAATCTAATTTGCCAAAGACCTAGGCAAAATTTAAAATCGCTAAATCAAAGCTAAACTTTTAAGCATCAGGAAGATAAATATATGAAGCAATTAGGATTATTGAGCTTATCATTTACGCTGGGTATCTTTTTTAATGCTGGCACTTATGTAGTTCAGCCTAGCTATGGTATGACGGCTGGCAGTTTCCCCTCTCAAACCACAGTATTACCAGAACCTCTGGATCCAACATTTTTTGCCAACTCATCTTTCCAGGATCTTTTTCCTGGAGCTTCGGTGTTACATATAGAGTCTAGAAATTTCCTTGAAGAGTCTTTGTTAACTACCTATGCTCAAGGTGATGTTTTGATCGCTGCTATTCAAGGTGAGCCAGGTCTGGCAGACTTAATAGTCAATTTTCCAAAACTTAATGAATTAGAGCGCATTCAAGTAATGCAGCGTGTCTTTAAATTACAAGTCAAAACTTCAGGATTGCCTGCTCCAGAGTTATTTTTAGATAGCACTGCAAAAAAGTCGACATTCTTTCAGTTCGACCCAGCCCAACCAGGACCTGGCAAAGTCATATTAAATCCTATTAAACTCTTCGCGGATGCAAATCCTCATGCTGCACTACTCTTTCTGATTCATGAAACGCGCCACTCTTATCAATTTCAGCTAGGTTTTGGCGGTATAAATTCGGTCGATGCAACAGCCTACCAATTAGGATTTTTTGCACAAAAACAGCTATTTGATCAAAAAATTAAAGTGTCATTTTGTGACTTCCTAACATTGAATCAAGAATATGAAGCCTTTCTTTTTGGAAATTATGTATTAGCAGTTCTAACAAATGGTGTTGTCAAAACGGCAGACATGGGTACTTTCGCAAGTCAGTATCTCATTCACTCAGGTTTGAGATTGGATCTACCAAAATTAGCCCGAGAGACTGATTCTCAAAACCTTCTCAACGCATTCAATGAATTGGAAAAAGCACAATATGAAGAGAGTCGTAAAGCTCTAGTTAGGTTTTACCTAGCTAATGACTTATAGAGTTAGTGACAAAATTAGACTTTAATTTATACTTTCGCAGTATTATAAAGAAATAATGTATCTCTTAAATAAGAACGCATGAGTTACTTGTTTGTTGCTGTTGTTGCTGTTGTTGCTGTTGTTGCTGTTGTTGCTGTTGTTGAGCTATGGGTATAGCCACTTGATTTGGCACTACGTTATTATTTACTTGTGCTGCTACTGCTGCCTGTTTTGCTTTCTCTACATGGGCCTTTATCTCACTCTCGCTCCATCCAATTGATAAAATACCTGCATACAAAGCCTCTAATAAGAAAATAGCATGGCAAAAGGAATCAGCATCATTTCCTTGACAATTTTTATCTTGAGTAACAAGCATAATGGCTAAGACTAATTGTGCTATAGCAAGTAACCCTAAGGCGCCATTTTGTATTCGATCCTTTGTTTCTATATCGGAGCGAAAAGCTGTATAAACGCCTGTAATAGTTTGTATAATTTTTTGTGGGATTTGAACAATAGGCGTAATATTCTTGTTAAAGATATCAATTAAATTACTGGCTATCTGTGTAAAGGCAGCTACTTTCTTAGCACCTAAACCTGATGGTTTTGCTTGATGGTTTTGTTCAATAGCCGCTGCAATTTCACCAACGCACCATCCTAATAATAAAAGACTAGAATAGAAAGTTTCTAATATCAAAGCACTTTGGCACATGGAATTAGAAGAGTTAGTTTCGCAGGCTTGATTTTGAAATAATAAGGTTGTAGCTACGCCTAATTGTGCTGTAGCGAGCAGAGCTAATATACCATTTTGCACTTTTTCATGTATCTCCACATCTGAACGTAAGACGGTTGAGAACTCAATGAGTGCTTGAATAATTTTTTGGGGAATTTGTGCGGTTGGGTTAAATTTACTTCCTGGTATAGTAGAAGCAAGTTTAGCAACTATCTGAGTCAACGCGCTAGATTTATGAGCATTTAGGCCTGCTGTCGAGCTTTTAAAAAAGTCAAAAAACTTATTTGCCATATCTTATTTTAATCAGTTAGAAGACTTATTGTATCAATTTTTAATTAACTTGTCTAAAAAATATTCATTAATTTTAAAACCAACACAAATAACTATTTATATATAGTAGATTTTAGAGCTAGATTAATACTTAGATAAATTCTAAACGAGAAACTATACTAAAAATGTTAAGGTTAAATGATTAATTAACAAAGGTGAGGCGGACTATGAAAGTAATAAATGGATTAGACGTAGTAGTGTTAATTATATTAATTATTGGTGGTATTAATTGGGGACTTGTTGGTTTGGCTAAATTTGATTTAGTGGCTTTCCTTTTTGGCCCAATGAGTATCTTGTCACGTATTGTATATTGCTTAGTAGGGTTATCAGCTTTATATACAATTTATCTAATAGTCAAATGGTTAAAATAATTTGACACTATGTAAGTTCAGTGTTTTGCACTCTATGGTGGTAGAAATTAGAGATACTGAGCTATAGCTACATAGTAGTAACGAAATTGCAAGGGTTTGCTGCAGTATTTAATTAATTAGCAAGCCCTCTTTTAGTTTTCACGAAATAATTTAATTTCACCTGAGTAGTAATATATTGACGGTACGTAATTTTCATGAGGAAGTAACCTTGTAATATAGTGCTATTGCAGCTATACCATTATATAACACTTTGAATCTATATAATAAAAGTTATATTTATCAGATTGATTTATATATTTTTTTCAATTAAATTTATAATTATTGCGTATTGTCGTCAATCCTCAGCAAGGATTCTTCGGCTTTTATATAAACTCCTAAAATAGTTCATATCGGACAAGCTTTTATTTAAAAGGTATAAATAGCCACTATTATTCATCCCACCAATATTGAAAATCACCATTTAAACAATAAGTTTTATATTTAAACAATTTATTAACTATAATTGTAAAATTAGATTTAAAATAATGTTGCGGGATTTAGTTATGTTAAAAAACATCATTTTTTTTGATCTAGATGAAACTCTTTTTGATCATAAAGATCCTTCTCACTATTGGTTTCATGAGTTAGAACTATACTTAAAATTTCTAAAAACGAATCATGCTGTTGTATTTGGTATAGTTACAGGGTGTAATATAGCTGAAGCTAGAGCAAAAATTGATGCATTGGATATCAAGGTATGGCCTGATTTCATTGGAGTAGGTTTTGGTACCGATATTTATTATCGAGAAAAACAAAATTACATTGTTGATTCTTCCTGGCGACGTTTACAACTGTCTACCTATAGCAAACAATCTATCAATAATATTGTTTCTACTTTAAAAAAATATGAAATTTTTTTAGTAAAAGAAGAACGAAGTGATAATAATTTAAAAGATAGTTATTACTATTTTAATGCTTTTGCAGAAAATCATAATTTATCTCTTACAATGCAATTAAAAGTAATAAAGCTTTTAGCAAAAAGGAACAAGATAAAAGTCATTATTAGCCAATGTAATCATAATATTGGTGACCCTGAAGATGCATTTGATGTTGATTTTATTCCGTTAGCTTGCGGAAAAGAAAATGTCGCCCGCTATTTGCTAAAAAAGTATCATCTGACTAAAGAGCAAGCCTTTGCTTTTGGCGACAGTGAAAATGACTTAGCCTTACTTAAAAGTATGCGCCATGGCTATGCGGTTGCTAATGCCACCCCTAATTTAAAAAGATATATTAAAAATTGTTGTCCTTATAGTTATGGGCAAGGAATTATAGCAAGTCTTAAAGCTCATTTTAGGGAGTAGAAATGAAAAGGAACAAACCAATTCGCAATCAACCTCTGCCTTGGGAATTACCAGGGGCCCACTACATTGACGAAGAAGAGATAAATGCAACACTTGAAGTACTCTACTCTAAAAGTTTATTTCGCTTTTATGGTGAAAACTTACTAAATAAGGTTGATAATTTAGAAAAAGAATTTAAAAAACTAACTCACCGGGAACATGCTCTGGCGGTTAATAGTGGTACTGCCGCCCTCTATATTGCTCTTAGTGCCTTTAAAATAGGACCTGGTGATGAAGTGTTAGTTCCTGGTTATTTATGGGTTAGCTGCATTAGCGCAATTGTTAGAACAGGTGCCATTCCTAGGCTCGTTGATATTGATGAGTCCTTTTGTATGTCAGAAAGTGATCTCCTGCAGAAAATTAATATTCGCAGTAAAGTCATCTTATATATTCATATGAGTGGAGCAATGGGCAATATTCAACCTATTATGGATATTGCTAAAAAAAATAATTTATATGTCTTAGAAGATTGTGCACAAGCTGTGGGCGCTACATTAGACAATAAACCGGCTGGCTTCTTCGGTGATATTGCTATTTATAGTTTTCAATTAAATAAAAACATGACTTCTGGTGAAGGAGGTATGTTAGTTTGTGATGACAAAAACTTATACGATAGGTGTTTTGCAATTCATGATTTAGGTTATGCGCGTAATGCCAATGGACGCCTTGATACTACAAATCCGCAAATTCAACTATGGGGAATTGGTGCAAGAATGTCAGAGTTAACTGGAGCTGTGGCCTTGATTCAGTTAGCTAAATTACAAAAAATCGTAAGCGCAATGCATCATTCTAAATATCGCATTTTAGAAAACATTAAGCACCTTCCTGGATATACCTTCCGCACTGTTTTTGATGCTAGTGGCGACAGTGGCGCTTTCTTAATAATTTCTTTTCCCAGTGAAGAAATATGTCGCTTTTATGTTAGGCGTTTAAAAGAAGAAGGAATCGACGGCCCTCCCGGCAGTGTTGCCTGTGTTGTATTAGGAGATGTTGATTTTTATTGGTATTACAATACACCAGGCTTGGTTAATAAAACATCTAATACAGCAGATGGTTTTCCCTGGAGTCATCCAGATAATCAATTTGCAAAAGATATTTCTTATCAACATGGCGCCCTTCCTTCTTGCGATGATTTGGCTGCCCGAAGTTTAAAATTAGCTATTGCGTCTAATTTAACTGAACAAGATGAAAACGATATCGTAGCGGCTTTTGAGAAAATAGCTAAGGAAATCACTTGACTCTCTCACTGAAAGAAGTGTTAACCCTTGATATTGAAGATTGCACTGCTATTACATTTGATATAATTATTGTTGGCTCAGGCGCTTGTGGTGGTGCAGCGGCGATAAGTTTAGCTGAAAAAAATCTAAATATACTTATTATTGAAGCTGGTCCTTTATTATTAACAGAGCATGTTGGTTCACTTTCTTTAAGATATAATCCGCCTTTAATTAAAAAACTTTCTGAAAAAAGCTCTAGCCAAGCTTTATGGCAGGACAATACACAGCGCTTAAACCGAGAACAAGTATGGACTGTTGCTGGTGGTAAAACCCTATTTTGGGGCGGGCATTCTCCGCGCTTTAGAGAGGAAGAGTTTAATAAATGGCCGATAGAAAAGGATTTATTGCAAGATTGTTATTGCTGGGCTGAGGATTTCCTACATATAAATAAAAACTTTTTTGCCAATCAAACTCAGAGTGAGTTAATTAAGAGCTCTCAAGAACAAGGTCTAACTATTGAGCCTGCCTCATTAGCCTTAGAAGATAATGGTAATCCCTCCACGCTACCTAATATGATTTACAGTAGTATCCATACTATTCTCGCCCATTCCCAATACACAGTGAATCTTAATCAAACTGGAATTCATCTAGCTTGCGATGCTAAGGCTTTAAAAATTCAGCATCAAAATAAAAGAATAAAAGGCATTGAGGTTAAAAATATGGTTAATGGTGAAAAATGTCTTATTAAAGCAAGACATTATATTTTAGCCTGTGGTGCAATGCGTTCCAACCAATTAGTGCTTCATAGCTTATTAGAAACCCCTGCTTTCTTAACGGGTCAATATTTAAGTGAGCACTTATTCTGTAAGGGATTAATTCGTTTAAGTACGCCTTTAACGGAGCCAGTTTATCTTCATGTACCAGCCCAACGAGAAAAGCCCTATCTATTTGAAATTCATGGGCCCTTAAACCAAACTTGGTATGATAATAATCATGCGACCATCTGGCTTGACTGGATTAAAAATCAATCCTACCTTTTACTTTATGGTTTTGGTGTAGCAGAAATAATTCAAGAAAATAAAGTAACGCTACACAGCGAGGAGCCTGGTTATAAAGTGTATTATAATCATACAATTACTGATCACAATACTATGAAAGAAATGCATGACTCTGCTAAAAAGATAGCAAAAAGTCTCAATGGGTCTTTAGAAAAAATTGAGTTTCAACCCCCTGGCTCCAGCTATCATGAACGTGGAGGATTATTAATGGGTAGTCATCCTAAGCATAGTGTCGTTAATGATAAGGGTCGATTTTGGAATTATGAAAATCTTTATTGCATGGATTCAGCAATATGGCCCTCACAAGATGCTGCTAATTCATGCCTTACAATTACAGCGCTAACACGTTATTTAACCTGTAGGTTTATGAATTTTTAAAAGGAATTAATAAAATGAATAAAGAGTCATTAAAAACTTCTCCTAAAAAATTCATTAATTGTGAAACTTTTACGGCTGATAATCGTGAATCTTATCTTATTGTTGTAGGAGGAACCTATTATGATATTGGTTTTTTACTCGGAAAAACTCTTGGTAAGCTCTTCGTAGAGGAACTGGTATCTACCTATATAAGCCTTAGAAGAAAAATTGCTTTATTTCTTAAAAAAGAAAAAACTATAGATAAAGACATAGAAAAAGCGCCAGAAGCTTTTCTGCCTTTCTTTCCTAGTGAATGTAAAGAAGAACTTTTAGGCTTTTATGAAGGATGTAAAGAAGCCGGCCATCCTTTACCAGACAACCAAATCTTAGAAAAATTTACCGTTCTTATTGAAATTGGTGAACAAGAATGCACTTTATTCGCAGCCCAACCTCCTTTTTCTAAAACGAATACTTTCCAAATGCGAGATTTAGATTATTACAAAAATTTCAATATGCGCTATATTCCTACTGCAGTGATTCGTATTCCGCAAGATGAGCAAGGCTCTTCAATCGATTACCCGTATGCGTCTTTTGACTTTATTTCCAACCTACCTGGGGGCGTACTGACCGGTATTAATGAGCATGGTGTCGTTATCAGTCAAAGTCGCGCTCCTTTTCCTACACGATTTAGTTTTAAAGGTATACCTCTTAAACCACTTATTCAGCAGGTCCTTAGTAAAGCCCGAACTGCCCTAGAAGCTATTGAAATAATTAAGCAAACACCACCTGCAACGGCACATTTTGTTATTATTTCAGACCCCCTACAAACTAAAGATTCATTGCAATTAGTATTTATGGGCCCAAGTTTATTAGAAAGTTATCGTTATGATCAAATGCCTAATCTAGATTTAATTCAATACCCAAAAGATATTGTATTTTATCGACCTATAGATGGTTTAGTGTATTGGACTGATATGGTAGATAGGCGAATAGATAACTTACCGAAAGATCTTTTTATGAAAGATTTTTATAACCTTATTGATAAATATAAATCGGATTTTCAAAAAGAACAAGGAATAGAGGTTGCTAAAAAAGTGGGCAATGACATTACTTTTATAACTGCTTTATTCAATAGTAGTGAACGAAAAGCATGGGTTGCTTATTCTTTAAGAAAAACGGCTGCTTACAAAAATGAATTTATTGAATTTGATTTAAAAAAATATTTTGCCATGAAATGAATATGAGCTCGCTTAGGAGAATCCCATAAATTCTACAGAAAAAGCATTTTACATATATTGTCCATTATTGGTTGTTTTTTTTAATTTTACCGGAAGCCTTTCAAACGACATTTATTTGCCGGGTTTAATTACTATAGCAAAAAGTTTTTATACGTCTGAGTTTATGAGTCAGTTGACTGTATCTATGTGGTTCTTAGGAGCTGCTTTACCTCAGCCCTATTTTGGAATATTAGCCAATAGATATGGACCTAGGAAACTAATGATTGGAGGAAGCATATTATTTATTTTAGCTACCGCAGGTTGTGGTCTTGCTTGGAATATTTATTCTTTATTGACTTTTCGTTTCGGACAAGGAGCCGCGGTTGCAAGCGCAGCCATTGCAAGCTTAGCCATAGTTCAAGATCCCAATTATAGTTCTTTAGCGCGATTAAGGTTTATCACTTGGATTTATATTTCTGACGCTTTAACGCCGTTGTTAGGACCACTAGTCGGTAGTTTTCTAATTAGTGAATGGGGTTGGCGTAGCTCTTTTGCTTTATTGTTGATTTTAGGCATTATTTGTGCCAGTGGTCTCTATTATTTTTTACCTAGAAACAAGGATGGCTACACAAAAACTACCTGGAAAAGCTTTTATCAGCCTTCTTTTGGTCATCCCTATCTTTGGAAGCTAATAATACTTTTCATTAGCTTCTATGGCTCTGTGGTTGCTTATATTACAACAGCTCCTTTTATTATTATGGGTCAATTAAAGATTCCTATAAAATATTTTGGTATTACTCAGATTTTCCCATTCTTATTTTTTGTAGCTGGTGGTCTAACCCTTAGCTTACTCATGACACCTCAACGACAGAAAAAATTCTCTCACTTAGGTGTAGTAATTATGTTTATTAGTGTTTTAATTTTTTTAGCGATGAATATTTTTACTCAATACTTTACTCTTTCTTATTTTTTATTAGCTATCTCAACTTACCTATATGGGTTCTCTTTGACTAGCAATATCTTAGCTGCCAGTATTTTATCTATTAATTTAAATAAGGCGATGATTGCTGCTATATTCGGGGTTAGTCTCCCTTTAATTGCTGTCTTATCAAGCTTATTAACAGCCACTTTTTATAATAATAACTTATGGGGATTTAGTACTATTTTCATTGCTTTTTTCTTCATTGCTCTAATATTGTACATATACATTCTAAAATCTAAGCCAACTTTTCTTATACCAAACAATGATCCCCATTAGGTTAATTAATAACTTAGAAGTGATAATAATAGAATTACAACGATTATATTTTTCCGAAAGAGGATGCCAAATTATGTTAGATTTTAAGTAAATCAATCAAATTTTCTTTAAGGTTAATTGGGTGGCGTGGCTATTTCCTTAATAATTTTAACTTTTCTTCATTTTTTCTTAATTTTATTGTGCGATAATTTATCTATAGTAATATTAATTGCAGACTTGATATGCCTTTATCATTATCACAAAGAAATAAACTAGATGAAGATTATGATCTTTTAGAAAACCTTGTACTACCTGAAAATAAAACTTCCTGGCAAAACAATAAAGATAAAATCCTTGATTTTTGTGTTGCTGAGGATATTTATTTTTTAGACATTGGCTCTTTCCGTTCAGATAAGGCAGTTGCTCTCTTTAATAAGTTAATTAAATATATCTCTTTCTCTGAATCGCCTCCTAAAGAAAAATTACAACGCTGGAAAAGTAGATTCCAAGAAGAAAAAGAAAAAGCAGACTATGAATTCAGGCAGCTCCATGCTAGCGCTTATCTAAGTGTTGCCGATCAATATCATAAAAACAATCATGTTGTTAATCCTCAAACGCTACTAACCATTGAGGATATGTCTGATCTTTTAAAAAATCCTGACTTTATATCAGAAGAACTTAAGGTATCTCAACCTTTTTCGCTAACGCAGTCATCTGAGGCACAAGATGAGGAATTAAAAAAACTACTTCAGCAAAAGGTTAATATTTTTCTACCTGTTACCCATGACGGGCATTGGTTTTATCTTCTAAGAGATGAGGGCAGCTGGACTTTACACGACTCTCAACCTATCGCTTTACTTGACGATATTGAGAGTTTAACGCCACGGCAAGAATCAATGTTAACTGAGAGTAAAGTGTTGCTGACTCATTTGACAGGGGAAAAAGAGGTAGACATTCTTCTAGAAACTAGTGAACTGCAACCAGAAGATAATGACTATGAATGTGGTACACATGTCATTAATGCTTATCGCAAAGAAGTAGATGAACATTATGAAGCCCTTACGCATTCTGAAATTTTATGGGAATTACTTGAAACACAGCTTACAATTCAAGACTTTGAAGAAGTTCCTGAGAATGTACTAAATAAATCGACTTTAAATGAATTTTATGAATCAAGTGAAGAGCTAACAGTTGAAGAACAACACGTTGTTAATATTACGGTTTCCTCCCAAGGTATAGAACAAAAAGCTCAAGTATACGGCGATAATTTAAAAGAACTAATTAATCGCGTCAAAAAACTAGGGTTATTTAATCATATTGAAAATCCAATTGATATTTCACTAATTGATGCAGTTGAAGCCGATAATGGTGAAACAGACGAAGAGTTTGCAACAAGATTACAAGAAGCTGAGTATAGAAAAGCAGGCCTTAAGTAATTATTAAGGCTTTAACCACTCAAACTTAATCTGCTATATAGGAAACAATATTATCAGATTTAGTACGATGAACACCTAATAATTTTAGAATTTAGTTAAACTTATTCTTACTTTTATTCAAGACATAGTTTATAAAGTGTTTTGTTTCTTCTAAGTAATTAAACGAATGCTCTGGCTGCCAACTAAGCGCTTTTTTAATCAGCTCCTGCCAAGGGCCTGAAGTATTTTTTATTGCCCAGTTTGCGGAATCTGGTTTTGAAGATATCTTGTTCACTTCTAAAGTGTAAAGCGTCCTGCACATCGTTAAAATAGCAAATACTTGATAGTCATGTCTATTTAGCTTTTCTACATCAGCTAGCATAGGTTGCCAGTATTCAATTAAATTATGTTTAATAGCAAACTGTAAATCATTGCTTGTGATTTCTTTTATTAATTGTTTTATCTTAGGGCCAAAAATTGTAATTCCTTGTTCCCGCAAAATATATAACTCAATGATAAAATTGTTATTATATGCGGCTATGTACAGTTTTCCTTCGTTAAAGTAGGGCCTTGTCTCTTTGGGGTTAAAATTCATCAGTAAGGGCTTGGGAATATAAGAGGCTTCAATTTTTTGTGCATAAGGAATTTGACTTAAATATAATTGTTTATGCATGTTTTTAAGTTGTTGAATTATATTCTTAGGCAATGCGTTTTCAGTTATTACGTAACAATCAATATCGCTTGTTTTTTCGTTAAAATAATTAGTTGCAACTGAGCCACCTACGCATAATCCAACTAATTGATTGGCTAAAATTGATTGTAGGTTTAAGAGCAATAATTGTAAAAGATTGTTTATCATCGATTATACATTTTAAATTATTAGTTTTTCCTAATTTTAATAATAAAGGCATTATTGACCAATAAAAAATTTTTGTAACTTCAATTACATAAAAGAGTATAGATGTATAACTGAGTATCTCTTTATAATTAAAATTACTACTTATTCTCAATATATTGTCTATAATTAATACAATTAGTCTCAAATTAGTAATAAAAAATGGTAGATGTAGAGTCTTATAAAAAACAGTTAGATAAATTATTTAGTCATTACAAAAATACACGCACGAAAGAAAAAAAAGGGATTATTGATTATCTTCTAACCCAGCCAAAACCAAATAGCAAAACAATTCTTTTAAATCATAATGATTATCTGGCGCTTGCCTTCCATCCCAAGGTAATTGAAGCTCAGATAAATTCAATTAATACTCAAAAAAATAATATTATGATGTCTGGAGTATTTCTAAGTGTAGGAAGCTATCAATTTAATCTAGAGCACAGGCTTGCTGAGTATCTTGGAAAAGCGAAGGGATGTATATTACAGTCAGGCCTCTGCGCTAATATTAGTGTAGTTGAGGCGCTCACAGACATTAATACGACGGTATACATTGATCAAAGAGCACATGCTTCATTATGGTTTGGCTTGCGCCTCACTAGAGCAAAAGTAGTTCCCTTTCGTCATAATAATGTCACCGATTTGGAAAATAAAATTTTAAAATATGGAGCAGGTCCCATCTTTATTGATTCTATTTATAGTGCGCAAGGAACTATTGCTCCGATTGAGCGGATAGTCCAAATAAAAAAAGCTCATAATTGTTTTTTAGTAGTAGATGAATCGCATAGCTTAGGGTTATTTGGAGATAAAGGTTCCGGCCTTGTATCGCACCTTAATCTAACAGCAGAAGTAGACTGTATTACGGCAAGTTTATCAAAATCTTTTTGTACTCGTGCCGGAATAGTTTGCGGAAGTGACGATTTTATTCTTTTTATGAAAGAAAAATCAACCTCGATGATTTTTAGCTCGGCTATACCTAATTATGACATTGCCAGAATTGAGGCAATGTTAAATTTGATAATTTCATCGGAAGGAGATGTATTAAGAAACAAACTAAGATCATTGAGTACAAGTTTAAGGCAGTTATGCATTAAAGAAAAATACAAAATTTATAGCCAGGATATTCGCTCACCTATTGTTAGTGTTTTTTGTGGAGAAGAAAAGGATTGCCGTTCTTTACGAATGCAGTTTGATAAAAAAAATATATACCTTTCTCCTTTTTTTCAACCTGCTACTCCTCCCAAAGAAACATTGCTACGAATGACAGTTAATAGTGGAATATCCAGTATACAATTTGAGTATATTGCTGAAACGTTACATGCTATAAAGAGTTATTTTTCACAACGAAAAATAACTCACCCGGCTTTTTATTAGAGCAAACTAACTTTAAGAGGAATGTTAGTAAAGTTAGGGGAATATCTTTCTTCTTACGTGTAGAATTTTGAGCAGATTATATTGTTAGGTAAACAGACAGTATTTGATTTATACTAATATAGTATAGTTCCTGAAAATAAAGGAGAATGGAATGAATAAAGGATATATTGTAGGAATAACCCTGTTAAGTACTAGTGTGGCTTTTGCTGCAAGCACCACTACTACAACCGTTGATCCCACGACTGGAACTACTGTTCAATCGACTACTACCGATATTGATGGCTCTACAACCTCCGTAACCACGCCTACTACTACCATTGTTGAGCCCACCACTACTACTATTCAATCCACTACTACTAACGTTGATGGCACTACAACTTCCGTAACTACACCTGCTGATACTCAAGTAGTAGATACAACGGTTAATCCAAATGTGCAGGTAATTACTCCAGTAGATAATAATGTACAAGTTGTTGATGATAGAGTTAGCATTACCGGCCTTACTACGGCTCCTACGTTCTCGACAGTGGAGCTTCGTGACGGTGTGTATTATTTACCGCAAACTATTACGCCCGTAAATGGGTTTTATTTCCTAACTGTTGGCGAAACAGAACAAGTTTGTACTGTCAAAAAAATTAAAAAAATAAAAGTTCATAAAATATCGCCAATTACGACTAAGGTCTTGATAAGAAATAAGAGAGTTACTTTATATTGTTATGATAGAAATTATTTTAATTTTTAAGCTGAAAATACAAAGGTTAAGCACGTGTCGGGCTATGGCTATAGGCCCGACCTAAATAAACTAGCTAAGAGGTTTCTTTTTTCATTTCTAGCCCTGTGATGCTTACTGTAACTAGGAGTATTAACACCAAATGCTTAAGAAATAGTCAAAGAAAATTCTGCAAACCTACTATAATTGATTTCAATAAAGTTAAATAGCCCTTAATAAATGATTAACTATTTATTTTAATAAAAGGAATAACATGAAGCCTAAAGGAATAATATTATTAATTGGTGGAGCTGAGCAGAGAGTTGATGAAGCACCTTCTATTGAAGAAGACGAATCCAATTTTAATCCTTACGAAATATTTAAAGAAATATTAAAAGTAACCCCTTCTAAACACATCGTGTTTATTACTTCTGGTAAAGATTTACATAAAGAAACGAGAAAAAACTATACTAACGCTTTTAAGAAAATGGGTTTTAAAACCATTGACTTTATGTTTTTTGAAAATCGTGAGGAGGCAGAAAATAAAAAACACTTACAGAAAATAGAAAAGGCTGGGGTTGTTTTTTTTACAGGCGGTGATCAATTTTATCATGCAACCCTTTTAGGGGGTACAACTCTCATTAAAACAATCAAAGAAAAATATTTTAACACTAAAAATTTCATTATAGCCGGAACGAGTGCAGGTGCGATGGTTATACCCTCAGTCATGATAGCCTCAGGTGGACAGACAGAAGCTTTACTTCATGAAAATTTAGCTATTTCGTCCGGGTTTAGTTTGTTACCTGAGGCTATAGTCGATACCCATTTTATCAAGAGAGGACGATTTAGCCGTCTAGCACATGCTATTTTATTAAATCCAGAGAAATTAGGAATAGGGTTAGGCGAAGACAGCGCCGTACTAATCCGGCAAGGTAATGAGGCAGAATGTGTTGGCTCAGGCATGGTTATTATCATTGATGGGTCTGAAATAAGGCAAACCAATATAACTGAAGTTAAAGAGGGAGAGCCTATCTACTTAGCTAATGTTAGAGCCTATTTTATGGTTAGAAAGTGTAAGTTTTTATTAAAAGAGCATGAATTTATACCACCTAAATCATAGGCTTTTTAAGATATTAAAAACGAACTTTAAAAACTGTAAAACGCACTGATCGCCATGTTTTTCTATAAGCGGTAGTTGACTTGACCTATAAGCATTAAGAATGCACCTAATATTAATTAAACTCAGGTAATTTTGAAAAATAATTTTTTGCTTCTTGGTCAGTTTTGCATAGTACAATATAAAAACTTTCTATTTTAGACTGAATAAGATATACACATACTTTATAATTACCAGGCTCAATGTTAATGCACAGTCGGTTATTTTTTACATCTAGAAAACATGGATCGGCAACAGCTAGAGTTCCTGTAGGAATGCTAATAATGCCAATTTCGGTAGCATTCCAAATGTATTTATATTCTTTATCCAACAAAACAGGCTCAACTGAATTAATTATTCTAATTTGAATATTCAGTAGACCATCATAACCTGTACTGAAGACATATGATTGTGCTTCATTAATTAAAGCTAGGATATTCTTTTCAGAGTAATGATTGTAGGCCTTAATTATATTAGTTAAATAGTAAGGATCGCCAATAGCAACAGTGCTAGTTTCAGTATTTATTGTTCCTGATTTTTTTTTGCTGATTTTAGCGCTTGTAAAACCTTTCAAATCTAACCATTTTGCTATCATTTTTGATAAAGTACGTTTAAAACGAGGAACATCATGTATTAGATTGACTTGCTTTAATACATCTATATAAAATTCTAGCTGATGCAATTCAGTAATATTTTTTTTAAACAGTTCGCAAATATTATGTGCTAATGTTCGCATTAACTTAAATCGAATTTTTATACCTAATGATTGGAGGCTTTCCCACTCTTGTTTAATTTCATTATAATTTTGTTTTTTAACTGACCTATCTAGTGTCATTTTATTTAGACTTAATATAGTAACGTTGCTGGCAATTTCACTTCTCTTTAGGCTTGACTCATAATTGGCGTAATAAGCCCATTCTCTTTAAAAATATATCGTATCAAATTTTGTCTAAAATTAAACAATTAAAACCTTAGTCCCAGGGTTGGCCTTTATCCAATTAGCCAAATATTCAATGTAGTTATTTTTGCCAACAGCAATACATCCAAGCGTTGAGCTTGGTAAATTATTTAACCAATTAAACCTACTAGATAATTGAGCTGGTCCATGAATCCCTACATCTCTACCCGTATACCCTGCAGCAACTTGTTTTGGAGTTGGATAAAGAATTGGAATAAAAATTTTAAATTGATTAGATTTTCTTGGATAAGCTAGCCCATATAAACCAAGTGGCGTTTTATTATCACCTGCCTGTTTTTTACCGACTCCCTTATATCCTAAAGCCACTTTAAAAGATTTAATGACGGTACCTTTTTTACAAATATTTAAAATTTGCTCTCTGGTATTTACATTGATTCCGTTTAGTAAGGGACAAGTTATAGTGCTAGCAAATAAAGTAGCAGGAAAAAATATCAAAATTAGTAAAATTGCCTTTATTCTCATAAAACAGACAAATATTATTATAAGTAGTCAATAATTATTCCATAATATGGCTTCTATGCAAACTAAATTCTTTTTAAAAATAGAGTTATTATTAAACAATTTAAGTTACCTAAGTACCCCTTTACAAAAAAACCTTTAATCTAATAATCGATTATTATCTATTAATTAAGGTTGTACCAACATTTGCTATCTATAATTATCTCAATTACCGCCTATAGTTTAACTTGACCCTTGTGCTGATTCAAAGATAAAGTTGTGAGCGAAAAACACTTTCAAGTTTTAATATGGATGTTATGAAGAAGTATATAATTCTTACTTTTAGCTTTCTAATTTCTTTTTCACTACACGCATCATTTATCGAAGCTACTATGGGGACTGCTGTAGTTAATGATGCGACATCTACTTATCATAATCCAGCGGCAATGTTTCTTTTAAAAAAGCCAGAGCTAGTTGCTCTAGGAACTAAAGCAATATCTCATCAAACCTTTAGAGGGCAGACGATAGTAAATAAAACTATTCAATCTGGCATTGCAAGAGAGCATACAGATTATAAGCTTCCCTCTCTTTATTTTGTTATACCTATTAAAAATAGCCTGCGACTTGGCTTTGCAACATTAGTTGATAACTTTAGCTCAGATAATGACGAGCCCTCCGTTTTGCGTTATATACAGGCAAATAATCATATTAAAAATATTGATTACTTAACCAGTATTGGCTTTAAAATAAAAGAGCATTTCTTTATTGGCGGTGGATTAAATTACTCTTCGGCTAGGTTTGTTTCAGACCCGATTATTGGATTTCCTAACAGTGATATGCCTGATAGCCAAAGTCATAATGTTAGCAAGGCGCAGCAATTTGGTTTTAATGTTGGTTTTATGAGCAATTTTTTTAAATCAACTTTAATTGGATTTAATTATAGAAGTGTTATGCCCTATCAATTTTATGGTAAAAGCTATTTTTTAGGTCCCCCTCCTCTAGTTTCTCCTCATTATCACTTTAATTTCTGGACACCTGCAAAAAGTGTTTTGACTTTAAGTCATGCAATTAGTCAAGATGTTCGTTTTATTGGTACGGTTCAACTAATAAATTGGCATATTTTTAAAACGATAACGCTCAATAACCTTGCAACTAGAATAGGTAGTAAGTCTGTCATAATTCCTGCTGCCAATGTCCCCTACCATTTTCACGATAGTTTTATTGTGACATTAGGCGCAATTAGATCTTTTTCTTCAAAATTTATTTTGCGAGTAGCAGGAAATTATTTACAGTCACCAGGAAATTCAAAGTATCGTATAACAACGGGTGATAGTTTTATTATTGGCTCCTCTGTAGGATATAAGTTTAATGACTATTTGACTATGGATATTGGTTATTCACATGCCTTTATTAAGGATAAATTTAGCAATATTGTATCAAGAATTAATCAAATAACAGGAACTAATAGCGCCTATCGCGATGCTATCTCTTTGAAATTTACCTTAATTAGTGATTACAAAAACTAATCTAAGATGAAACTAATAGTGGATTAATAAAATCGGTTTCTCCTTTTCTCTATTTTTACTATAGAGAAGCTATTTTGATGTGAAATTGATTTATAGCAAGATGTTAGATAGAGTAAGTGATTTAAATTTCAACCAACCTCGTGAAAGTCTAACTATACAAGGATTTATAAGCAATGGAAATGTGTAATAATCAAAGCAAATTTCTTATTATTATTCTAAAAATTATTGTTTCATTTTCTTTAGTTAATCAATCTTATGCAGGTTATTTTAAGCTACATAATTTGATGTCAAGTGCACAAAAAAATATACCTAATAATTTTATTTTGAGTGATAAAACGCTCACTTTAGAATATTCAGAGAAAGGCACAGGCCGTGTAGTAAATACGCAATTTGCTAATACAGGCGGCATGGCTGGTTGTGGTATAAGTTCAACACTCATGCAATATATGTATCAAAATGCTAGCCCTAATTTAGGTAATAATTACATTGCATTAAATGTATACAGTCAGATCATGGGTTTTAACCCCCTTGCACCTTTTTGGGATAATCCAGAAGGACAAGTCAAAGGATATTTAACACAAAGTACCGCGCCTAACAATATTGCTTATCCGTATACGCCTTATCATCGTGTTATTCCTGGATTATATCCAGCTTATTTAGGATTATATAACAATGGGTTAAATTGTGGGCGTTGGGTGCAAGCTAATTTTGATACACAATTTTGTAATGATCGAACCACTTCAACAGGGATAAGCAAATTTTGCCCCGCAGTTCCGCTTAATTATTCTGGGCAAGTGCTACAAGCTTATGTATTTGATAGTTGCGAGGATAATAATGGTTGGTGTCGTGATGATGAAGCGCACATTGACGTTGATAGTGCAGTTATCAATGCTAATTATTACCTTGAGTGGTCATTTATTAAAAACCCTTACTATTCTAATACTAATGCACCTGCCTCATTAAAAGATATCTGGCTAGCCTGGTTTGGTGAAGCGTCACCTTATTGGAGTTATATCGCTATTTTAAATGCTGAAAATGGTGTATCAAATGTTCAGTATAATATTGGTGGTATAGGCAGTCCAACATGGATAAATTCTCATGTGTTGGCAGGAGATAATAATGTTACTTGGTCATCAACAAGCAATAATGGCCAACTGTGGCAAATTGAACCTATCAACTCCTTAATCGATTCTGGGCCTTCCTCTAATCCTTTATATCAAATAAGACTATTTGATTATTTAGGCTACCCGGCCAATCATGGAGCAATTTATCAATTTAATCTTTTCTTTGCAGATAATACGCTTGGTAAAGTTGTAGATGGTTATTATTTCTTTTACCAAGGAGGCTCTACTGTTAAATCGGGCTCTCAAGCACAGAATATGACCATATTGCCAGCACCAAAAGGAAATGGGACATTGGTAATAAACTTTAATAAATTACTTCCTCCAGAAGTTAGCTTAGATGCTACGCAAGCTAATTATTTGCGTCCTGTTTTGATTTCTACGGATGGATACAGTTGGGAGCCAACTACTTGCACTAACACAAAATGTACTTATAGAAATTTACCCACTTCATCATCTTTCTTTGTATTTGCCCATGCGATCAATGATGTTTCTAATGATTTAACTTTAAGAAAAGTAAATGATGTTTCTATTCATTCAGCAAGCATTAGTTTTCCAGCAGGATTAAAGTTAATCAGCTATACATTAGTGGCAAATGATATTAATTTAAGTACCTTATACTCTGCCAGGGTACAGATACCTTTACAATTTACCAGTACAACTAGCAGGTCAATTAATGCTAATTTGCAAGCTTTGTTTGTTCCAGATAATAGCAAGAATGCTAGCGGAAATATTTCTGCTCAAACGCAAGGATGTTTTCTAAACAATTATTTGAATGCTTCTCCAAATCCAAATCTCTTTAATAATACAACAACCTGTACCATCTTTTACACGGTTAATAAGCAAAAGAATTTTTCTTCTGCTTCGCCATCGGCATTTTTTAACGTCGTATTACCAAAAGCTGTTGGTGTGTCACCAGTTAGCTACGCGTTAACTAGTGCTTATAATCAACCTGTTAAAGTAACAGGATATAATCCTACGCAAAGTACGTTGCCTATAGCACAAACTATACCTACGGCGAGTTATACAACTAGCTCTAGTGACGCTCGTTCGCTTTATCTTATTCTAGACCCACAATCTGATCCTGAATGCTTAAAGGCTTTAGCAAGTGTTAATGTCAATATTGGAACGACAACGCCTCTTACTTTAACCGCTGCTGGCGTTCCTTTAGAAATACAAATAGCAAGTTCTATAAGCCTATTATCTACTTCAGTTAAGCTATCTAATAACGCGATAAGTTGCGAGGCCATGCCCGCTATAGTGCCGAATAGCTCAGTACCTCTTCAACCTGGCATTGATGTGGTAGAGGTAATAAAATTGACAAAAGTGCCTGTAAGCGCTCCTCCAAAAGCACAAGGTATTACTGCCATCGTAGCAGGCGATGCTGAATGCTTAGGCGGTAAAGACACGCTTTTATTTTTAGCCAACAATAATGTCGTGACTTCTGTTTTATATACGTTAAGCGCAACGCCTGTGGAGCTTTCAGTTGGAGCACCTTTAAACACGTATACTATCTCAGATAAACCGTTTGATGTTGTAGGCGGCCAATGCCAACTTGCAAGTTCACCAAGCGTGGTTTTAGTTGCAGATACTTATGTGCCAGTAAATTTAAACTATAAATTTACTAGTTCTCCTGGTACATCCTGTACTGTTTCCGTACAAGAACCAGCTTCTTGGCCAACTGGCTGTAATATTCAAATGACATTAAATAGCAATTTTCCGTTATCGAATATCACATTATCATGGCCTCTGATTCAAGGAAATTGGAGTAATGTGCAAGTTTGGATGGGAACATTAAATATACCGGCGACTGGTAATATTTCATGGACATTACCTAGTTGGATAAATGGTCAAGGTTCTATAGTAGGTATGACAGTGAACAATGATACTAATCCTGGAATTTGTAGCGCTTTTAATGATCAAAATAACAAAATCAAAGTAAGTTGCTCAGGAGTCATTGGCTAAAAAATTATAGTTAACTTTTAAAGGCAGCTATAATATAAGCTGCCTTATTTATATTTAAAGATGATTACATAATTTATCTAAGAACTAAGATTAAGTTTTTTTATTACAGCGCTTCTAACTCTTCCTGGACTTATTTTGTAATTTCGAAGACTTATTTACATTTTTGTTTAATTTCTCTGCTTTATCATGGGCTGCGTCAGGATGCACACGGTTGTGTTCATCTTTACGCCGAGCATCTTGCGATTCATTTTTAAAATCTTTATTATGGGTCATTTTAATACTCCCTTATTAAATAAATTTCTCCAGAGCTTAATTTAAAGTTAGATTCATTTTTCTTAAAATACAAATTAGAATTTATAATAGTCTATTATTAACATAGCTCTACTAATTTACATATGGTTTATTCATTAACACTAAGTGTGCTACCAATTAGTTAATTACACTACTAAATTACAGTATTAATGAGACTTAGTTAGTCTTGTTAAAAGAATGTAAATTAATAAAAATGAACTTGAAATAGTCTCATGCATGATGTAAATCTAAGCCTAGCCTCTATAACTTAACGCCTTTTAAAAATAGACTATTATTTTAATAAACAAAAAATACAAAAACTTAAAATGACAACTAATATGAAAAATCAATTAACAGATCTAATCGTAGATAGGTTAAATGAAAATAAAGAGGATTTAAGACAGCAGTTTTCTCTTGAGCATACTATAAAAGTTGCTCGCTACTTTATACTAGATAATCTTCTTCCAACTGAAATTGCTGAAAAAATATATGCAAGCTTCCCTAAACCAAGCCAAATGCATCTTTTAAGTATTTATAGAAACTTAAAATTAAAATATAGCCATTTACGAGAAGTTCCTAGTCTATTGCAAGATATTAATTTTGCAATTCAAGACCCCAGAGTTGTTGCTGTGATTGAAGAAATAACTGGGATTAAAAAGCAAATTCCTGATCCAACAGAATATGCTGGTGGTATTAGCACGTTACTTAAAGGATATTATATTAATCCTCATTTAGATCTTTCGCATGATGTGCATGGAAAAAATTATCGAACGGTAAATGTACTTTATTATGTATCTCCTAATTGGCAGCTTGAAAATGGTGGCAATCTTGAGCTGTGGGATAGCTCAATCAAAAATTGCATAACTATCCCTAATCTCTTTAATCGATTATTTGTGATGGAAACAAATCGGATATCTTGGCATGCTGTAAATAAAGTGCTATGTGATGCACCTCGGTGTTGCGTGTTTAACTATTTTTTCTCTCCGCAATCTCCTGAAGGAGAGGATTATTTTTTCAAGAAGACCTCCTATAGAGCACGGCCAGAACAAAAAATTCGACGAGCACTTGAATCTGTCAAGAATATATTCAAACGAAGGTAGTGTATAAAGCTATCTAAATAAACCGGTACTTAAAAATAAATTTGCTCTAATTTTTCTGAATTATTTTAGTAATCATCATACTAATTTTTGAAAACTTGTATTAAAAATATTAATAATCAAGCCAGGTTGAATCAATAAGTTGTTCATCTAATGCTTTTCCTGGAGCACAATCTGCTGAAAAATAACTATCATGACGCTTTAAGTAAACTTGTTTATAGTAATCTATAGCGTTTCTTTTAGCAGTCATTTCGGGTATACCAAGTAACCTCGCGGTTCGAAAATTTCTTTGCACTGCTTGGCATTCTGTTTTTGCTTCATTATCTTCTCCTCTTACATGCATGCTTTCATGTGTTAATACATTTAGACTAATAAGTTCTTCTATAGAAGCTTGATTAGGATGCTTGATATAGTCCATTAGTAGTGAACATCTAGGATATTGTATAACAATATATCCTTTTTTAAGTTCTGCATGACCTGCAACACCTACATCTTCATCAAATAGAGTATCAAATAAAGTATTACAATGAACTTTAGCCATAGGATTTTGTGATAGCTGGCGTGCGATAATAGTTAGGTGGTGTTGAAAGTACCACCGATGTAGAGGTGGCCAGGAACAAGCCAGAGCAAGGATAAATAATAGCGTAAGATATGCCTTGCTAGTAGGTATTGAAACGGCTTGCTTAAATCCATAAAAATTAAGTATAGGGTTTTTTATTTCCCGATAAATTAGCCACCAAAAAAATAAAGCAAGTGCAATCCATAACATAGCTATCTCTTTAAAGATAGAAAACTTAAGAGTCTATGTTATAGGTAAAATTCGATATCGGCTAAGAAATTTTTATTACTCATTAAGAGCTTTCTCTATGGTTTTTATTAGTCTTGGAGAGTCTGGCTTAGTCGTTGAGTAATAAAACGTAATTAACTCACCTTTTCGATTAATAAGATATTTATGAAAGTTCCATTTCGGAGAACTTCCGAAGCCTAGTTTTTGTTTAGCCCAACGATAGAAAGGATGTGCTTGTTTACCGGAAACCGTTTCTTTAGCTGTCATTGGAAAAGAGACACCATAGTTTATATGACAAAAATCAGCAATATTTTGTTCTGAGCCGGGCTCTTGGCCACCAAAATCATTTGAAGGCACGCCAAGGATTACCAATCCTTTATTTCTATATTCTTGATAGAGTTTTTCTAAACCCGCATATTGAGGTGTAAAGCCACATTTTGAAGCTGTGTTGACGATGAGTAACACTTTTCCTTTAAATTGAGTGAGGGGTAAAGGCTGATGCCCAACCAATGAATTAAAGGAATAATCATAGGCATTATTGTATGGCTTGTTTATATTATTTGCTGAGGAAGTATTAGTACTCATTAATAAACACCCTATTAAGATTAAAATTTTATGCATTTAGTATATCCATAAGCTATCCATTATTTTAAGTATTATTGTTACTATTAAACAGCTATTAATCTTACATCAAAAAAATTTAAAGAAGTGGAGAATAATCTTTAATCTATTGTTGGAAGAAAAAAATTTCAAGGTTTAATACGTTATATATTTTATTAAAATAGTTTTTTATTATGGCCATTAAAAATTTTGCTATGCAAAACAGAACTAGTCAATTGCATCAATGCGGCAGACATTGGGGAGAGAATGTTAATTTAGGTACGGAGAGTAGCTATATTGGCTCTACTGATTGGTATGAAACAGCTGTATCAGGAGTTCTTGGCTTAGATGGTAATCACCCAGGAAAAGGTCCAGGAATAATTTTAAAAGACATTGAACATCAAAATATAAATATTCTTTGGACAGAAGGTCTATTGGGTTGTATGTGTCTTGCTATAACAGGCACAGATGAAGAAGGAAAATTAGATGTGTTCTTTAGTCATGCAAGACATTATGATAAAGAAACAGCCGCAACTGATAAAGACAATCCAATTTACTTAGCAAAGCAATTTGTAGCTACTCATGAACAAATACGAGTTTTTTGGGGTACTGATTTTTTTGTAGGTAATAATCCTCTTTCTAGTCAAGCTATACGTGATAGCGCTCAACAGAAATTAAGTAATGACCTAGGGTGCTGGGTTCGAGATAATGATTGTATACCTGCTAGTAAGTTAGTTTTTTTTCCTAAATTGGGGATTTTACGGTCTGGAAAACCAGCAGATGTACAACAAGAATTGAGTATTGATGAAGATTTAAAAGATAAGATTGAATTTTCAAAAAGTAAATGTTTAAGTAAATTTATACCAGATTTAGAGCTCATTAAAAAAATTGAATTGCAGTTAGCTAATTTAATAATACAGAGGAATTCACTTTTTAGATTATGGCATCAAGATGGGCTGCGTAGTAATAAAATTTTAGTTTTACAAAAAGTATTAGCTGCTTATCAAGTAGGCAATATTAATGTATTAAGGTATTTTGCATGTCATGCTCAAAAGAAAACCTCGCCTTTTATCGATTTAGAAGGCGCAAATGTTTGGTATGCTAGGGAAAAAAGTAATACAGCACAATTAGTGCAAGAGGCGTTTAAAGATGCTCATACAAAGATTTATAGTATGGGGACGAAAGGTTGTGGCCTTAGAAGTGACGGAAATGATATTTATAATCTTAGTGAATTTAAAAGGATAACTGAGAAAAGTAACTTGACACTATAATACTCAGTAGCTAGTAACTCCTATTAAATTTATTTTCTATTAAATTTGCGCATTTATTAGACTTAAGAGTAAATTTGAAACAGCTGTCTTGACCTATTATATTTCGATCTTTAAGCTAAATATAATTGATAATTATTTAAATAATTCTTGATAAAAGTATTTTTTCTTAATTGTAATATAAAGTAAGTTTGCGCTTATATTTAAGCGTTGAGATCGATGAAGATAATGCTGAAAGTAGAGACCTATAAAATAAAGAAATGCAGCAGAAATAATAATGTGCCTACGTCCATAATAAGTTGCTAAAGAACCGATAATGAATTGACCTACCGCGATTAAGCATAAATACATAAAGGCTTGCTTGCATCAAACTTAAGGAGATAATCAAACTAAAATACTACAACTTTATTAAATACTATTTCACTTAAATATATGGTTATATATCTATTATAGGAAGACAGTTCTTTATGAAAAAAATATGGATATTTTTACTAAGTTTTATATGTTGCTTGTTTGCCGCCTCATTTGCAAATGCTTTAACAAAACCTCAAGTGGTTCATACCACCATCCAACGGACACCTATACCTGTTAAAGTAACCACCAAAAATGAAAATTGGATAGAAACTATTTTAATTTGTAACACTACCTCTGACCCTATTCCGCTAAATGATGTTGAATTTGACTTTAGTTATGCTGTGAAGATGCCAACGAATATATGGGGGCAACCGTGGGCTGCTTGGCATGTACAAAGCCAAGAAGGTAAACAAGTTGTATTGCTAGGTGGCACACCTTACACGCCTGCCCTACAGCCTGATCCAAATTGTAATAATCCTCTTACTATTCAATTTAATGCTCCTCCTGATATATCCGCCCCTACCGGGCCTTTTGTTTTCAAAGCGGCTGGTACGTCATCAAATGAAAATGGTAAATTGAATATTACCATGCCTTCTATACCAGAAGCAGGCTTAGCTAATCCACAAGTTACGATTACTGGTATGGGCCAAAAATTAAATCATACTGTTGCCTGGGGAACGGTATGGAGTGTAAGTAATTTAGTTGCTGGTGCATATACAGTTAGTTCTTCTAATGTAGGTAATGAACAACATATCTATCAAGCAAACCCAGTTGATGTCACTATAGAAGCCAACGCAACGTCTGCAGTAACTATTAAATATTCGCTTGCAACATCGAACTCAGGTACCTTGACTGTAATCATACCAGCACTGCCTGAAGCTGGATTAACGAATCCTGCAATTACTGTTCAAGGTATGGGAAAAACATTTAATAAAACCGTTGCTTGGGGCTCACAGTGGAAACTAACTGATCTTGCCGCTGGTAATTATACGGTAACTTCGTCTACTGTCACGAATGGTACCAATACTTATCAGGCCAACTCGGTAGATCTCACTGTAACAGCAAATGAAACTGCTCAAGCTCAAATTCAATATACTATCATTACAGCTAGAGTAGGAAATCTTAGAGTGAGCATTCCTGCTGCACCAGAGACAGGATTGAATAATCCAGAGCTGACTGTTGATGGCATGGGCAAGACATTCACTAAAGTAGTTCCTTGGGGCATGTCCTGGGATCTGAAGCAACTTGCTGTCGGCACTTATAAAGTTATATCTTCTACTGTGAGTAATGGTAATCATACTTATCAAGCCAGTCCAGTCAATGCCACTGTAAGCGCTAATAATACCGCCCTGCTGACAATGACGTATACCATGGTCTCTGCTAACACTGGTAATTTGACAATTAGTCTACCCTCTATACCCGAAGTAGGACTGTCAAATCCTCAATTGACTGTAAAAGGCGGCGGACAAACTTTTAACCAAACAGTAGCTTGGGGTACTCAATGGCAATTAACAAAAATACCTATAGGTGATTATATAATTACCTCATCAACAGTAAATAATGGTACTCACACCTATCAAGCTAATCCTGTTCATACTAGTGTTGCCACTAATTCAACAACTAAAGTATCAGTTGTGTATACGCCAGTAAATAGTGGTCGTCCTAGTTCGTGGAATAGCATTAAACATGTTGTCGTTATTGTTTTTGAAAATACAAATTCAAGCGATGTATTGAGCCAACCATTTTTTAAATCATTAACTACTAAAGGGGCCTATTTATCACAATTCTCAGCAATTACTCATCCTTCAGAACCTAATTATCTTGCTCTAATTGGCGGTAGTACGTTTGGAGTTACTGATGATAGTATTCATAATATTAACGCAAAACATCTTGGTGACTTATTAAATGAGAAGGGGTTAAGTTGGAAAGCTTATGCTGAAGCATATCCAGGTAATTGTTTCCAAGGGGCGGTCAGTGGAACTTACTACCGTAAACATGAACCTTTTATTAGTTTTGTTGATGTTCAGAATAATGCTAGTGAATGTGCCAAAATTGTTTCTGGCCAACAGTTCTTCTCAGATTTAGCTGCAGATAAACTGCCAACATATTCTTTATACGTGCCAGATATTAACAATGATGGTCATGACACCGGCATCGCATTTGCAGATAATTATTTCTCTAAGACCTTTGGTCCGATATTTAATAATGCCAGTGTCATGGATAATACACTCTTTATTATTACTTTTGATGAAGACGATGGAAGCGCTGCTAACAAAATTTATACGACTTTTCTTGGAGCAGGTGTAAAACCAGGTATTACAAGTACAATTAAATATACACATTATAGTACTTTAAAGACAATTGAAGATATATTTCAATTGGGAACATTAGGTACAAATGATCAGAGTGCAACTGAAATTTTAGATATTTGGAATTTTTAAATCTAAGAATGTATTAAGGAGTAAGGCCAGGTACCCTGGCCTTATTCAAGTGATCGTCCTATTATCGATTATACTAAAAATTTAATTTAACTATATATCCAGCAATTTAAATAGTTTTTTTGCAATATCCTAGATAATTTATGCTCTTTATTACTTACACTTTCAAGTTTTTTACCACACATAATATTCTGCAATTTGAAAAAATAAAAAATGTGCTGATATTAAAAAAGTTATTATGAGAAATCTAGTTTATAACGCTGCTTGGGTTTTTAGAGTTTTTAGCTAAAGATTTAATAGCTTAAATCATATCTTTAGCCACTATTCTTTCTCTTCCTGCAATGAGTGCAAAATTTGTATTACAATAGCTTTAGTCTGTTAACAAAGTTTTAATATGATTTCTGAAGAAAGAAGTATAAATATACCTGGTTTTACTATTAGCTTAAAAATTTGGAATATTAAATGTTCAAATCCTATATTATGTTTGCATGGTAAAATGGATAATGCAGCTAGTTTTGATTTCCTAGCCCCTTTATTGTCTGATAGACAGATTATTGCTGTTGATTATCCTGGAACAGGATTTTCAAGTTCATATCCCGAAGGTGTAATGCCTAATTGGAAAAATGATGCCTATCTCATGTTACATTTGATAAATGCGCTAGGATGGCAGTCTTTTGATATAATTGCTCATTCACTTGGTTCACTACTAGCAGCGACTATCGTAGCTGCCAGGCCACAGCAAGTAGGCCGAGTAATCTTTCTTGATATTTTAGGGCCAACGATTAATTTTATGGAACAAAGGATGAGTTATTTTCATTCTGATATAGAAACTTATTTATCTTATAATAACAGAGCGCGCACTTTATTTCCGGACCAAGAAACAGCGATTCGAGATAGGATGAAAATAGGCAATATAAGTTCTCAGGCAGCACAAGCTTTAGTTAAGCGAGGAACAGTAAAAAGTGACGAGGGATGGCACTGGACATTTGATAAACGATTACGTTGTGTTAGTTCCACACTTCCTGGTGAAGATGAATTACGACAAATGTTTAAAGCTATTGAAGTCCCAGTATGTCTTATTCGTGCTAAACAAGGAGTTGTTTACCCGCAGGATTTATTTAAAAGTAGGGCTGAATGTTTAAAAGATTTAATAGTGCAAGAAGTTCAGGGGGGACATCATGCTCATATGGACAATCCAATTCCTGTAGCTAATTTAATTTCTCAATTTTTCAATTCTTAATTTAAAAAGTTGTATAATAAGGCTGCTAGTTGGCTTTATCAGCCTTATTATTATTTTATTTAAATGCTTTAAAATTTAAGAACAAACCATATCTTGGCCGCAGCAAACAGGTGATTTGATTTTGCCGCATCCATTCGGACATTTTGCAACTTGAACTTGTTTATTTTCTTTTGATGTTACCATATCGGTCTTCAGGGATGCCTCACACTTCCCGCACACCATACCTTTAACGCTCATGCCACATACATTACATTTACATTCCATTGTTTTTCTCCTAGTAAGCTAACTATTTAATATTAAACAATATCAATTCAAAAGCTCAAGATCAAACAACTTAAAAATGCAGTTAATTAATTTAGATTGCTTGGATTTTAAAAATTTCACTTATAAAAAAAATTATCTAAGATCAAATAAACTTTTGGTCAATAAATTCGGGCTTATGAAAAAATATGAACACCTATAGAAAACAAAGTGATTAGTTAATAAACCAGTTAAATATAAAGTGATTATTTTTTTAAATTAGCTAATTGGTGTTTTCTTAATTTTTGATAGCTGTATTTTACGACTATAACAAAAAAATTTACTGCCGATTTAGTCACGACTTCTTAAAAAGAAGTCGTGATTGAAAAATATATTATACTTTGAATGTGGTTTTTAACCATTTTTTTGCTTCTTGGCTGATTTGCTTATCTTGTAATATAGTTGCTAAAATATTATCCTTTTTTTCCTCTTGAGCACCGCACATTTCATCCATTAATTTATTCCAGTTTTGTAATAATTGCGATTCAGGAGTTTTTCCTACGTTAGCAAGAATATTGTATGCACAATTTTTCCAATATGCGTCCATTGCTTGATCCATCCAAGCTACAATTTCTGGCGTTAATCCATGTTGTTCTAGCCCTTTTCCTTCTGCAAAACCTTTTTCAAATTTCTTAGTGCGAAGATGAGCATACTCTTTTCCATAAAGTTTATTTACCCAATCAATTAATTTTTTTCCTAAATAAATACCTGTTTCAGAATTGGGATCTTTATGAATATTATTTTTGAATTCTTCAACCAGATTAAACCAATTTTTTTCAAAGATTTCTTTCTCTTTGGGAGTAGTATTTTCCTTCATTGCTGTTTCAAATTTTGTATATTCCTTGAACTCCTCCGGAGTAAATATCTCTTTTACCCATGCATCTTCAAGTTGTTGCGACATTTTATATACCTCAATTAATTTAATTACTTTTTTCCAAGGAATAAATTTATTATGGCTACAATCTTGAGCTATATGCTCTAATATAGTACTTGCCTCTAATAACGATTGTGCTTTTTCTCGTAAGAACTTCGATTGTATAGCAAAGTTACTGGACGCATTATCATGTTTGGTAAGCAGTTGTTTAATTTGAGATAACTCAAAACCAAAAAATTTAAGCGCAATAATCTGCTGTAACCTTAATAAATCCCTCTCAGAGTACAAACGATAGTTATTACTTTGGCGCAAACTGGGTTTAAGTAGACCTATCCTGTCATAATGGTGCAGTGTACGTACTGACACTTGAGCAAGTTTTGCAAACTCGTTTGTAAGCCATTGTTTCATCGTTTTTGCCTCCTTGTCTGTAAGGCTAAGGTGTGACGCAACGTCATAGTCAAGCTTTAAATAATAAATTTTTTTTTATTAGATTAAGCTTTAAGGTTTCAAATGATTTAATCTTGAGAAAGTAGCTGATGTTGGCTAGTTTTAAATGGAGGATTGCAAGAGATGAAAAGTCGCATACTACCTTCTCAATAGTACTTCTCTCCAGGCTCAACTAAAACTACATCTCCAGGACTTAATAAGTATTCACAATTATTGATTACAACTTTTCCTGTGCCAGTTTCAATATAAACAAGCTCTTTGCATTCTCTATTAACAGCATATTGATAAGTAGGATAACGGCCTGAAATAGTTACTATTGCAAAATTAAGATTATCATCCATTAAAGGATATTCAGTGACAAAGCACTGTTTAGTATTTTCGCGCTCAATAATTTGATTTTTGTAAGCTATTTTCATGTTAAATACTCATTATTGATTTTTACAAATTTTAGTAAAGTATCTAAAAATATAACTACTAATTAATAAGTTATAGATCCTAAATAGCTAACAGTTTATTTTAAAACCTAACAAATTCCTATTAAAAAATCATTTACGTTAAATAAATAAAAACTTTCTAAAATCCAATAATATTTCAACAATTAGATAGGAGAATTAATGTTTACTTACTTTTATAGAGTTTTATTATGAAAACTATATTATTTATTTTCTTCGCTGGTTACCAATTAGTAACTAATTGACTGATGAATAATACTTTTATACCTTCAGTACGGTATTTGTTAATAGTAAAGGAGATTACCATGAAAGAAGCTATTATTAAAAAAATTGTGCAAGAAAAACTTTTAAAAAAAAGCAAGGGTTGGTGTGGCCCTGGTACTTGTATTGGATAGTAGTTTTAAGCATCTTAATTTTAAGGTGCTTTACTTTTTTAAAGGACTTAAAAAGATGGCCTACCCTAAATTAGATACAATTATAAAATATCAAAATGATAAAATAATTTCTCGTTATCATCGTGATTTTCCTAAAGCAGCGATGCAACCTACCGAGGCTTTAAAAGAGCTGATGAAGTTTATTTGGCTATGTTTTAAACATAGTTATGATAAGGAAAAAGACCCTACCAATGTTTCTTTGAATTTCTCCTGTATCGTACATCCAGAGATGGTAGACATTGATAATATGTGGCATACATTTCTTTTATTTACTAGAGATTATTATGATTTTTGTATGCTGTATTTAAATGGCATATTTTTCCATCATGAACCTATCATAAGCTTAAATGATGATTGGCCTGAGCATTACGAGCAAGAATTAACCCTATATCTAACTTACATATACGATAATTTAGGTCAGAAGACTGTATTAAAATGGTTTCCAATAAATGATTAACAAGATTCAATAAATTTTTTTTCTGCTGACATAATTGTCGCTATATTAGTTTCCGTCCATATTTTAAGTGAATTCAGTATAACACCTAATTCTTGCCCTAAACTAGTTAATGAATAATCTACTCGCATCGGCAAAATAGGAAAGGGCTTTCTATGGATAAAACCCAGGCGCTCTAATTTATTTAATGTTTGGGTTAACATTTTAGGAGAAATACCGTTAAGTTCTCGTTTTAATTCACTAAATCGTAATGTTTTATGTAAGAGTATATTAATTATTAAAATAGACCATTTATCACTTATTTTTTCTAAAACATTATGGGATGGACACTGGTCATTATAAACAGAAAAACTTTCAAGCATAACGGAAGCCTAAAGAGTAAGTATTATATTTAAATATACTTAATTTGGATATTAATTTGTTTGCTAAAACTTAAATAAATTATTTTCTAGCCTATTCTACTCCGCCAACAATTTCCTTTCTTTTCTTAAGTCACTAATTGGATAAAAGTAAAGCACTGTGCTATATATTTAATCATATTTATTATTTAATATATAACCATAAGGATCGTATTTGCTGCTTTTTGATTAACAAATAAATTAATTTTAGTGCCTTTAACGTTATACAAATCATATCAGTCTATTGCAAAAAACATAGATAGTTAAAGGAAAAAAATGAAAATCAACAAATACATAATTATCTGCATTTTGTTTAGTAACCTAAATCTTGCCATTAGCGAAAATAATAATTTTCCTTTGATTGCAATTGATCATTGTACCAATACTAATTTAGCTAATGAGGCACCGTATCTTCCAGCGCCAGATTTGATAAAATTTCAACATTATAAAAATGTTATGTTAAGCCATTTATTCAAACCACAACATATCGTTCATGATTTAATACTAAACGAGCAACAGCCTATAATGCTGCATGCGAAATTTGCCTATGATTGGTTTTTGCATAAAGCCTTAAAAGATGAATATGTTCATGTTTATTTTTTTGCTGACCATACTACTCAGTGGCTTGATTTTGGGAAATTTAAAACTGATTCTAATGGAGAAATCTTCATTCCGTTAAAACAAAAGTTGCTAGCGGGTGACTATTTAGTTCGTATATTTGTGGAAGGAGACGGTAGTATAGCTGAAGGTTTTATCAGTATCATTAGTCCTAAACATCAAGCGATTGTTTTTGATATTGATGGAACATTAACACTTTCGGATTTTGAACTTTTAAAAGATTTACTGTCGATATCTATAGCTTCACCTTACTATTATGCTTCTGAAGTTTTAGAATCCTATAGTCAAAAAGGATATGAATTAATTTTCCTAACTGCTCGTCCTTACTGGATGGCTACAGTATCTAGAGATTGGCTAAAAAATGTTTTATTTCATGATCCATGGCCTCTTAAAACTCGAAATACACTGTTATTTCGTGAAGGAACAGCCCAATTCAAAGCAAATTATTTAAAAGATTTAATTCAGGAAAAACATCTAACTATTGTACGTGCTTATGGTAATGCAATGACGGATATAGAAGCTTATAATCTTGCCGGGATACCAAAAAAAGACACCTTTATTATTGGGCCTAATGCAGGAAAACAAGGAACTAATCCGATTCAGAAAGATTATTTTAATCATTATTATAACATTGTCATGCCGACTCCATTAGCGGCTTGTAGAAATAATTAAATTCAGATCCGCAAACTATTGCAATAACCAAATATAAAAGTTTAAGCGTTAGCTCATCACTTTAATAGATTTAGCTACAGAAAGCGGATTATCTTTATCTAAATTTTTTATTTCTTGTCTTTGTTCTTTCCGTAATTTATCTTGATCAATATTGCTAGTATTACACTCAAAAAAGGAAATTTTATAGGTATTGTCATTTTTATAGACATTCCCACCTGAATGAATAGAGTAAAAACGGTATTCTTGCGTATCAACACATATCACACCGGTATAAGCTTTAATAATTACAGATTTTATATTTTCTTGCCTTAGATTCTCTAATACTTTGCTTAATAAACAATTTTTATCTAGCTTTTTTAAGTCGTGATCAGTTAATACAAAAGTACGAAGGTGAGGAAATATTGCTTTGTAATGTGTATAATCTTCTTTATCACTCCTATCTAAAATAGAACTACGGTTTTTTGCAATATTTAGTACCGACTCTATCTCATGAGGAGGCAGAGGTGCTACCTTATCTTTTAAAGTAATTTGTTGCCTCTTTGACGAAGGTAAAATAATTTTAGCAAATTTTTTATTACTAACTAATTCTAAAATTTCTTTCATTTGCTCTGAGTTAATTATCTTATCTAAAATAATTTCTCTATTATTAATATAAATTAAGCGTGGTTTATTACCAGGAATTAAAACAAAATTATTTGTATTTTTTGTACTTATTATTTTAATTTTTTCTTGAATATCTGCTTCCGCATGATACATAATAAAGCCAGTTGATTCATTCTGACTTCTATAATCAGTTATTAATTTTTTTTCTTCCTCGCTTTTTTCAAGTACGGCTGTTTGGCATCCTAGTAAGATAATTTCTTTAATTTTTGGGGCAATTTTAAGTAAACTACTTATTTTTTCTGGCCCGTACTCGCCAATTTTATCACTTGTTTTAGTTGTATGCCCAATAAAAACTAATTTAGCTTCTTCATTAAGGAAGCAAGAAATTTTTTCTAAAATAAAACTAGCTTTACTAAACGTATCAGGTATACGATAACACTTATTTAATCGCTTAGGGTGGTTAATATAAGCTAAATATGCATCCTTAATTTCTCCTTCTAACGGCTCTGGGGTGATAATAAAATATAGCTTATCTTTAAAAAAATTGGGGAAAGATTTGTTTGCTTCTTCCTGCAATTCTTTAGGCATATGTTGAATTAGTGATATATCTCTTAATAGAAAGAATTCTAAAGTTAAAGTATTAATAATTTGAGTTAATATTTCTTTATTGTAAATGTAAGTTAGTGCGCCAGGATAGCGTTTAATATATTTAATGTAAAATTCCTTTTCCTGCTCTAGCAAGGGACCATTAGTTGTAATATTTACTTCTCTAATTGCTGTTTCCGTAAGCGGAGTATCTTCCATATCTATTAGCTTAATTAAAAATTCAAGCTTATATCTATATAAAGAATTCTCTTTTTTTACCTTGTCAAATAATCCTAGAACCCATAGCCTATTAAGCTTCACTGAATGTGCTAATAATTGCAATTGATTTTCTGTTAAATGATCTATATTTTCTATATTTGGAATAGGTAGCAATGCTAAATGATTTTGAGACCTAAATTTATGATTGCAAACAATTAAATATAATTTTAAATAATCATCTGAAATAATATTTTTATTTTCAGGTAATTTAACAAGCTGTAATGCGTCAGGATGTTGTTCTACAGCAGTTTGGCAAATTTCAAGATAAGTTTTAAAAGTACTATTGCTTTCAGAAGGTAACGAAGCAAGAGAAATATTACCCAATATTTTCCAGTTTTTTTCAACTTCCTTTTTTAAATTCTCCTTATTAGATTTATTGAAGTCTATCTTTTCTAACATGATAATTTTGTAATAACTACATCTGTTTCTATTACTATAAAATTTTCAAATTAAGGATTGATTAAATAACGAAAATTGGAGTGCAAATTTAATGTAAAGATTTTTCTCAGAATTAATAATACAGTATCTTAGTGATCTAAAAATTTCAATTCAGGGAAACTGATAATGAATGGTAAATTTAAAAAATACTAGCAATCCTTTGCTACTATACAATCAACGGTGTTTTTTCGTTGGTGAGCCATAAGAATCTGGCCTTGGCCTTGGGTTATTCATATCATTAAATGGACTAGGTGTTGTGCCAAAAAATGCTGGGGGTCCACCTAAAGAAGGACCATTATCTATTGAAAGGTGATAATTACCTATCGTAACACTGCTGTTATTTTTAAATTTATCTAATTGACTAGTATAATTCGAATGCTTTTCTTCGAATTTTTTTACAGTTTCCTTATGCTCTTCTTTTATAATGTTATGTTTTACTAATAATGAATTAAAATCCTTTTTCAGGTTATCTAGATCATCCACATTAACTTGAAGATAATTACCCATTAATGGTTGTAATTTTACAAATAAATTATGAAACTCTCTTGCTGATAACTGATAATCTTTAACTGCTTGACGATTTCTAACAGCTTCAGCACCAGAATTCCTACTTGATTTATAAGAATCATTATCTTTTCTTACTTTAGCTATATTGGAAGATACATTATCCATGTGCATAACCAAGGGGGAAATAATTGTCCGTACGCCATCATCAGGAACCGATTGATGTATCACTCTCAATCGTGAACTCGTGTTAGTTGCTTCATCATGTAAAGCTTCTACACCTTCGTCAAAAGCTTCTTCAGATATATCATCTAGATCTAAAGTATCCCCTATAGTAACTAGATTATTGATACTTCTGTTTAAGCTCGGGTAGTGTTGTTGAACGATATTTATACTGTTCTGAATAGCTACTATTTTTTGTTGTTGTTTAACTATTTGTTGTTGTTTAACTTGCATTAGATTAACTATTTCTTGCGCACGTTTCTCGAGATCCTCTAATTTGCTTAATAAATATACCGTTGAATCGGTATTACTAATTTTTTGTGTTTTATTACTAGGATTTAATAAATTATGGATTTGAGCTTGAGTAGATTCATAAAGTCGTTTAAATTGCTCATCTTCTTTTCCTTTACTAGCAAGCAAAAGAAGTAAATTTGCTAGTAATTCTCGTTCCTTTACTATTTGTGTATATACAGCTCTTTCCTGCTCAGCAATTTTAATTAACTCCTCGAGTATCATTTCCTTTACTGCTTCGCCAACTGGCGTTTTTAAAAAAGAAATAACCTGAGTTGCATTTTGTAATCCATATTGGCCCATTACTTCTTCATTTTCTACATTTGGATGTAACCAATTATTTAAAACGTTACTCTTTAATTCTACAGAGGAACCATCAGCTCTAGATAACATCAATGCACTAGAATTATCTGCATAACCATTTACGTTAACAGCCATAAAACTAAACCTACTTTAAAAACATAAACTAATTATACCAAAAAACTTGGTTCAATTAAATGCCTTTTGTTAAAATTTAATACAATTTTTAAAAATTTTAACTAATTTATAGCGTTTAAAATTAAATTTAGCACATTAATAATTTTTTTATTAATAGATTATTAGTTCTTAAAGTCATTCAAAATACTAATAAAATTAGAACCATTAACACTTTATTCATCAATAAAAAGTAACTAAATGGCTCAAAATAATTACATTTTTGTTAATTACTTCTATAATAAAGCTTTAAACTGCTCTACCCTTTTGGGTAGGATAATAATTATTATATTTTATATCCGCAGTTTAATTGCCGTACCCCTTTTGATATAGTTACTCTTTGGTCGCTGCAGCAATAAGGAAATACATGAAGATATTACTTACCGGTTGTGCTGGTTTTATTGGAATGCATACTGCTTTGCGTTTTTTAACAGATGAAATTAAAATCATTGGTATTGATAATCTTAATAATTATTATGATGTTAATCTAAAAAAAGCACGCTTAGCAAGACTAACCACGAGCCCAGATTTTAAATTCTATGAATTAGATGTAAGTGATAAGCAAGCAATTAAGGAATTATTTACTCAAGAAAAGCCAGATAAAGTAGTTCATTTAGCTGCACAAGCTGGGGTCCGCTACTCTTTGATAAATCCTCATGCCTATATTGATGCCAATATTCAAGGGTTTATGAATATACTCGAAGGCTGCCGATACCATGATGTTGAGCATTTAGTATATGCTAGTAGCTCTAGCGTTTATGGTAGCAATACTTGTTTACCTTTTGATGAATCGCAAAATATTGATCATCCCATAAGTCTTTATGCGGCCACTAAAAAAGCTAATGAATTAATGGCTCACACTTATAGTCATTTATATAATCTACCCACAACAGGATTACGTTTTTTTACTGTTTATGGTCCTTGGGGACGTCCTGATATGGCTTTATTTAAATTCACCCAAGCTATTTTAGCCGGAAAACCAATTGATATTTACAATCATGGTAAAATGATTAGAGATTTTACCTATATTGATGACATCGTAGAAGGAATTACTCGCGTCACTCATAAAACAGCAACCGCCCATAGCAACTTTAATGCATCAATGCCAAATCCTGCCATTAGTAGTGCGCCCTATCGAGTTTTTAATATAGGCAATAATAATCCAACACCTTTAATAGCTTATATTAATGCCTTAGAAGAAGCACTCGGTATACAAGCGCAGAAAAATTATTTACCTATGCAACCTGGCGATGTACCGGCTACAGCTTCTAATACCGATGCACTGAAAGAATGGGTAGAATTTAAACCAAATACTTCAATTTCTACAGGAATTAAATGTTTTGTCGATTGGTATAGATCTTACTATAAAGAGGAACAACCAATAATTTGATATAAACAAGAATCAAGGATGAAATAAAATGTTAAATAATTTTATCGAGAAAGTTAATAATCGAGAAGCTATTGTTGCCGTTGTTGGACTTGGTTACGTAGGATTACCCTTAATGCTTCGTTTTGCAGAAGTAGGTTATCGTGTAATCGGAATCGATATTGATGAATCAAAAAATGCACTTTTAAATCAAGGTAAGTCTTATATTAAGCATATTTCCAATGAAAGAATTCATAATGTTAAGAAGCTTTTTATCGCCACCTCCGATTTTTCAAAGGCAACTGAAGCAGATGCGATTATATTATGTGTACCCACTCCACTAAATAAATATCGTGAACCTGATTTAAGCTTTGTTTTACAAACTATGGATGCCCTGCAACCCTACTTACAAAAAGGCCAGATGGTTTCATTAGAAAGTACAACTTATCCTGGTACTACTGAAGAGGAGTTAAAACCGAGGATTGAAAGTAAAGGACTTAAGGTTGGCGAAGATGTTTTTCTTGTCTATTCTCCAGAACGAGAAGATCCAGGTAATCCAAATTATTCTACAGCAACTATTCCAAAGGTTTGTGGTGGTGATACTGAGAACTGTCGAGCCGCTGGCCAGGCCTTATACTCTTCAATTATAAATCATATTGTATCTGTTTCTAACACCAAAGTAGCTGAGATGACTAAATTACTAGAAAACATTCATCGCTCGGTAAATATTGGTTTAGTTAACGAAATTAAAATATTAGCTGACAAGATGCATATTGACATACACGAAGTCATTGAGGCAGCTTCTACAAAGCCATTTGGATTTGTAGCATATAATCCCGGTCCTGGTATTGGCGGACACTGTATTCCCATTGACCCATTTTATTTAACTTGGAAGGCTCGCGAATATGGTATACATACTCGTTTCATAGAATTGGCTGGCGAAATTAATAGTTATATGCCCCATTGGGTAGTAAATAAAGTTGGTCATGCTATGAATGAACGCGAACGAACTATAAAAAATAGTCGAATTCTTGTGCTAGGTGTGGCCTATAAAAAAGACGTTGATGACGTTCGTGAGTCCCCTTCGATAGAAATTATGGAATTGCTACAAGATCGAGGCGCACTGGTTGATTATTCTGATCCATATGTTCCTTCTTTTCCACAGATGCGAGCCCATGATTTTAATTTATTAAGTGTAGAATTAACTGCATCTACAATTAGTCAATATGATTGTGTCATTTTAGCCACAGCACATGAGGCATTTGATTATGAGTTAATCGCAAATAATGCAAAATTAATTGTTGATACACGTGGTGCTTTTAGAATGTTTAAAAACAATAATATTGTGAATGCTTGACAATATTAATAATTACTTCTCTAAAGCTACAAGCCTAAAGCTTATAAGTGGGAAATTCAATTTAATTTTTGAGTTTCCTACTTTCAAATGCTATTAAATTTAAGGAAAATGGCTATGGTTAAAGACGAAGCGGATAAAAATTCTATTACGCTTTTAAATACAGCTGATGAGATTTTGCTAAAGGCAAAACTTGCTTATGAAGCAGATGTAGAAAATCTCCAATTGTTTGATAAATATCTTCAGCTATTAATTAAAAATAGCGATTTGCTAACAGCAGAAAACTTAATTAACAACTCACCTTTATTAAAAAAAGATTGCGTTGAATCTTGTCTAGTCCATGCCCATTTGCTTTATAAAATGAAGAAATATGATGAATCTGATCAAATGTTTGATGATCTTGTTGTCAAATTTCCAGAAAATCATAAATTACGGATAATATATGCACAAACTTTAAAAAAGAGAAGGAAAGTTATTAAAGCTTATGAAATCATTAAACCTCTAGATAGTAAGCTATTAGATAAAAAACAAATCAAGATTTATGATGAAATAATTAAAATTATTAAACTTGTAGAAGCTAAAGAGGGACAGCCTGTTAAAGACGATGATGACTTTGGCCTTTTAGCAATTAAACATTCCATTTTACACTTTAAAGACAAGCAGCAAATTGCTAATTCTTTTAATCAACTAGGAAAAGTTTCCCTAATAACTGGCAGCTTAGGTCCTGGCGGTGCTGAACGACAAGTATGTTTAACAGCTATACATATTAATGAAAAAAAAAGGCAAGATGAATTAATTGCCAATATACATATTGCCAAAGAAGTTGATGTTTTAATTAATGCATATGATACAGATGAAGAAAAAAGTTTCTTTCTATCTCTTTTAAACAAACATAATGTTAACCTATTTCAAATTAAAAATTTGCCTGTAACACCTATAGAAAAACTTGATGTTGAGCCTTCTTCCCTATTAGATTTACTTAATGAAACGCCAAGCTTAATACGTTATGGTTTAAATCATTTAGTTCAATATTTTCGCGATGCTAAAACAGAGGTAGCTTTCATATGGCAAGATGGCGCAATTTTATTTTCTGCAATTGCAGCATTAGTCGCTGGTGTGCCAAAAATTGTACTAAATTTTCGTGGCTTTCCACCCAGTTTAAGGCCTCACTTATTTAAACCAGAATACTTTCCTCTATATAAGAATTTGGCAGAAATTTCTAAAGTTTCTTTTGTCACTAATACTGCAGCAACGGCTAAATCCTATGCTGAATGGTTAGATATCCCTTATGAACGCTTCACCGTAATTTATAATGGTATAGTTCCACCTGAAGTTATACCAGAAGCACACGAGGAAAAAATGTGGGCTGAATTTGAATCCCAAACAATTGATGCAACGGAAACAATCGGTGGTGTATTTAGATTTGAAACCGATAAGCGCCCTATATTGTTTATTCGCTTTATTAAACGATATCTTCATAAACACCGTAATGCTCGATTTATATTAGTTGGCGAAGGACGCTTGCGTAAACAATGTATTTCACTTGCTGATGAACTAGGGATTTTAGAGAGAATTTTATTTGTCGGCCTAAGCAAATCTGTCGGCTATTGGCTATTAAAACTAGATGTCATGTTGTTAATGTCTCTTTATGAAGGGCTACCGAATGTACTCATCGAGGCCCAGTATATGGGCGTACCCATTGTCTCCACTCCTGCAGGTGGCGCAGCGGAATGTTTTATTGAAGGAGAAACAGGCTATATTTTAAGTAGCTCAGAAGAGCCTGATCTATCAGAAGCATGCGAAAAAGTAGAAAATATTATAACGAAGTTTAGAGAGAATCCAAATTTAAAAGATAAAGCAATTCAATTTGCCAACACAAATTTTTCAATTTCAGGTATGATTGAAACAACTGTTAAAGCTTTAACTAGGGAATCCCCCCACGTATTAAGGGAGCAGGAAGTGTGCGAAGAGTTGGTGTAAGATTTATAATTTGTCAATTAATATTAGTTGTACTTTATTTGCAGTTATTAAGTTGTACGACGTTACCACGAAGTGGCCCTACAAAGTATGATGTATATAAGAGTAGTTATGGCCATATCCCTATTATTCCCGTTACTGTAGATGTAGCAACAATAACAAATATTAGTTCTATATATACTTGGATAGCTGCTAGTGAGGCTGATCTTATAAATTATGAAACGTTAGATGTTGGTGATAAGTTAGAGATTAATATTTGGGAAAATGCTTCCGAAGGATTATATACAGGTGATCAAAAAGGCGCTGCGAGCCTCGGTCCCCACATCATCTCAGGGACAGGACATATTTATATCCCCTACGTAGGGAAAGTAAAAGCAGCAGGTAATACTGTAGAGCAATTGCAACGAAAACTTACCTTAATCTTAAAAAATAAAGTTATTAATCCGCAAGTCATTATTAAAAAGCTAGAAGGACTTAGTAAACAGGTATCTATCCAAGGCACAGTCGCAAAACCAGGTACTCTAGAAATAAGGCCTGAACGATATGATTTAGTTTCAGTACTTGCTGAGGCCGGAGGATCTACCCTCTCGCCTGAATTAACTGAAGTGATGCTAGAAAGAAAAGGTAAAAAATTTAAAACAACACTTATAGATATCTATCAAGCTCCTGACAAAAATGTCACGCTTTACCCACGAGATAATATAATTTTAAGTGAGATAAATCGCTCTTTCACGGTTCTTGGTGCAACAGGTGTTCAAAAGTTAATAAAATTTTCCAAAAGTGAATTATCTTTAATTGAAGCCATCGCATTAGCTGAAGGATTAAGCGACGATATGGCTAATCCAGCTGGAGTCTATTTATTAAGACATGAAAAAGCAGAAATTTTGCATGCATTAACGCCTATGATAGGTAGAGTTTGTTGCGAACAGATGCACAAGTTATCTATGAATTGAATATGCGGCAAATGAACGCTGTTTTTGCTGCACAACAATTTAAGATAAGAGATGGCGATTTAATTATTACAACAGATGCGCCTTATACCAATATTAGAAAGATATTTTCAAGCTTAAGCCCTGCCATAGGCTTAGGAAGATCATTTTAAAATGTAGGCTTATGAAATTCATACCCATTAAATTAATAATAAATTAGTTATGAATGAAATTATTAACACTTTAATTATTAAAGATATAAAATCTAGATTTTCTGGCGATACATTAGCCTATATTTGGGCATTAATAAATCCTTTAGCATGGATAGGCGCAATTATTATTTTCTTTTCCATAATTGGAAAACAAGTTCCTATATTTACTGATATAGTAAGCTTCTTAATACCCGGTATGCTGTCTTATATTCTTTTTAGATATACTATCAATTCGATTATGAGAACAAGAAAAACAAGTCAATCCATCCTATTCCCAGTATAACACCTATAGTTGTATTAGCGGCTGCAGCGCTCAGTGAGTTATTAAATGGTGTATTAGTATTCTTAACATTATTTACCTTAAATTTTATTTTTTTTGCTAAAATAGAATGCCACGATCCATTAATCATGATCTTTGGTTATCTATGTGCTTGGGGAACTGGTGTTGCTGTGGGAAATTTTACAGCAGAGTTAGCAAATTTATATCCTATAGTAGAAAAATTTTTACCCCTTACATTAAGACCAGTTTTTTGGATTTCTGGTGTCTTTTATACTGCTAATGAATTACCAGAATGGCTAGCTAACATAGGCGCTATGAATCCTTTATTTCAATCTATCGAAATTATTCGCGATGGTACTTTTTTAAGCTACCACTCTAGAATGGCTATATATTATCAGCCTATTTTATTTATTGGTGTCATGACTGGTATTACACTATTTATTAGAATGAGCCGTCAAAACGCTTATGATTAATATGAATTTAAGATATTTACTTAGCTAAATTATTTTAATTAAATAAAAGTGTGCGTAATATTTAAAGACATAAATTTAATTAGGTGCAACATTGTTAGGGTTTATAAATGCTACTAAGTTTTTTAAACATTTAAATACCATACAGATTGTTTTGAGTGATGCAACTTTTTTAGTTGAAGAGCGTCAAAAAGTCGGTATACTTGGCAATATAGGAGCTGGCAAAAGCACTGTTTTAAAAATCCTTGCAGGAATACAGAAACTAGATAGTGGTATTTTAATTAAAGAAAAGACTGCTTGGCCATTAGGTTATGCAGGGGCTTTTCATCCTTTTCTTACCGCCAATGAAAATATAAAAATTATTGCTCAGCTAAATTACCTTGATCCTTTTGATTTAAAGGCCTTCTGTCAAGACTTTGCTGAATTATCAAATAGTGAACTTAACTCCAAAATAGGCGCTTATTCAGCTAATATGCGTGCTAAACTAGGATTTGCAGTAAGTTTAGCTATTCCTTGTGATTTTTTTTTAGCTGATGATAAGTTAAGTGTAGGTGATGATGATTTTAGATTAAAATGCGAAGTGGCTTTAGAACTACGACTAAAGCATTCTGGTTTAATCTTTTTTTCTCGAAATGCAAAACTTACGCAAAATATTTGTGATAAACATGGACTATTGCAAAATGGTGAAATTAAAATGTATGAATCACATGAAGAAGCATGTTATTTTTTTGAGCAGGAAACAAGTTTAGTGTAATCGCATTAAAATAGGATATAAGAAAAAAAATGACGGATAATGGCGATGAAAAACGCCTTCTCGAGAAAAAAAAATTTAATGAGGAGCGCATTCAAGCCTGGAAGGCACAACGCCTAGCTGCTGCAGAGCTTGCAGCTAAAGAACGCCGGGAAAAAGCAGAAAGTGAACGCGCAACACGCGCTGAACAGTTTAGACGTCAACGTCAAGAAGAAATTGATACTGTAGAAAAAGAAAAAAAAAAAGTAGCAGCTTTAGATAAACTACCTAGCCTAGAACAAATTTATCGAACAAAGCAAGCTATTGTTTTTGAGCACCATCGTAAAAAACGCTTATTCTTAAAACAAATAACCTTATTAATTCTAATCTCAGCCATATTAACCTGTATTATATCTTTTTTCGCAACTCCCTTTTATGAAGCGGAAGCGATTGTAACGATAAAGACTAATTCTTTAAATGATAATACGCTAGGCTCCGCTATCCTCCCTACTTCTGTTAGCCCTAGTATTATGCAAAATATTTTTTCTGCTCGCGAATATATTTTTTCGCGAGAGAAATGATGAATCGCATGGAAAAAGAACAAGGTTTTATTAGCTATTTTAAAAATCCTGATACTCGCTTCTTATCACGGCCGTTCTCAACTACACTTATTAACACGGATGATTATAATTATTATAAAAGAAGAGTAAAAGTAGCTATTGATATCCAAGAAGGAATATTAAAAATCAAAGTTCAAGCCAAAAGCCAGCAGGATGCAAAGCGCTTTGCAGACGCTTTATTGTTATATGCAGAAAACTGGGTAAATACTTTATCAAGTAAAATGTTTGCCGATAAAATTAAAGAAGCGCAAGACAACGTCATTAAACGTGAAAAAAACCTACAAATTGCTAGAAAAAGAATTGTTAATTTACAAATATCAAAACGTGATCTCAATCCTAGAGAAACTGTCGCGGCTATCTATGCTAGCTTAAGTGATATTAAAGCTAAGATAAAACAAGCTGAACAAGAAATTGGAGTTTATAAGAAAGCTGAAGTTAAAAATAGTCCAGTTGTAGAGCGCTTAAGTGATCACCTTGTCGTTTTACGTGAACAACAAAGAAGTTTAAACAAGCGATTAGTAGATAATGGCGCACATTCAATGAATAAAGTTTTATCAGGATTTGAAAGCGCTTTAATTGAAAGAGACTTTGCTGAAAAAGAATGGGAAGTAGCACTTAAATCGCTTGAGGATATTAAATTACAAGTTTTTAATCAACGTCAATACTTCTCACACTATTGTTCCACCTATTACCTCACCTATACCTGTTGAGCCACAGAAGTTAAAATTATTTTTATTAATTTTAATTATATTATACAGTTTAGTTACCTTAGTATCCTTAATAAAAACAGCTATAAAAATTTCAATAAAAACTTAATATTAAAAATGTAATGGAAACTAACGACATAAATGATCTAGATAAATTAATAAGCTTAGAAAAGTGGTCTGAGGCATTATTAATTTTTGAAAAGAAGAAAAAGACTACCACTTTAGCCCAAAATGAACTAATGAAATTAGGGTTAATTCATTTTAACCTTAATCAACATGATTTAGGTTTTTCTATCTTTAAAAATTTGACTTGGGATAATTACACTGATTGCGCTTGGTTACGCCGCTTAATTATTTCACCTCTAATAAAAGCTCAACATTTTATCTGGGCTGGTAAATTGCTTGAATTAATAGTAAATACCCATCCCAATTCAATATTAGATTTAACCACTTTAAGTAGTGTATTAATTAGGCAAAATAAACGTCTAGAAGGTAGTATTTATTTAGAAAAAATACTTGCCATTGAGAAAAACAATTACAATGTTGCTGCCCAGCTAATTCAACTTCATCTGCAAGCAAACAACCTCGAAAAAGCTGCGAGTCTCGCTGAATCTTACGAGCATGGTTATAGTGTAAATGAACGATTATTAAAAGTAGCTTTTTTAGCCCTTTCCAGAGTAGGAAACTTTAAACTTTGCATGAAATATATTGCCAAGATTAATTTCTCTGAGCAACCTATAGATCTAGGTATTAAAGCTGCACAAATTGCATACGATGGAAAAGATTATTCCTTAGCAGAAAATATTACTAAGCAATTACTGATATTAGATTCTAACGATGTGCGTATTAATCTTCTTTCAGCAAAGATAAAGCTTGTAAGCGGAGAAAATGAGGAGGAAGCTATTGCAGCTCTCGTTAAAGCTGGTGAGATTGACCCAGAAAATATTCAAGTAAATAACTTATTAGGCGATTTATTACTGAGAAAAGGAAACTATACAGAGTCACTGCAATACCTCAATAAATTAAAAGAACTTTTACCAGAAAATCCTCATACCCGTTTACTCAATGCTAGAGCATTAAAATTTGCTGGCCATTATCAACAAGCGGCTGACGAAATGCTTGCAGTTGTAGACCTATTACCTGACTCTATAAAATGGAAGCGGTATGCTGCTTCTGCATTAGTACAAGCGGGGCGTAATGAAGAAGCAACCACTTTGTTTGAAGAAGGGGTCTTCATTCGAAATAAAAGTTTACCACATACTTTTGAGAGTGGTCTAAATCAACTATGGCAAAAAATAGAGACGGTTGAGCTTCCTAAAGCAAGATTTGATTGGCTGTGGGAAATAGTTAAGCGCTATGAACCATCGGTCGGCGAAAATGAACGGTCATTATATGAAGAGAAAGCAAAATGGGCCTATTTACTCGATCATTATTTGTTAGACTGGTTAGAATGTCGAACTGATCAAGCTGATGAAGCTATGGCTTTCTTTGAAGATTTAACAGAAAAAAGCATCCTTCTTGAAGAAAAATTAAATCTGGGTAAAGGTATCATTTTAGCTTCAGCGCATGTAGGCTGTCTTTATGCAGGCCCTTTAGCTTTAGAGCTATTAGGATTACCTTATAAATGGATAGCCTCTACTCCTAGCCTCCCCTCAATGCACTACAGTAATACGTTAATTTCAACAAGTGTTCATACTGAAGCTGAAGTTGTTCGACAAATTATTAAAGCGTTACGTCAGGGCAATATCATTACCATTGCTGTAGATGGCGCAATGAATCCTGCTGCTCCTAAAATTGATTTTGAAAATCAGAAAATTACCTATTCTGATTTTGCCGCAAGGATATCTTTTAAAACCCAATCTCCTTCTTTTTTTTCTGTTCCAGTTTGGAGTGAAAATTATTTTTATTTTGAATTAATAGAGCTTCCTATCCCTGTTGCTGATGAAAATTTAGAAGAGTTTTGTGCGCGCTGGACACAAGAATACTTAAGCTTATTGCGTAATTTTTTAGTTAAAAAGCCCAGTAATGCCCGACTAAGTGGTGGTCTTTGGCGTCATATTAAATAAAGTGATATTTTTTTGAAATAAGGCGGGTAGACACCAGAATGAAAAACAGTTAATTTATAGTTAAAATAACGCTAGCTATAAGGAAGTGGCTAATGATTTAAATAAATCAATTATTCTTTAAGTAGGTAAACAATTATCTTATTAAAGAAAGAATTTAATAAGAGCTAGCTGCCTAAGCTCATACTTACTTATAAATTCACTTTACCTAATTAAATTCACTTCTTTCAATTAAGTCTTAATTTGTTAATAACTAATGTGATGATGGAATAAAATTATCAAGGGAAATATATTTTCTTTTACAAAAGACAATCCAAAAATCACTTTACAACGCTAGTAACGTAAATAGAAGTTATATAGTTTAGTCTAAAGTAGCGAGAAATATTATGACAATAAAATAACACCTATCGGTTCTTGTCGAATTCATAATCCTTTGAAAAAATTCAATTCTAAAGCATATTTTCAATTAAATACGGCAGATATTTATGGATTTACCCATACGAGTGCTGAAGCGTTACAGCAACTTAAATATTTACAAGGCGATTACTTACCGTCAAAAGATATTTATCCTATTTTATCGTCTAGGCTTCGTTTTAATAAAAATAAGCTTGCGCAAAAAACTGCTGCATCTGACTTATATTTTGTTGAAATTTCATCAGCAAAAGCCGTGATGGTCGACGATGAATATGTACAGATGAATTATATTTATGTCTATTTTTCAGAATTTTTTTTAGAGCCTGTGCGTACCAAAAAATTTTGGTCATTAGTGACTCGTTCTAACCGAGAAGAGTTATTAAATTTTTTACAAGCAGATGCTGTTTATAAATCCTATCCCAAAGAGAAACAAAAATTGTTAAGTAGAATTTCTGTTAAGCAAATGACTGCAGAAGAGCTTAAAGAAGATATGTTAGCAATTACAAAACGCGTAAAAAATGTAGTTTTTATTACGCACTGTAATGTAAAATTACCAGACATGTCTTATATTAGCTCACGTGACAATTGGATTAAAACGATTGAGCAAGTTGGTAAAGATATTGGCTGTAAAGTTTATAATCCAACCCCGTTAATGATGGTGCTTGGTCAATCCACTTCTTTACAAAAAAATGGTTTAGATAGTACACATTATACCCCTTTATTTGAAAGTAGAATTTTTAACGATTTACATCGACTTTATATAGAGCCTTTATTAAATGGTCTAGATAGTAGTGAAACAGAAATTGAGAAAGATAAAAATATACCTAATGATGAATTAGAGCAACTAGAAGATTTATATAATCAAGGCGAGATAACAACTGTATTACAACAACTTAATAATTTAATCCGCAAGAATCCTAAATTCTCTGCAGCAAAAGAATTTTTTGGTCGAATACAGTATCATTTAAATGATTATGAAAGACAAATAGAAAACTTTAAATTGCTTGATGAAGCGCAAGAGTTAAGCAATGAAGGCCGACTTTTTCTAATTAAAAGTTACTTCAATCTTAAGCAATTTAAAGAAGTTTTAAATAATGCAGATATCTTGTTTGAAGAAGAATTTTATGAACCTGAGGTAATTAAATTATCTGCTATGGCAGCTCAAGCTTTAGGCGATCCTATAAAAGCAAGTATTTATTGGGAACAGTTGTATAATTTTGAAGATTTTAAATTAGAAGCTGCATCACAACAAGCCTTACTTTTTGAGCAAACTAATGATTTTGAAAAAGCTATTAAATGGCTTAACTTAGCATTAGAAATATCACCTAATGATTCAAACCTAATTTCTGCTTTAAATAGAATGCTAGCAACGGTCGCTGATGAAAAGAGTTTAGAGCTCCTTATTGAACGCGTGTCTTTAATTTCTGCAGAAGAAATGATCTCTATTGCAAGAACAGCACTTAATCATAATTTTATTTTACCGGCTGCTAAAAGTTTTTTAAAAGCAAGTAAGTTATGGCCAAATGATCCGCAAATAAAAAAGATAATTTCCACCACAACAGCAGAGTGGTTAAAATTTATAGAAAATTCCGATTTACGTCAAAAAAATCTTAAACAGTGGTCAACGTATTTAAGTGCACTGCTATTAATTCAACCAAGGCATAATTCTGCCATTCGTACGCGCCGCGAATTTATATTAAATCAGCGGCAAGGTTTAAAAGAAGCTTATAAAAATGCCGATTATGATAAGGCTATTAAGGCTGGCTTAAATATTTGCTTTGTAGAGCCTAATTTTCCTGGTATATCGCTGCTTATTGGTCGTTCTTTCTATGCTAAAAATGAATACTCCAAAGCGCTAAATTGGTTAATTAAAGCAACAAATTTAGAAAGTAAAGATAAGCCTGCTTGGTTACTAAGAGCAAAAGCTGCTTTAAAAGCTGATAATTTCCTTGAGGCCTTATTTACCGTTCAACAGATGAAATTATATTTTAATACAAAAGATAATCAGTTATCTGAAATTAAAAATATAACTAAACTTATTGCACGAGGCGCTATAAAAAGAATTCATTTGCTTTTAGAAAAAAATGAATTAGAAGCAGCTTGGGAAATTAATTCAGCTTTACTAGCAGAGTTACCCGATGATAAGCAATTTTTAAAAGCAAAAACATTAATTTTAAGAAGAATGTCTGAACAATTAAAAGATGCTGAAAGTTCTGAAATTCAAATTAGACTCGCTCAGTCACTCTATGATAAAGACCCAAACAATATACAAGCATTAAGAATTTTAGCAGTTGCCTTAATGAAACAAAAGAAACTAGAAGAATCGTTATATTACTGGGAAAAATTGTGTATCTTATTTCCAGAAATTGATTCCTACAAAAAACAAGCTCAAAAATGCATAAACTCACAATCTAAAAAATTAGCTAATGAAATAGATGTCGCAATGTAATTTAGAAAAAGGGCTGCATCTAGCAGCCCCGCATATAATAGCTGTAACTTTTGCTTATATACTACTTACCCATTTAGCACCAAAATAAGCCCCATTTAAGGAAAACACACTGCCAAAACCTTGCGACAACGTTTTTGTGCCTGAGAAAAAATCAACCAGCATATAACCTGCTTGCAAAGATAAATAACTTTGCCTCATTATATAATTAAATTGTACTCCAGCTTTACCTTCAAACTCTGGAACAACTAACTCTTTTGAGCCACTTTTATAATTTAAAGGCGTATTATTAACAAAACTAGTTTGCTGAAATCGACCATTGCCAAACAAGATAGTTATAGCGGCGTTTGCATATAAACCAAAGCCATTTAGTAAATCAGAATAAAAATCGATTCCAAGTTGTGGGCCTACACCATGAAATTTAAGTTCGCCATTAGCACTGATATTTCTAATTATATTTTTTATAACCAGAGGTGGCAGGCTTAAATCTACTTCACTAGCTAAACGAGTATATTGTAATCCACCATAGAATCTGAAACTTTTATTGACTCCGTAATCGATGATTTGCCCCAGTGCTAAATTTACTTCATCCCACTCTGGCTTAAAAGTGTATGTTACTGGAGCTGATAAATTTAAAGGTAATGCATCAAGATTAGTAGTGTTAGTCATTGCTTGATCAAAATGGTACCAATTAATATTAAGATCATTACCTGTGCCAAAGTGGTAAGCAGCTGCTAATTGAAAACCCCAATCCCAATTCGAAGAATCTTTTGTAATCCGCTCAGCCAATAATTCAGTATTAATATTTCCAAGGTAAATTATTTTACTGTCATAGTTTGGCTGTAAATAAAGTGCAGCTGCACTGATTTCCCAAGCGTTAGTTGCACAGGGAATTATACTCGTTCCAGGTACACAAACTGGTAAAAAATCTACAGAGCCCATGGTACCGGCATAAAGCAATTTACTAGCTATCGCAAGAGCAATTCCGGTTATTCTATAACTTCCCATTGAATATCCTTATATTTTCGAAGTTATAAAATACTTTACAATTCAACAGTATTCAATATGAAGCGCTTATACTGTCTGATTTTAATCCTCTAAATTCTTGTAATCTAATTATCCAAAATGAGAGATGATAAAGTTAAAGACAGTATTGTCATATATAAATCATATGCTAAAATTTTTGTTCTTTTAATAAAAAGTAAAATATATGCACTATTATTTCAATACTCCTGATCAAATTGCCGGCGATGAAGCTTATAACCTAGGTGAGTATACTCAAGCCCTAACTCATTATAAACATGCCCTGGAAACTTTAAATCAATTAGCATCACAGCGAAATTTTAAAAGACGTAATAATTTTCTTTACGCATTTACTTATGTGGCTTGTGAAATAATCCTTACAACTTATGAGGCTATTAGAGTTACTATCAATGATCAAGAAACCTTTAATTATGAACCTATAAATAATTTGTGGAAAGAAGTCCCAGGTTTAGTTTTTGAATTAGAAACTGTTTACGCAGAAATGCATCCCAACAACAATAAAACTATTATAAAAGCTAAAATGGAGCAATGTTATACAGTACTTGCTGAACTTTCTGAAACAATTAGTGATGAATTCAATGACAGGCTAGATGAAACAGCTAATGAGCGGGATATTTTAGCCGCTTTAGAGTGGCTTGCTAAAGCAATAGACTACTCAAAGCGAGCAAATGGTTCTATAGATATCAATTTACATCTAGGTTATCTACATTTATTAGAAAAAGGGTATAAAGCTAACTTAGATAAGTATTTTCTCAATGATATTCGCCACTACATTAGTAACAATAAATTACTCGATTTACCACTTACCCCCATGCAGACACTAGAAATTTTAAGTTATCAATTTTTAGTAGCGACCGCAGACAATGACCATACTACAAACCAACTTATCCAAAAATTTGCAGATTTACTCTCTAATTCTGACGTAGATAAAGACCATCCTATCATAGAAGAAATAGAAGATTTAATCACTAAAGTACCTGCCGATACTCATTTGGAAATTGATTCTATTAAAAAACGTAGACTCAATAAAGCTGATGAACCCTCAGATAGCGACGATCATGAAGATAATGTAATTACCAAAAAATCTCCCAAAAAATCTAAATATGTTATCTCTGAGGATTCAGATGTTGAGGAAATGAGTACTAGTCATACCGAGCCTGAAAGTATGCTACCCATAAATGATCATACTGACACTGAAAGCATGCTACTCGTTACTGAAATCCAAGCTTTTTATCCAAAAGATCTACTTACTATACCAAGCATACTTGGTAATACGGCAACATTTTTTACTAACAAAGATGACATTGCAAAAAAGGTTACCTTTGAAGAAGAGGCTCATTCTAGAGCTGTTGTAAAAACATTTACCAAAATTGTAGAAAAAGCTTCAAATCCTGAGTTTCTAGCTAATGTTCTTTCTCTTATTGGCGATTTTTATTATGAAAAAAAATTACCACTTAAAAATACTCCTTTATTAGCCTCCGAGCTTTACCAAGCTGTTCTACTAATAAATCCTAAGCATGCTGTGGCAAAAGAAAGAAGTATAAGTATGAGTAATCACCCAATAATTAAAGATAATAATCGATATAGAGGTAGAACTATCTTTTCACAAGAAAGTATTAGTAGTATCTTTACAAAGGCTATAAAGAATCTAGTTGTCCAAATCGAAGCTTTCTCATCTGAAGATATTGCAAAAATAAATAAAATTCTTGATGCTAACGTCTTATATGTTACAGAAAAGTTAATGAAAAATAATATAGCAGGCTCTAAAAGTGTCGAGATTGCTAATGAAATTAATAAACTCTATGAGTACTATTCAACTCATCATCATGCTACTAAACAACCATTTACCATGTAGTTATTTCTGTAGCATCGTCGAATTAGGCGATGCTACAAACTCGTACATAATTAAATTTACTTACCTAGCTTATTTAACTTTAAAGCAAGTTTTAGTTTTTCCTTAGAATAAACCCCAGGATTTAATTTTAACTAAATATTTTTTTATTTTATAAACATGCATGCGGTAACAAATTTTTTAATTATATTAAATATAAAACACATCCTAAATTATACAAAAGAGGAACTCTCCAGTACTGGCGAAGGTTATTAACCTTGTTACAATTTTGACAAATTATTTTTTTTGCTAAGAGTTCCTTATTTAGTTAAAATAAAATTATTTTCGGAATTTTTAAATAAATTATGCCTAAAGAAGGGAAAGCTAAAGTTTTAACCGATACTGAATTTAAACGGTTGCTAGCAATAGCTAGAGATAGCTCACTTGCCTGTCGTAATGTTGCACTAATTTACTGCTCTTTTGGCTTAGGGTTGCGAGCTAAAGAAATTGCTTCACTTACTATTGCTGATGTAGCTGATAATCATTATCGGCTATTGGATGAAATTTGCCTTAAACGATCAATGACAAAAGGTGAAAAGCAACGTTATGCTTATTTAAGTAATAAAAAATTACGTGAAGCGCTACAAGCACATCTAAATCAACTAAAAACAAATAACATAGCTTGCTATAAACCCTTATTTCAAACTCAAAGGCGAAGTCGCTTTACAGCCAATACCTTACAAAAATGGTTTAAAGCGATTTATGATAGAGCGGGTATTATTGGCGCAAGCTCACATTCTGGACGGCGCACATTTATTACCAAACTTATTGAGCAAGGAGTAGATATTAAAGCGGTATCTAAATTGGCAGGCCATGCGTCTATTGTTACTACAGCTATTTATGTTGATGATAACCCTGATAGGCTTAAACGAATTGTTGCTAATTTAGCTTTAGTTTAACTATCTAACTTTACTGTAAACTTTATTTAGAAAAGATGACTTTATTTGCAATAAACAAAATCCTGTTCATAAATATTGAAGCATTAATTAATTTAGTTAATTACCTTTATTTAGTTTTAAAATTATAAAAAATGAAGTTAGTTTATTAATAAAAGAAAATCAGGTTACTCTATTTACTTGAAATTTTTGGCTTAAGAATAACTAAAATTAACTAAAGAAAATGTATTAGAACTAGTAAAATATTTTTTTAATAGTTAGTTCACAGAGTTATCCCCAGAAAATGTGTATAACTTTAAAAATGCTCCTTTATAGCTCAGTTTGTCAGTAGAATTTAGTGAATAAAAACCCAATAACCTAAAAGAAAAAAAAGAGAAAATTTTATTAGATAATAGAACATTCTATTATAACTTTTTAATTTTTTACTAAGCAGGCGAATTTGATAGATATATTTAAATAGTTTGTTAATGACTCCTACAGATTCATGTGGTAAATTTTTACTGGCTGCTGCTTTCATAATTGTAGAGCTAAAAAATGAATTAAATTTATTTGCTAACTGATATTTAAGAGGCCTTTTAACATCACAAAATAGGATTATTCTATCTTCGTTGGTATTATTTTTAGCATGGTGAATATAAGTTTCATCGAATAATATATCTTCGCCATCTTTCCAAAAGTAAGTTTTGTCATCTACTTGAATATAGCAATTTTGACTATTAGGTGTTATTAAACCTAAATGATAACGTAAAGAACCAGCATAAGGGTCACGGTGTTCAAATAAAAAACTTTTTTTCGGAAGTAATGCAAACATAGCGGCATTAATAGATGGAATTTGCTGAATTAAGGCTAATGTGTTAGGGCATAAATGGATAGCTGAAGCCATAGGATCTTGATACCACTTTAAATAAAATCGCTTCCAGCCCCTACGAAAAAAAGAATTAAAACCGATATCATCATTCTTATCCGAAGCAGAAATATATCCTTCTTGATATAAATATTGGGCTTCTTCACGAATTATTAACCAATTATTTTTTAATATTTCCAGCTCTGGAAATTGTGATAATTCTAAAAATGGTTTATTAGGTACTGCAGAAAACAAATACATAATAGCATTTACTGGTGCTAGTAAACTAGAATGATCAAATAGCTGACGAAAGATTTTTAAACGTACTTTACCCCGTAAGTGTGTGTAAGCTATTGCAAGCAAATAAAGAGCAATAAAAGTAAACTTAGCAAATGTTGAAAGATGCATAATAATTTATGTTGATTATAATATTCTTAATTTTAATTTAAATAAACTAAACTACCTTATTAAAATTTAGTTGTATCAAATCAAAATTCATTGGTTTTTTATTTTTATCTACTGCAGTAACAAAAAACTGACCTTTTGTATAAATAACATTATCGATAAATATATTTTGTTTAAATACACCCCTAACTTTTGAGATCTGCTCGAAATCTACGCTTACTGTAAATTCATGGTCATAAGTTAAGGGCTGCAAATAATCAATTTCTGCTCTATAGATTACTAAAAAAATCTCTTTCCTCACCATTTCAAAAAAGTTACTACCGTGTTTCTTTAAAAATATATGCCTTGCATGTTCAAAATAATGTTGATAAATAGCATTATTAACAATACCCTGCATATCGCACTCATAATCTCTAACGTGTAATTTAATTTGGAACAAAGCTCACCCATATCTATAAGTAAATAACACTATAAACCTATAATCATTAGGTTTACATCAAGAATAGTTTTCCCACCCTACTCTCTCTATCATCCATTATCAGTTAATAAATATAATTTAATTATGAAATTAAATAATTAGATGTTTGAAAAATATTAATTGCTCGTGCTGCAAGTATAATAACAATTGTAAGGGATATAAGCGCTTGAATCATAGTCATACTTTTTGCCCAAGTGCTAAGAACTGGCGTATCTGTTGGAGAGAAAGCCGTACTAGTATTAAAAGCAAGAAATAAATAATCTATAAAGTTAGGTTGCCAATTTTTAATAGCATTGGGGATTTCAGTTGCGGAGATAGCAATTTGTTTTTGAGGAAATAAAAAAGCTATAATTTCATTAAATTGATGTAAATCTCTTTTATGCGGCCCACCAGCGTCTAACGACCAGTACCACAAGGCAAATAAAAAAATATTAGCAATCCAAAGAATAAAAGCTGATAATAAAAGGTGCTTAGGTCCTATTTGCCCTTCAAAAGCAGCAAACACTATTCGGCTTATTGACATGATGATATAAAAGGTAATAAGACAATTTATACTTATAGAAAGTATTTGAACAATAAAAATATTTTTACGCCGATGGGATATAAGCATAGGAATAGCTAATAATATTACCAAGCAAATCATTAATCTACTATGTCCCCAATAAAATACCTTTGGTAATGCTTCATATAAAATTGTGATAATAAAAAGAGCAATCCAAGCAGACCAGTGTGGGTTAAAACCTTTAGACTTGCTTAATTTTCCCATTTTTTTAAATAAATTTTCCATTTTTAATTTGTAAAAGTTATATCTATTATTAAATAATGTTCTATCATTTAATATGTAGTTAACAAGGCTAACAACTTAAATATTAAAAGCTAATTAGATTTTTAGCTCATAGAATTTAGATTTTAATTTTATTAAATATAAATTATTTTAAATTTCCTATCTAGTAATGGACTACATAATGTTTAAATTTTTCTTCGTTTATTTATTTTTATTTTCCACTTTATGTTGTGGCGCAGCAGCGCCAGAACGAGAAATTGCAATTACTATTGACGACTTACCTCTTGTAGCGTCAAAAATGGGCACCCCTGCTGAACGGGAGCGTTCAGAAGAACGATTTACTAGTATTGTCCAAAATTTTATAAAATATAAAGTCCCAGTAACAGGGTTTGTTATTGCAGGTGCAATAGAGAAAGGACAATGGGCTTTTCTCCAACAGTTTATTAATGCTGGTTTCAGTTTAGGTAATCACACTTATTCACATTATAATTTAAATACAATGAGTGCTGAAAAGTATATTGCTGATATTGATAAGGCTGATAAAATTTTAGCTCCCATTTTATCTAATCCCAAATATTTTCGTTATCCATATTTAGCAGAAGGTAATCGGAAAACAAAAGCAAAGGTTCTTAATTACTTACATGAACACAATTATATTGTGGCACCGGTAACTATTGATAGTAGAGATTTCGCTTATAATGAAACTATTTATAAAGTGCCCTTTCGTTCAAGAGAAAATTATATTCAAAAACTTAAGCCTAAATATTTAGCCTATATTTGGCAGCAAACTCTAAAGGCTGAACAAAATGCAGGGCATCTAGGTTATAAGCAAATTTTATTAATTCATGCGAATTTACTTAATAGTTATGTATTAGGTGATATTTTAGAAATGTATCAACAAAAAGGTTATAAATTCATTAGCCTGACAGACGCATTAAAAAATCCAGCACCGGTCCTCACCTTTCCTGCGCCTCCAGAGACAAACTAAAACCTTATAAGCAAATATAAATTTTTAAGATGCTAAAGTTATCTAGCGTGCTAAGTTATATAACATGATATATTTTTAAAATATTCTTAAAAAAACTGCATTAATAAAGTAATATTTTATGCTAACTTCATAGTTTACTTTTTTCTTATATTTATAAAATAATTTTACTGAACAATTTAAATATATAATTCTTGGTAATGTGCTAAACATACTAATAATTAGGGCTCTAAAGTACTCATACTGTAATAATACCTTTATTTAACCTTTAAATGAGCTTTACTAACAAGGCTACTTTATTTTAAGCAGCCTTATGCTCATAGAGCTCATATTCTAAATCTATTATCTGGTTTTCTACGACTTGTAGTTGTGTATTTAATTGCTGATAGAGCCTATGTTCTCTATCAATATCTGGGTGCTCTTTAGGCAATGAATTAGTTACCTTACAAATTACTTCAAATTGTTGATTAATTCGATTTCTAATCACTTCTGCTTGTTCAACCAATCGATTTAATTGCTTGGTTTTCTGCAAGTGTTTACTTTCATCTTTTACTGCAGATGTCAAAGTTAGCCTTTGTTCCAGCAATTTTATTTCCGTGTGTAATAAGCTTATATCTGCTTCTATCGATTGACACCTTTTCTGAATTGACTCAATTAGAAAAGATTGATTAATACTATTTTGCTTAGCAAGTGTGTCTTGAAGACAGCGTTTCTCACTAAGCAGTAAGCATTTTGCTTCATTTAATTGGGATTTTTTTTGTGTAATTGCATAAGTTATTTGATGATATGATTGCTTTGTTGCAGGCGCTTGAAATTCGCTTGCGCTTAATTTTGGACATTTATTTTGGCTTTTAAAATAACAACCATAATCAGTATGGTTATAAAAACCTTTTGGTGTTAGCCAGCGATTCTCGCGCAATAATTTAGCAATAATTTGAATTTTATGAGTCAAGCTTTCGATATGTTTTAACTGTGCTTGATTCGTAATACAAAATACAATTTCAGCAAAGGTTTGTTCTGGTGAAGAGAATCGAACATTACAATTTTTTTGTAGATTAGTCATCATCCCCTTAATATAATTTTTTGTTCGTTCATCCACACGTTCTCCAATTAAATTTTCGATAGCAAAACGTGGATAAGTAGTATGGATTGGGGTTTCTCGGCTTTGTTATCAACAATACTATTTCGACTAACTGTATTGTTAACTAAATAATTATAATTTTGATCTTTATTTAAAGATTCTGCCATACTGGCTTTTTCGATCTTGCCATTTTGCTGAAAAAAAGAACAATTATTAGTTTCGCTCTTTTGTATAGGAGATTTACTTTTAAGATTTTTCTGTAAATGCTGAAGTAATTTTTTCAGTTACTCTTATATAAAGTCTTTTTGTAACTTTAAACTGATTATTTTTATTAGAAGCACTTAGTTTACAGGTTCTTACTAAAAGCCCTTGTTCAACTAAGTCATGAATATATCGACTAATTGTACGTTCTGATAATGAAAGTTCTTGAGCCATATCTGGGATGCTACGCGTAAACCAAATTATATTGTCGCCTAAGGTGTAATTTGAGATTTGCCACCATATAAGCATTTATCAAGAAAAACAGCTTTTTTATGACTATTGGTTAAGTCAATAAGCTTATCAAAATGCTCATAAAAAATTGAACAAATGTTCCCCATAGATAATTTCCTTATCTTTGTTGTATTTTTTTGGGAACAAAGCTAAAATTTTTATTGGATGCTCAATTTTCATATAAATAATTCTATATGATTAGAGTTTTAGCTTCATTCCAAATGATGGTTTCTTGTAGTTATGAGGAGTTGCAGCTCTTCATAACTACCCTATTTTAGTTAATCTGACATAGCTTTCCTTTTATTCATTTAAGCTTTTACATTAATTATTAATATTTTTGTTTTTTTACTAATAATCGTCAAATTTATTAACTATTTGAAAATAAACATATTTCCTGATGGTTCGCCATAATATTCTTAATGGTTCGCCATAATATTCCTGATGGTTCGCCATAATATTCCTAATAGTTCGCCAAATTATTCCTGATAGTTCGCCATCTATTTTTCATAAAATATCGTTAAATAATAAATGATTGGCTCCTTTTATACGCTTCAGCACAGTAAACCAAGCTCGTGAGATGAAACTAAAGATAAATGCCCATGTCTTTTAAAAAACCAGCATCGATTCAGGATGCTTGTTGACATACTCTTGTATAAATGCGCCTGAGCGAACGACTTCATCACTGCCAGCTATCATAAAATAATGGGGTATGTCTGATTTTAAAATCTCATTCGTCAATTCTTTTAAATAGGCACTACCTACCTCCATTTCTTTTACTGAAGTTGAAAACCAAGTAATAGGAGGAAGTGCTAAATAGGAGCCATTAAAAGGAGTTGCTAAGGAAATCACAGCTTTAACTTTAATACCCAATTTTGCTGCCATCAGGGCTGCTTTAGCACCAACCAAACCACCACGAGAATGCCCTGCTATGATAACGCTCTCTTCCTTATTTTTTACCATTTTGTCTACAAGTTCTTGCGCAAAATCATCAATACTTTTTCCTTGAAAGCGATTTAGAAATGAAACTATAGTAAAATCTTTAATGTTATGTAATTTACCTTTCGCTATTAAATTGTTTACCAATCTTAGGAGTGAAAGAGGAAAATCACCTGTTCCAGGTACAACATAAACACCTGTTTTCTTAGGCTCATCACTTACATCATTGCCTGTAATATTACAAATATAGTCTTCGGTTTTAGACATCACCAGTAGTAAGGATGAACTAAAGCACCGGTCCAGTTTACAGGCTGGTTTTCTTGAACAAATTTTTTTGCAGTATTAAAAAAATCCCAAATATTTGGCATAAATCGCCTCCCTACTTAATGACACATCCTTTATTTTTCTAATTCAATTACTAGCTCACCTTACTATTACTATTTTAAAAAAATTTCTCAAGTAAATTTCTAAAAAATAGACTTTTTTTATACTGTCTACAAAGGCCAAAGTCAGTTGGATTAAGATATTGAAAAAGGTAACGTAGAAGCCTATTTAAAATACATGCTTATTTAAGATTGGCCATGAATAATTGTGAGGAAAATCCAATAAATAGGCCATTTATTGGATTATAAATGGCCCTAAATTAATTTTATTACTATAAAGTTAAATTAAAAACTAATATTGTTAAGAACAATTACCTGCTTGATGCGCACAAAATATTGTTAAGTAAAGTAGTAAAGCGGCTATCAAAAATCGAACTTCCTTGTGCTTTCGGATCTTGACTTACATAACCGTAAGAGGTAACGCCGATGATTCTATTAGGTCCTGAGTTTAGCCCACCTGTTTGTCCAATGGCAAAAGCGCCAAAGTTTTGTATCCATGGGCCACCGCTTGAACCACCAGTCATATCAGATCCATATTCTGCATTATTAGGAGCAACACTACGTGCACTTTGAGCTGTAACTTGATGCATTTTTTGACAACTATCGAAGTTACAAGGATAACCTAACAAATGAGCATGATTAGGAAAAAGTGATTGAGTTTGATAACCTAAATAGCCTGTAACGCTACCAATTTTGCTTGGACTACCATTGATTGTGTTATCACGTAATTCAATCATGCCATAATCAGCAGCATTAGGTACTGTACCATTTCCAGTTGCCCAGGTATTTGTAACCATTACATAGGAAGAGCTCCAAGTCTGAAAAGGTGCTGCGCCATCACGAAATGCTGGTACAAAGCGCCAATTAGTGAAAAAGCCAGCATTTCCTCCAGAACCTTTATGTAGACAATGCCCAGCAGTTACAATAATTCGTTGCGACAATACAGAAGCTGAACAAACATAGTCGCCTTGACCGGGAATAGTAAAAAATAACTTACCAACAGCTCTATAAGGATAGGTAAGATCAGCAGTTAATGGCACTAAACGAGAGCTGGTATAATTATAGTTAAATGTTCCCCTATCAAAATTTGCTACTTTGGATTCTAAATTACTAGTTTTTGATAAGATATCAGGCATATAAAGTTGCTGAGCTTGCGGTGCAATATTTCCATCTAATGGCGGAGCGCCATCAGCTGACTCAACCTTATCTGCAGAAGGCTCTATCATAGGTGCTTCTTGAATGTTTTTTTTATTGACTAAAGGCAGTGGCATCTCTTTAGCATTTTTCATTCGTTCAGGGGTCCAATAATTAATTAAAGAAGATGGCTCATTAATTTCTTTGGCCAAAAATTCTTCGGCATAGCTTTCTATTGAGACTGTACTAATAGCTAGTAAAACACCTGTTGTTAACACTACTTTCAAATGCATATTTAACTCCTTTTAAATAGCTATTTCGATACGATAGTTTAAATACGACATAGTCAATTAAGGTATGTTATAACCAGCATTTAATGCTTAATGTTATGACTGATTAGTTTAAATACCTAGGCAGAATATGAGTATAAAAATCGTCCTTAGTGTTAAGAAAAGATACGCTTAACATGTTTAAACGTAGAGTAGGATTACTACAAAGTCAAAAACTAAATTATTTAAATTTGAGCAAGGTGATGAAATTATTTCAAAATTATTTTGAGAGCTCAGTGAGTAATAGAAATGATTTTTTTAGAGAATAATAAATAAAAACAAGCGCATGTCCATCTCTGGCCATACGCTTGTCCAACCCGTTACACTTATTGTATTGCTTGATTTGAAGCTGCATATTCAACTGTATTAGCAGCATGTTGTAATTCTTGTTCTCTTGCAAGTTCCAGTCTACGGTTGCAAGCAATCAATAAGCCATCAAACATCTTACTAAATGCATCATAGCATCTATCTACCATTTTTAAGGCTTCACGACGAACTTCTACAGGAACAGCCCTTGAAAATAGTTGTTTTTCCATTTCTTCTTCAAATAATGCATGTGCCATTTCAACTTCTAGATGCGAACTTGAGAAGTATTTTAAGTTCTTATCTTCACCAGTTTTTTGTACTTGCTTAACTACTTTTTCAAAGAATACATGTCCTGATGATTCCAGAGTCAGTAATAGGGCAATATTTATAATTTCATCATTTGCTTTATAAATTTCAGACATTATTGCATAAGCTGCATCGCGTGTAAGCTGCGTTTCTTTGCTGTATAACCAAGATACATCATCATTATTACAAGCCTTATTTTCACTGATTTCACCTAGATATTTTTTATCATGGATGAACCATTTTTCATGACCTGCATCTTCTAAGCGGTGATGCCGAGCAACCTTCTTTAAATAAGGATCAGTTACTCTTTCTTCGTTAAGTCTCAAAATATCTTGGAAGGTCATAGCCCAGAAAGTTAATTCAGGTACAAAGTAACTAATCTCTTCGATAGTATCTAACTGTTCTAAAACTTCAAAAAAAGGATGATTCATAAACTCTTGTTGTTTAGAATCGATATATGCTTGTATAGTTTTCATAACTGTCTCCACGACATAAAATTGTTGGACAACTTTAATATTGCAGGAGGCATGCCACTTTTTTTGAGCACTTTTAGCAAAAAAAGCTAAAAATCTATGAATTTCTGCCTGTTTTACTCCTTAAATTCGGGCAAAGTGACAAAAAATTGTCCTTAAATTTCTTACTTTTGCCAAAGTTTTGACAAAAATGCCGTTGTATTCAATATGTATTTTAATGAAAGTTTAAATTCGCCAATTTTTTGTCATAATCATCCATTAAGGTATCAACTTCTTTCCAATCTATATCTTCTATAGTATGCAAATTAACACAAATTTTATTTAAAAAGTTACTTTGTATCTCACCAATTGCTAAAGCCTGGGCATACGGGGTGTTCGTAAACATCACTAGAACGTGTTTAGAGATATAACGTTCTGGATAGCGATTCATTAAAATATGTTCTAATTGTTTTTTTAAATTAAATTGCTTATCACATATATCACTTTGAATTTCATGAAAATTATCCATTGACATTTTCGCAACAGCATCGGTGTTAATTTTGCGTGCTTGAAAAAAAGCAGGCAGCGCTTTATGCCAATCATCTTCATAACGATTCAGAATGTCATTAAAGATTCGACAGTCTTCAAAGGCACTATTCATCCCTTGCCCAAAAAAAGGTACTAAACCATGTGCAGCGTCTCCAATTAATAAACATTGATCTTGATAATACCAAGGCGAGCATTTAATTGTACTCATATTACCGGTAGGATTTTGTAAAAATTCTGTAACTAAATTAGGTGTCTCATCATACGCGTCAGGGAAAAATTTTCTAAAAAAAACCTTTATTGAACCTTCATTAATTAAGTTTGCAAAACTATTTCTACCTTCATGAGCTAAAAATAGTGACCCAGTTATAGAGTGATCACAATTTGGGTTTCCTAATAAAAGAAAGGAATCACGCGGCCATAAATGCAGATGTTCATAGGCCATTTTCTTTGAGGAAGCACCACTTATTGAAATTTCCTTGTAACCATAATTTAAGTAATCTCTTGTAAATTGAATTATCTCTTTTTCATGCATAATTTCTCGTACTAGTGAACCTGCGCCATCTGCACCAATCAAATGATCATAGGATTTAGTAAATTTATTTCCTGACTCGTCTGAGAAAAAAATTAATTTCTCTTTAAAATCAATATCTAGCAATCGAGTCGAAAACATTAATTGAACATTCGAGAAAGCTTGAGCTTTATCTAGTAGAAGCTTATTTAAATCAGTTCGTTGTATAGCATTGATATATTCATTAGCATGCCTTCCAAAAGGTTGATATTTAATTTCTCCGTTCATTTCATGAATAGCTCGAGCACGCATAGGGACCATAATTTTCTTAACATCAGGCAATAAACCTATATTAGTTAAGCTTGTTAATCCTCGACAAGACATAGCAAGATTAATAGAACGTCCCTTATCAATTTGGCTTAAACGAATATCTGGGCGCAGTTCAATAAGGTTAAGATTATACCCCCTTTTAGCCAGATATAATCCCAATAATGCACCTGATAAGCCTGCACCAATAATAGTTACATTTCTCATCCTGCTCTCCTTTGAAGTAGGACTGCCTGCAGCTAACAAATTTATAATTTAGGTTAATAAGAACTAACCTTAAATTAATGAATAAGCTCAAACTTATTAATTTAAAAATATAAGATCCTTTTAACTCATAGTGTTACTCCTACGAAATTTATTAACTTAACTAATTTATATAGTATTTTTTCATTCAATAAATTTAAAACAGCAAAAATCATACCTATTCTTAACTATTGTCAAGTCGCAAAATAAAAAAGCTTTTACTTTTTTTGACTTAATTTATGATTAAAGCTTGCTATCAGGTAAATTTATGTGCAGTAAACTTGAGGAATTTTAAATCTTCATACTAACTTCAAAGTCATAACCTTCTCATAAAATTAGAAAAGTTATTTAATTGATACTATTCGAATATATCAGAGTGTTTTACAATCAAAATGCAGCCATTTAATTTCAGAATTAAAACTAAAGATTTGAAGTGGCTGTGTAATCTTAAACAATGTAAGGAAACATTACATGAAAATTATAAAAATAAGTTGTTCACTTGTGCTCGCCTTAACTTTGGCAGTAAAAGGTTATGGTAGTGATAGTAACTATCAAGCTAACTTAGATAAAAATCATGATGCAAATGCGACTCCTCCTCCTGTACAAATAACTCAACGCTTGCTTTTATCCGGTCAGAATAATAATGAGGCTTGGGATAATTTGCAGGCAATTTTAGCAGATGGGCAAACGCCTGATGGCGGTTCTATTTATTATCAATCCAGACCTAATAATGCCTCCGAAACTTCAGGCGACTTATTAAGTAGCGCTAAAGATAACTTTGCATTTTTAGTTAATAAAGCTAATCAAGCAAAAAAAGATATATACATACAATTGGCAATAAGTGTAAAAGATAATCCACCAAACAGTACACGCTGCCCACATGGGGTACAGCCAGGTGAGTGTACATCGCTTGAAGCATCTGTTGCTGCTGTTCACGACATTGCAGATGGTAAGAGTGATAGATTATATGATAATTTAATTAAATATATTAATAATAATCCCAAACCTATTTACCTATTACGTCTTGACTATGAGGTTAGCTCAAACTTTTTTTGCGACCCCAATGTAGATCCCAAAATAGGTTGCGAAGTGTATAAAAGAATGTTTAGACATTTACGCGATTTAATTAATACTGGGACTAAAAATAGCGGTGCAAGAGTATATTATATTTATCACCCCGTGAGAGGTGAATATCAAATTTTATATCCAGGAAATGATGTTGTTGATTGGATAGGGCTAAGCGTGTTTGAACATGACTTATGTCTGCCTCACTTTGATGGCTCAGCTTATGGTTACAACGGGTTTCCTGCGACGAGCTTTGTTCCTAATTCGACTTGTAATATTGGCGATGGGCGCTTTATCATTGATGGCAATATTCTAGGCGCAGTAGCTTTTGCAAATGCCATGAATAAGCCTGTTATTATCTCTGAATCAGCCATTACCAATTATGTTGATCGCTCTCAAAGCCATCCCCACGATGGTAGTAGCTTTTCTTGGCAAAGCGCTTATAGACAAGCTTCCAGGACCTGGGTCAATAGATTGTTTAGCTTAATCCATTATAATGGAGTAGTGCCAATAAACTGTAACCCTGCTAATCCTAATCGTTCTCCAGCATGTAAGTCAGACAAAGATAACCCTGTAATTAATTTGTCTTCTACGATTAAAGCGGTAGTTTATATTAATAATGACTTTCGCTATGGTTTCGATGGCTCACAGCCCTCTTCACCAGACTGTAAGCTAGAGACTAAAACTGAGAGTAACATACCAGGTTGTGTACCTTTTAATACGGGCTGGTTTAATGATGCAAGATTGTATAATGACAGTAATGCCTATAAGGGTAATAGCTTTATTTCCTTAAACGCTAAAGCAAAAGATGCTTTTTGTATAGGCTTAAAAAAGTCTAAATTTACAGTGACTTGTAAAGAAACTTACACAGAATAAGCTTATCTTTTAGTTACTTCATTACATGTATTTTTAATAAGTTGTGATGAAGTAACTTTTTAGGTTGCAACGCAAAATTTTTCATTTATTAATAGAGTTAGTATTAAATTTAATGAATTGAATCTATTTAATAATGATTTAATTAAGTTGCATCAAGCTGCGGTAAGCTGTTTTGCTCTAAAAATTCTTTAAGTTCGCTAGGTCTGTTAGGTGGTTTAAAATAATAACCTTGCGCATAATCACAACCATGTCTTATTATAAATTCTCGCTGTAATTCATTTTCTACACCTTCAGCAAGCACTTCCAAATTAAGACTATGTCCTAAATTAATAATTGCTCTAGCAATAGCAGCATCATTTTCTTCGCTAACTAACTCGCTAATAAACGAACGGTCAATTTTTAATTTATTCACTGGAAATTGCTTTAAATAAGATAAGCTTGAATAGCCTGTGCCAAAATCATCGATAACTAATTTTGCACCCATTTCCCTTAATTGGTACATAGTCTCTACGGCATGTTTCACATCATCCACTAACAAGCTCTCAGTTAACTCAAGCTCAAGATAGGTTGCCGGCAAGCCTGTTTTCATTAAAATTTCCTGAACTAACTCAGGTAGCCTTGTTTGTCTAAATTGTCGGCCTGATATATTTACAGCAATAGTTAAATCTTTATACCCTTCTTTATGCCAACAAACTAGCTGTTTACATGCCTCTTCTAAAACCCATTTACCAATTTCTACAATCAAGCCATTTTCTTCTGCTGTACTAATAAAATCAGCTGGAGAAACTTGGCCTAATAGATGGCTATTCCAACGAATTAAGGCTTCAAAACCTATAATAACATTTTTTCTTAAATCCATTAGAGGTTGATAAACCAAATAGAATTCATTACGTTTTAACGCATCTCTTAAGGCATTATCAAGCTGCATACGATTAATCACGCGTTGATTCATTTCTTGATTAAAAATACGATAATTATTGCGGCCACTATCTTTAGCATGGTACATCGATAAATCAGCATTTTTCATAAGTGATTCGTAATCAAGTCCATCTTTTGGATAATAGCTAATACCGATACTACCTGTGACTTTTAAATTATGTTGACCAATTTGAAAGGGCTTTTCAATCGATTCTAATATTTCGTTAGCTGTTTGCTCTGCTTGCTCTTCAGTATGGATATCTTGTAGTAAAATAACAAATTCATCTCCGCCTAAACGAGCCACTGTGTCAAAATCATTGGTGGAAATAAGCAGGCGATTTGAAACTGCTTGCAGTAACTTATCGCCAATACTATGACCTAATGTATCATTTGTTAATTTAAAGCGGTCTAAGTCTAGAAATAAAAAGCCAAGCATTGAGCCTTTTTTCTTTGCTTGTAAAATCGCTTGCTCGACTCTATCCATGAGTAGGACACGATTAGGAAGCTCTGTTAATGAATCATGAGTTGCCTGTCTTAGCAACTGCTCTTCCATTTCTCGGCGCTCTGTTATGTCATTAATTATAGATACATAATGCTTAACTTTACCCGAAGGATCAGAAACAGGAGCTACACTCATTTCACACCAATAAACTTCTCCTGAGCGTCTTGAAGTTTCAAGTTCAACTGTTTCCTCACGTAATTCTTTAATAGCTAAAATAATTCGCTTATGATTCGCTTGGTCTATTTTTTTTCCGTGAATATAAGCTAGATTTTGCCCTAAAATTTGCTTTTCATTAAAGCCTGTAATTCTTTCAAAAGCTTTATTAACATAAATAATAGGTAAGTTTTCTTTTAAAATATCGATAATGGCCACACCATGAGTACTTGCCTCAATGGCTCGTTGTCTAATTCTAAGCTCTTCATCGGCCATTTCACGTTGAGTAACATCACGAAAGCTATAAACTCGGCCGACAATTTCAGTGCCAATACGTTGCGGTTGAGTATAACGAGCAAAAATACGCCCATCTTTAAAATAAATAAGCGGAAGCTCTCCCTGCCAATCAGGATTTTCATATAAATACTGAACATCGGAAATAACTGCCTCAGGATTGCTTAGTTGATCTAATATATACTCAAAGCCAATACTTTCTGTCCCAGATTCGAGCATATAAGAGGGTATACGCCACATTTCTACAAATTTTTGATTCCAATCAACCACTTGCCCTTGACCATTAACCATCATGATACCATCAGTTGTACATTCCAGCGTGGCGCGTAATAAAGAGAGTGACTTCTCAAGCTCAACATTTTTTTCAACAATAGCATTCGTGCCCACTTTAATGTTTTCTGATAGCGGAGCAATTTTTTTGCGTTGGAATTCAGGTTGAGTGTGATACCACTTCTCAAGTAAGGTAGGTAAATTAGGGGTAATCGTGACAATCCCTAACTCTTCACAAACGTTGGTTAAAGATGGCTCTTTACCGCGCTTTTTTACTGTCTCAGCCGCTAAGGCAACTTTCTGGTAATCAATTTCTTGCCTGCGCATTGATCCCTCACTAAAATAACAACCTTGTTAGCGCTACTAAAATATTTAACAAGATATGCATTGAATATATCAATTAAAGTATATACTGCATTAACAATTTTTGCTTAACTAGCCGAAAGGATAATAATGGATAAGATTCATTTTGACACACGTGCTATTCATGCAGGGCAACAAGCTGATCCCACAACTGGCGCAGTCATAACGCCTATTTACGCGACATCAACCTATAAACAATCCTCGCCAGGGGTTCACTTAGGCTATGAATACTCACGTACTAAAAATCCTACTCGTCTTTCCTATGAGCAATGCTTAGCAAGTCTTGAGTCAGGTAAAGAAGGCTTTGCTTTTGCATCTGGTATGGCCGCTATTAATACGGTAATCGATTTGTTAGATAAGGGCGCCCATGTTATCGCAACAAACGATTTATACGGTGGTACCTATAGACTATTTGATAAAGTCAAGACACGTACCTCTGGCTTAACCTTTACCTTTGTTGATATGGCAGATACTCAAGCTATTGCAGACGCCATAAGGCCTGAAACAAAAATGATTTGGGTTGAAACCCCTTCAAATCCTATGCTTAACTTAGCAAATCTTCAAGAAATTGCTTTATTAGCTAAAAAGCATAATTTATTAGCTGTTGCCGATAATACTTTTGCTACACCCTGGATACAGCGACCTATAGAGCTTGGCTTTGATATTACTCTTCATTCAACAACAAAATATATTAATGGGCATTCTGATGTAGTTAGTGGTGCTGTCGTTGTTGGTGATAATCCTCAATTAATAGAACAACTTGCATTTTTACAAAATTCTTGTGGGGCTATTGCAAGTCCCTTCGATAGCTTTTTACTACTGCGGAGTTTAAAAACTCTATCTGTTCGTATGCAGCGCCATTGTGAGAATGCGTTAGCACTTGCTATATGGCTTGAGAAGCATGCAAAAGTTAAGCAAGTTATTTATCCGGGCCTTCCTAGTCATCCTCAATATGGTCTAGCTAAAAAGCAAATGCATGCTTTTGGTGGTATGATTTCTATTGTTTTAGATGGTGACCTAGCCTTTACTGAGCGTTTTTTACAGCGTTGTGAAATTTTCACCCTGGCTGAAAGTTTAGGTGGTGTAGAGAGTTTAATAGAACATCCAGCTATTATGACTCATGCCTCTATCCCGCCTGAAACGCGACAAACTCTAGGTATTGTAGATGGTTTTGTTCGACTTTCGGTTGGTATTGAATATATAGAAGATTTAATTGCAGATTTAGATTATGCGTTAACCTAAAGGAGTATTGCATGCGTCAAAAGAAAGGTGGCCAATGGCGTGGAATTTTAGCTATTTTTATACTGACTATCTCTACGGTTATCTTTTTTATACCTGTACTTGTGGTTGGTTTATTGAAGTTATTTCCCAATTTTCGCTGGCGAATTTTTTGTACCAAAATTATTGATAAAATAACCACGTATTGGAGTAGTACGAATAACTGGTATATTAACTTAAATAAAGCGGTGCAATGGGAAGTAAGCGGCCTAAATGAGTTAACTAGTAATGATTGGTACTTAGTAATTGCCAATCATCAAAGTTGGTTAGATATAGTTGTTTTACAATATTTATTAAATCGACGGATTCCTGTTTTAAAATTTTTTATTAAAGATCAATTAAAATGGGTTCCTTTGTTAGGATTCGCTTGGTGGGCTATGGGTTGCCCTTTTATGAAGCGCTATTCCAAAGAGTATTTAGCTAATAAAACCACATAAACGTGGAAGAGATTTAGCTTCTACAAATAAAGCAATGACTTTATTTAAAAATACACCCTCAGCAGTTATGAATTTTATTGAAGGTACACGCTTTACTAAAGAGAAAAAAACTAAGCAAAATTCACCTTATAAATTTTTATTAAAACCCCGAGCAGGCGGAATTAGCTTTGTAATAACCACCTTGGGCAATCGAGTTAAGGCTATTACCGATCTTACTATCATTTATTCTTGCAAAAAGCCAACTCTCTGGGATTTTCTCTGTCACCGTATAGACACTATTTACGTAAAATTACGTCAAATTCCTATTCCTACTAAATTCTTCGATCAGTCCTTAGCTTTTGACGAGCATAAACAATTAGAGTTTCGTCATTGGCTAAATCAACAATGGGAAGAAAAAGATAAATTAATAGGTAGCCTCCAGTCGTCAGCTTTATAAAGTAATAATAAGTAGTTTACATGGGTTCTTTTCTTGATAAGAGCCCATTTCCATAAACGACTTACGCAAAGTTGTACTCAGTACTAAAATCTCTACTTCATTCTTAAATAAGATTGAGTATACTAAGGTACCTATTTTTTTATAATTTTTATTATGAATTCATTAGAAAAAATCATTAATGAGGGATTTGAAAAACGTCACGAACTAACTTTAAATAATATTCCTGCTACTCTTTTGACTGCGGTTAATGATGTCTTAACTGGGCTGGATGAAGGTTATTACCGAGTAGCTGAATTTATTAATGAGCAATGGTTTGTGCATCAATGGCTTAAAAAAGCTGTTTTGTTATCATTTCGCCTATACCCAAATCAAGTAATTGATGCCGGATTTAGCCAATTTTATGACAAAGTACCACTTAAATTTTCCGAGTATACGCTTGGGCAATGGCAAGAGACACAAATTCGCGTTGTGCCACATGCTATAGTTCGTCGTGGTGCTTATATTGCTAAAAATACAGTTTTAATGCCTTCTTACGTTAATATTGGTGCTTATATTGATGAAGGTGTTATGGTAGACACTTGGGCTACTGTAGGTTCTTGCGCACAAATTGGTAAAAACGTTCATTTATCTGGTGGAGTTGGCATCGGAGGCGTATTAGAACCTTTACAGGCCAATCCTACTATTATTGAAGACAATTGCTTTATTGGCGCCCGCTCTGAAGTGGTTGAAGGCGTTATTGTAGAAAAAAACTCAGTCATATCAATGGGTGTATTTTTAGGACAAAGCACTAAAATTTATAATCGCTTAACAGGTACTATCAGCTATGGCAGAATTCCTGCAGGTTCTGTAGTTGTTGCAGGTAACCTGCCGAGTGAGGATGGCAGCCATAGTTTATACTGTGCAGTAATAGTTAAACAGGTTGATGAAAAAACTAGAGCTAAAGTAAGTATTAATGAGCTATTAAGAGATTATCAATAAATGACGTCTATTCGTACTATATTAAGCAAGCTTATAAAGTTTGAATCCATTACACCTAGTGACAATGGGTGCCAAAAATATATGATGATGGATTTTTTTAATCAGCTGGGCTTTACTTGTTTAACTTTTAATAATCCACCAGTTGCTAACTTTTTTGCTTATTCGGGCACCGAAACACCTTTATTAGTTTTTGCAGGACATACAGATGTTGTGCCTGTTTGGCGATAAACAAAATTGGGATACTAATCCTTTTGAGTTAGAGGAACGCAATGGTTTAGCTTATGGGCGAGGCACAGCTGATATGAAGGGAAGCTTAGCCGCTATGATGGTTATGGCAGAACGCTTTAGTAAGACTAAATTTAAGGGTAGTTTAGGTTTTTTAATTACCAGCGGCGAAGAAGGCAACCTATTTGATCTAGGTACACCTTATGTAATGAGTGAATTAAAAAAACGTAACATTCATATTGACTACTGTATAGTAGGGGAACCTTCAAGTAGAGATACTATTGGCGATGTTATCAAAATTGGCCGCCGAGGCTCATTAACTGGTAATTTAAATTTGCGTGGTAAACAAGGCCATGTTGCTTACCCTCACTTAGCAAAAAAATCCTATTCATCAGTTAGCACCTATTTTAAATGAACTAGTAAGCAGACGCTGGGATGAAGGAAATGAGTTTTTTCCTCCTACCTCTTTTCAAATTACTCATATTCAAGCTGGCGGCCATGCGGAAAATATTATTCCTGGTGATTTGCTATTACAATTTAATTTTCGTTTTTTTCTACTGAACAGACAGCAGACAGTCTTAAAGCTTTTGTAACTCACTGCTTTGAGCAATATGGTATATCTCCTTTATTAAATTGGCGTCTCAATGGTGAACCTTTTTTAACTCGCCAAGGTCAATTGATTACAAGTTGTGTTGAAGCTATTACCAATGTCACAGGCCTTGCACCGGAGCTCTCTACTGATGGCGGGACTTCAGATGGGCGTTTTATTGCGCCTTATGGCGTAGAAGTTGTCGAACTAGGTCCTATTAATAAAACTATTCATCAAGTTAATGAATGTGTTTCACTTGCCGATTTAGAGACCTTAACAGAAATTTATTATGCTATTTATACCAAGCTATTAGGTAATAGCCTTCTCTAAAGAATTTTTATAATTGAAATAGCTCTTTGCACCGAGGCCCATCTTAATTTCGAACAAGCTAAGATCAATAATTTATGAACGCCCTCCTAGACATGTTTCTTTTCGAGGGCACTGTAAGTTGAGTTATTAAATGTAGAAGAATACTTCTCTTACAAGAGCTATTTTTTAAATTAATTCTATACTAATAGATAATTCTTTTTGAAATTATAAAACTAATATGCAGGAAAACTTTATTCAGGCTAAAGATGGAAAGCTTTTATTTACTAAAGATTTTTTTGAAAACTGTATGCGAAAACAGTTCAGTGATCCTAATTTAACTGTTACCAAAGCTAACTATATACCTTCTTTAAGTGAAAAAATGACACTTGAATTGAAACATCCTAAAAAAGGTGACCGGCCAATTGGTGTCCAACATTATCAACTTTCCTATATAAGACAAAATAAAAAAGAA
>NZ_CP183303.1:2905000-3379732 GCF_048541585.1 Legionella sp. D16C41 | reverse complement strand
AAAAAACTCCTCAAGCAACAATGGTTGCTATTTTAAACAACCAATAAAGTTAAATACTGCCACCAAAGCCAGTAAGCTAGCAAATAAAAATTAACTTACTAGTAACGCAGTTATTAAAATTAATTACAGCGTTATTTGCCTTTTAAATTGCTCCATCAAATTTAGCGAATATGAATACTATAATAAAACAATTTATAGGCGGGTCGATCATTATACCTAGCAAAGAATAAAAATATAGTTTTGAGATCGACTCTAAAATATATATAACAGCAAATATGTTCAATAATAGGCTAAATTGAATTTTTCAAATTCAAAATCTAAAGATAAAAGTCAATCAAACTACTAATTATATGAGGTTTGTTGATCTAACTAAACAAAAATTGGTTAATTAAAAATGGATATACGAAACTAACTAGGTAGATAAAACCAAAATTTCTAACCATTGCTAAGGGTAACTTTAGTATATCAAGAATAATGTATCGCAAAAAAGTTTAGAGATAAAGCTATACCAGTTAAGAAAATTAATTTTTTTACTAAAGAATTGCGTTAAATGTGCTTAATAGCGTTAAGGATAAATAAATTACAATCCATAAAGCCTAAAAATCAAACAATCATAATCCAAAAGCTTAAAATTTATAATGTTTATCAGATAAGAATAATTAAAATTGTCTGGGTTTAACCCCTTTTTGAAAAGCCACTTAATAATATCCTTAAACATTTAGATTATAAAAATAAATTTTTATTGTTTATAAACTTATACTCTCGCTGTAAAAGTCTCTGAAAAGGTTAATTAAAGCTGGGGAAAAGTAGTAGTGATTGCAAAGAAAATGGCCAAAAGTATTTTTAATTAAGAAAACACGTACTACTTAAAAACTATATATCACCAGGTTAAATTTCAGTTAAGTCATTGTTTTTTTATAAAATTATAAGTTTATCAACAGAAAAACGCTACATAATAATCATAACAAATTTAAATTCTTAATTTATTATTATAATTAAGGTCGCGAAATGGTTGGTTAATTTAAAGACAAATGAATTTTTAAAGATACGTTAATAAATTGTTTAATGTATGCAAGTTTAACTTAGCAAAACGTGTGTATAGAAAAGGAAATTTTAAAATATATGAAAATTAATCTTAAGCTATTAATCAGGAAGAACACTTCTTTTTAACAGATTTACATCAAAGTTAATTTGTTGATAGTAATTAATTTTTAATAAGTATCCACAGATTTTTTCTTTACTAATAATAAACAAAAGATAAAATATTTAATATGTTATTATTATTACCTCAAAGTTTTTTCAATTAATTTTTTAAAACCAATTACTGTTTATTCTCAATTAAAAACTGCCTATTATTAAATCGAGATGGTTTGACAGAACTTGTAAAGTTTTCTATCATTGCCCACCTTTAAATTAATTTAAGTAGGTTTAAAATGAAGCGCACATATCAGCCTAGTAAGCTAAAACGCAAACGCGATCATGGATTTCGCCAACGTATGGCAACACGTGGTGGCCGTTTAGTATTAAAACGCCGTCGTGCAAAGGGTCGTAAGCGCTTATCAGCTTAGTGTGTATGGTTTTGACAAAAAAAGACGCTTAATCACTAAAGGTGATTATGATTATGTATTTGCTCAAGCCAAAAAAGTTATAACTCCTGAATTTGTAATTTTATATCGGCAAAATTCTTTGGGTTATGCAAGATTAGGGCTTGCCTTGGCGAAGAAAAAAATAACAAAAGCGTATCAACGAAATAGACTAAAGCGTTTAGTGCGGGAAAATTTTCGCACCCAACATTTACCTGCGGTAGATATCGTTTTTTTAGCAAGACACGGGGCAGGAAAAGTCGAAAATAAGTTAATTATTGAACATTTAGGGTATGCATGGAAAAAATTAAATGCTTCCTACGCCAATTGACATGTTTTCCTATAGTCGTTTATCGATTATTTATTCGCCCCGTAATGAGACCCTGTTGCCGCTATTATCCTAGCTGTTCGGAATATGCATTATTAGCAATTAATCATTTTGGTGTTTTTAAGGGTATAAAGTTAATGTTTTGTCGTTTACTCCGTTGCCATCCATGGTCAGCAGGAGGGTACGATCCAGTGTTACATAATGAAGAGAAATCTTGATGGATATTCGACGTGTTGTATTATATTCAGTGCTTGCACTAGTTATTTATTCTTTATGGTCTTCTTGGCAGCAAGATTATCCGAATAAACCAATTACAATAACTTCTACTAGTAATGCAAACAAAAATAGTAAAAATAATTTATTGCCTAATGTTGATTCCACTCATACCCCTAATTTAAATGATTCAAATCAAATTACCAGTCAGCAATTAGTTTCTCCAACTACTTCAAAACCTATTGAGGTTAAAACAGATGTGTTGTCAGTTGCTATTGATAGTAATTTTGGTGATATTACACAGGCGCAATTATTGAACTATTCCGTCAGTGTAGACCAACCTCAAACCCCTATAACATTACTTTATGATAAAAATAATCAACGCTATACGGCCAATAGTAGCCTTGTTGTTAATACAAATGGCAGTGTTGAAAACCTTAAAGTTAATTATAAATCAGCTATGCAACACTATGAGCTTGGCCCTAATCAAAAGCAATTAGTGGTTACTCTTACAGGGCAAACGGACACGGGCTTAGAAGTTGTTAAGAATTTTATTTTTACGCAAGGCAGTTATCTTATCCAAGTTAACTATCAAATTTTAAATAAAGGTCAACAAGATTGGCGTGGTTATATAAATACGCAATTGGTTCGTACTCAACCTACCGAAGATCAATCTAGTTTATTTCATGTGGGTTCTTATACGGGTGCTTCTTATTCAAATCCAGAACATACTCGCTATAAGAAAGTAAGCTTTAAAGATATGACCAAAAACAACCTTAATGTTGATGTAACAGGCGGTTGGATAGCTATGCAACAGCACTATTTTCTAAGTGCATGGATACCACAGGCTAACAGTAAAAGTTTAATTTATACGCGCAATGCCAATGATGATTATACTATTGGGGCAGTTAGCCAACCTATAGTTATTAAGCCTGGTGAAACAAAAACTTTAGATTCTAAATTGTATATTGGGCCAGAAATTACCAGTACCTTAAAGGCGATAGCACCTGGTTTAGATTTAACAGTTGATTATGGGTGGCTGTGGTTTGTATCTTCAGCTCTATTTTCACTGATGAAAGCTATTCACTCCGTAGTAGGTAACTGGGGGTGGTCTATCATTTTGGTAACTATACTGATTAAGTTAGCCTTTTTTAAGCTATCTGCCACAAGTTATAAATCGATGGCAAATATGCGAAAACTACAACCGAAACTACAGGCATTACGTGAACGGTATGGCGATGATAAAGCAAAAATCAGCCAAGCTACAATGGAGTTGTATAAACAAGAAAAGGTAAATCCTTTCGGTGGTTGTTTACCTATCATAGTGCAAATTCCAGTATTTATTGCTTTATATTGGGTTTTATTAGAAAGTGTTGAACTTAGACAGGCACCTTTTATATTTTGGATTAAAGATTTAGCTGCTGCAGATCCTTATCATGTGCTACCTATTATTATGGGTGTGACTATGTTGATACAGCAACGCTTAAATCCGGCTCCGCCTGATCCTATGCAGGCGAAGGTTATGATGCTATTGCCTATTGTTTTTACAGCTTTGTTTTGGAATTTCCCCGCTGGCTTGGTATTGTATTGGATTGTTAATAATACCTTATCAATTTTGCAGCAATGGTATATTACTCGTAAATACAGTGACGATAGACCTACTTCTAAGAAGCAGCTTATGACGGCGAAATGAGTGAATTTCAAGATACGATTGTTGCAATAGCTACTCCACCTGGCCGTGGTGGAGTAGGAATAATAAGGATTTCAGGGCCGTTAGCCTATTTCATTGGCGAGCAGTTAACGAAGAAAAAAAACTTAAGGCCACGTCAAACCATCTATACCAACTTTTTCGATAAACAAGACCAACTAATTGACAGTGGTATCCTTATTTATTTTAACGCACCTCATTCGTTTACAGGTGAAGATGTAATAGAGTTGCAAGGGCACGGAGCTCCTATTATTTTAGATTATCTATTACAAGAAAGTATTGCCTATGGGGCTCGTTTAGCAAGACCCGGGGAATTTTCAGAACGTGCTTTTTTAAACGATAAAATTGATTTAGCGCAAGCTGAAGCAATTGCAGATTTAATTCACGCTAGTTCAATGACGGCAGCACGCATGGCTGTTCGCTCACTACAAGGTGATTTTTCCAAACGCATAAATCAACTTAATGAGCAAATTATTAATTTACGACTCTATGTAGAAGCTGCAATTGATTTCCCGGAAGAGGAAATTGATTTTTTAGGCGATGGTAAAGTAGCAATGTTACTTGATGAAATTATTAGTAATCTTACGGTATTACGTCAAAATGCTTCACAAGGAGCAATGCTGCGTGAAGGCTTATCTATTGTAATTGTAGGTAAACCTAATGCAGGAAAATCTACCTTAATTAATCAACTAGCGGGCCGCGAAGTAGCTATTGTGACCGAAATTGCAGGTACTACACGTGATGTTATGCGTGAGTATATCCTATTAGATGATTTACCTGTTCACCTAATTGATACTGCCGGCTTAAGAGAGAGTACGGATATAATCGAACAAGAAGGTATTAGACGTGCTTGGCAAGAAGTTAGCCAAGCTGATTGCGTTTTATTATTAACAGATATTAAAAATAAAGGCAGTGAACTTGAACTTAACAAGGCAATATTAGCTCGCCTTCCAGCTAAAATTCCTGTAATTACAGTTTTTAATAAAATTGACTTAGTTAATGAACAAGCGAAGCAGGAAATTAATACAGTCTATTTATCAGCAAAGTTAGGTGTAGGTATTGATTTATTAATTAGTAAAATTAAATCAATAGTTGGTTTTCAGCCAAATGAGGGGCAATTTCTTGCTCGTCGTAGACATCTAGATGCGCTTGATAGGGCAAAAGAATTTTTATTAAATGGAGAAAAGCAGTTAATTGATATGCGCGCAGGTGAATTATTAGCTGAAGATTTACGGCTTGCTCATCAAAGTTTATGTGAAATCACTGGTGAATTTACTTCAGACGATTTATTAGGAAAGATTTTTTCAAGTTTCTGCATCGGAAAATAAATTTATTTTTAAAAGCGTTTTAATTATCAAAAAATTGTATCTATTTTTGTTGAAAAGGTATTTTGATTCGTCGCTTGCTATCAATAAATCAAAGTGAAAAATAAAAATACAGAAAGTTATTGTTTGTACTCCGAAACAATGTTAAGTTTGTATTTTTATTAACTTATTGTTCTTTTTTTGTTTGGACTGAATCATGCCTTTTTCAAAACAATATGCAGCTTTTCGCGATGATAAATATAATTTCTTTCAAACTAACTCTGCTGGTTCAATTGCGCAGATTGAAAGGCGTGCAAAAGAAAAAAGCTTTAAGTTTCTATCTGATAACAAAAATTTAATTGAGCAGGAATTTAAACAACTTTATGCTGTTTTAAGTAAAGATAAAGATAAACAGGAAGAATTTTGGCTTTATTGTTACTACTGTTGTGCAATGCTTGAAGCGTATTATTTAGATTATAGACAGCCTGCAAAAGTTGAGGAATATTGCAAACTTCGCAAGCAAATTGCATCGAGACTAGGAGGACAAAGTACAAGTATAGAAACTACACAAACTAAATCAGCAGGCTTTGTTAAAAAATTAGGTGAAAAAGTTGGCAGTGATTTGAAAGAAATGACTACCAGTGTTGCTCACGCTTCTAAACTTCGTGGTGAGATTGGTCTTTTAAATCTATATCGTCTTTATTGGACATTTTGCCGCTTAACATTAACCAGATCTTTTCAGCATTTAGCTAAAAATACTCAATTATTAGAATTATTAAGTAAATGGATAAATAGGCCAATTGATGTCGATAATGTTGTTAAACAACTTGAGATCCCCAATGAAGTCCTTCGTTTCCTAAGCGTTGGATTTTTTGCCTCACGTTTTATTATCAATGCGGGGACGTTAATTAAGCACACTTTTGTACCTTCGGATGCTGAAAAAGAATTCACTACTTGGCAACGATTTACTAAAGAGCTTTCTAAGCGCCATCCTGAATTTTTAAATGATTTTGTCTGGGGAACCGTCAACGCTTTAACTAATTTCAATGAGTTTTCTCATATTCCTGCTACGACAGCTGGATGGATTACTGCAGGCTTTTTATTATTTGACGTCGCGTTATTGCTTTGGCGCCGCCATCTTGCTGAACGAGAGTATTTACTAAAAAAGGCTGAATATAAGGAAGAATTAAATCATTATGAAAATTTGTTAATTAACGCTGATAACAAAAATGAAATTCTTAATTTAAAAAAGCATTGTGATTTAATTAAAGCGCAGCAACAGGAACTCGAGTTAACTTGGCAAGCCAGTAATGCAACTTTTTTATTTAATACGGCAGCAGCAGTACTATTTGCAGCAGGTTTTAGCGCTGCTATGGTTGTAGGTTTTCCAGTGCTAGTACCAGTGGCTTATGCTGCCTGTACAGTTGCTGCAGCAATGTATTTATCCGATTCCTCTTACAATCAATATAAGGATAAAAAATTAAGGTTTATACAAGCTCAAGTTGATAATGCTGGTGAAGCATCGTTAGCGATAGCACTAAAAGATTATCAAGATGCGCGTAATGATTTTATATTAACTATAGCTAAAAATGCCGTTTTACCTGCTCTTACTATTACAATGTTTGCCATTTGTTGGGAAGCTGCTTTAGTATTTACTGCAGTTTATATGACTTATAAATTATATGAAGCCTATGAAAAACACAAAGCTACTAAACCAACAGTTAATCTATTAGAACTTCAAAGTGAAGTTAAGCCAAAAGGTGAAGATAAAGTCAAAGAGTCAGAAGATGATGAACACCATGGGTTTTCTATTTGCTATAACCCATAATAGAATTCTTATCTAGTAAAGCGAGTTAAAGATTAATGTTATATTTATTCCGGTAATCTAAAACTCGCTTATCGATTACTTTATGCCAAATAGGCGGTATTAAAGCTAAAAACATCATCCCTAAATAACCTGCGGGTAGTTGAGGACTTTCATCTATATGCTTTAACATTTGATAAGGTTTAGCGCCATATAAGTGATGATCAGCATGGCGCTGAAGCTGAAATAGTAAAACATTGCTTAGCCAATGATTAGCATTCCAAGAGTGATGAAAGGAAACCTTTTCATATTGGCCGTTAGCTAATTTTTGTCTTTCTAAGCCATAATGTTCGATATAATTAACAATTTCTAAAATAAAAATCGCCACCATGGCTTGTCCAATAAAAAATAATAAAGGAGACCACCCACCTAATAAATAACAAATAAGGCTTATCAGTAAAGGAGAAAAAATAATCCACCAAAACTCGTTATGTAAACTATAAACAGATTGTTTACTTCTCTCTAGACGTTTTTTTTCGATTTTGAATGCTGAAATGAAAGAATTTATAACAGCCTTTGGCAAATATTGATAAAAATTCTCGCCAAACTTAGCGGTAACTGGATCATGTGGTGTACCAACCCAGATATGGTGACCACGAACATGTTCAATCATAAAATGGCCATAAAAGACCATAACTAATAATACTTTACTTAAAAATTGTTCTAAAGGGGTATTTTTATGCATTAATTCATGCGCAAGATTAATACCAATCCCACCTGTTAAAATACCAATTGACACACAAAAACCAATCCATTCATACCAAAGTAATTGATGTGTACTAACAAGATAAAGTGCTGTGGAGAGAAAAATAATTTGTATTGGTACATAAATTAAAATGATAGCCTTAAAATAAGATGTTTGTTTAAGAGCTTGCTCTTGGATTTGATTTGGATTATAGGAATCTTGAAATAGATAATCGATAAAAGGCACAACAATAAATAAGGTAATGACGGGTAAAAAATTATAAATACCGCCTAATAGATAACCTAGGAAAGGCAAGAAAACTAATAAAAAAACGAGCATAAAACCGGTTTTTTTTATCAGAGGCATAATTTTATCTTAAACTATTTACCATAATTAAATTATAGCTAATAGACTTCAGAAAATTTGTAAGTTGGGCCTTAGCCCAACTTACGTTTACTATTTATTTTGTAACTCTAAAGCCAGCTTATATAAATCATTTTTAGCTGTGGATGAAAGTGAGCTAGCAATCTTAACGGCTAATTTTAGTGGTAACTCGTTAAGTAAAATGGTTAATAACTTCCTATCTTCCGTATCTGCTTTAATTATTATTCTTGCAGGTAAAATAAGAACAAATTCTCCTTTTACATGTGCTGCATTCTCAAGGAGCCAAGCTTTAATAGTGTTACCATTAGCATGAATAAAATGTTCAAACGTCTTAGTGAGTTCTTTAGCAAGTACAAATTCATACTCATTACCATAAACATCTATAATTGTATTAATACAATCTAGGATTCGATGAGTTGATTCATAAAGTACGACGGTATATTCACGCTGCGATAAAGAGGTTAGCTCTGTTAAACGAGCTTTTTGTTTAGCAGGTAAAAATCCAATAAATAAAAAGTTATCACAAGGAATCCCAGCTGCGCAAAGTGCGGTAATTAAAGCACAAGGTCCCGGAATGGGAGTTACCTGTATACCAGCTTGCCTAGCTAGTTTGACTAATAAAAAGCCTGGATCGCTAATAAGAGGGGTCCCTGCGTCACTGATTAAGGCAAAACTTTGGCCTTTTTTTAAAGCACTTAAAATTATTTTACTTTTTTCATTTTCATTATGCTCATGAAAAGACCATAAAGGTTTATTAATTCCAAGGGCAGTTAGTAAAGGTAGAGAATGACGTGTATCTTCAGCTAAAATAGCGTCAACAATGCTTAAGGTGTTAATAGCTCGTTGACTAATATCATCTAAATTACCTATGGGTGTGGCTACAATATAAAGTATGCCATAATTAGTTGATGAAGCATTATCCATCGTTTATCCTATTGCGTTCTTGCGATTTGGACATTTCGTATGCGACCGAAATTCTTGGTTTTTAAGCTAAGTTGCCTTGTCATATCAAGTATTTTTTTTACCTATTGTACAAAAGTTTCTGAAAACACAGTCAGCATGACACTGGTTAAGACGCTACCTTTTACTCAATCTGCTAATAGCTATTTAGCCATGGCCGAAGATCAAGATGGTAATGAAAAACAAACTATGTTAATCATGGCAGCAGGACAGTCATTTTTTACTGGGAAATGGCAGCAAGCTGAGGCTATTTTAGCTCAGACTGAGCAATTATCAACTACGCAGACCTATATAAAAAATATTCTCTTGGCTAAAATTGCTCTATTAAAGCATAAGCCTGCAGAAGCTATCCGTGAACTTAGTGTGGTCCAACATCCAAAACGTTTATCCATTTTTTATCAAGCACAATTTCATGAGGCATTAGCCAATACCTATGAATTATTAGGTAAAAGGATTGCTGCCGTGAATGAGCGTTTAAAATTTAATCATTTATTAACAAATAGAGAAAGTCATCAAGCTAATCAACAAGCAATTTGGGTAGCTTTAAAAAATTTACCTATAGCAGAACTAAAGACACTTTCAGGGGCAGAAGATAATTTAGAATTACAAGGCTGGGCGAAATTAGTTTTAGCAGTTAAAGAAGCCAGTAAATCTAATTTAATAAAGAAAGTAAATTTATGGCAGCAAGAATTTCTAAGTCACCCAGCTAATACATGGCTAGCTTACTATTTAAAGACAAATTCTAAATCGCTACCTAGTAAACCGGTTACTTATAAAACTCCTAAACAAATAGCATTATTATTACCTATAAGTGGCCCCTTAGCAGGACCTGGTAATGCAATACAAGATGGTTTTATGGCTGCTTATAGTAATAGTAAGTTAGAGCATGAAATGAATGTCCGTATATACGATACAGCGGCAGAGGACGTCGTAGAGCTTTACCAACGTGCATTAACAGAGGGTGCTGATTATATCGTTGGCCCTTTAACTAAAGCAGAAGTTATGAAAGTGGCCGCTCTAGAGCATCCAGTCCCTACCTTGCTACTTAATGATATTAATACTTCGGCTCTAAATAGTATAAACAATCTAATTAATACTTATCATTTTAGTTTATCGCCTGTTGATGAGGCTAAACAAGTTGCTGTCAAGGCAAGCTTAAAAGGGTTAAATAAAGTATTAATTATTTCACTCGCTGGCATGTGGGGTCATGAAGTAACTTCTGCATTTACTAGTCAGTGGGAAGAGAGAGGTGGTGAGGTTATCGATCGTTTAGTTTATGACAATACTACTGATTTAAATCAGGCTATCCGACGCTTTTTACGTGTTTCACAGCATGATGCGCTAGAAAAACAGTATAAAGTTAAACCAGGCCAAGAAATTACTTTAACCAGCAAACGACGACAAGATTTTGATATGATTTTTCTGCTTGCTTATCCTTCAAAAGCACGCCAAATCATGCCTTTATTAAAGTATTATTTTGCTGGTGATATTCCAGTTTATGCAACTTCTAGTGTTTATGCCGGCAGTAAAAATGTAAAAGAAGATAAGGATCTAGACGGATTAATTTTTTGTGATATGCCTTGGATTTTCAATTATCAAGCACCTAATAAAAAATGGCCAGAACAATTAAATAGCTACAGTCGTCTTTATGCATTAGGAATGGATAGCTATGCCTTATCTACTCAATTAAAGCAACTTATTGCCTCGCCTGACAAAGGGCTTGATAATCATAGTGGGCAGCTTTATTTAAATAACGGGCAACAAATTTTGCGTCAATTAAGCTGGGGGAAATTCAATCATGGGATTGCCCAAAAATTAGAAATATAAGTCAATAAAAGGAGCCTATGTCACAACAACTTGGTTTTGTAGCAGAAAAACAAGCGTGTAATTATTTAATTAAACAAGGCTTAGTATAGCTTGCGAGTAATTACCGCTGTCGGTTCGGAGAAATCGATTTAATTATGAGAGATAAAGAATATGTGGTCTTCATCGAAGTGAGGGCACGTAACTCGCTAATCTTTGGGGGACCATTTGCAAGTATCACTCAAGCTAAAAAAAATAAAATTATTAAAACAGCTAAGCATTTTATTTTAACTAAGAAGTGGGGCGATAAATACCCTATTCGCTTTGATGTAGTTGGTATAAATAATAACTCGCAAGCGATTGAATGGATTAGAGATGCTTTTTTTAATTAATACGTACTTAATAAAAAGTTAAGTTTATATGGTATTAGCTGTTATAACTTTTCAAAAGTGTTAAGTAAGCTGTAGGTAGGTTTATCATCTCTTCTAGGCATAGGTTATTGTCAACAGCCCCTAGTGTTTTACTTGTATTTAAGTTACATTTTGCCTGTCATCAATCTAGGTATAGAAGTAGTTTGTGAGAAAATATAATGTTAAAAATATACAGAGCCTGGAATAATTAGTTATGTCTCAGATGGAAGAAAGAGTAAAACAACTTTTTGGGGTAAGTATTGAAAGTCAAATTTCTGCTGCTGATTCATTATCAGCGTTAATAGCAAAGGCAGGCGCACGTCTTGTTAATTGTTTATTAAACGATGGTAAGATTCTTTTATGTGGAAATGGTGGATCAGCTGCTAATTGTCATCACTTTTCAGCTGCCATGTTGCATCATTTTGCTGTAGAACGACCAGCGCTTCCGGTGTTAGTACTTACTGGCGATACTTCTTCTGTTACAGCAATAGCTAATGATAGTCATTATGAGCATGTTTTCGCTCGCCAAATTCAAGCATTAGGTCAAGAGGGTGACGTTTTATTAGTTATCTCAACTTCTGGTAATGCTGATAGTATTTTAAATGCTGTTAATGCTGCTAATGATAGAGGTATGGATACCATTGCCCTAAATGGCCGAGACGGTGGAGTTTTAGCTAATCATCTAGGCCCAGAAGATATCGAAATTCGAGTTGTTGCTGATAATGCAGCGTTAGTCCGCCAAATTCATTTATTCATATTACATTGTTTTTGCGATTTAATTGATCAGTCCTTATTTGGACAAATGTTGGAGTAAGTATGATGCGTCGTGCTGTAATCTATTTATTAATTAGTAGCTTACTTTGCAGTTGTGTGGCTGCTGTAGTTGCTGGGGCTGTCGGTGTGATTGTTTATGACAGACGCTCCTTAACAACAATTGAGACTGATGCTCGCATATTTCACCTAATTCATAAAGCTATCGTTGATGACCGACGTTTTCAAAATTCACATATAGAAGTTATTAGTTTTAATCAAATAGTTTTATTAGTTGGCCAAACACCTCACGCTTCTTTAAGAATTGCTGTTGAGAAGATAGCTCAGACCACACCTCTAGTTCGACGTGTTTATAATGAATTAACTATTAGCCAACCACTTCCTGTAAAACAAAAGACGAAAGATGCTTTAATTACTGGGAAAGTTCGCAGTTATATGCTTGGTCGAAAAGGTTTAGAATCTGGTTCAATTCGTATTGTTACTGAAAATTCAATTGTGTATTTAATGGGAATAGTCACTTATGAGCAAGCAGAATTAGCAGTAGATGTTGCAAGGCATGTTGAGGGTGTTCGTAAGGTAGTTAAAGTATTTCGTTATATTACCTAATTATTTAAGTAAGAAAACTTTTTTAGAGTAAAGGATCTACGAAATATGATGCGGCAGGGGCTTTATCTGTTTATTTTTTTAAGTGCCTTAGCTTTAACTAGTTGTATGGGCAGTTTATGGACAGGTGCTACTCTCGTTTATGATAGACATAATGTATATAAAAAACTTTATGATTATCAACTAGCTTTAGAGGCTAATCGAGCATTATTTCAAGATCGTCTTTTAAAACAAGATGGTTGTTACCTCGATTTAGCTGTTTTTAAAGGTGATATTTTATTAGCTGGGCATTTACCTAATAAAGACTTACGTGCTTTAGCTGCCTCTCGCTTAAAATCACTAAGAGGTTATCGTGAATTATTTATTCAAGTTGCTAATTATTCAGCGCCTGCCAATGATTTGGTTGATAGCTGGATTACTACTAAAATAAGAAGTCAAATACTGGCAGACGCAGAAATTGATCCTAATGATTTTAAAATTATTACAGTAGATAATATCGTTTATGTAATGGGCGATGTAAGGCCTAAACAAGCTGAGCGAGTGCTAAATTTAGCAAAAAATACTCAAGGAGTGATACGTGTTGTTAAATTAATGCGTTATTTAAATTTAAGTGAGATACCTGCCGGTTAAAAGCTGTGGCCTATCTAAAAGGCCACAGTACAACCGACCCAAACCAGGAAGTGGCTAACCTGGAGGTTAATGCTAACTTTATCAATGGTAACGCCCTTTATCCAGTCGTTTACGCATTTTTCTTAATTTAATTGTGCTTTGAAGGTCAGTAAAGTCCTCATTGGTGCTCCCGTTTACGAACTCTAAAGTACGCACCGGGTATGTTCTTGAGTGTTTACGGTAAGGTAGGTGGTTTTTATTGTGTTTATGGTGTATACTATCACCGTAACGATTGAGCATTTTTTCGCGCATGCTGTACGCTGTACCTTGCTGCTTTTCAGACATAACTTATTCCTATCTATGAGATTAATTTAAAGTTGAACTATAAAACAAACTTAATGTCGATTTTATAGTGCAAATTAATCGAATTAAGTTATCAGTATCAATAACATTAAAAAAAACAACCTCAATCTAAAATATAGGCAATTTGCTTTTAATTTACCAATTATTTAGTGGTATATAGGTAATAAGTTACAGTAAAGAATAGCAAAATTAGAAATTGGCGTTGCTTATCCAATTTGTTTACTTTATAATCCGCGCCTGAAAAGATAGGTACATTAGTGAGAGATGATCAAAGTTTACGCCGAGTGCAACGCTTACTATTAGTACAGGTAATAGTTTGCTCGTTAATTGCTTTAGGGATGCTAGCAGCTTTGGGTAAGCAGGCAGCCCTTTCTGCATTATTAGGTGGTATAGTTGCATTCTTGCCTTCATTGATATTTGCAAAAAAACTATTTCAATATCAGGGAGCAAGAGCAGCAAGGCAAATAGTTAGAAGTTTCTACGTGGGGGAATTTCTAAAAATAATATCATCAATCGTACTATTTACCTTGGTTTTTATGTTTTTTGAGGTAACGCCTCTGGCATTTTTTTTAACATACATAGTAGTGGTGATGACTCATTGGTTCTCGCCCTTACTTATTGACAGTAAACAGAATAGGCCCAAAAGTGACTGAAATGGCATCAAGTACAGATTATATTAAACACCACTTAACTTATCTGACTTATGATCTAAAAACCATGAGTTTAGGCTCATCAGGTGGTTTTTGGACTATTAATCTAGATACGTTGTTTTTTTCAGTAATCTTAGGATTTACCGTGCTAGGCCTTTTGTATTTTGGCGCACGTAAAATTACTACAGGTGTGCCTGGAAAGTTACAAAACTTTGCTGAATTGATGTTAGAGTTTGCCGACAATCAAGTAAAAGATTGTTTTCATGGTAAAAATAAGTTAATTGGCCCCTTAGCACTTACTATTTTTACTTGGGTATTTTTAATGAATTTTATGGATATTGTACCTGTAGACGTTTTGCCGCTTATGGCAAAGTCAGTAGGTATTCATTATCTAAAAGTTGTGCCTACTAATGATTTAAATCTAACTCTTGCTTTAGCCTTATCAGTATTTCTGTTAATAATTTTTTATAGTATTAAAATAAAAGGCATTAAAGGATTTGCTAAAGAATTAACTTTGCAGCCTTTTAATCATCCGGCTTTTATTCCCTTTAATATGCTTTTGGAGTTAGTAGGTTTAATTGCTAAACCAATTTCTTTGGCATTACGATTATTTGGTAACTTATATGCTGGTGAATTGATTTTCATCTTAATTGCTTTGCTAACACTTAATGTTACAGCTCAATCTTCTATAGCAGGCACTGCAACATTGGGTGTGGCCCAGTTTCTTTTATCGCTTGGTTGGTCAATTTTTCATATATTGGTTATTACACTACAGGCGTTTATCTTTATGGTCTTAACAATTGTATACCTTAGTTTAGCTCATGAAGATCATTAGTTCTTTTTTAATTTCATTGTTCATTTAAGGGGATTTCTATGCAAGCTGCAAATTTAATCGCACAAGTTCAAGGTATGACTGTTATTGCAGTCGCATTATTGATTGGTCTTGGTGCTTTAGGTACAGCAATAGGTTTTGGACTTTTAGGTGGTAAATTCCTTGAAGGTTCTGCAAGACAACCAGAAATGGTACCTATGTTACAAGTGAAAATGTTTATTGTTGCTGGTTTGCTTGATGCTGTAACTATGATTGGTGTAGGTATTGCGTTGTTCTTTACTTTTGCCAACCCATTTTTAAGTAATTTAGGTTCTTAATAATACAAGCGGCGCCTTTGCGTTTTTAAAAGTTACGGGGGAGACTGCGTTGGATATTAATTTTACATTGATTATACAAATGCTGGTATTTGCAGTATTTGTTTGGTTTACGATGAAATTTGTTTGGCCTCCTTTGGCAAAGGCTATGGAAGAACGCCAAAATAAAATTGCAGATGGCCTAGCCGCGGCCGAGCGAGGTCGTAAAGAGCTGGAGTTAGCACAATTTCGTGTTAAAGATGAGTTAAAACATGCTAAAACGCAAGCTTCAGATATTATTGAGAAAGCGACTAAACGTGCAGCGCAGCTAATAGAAGAAGCCAAAGAAGATGCAAAGCAAGAAGCACAGCGTCAGACTAAAATAGCGCATGAAAAACTTCAGCAGGAAATTAACCAAGCTAAAGAAAATCTGCGTAAACAAGTAGCTGAGCTTGCTGTAGCAGGGGCAGAAGTCATTCTTCAGCGTAAAATTGATGAAAAAATAAATAATCAATTATTAGATAGCTTAATTAAAGAGATTTGAACTTTAGATAAAGAGATTTGACATGTCTGAGAGCGTAACAATTGCTAGGCCTTATGCCAAAGCTATTTTTGAATATGCGTTTAATGCTGGAAAATTACGCCAATGGTCAGAATATCTGCGCAATTTAGCATTATCAGTATTAGACGAAAACGCAGCAAGCTTTATTGATAATCCTGCGTCAACCACAGAGCAGCATGTTGAATTGTTGCTAGTTACTGTAGGAAAAACTAATCCTGAAGATGTTACTTATTTAAAAAATATTGTCGCGTTGTTAGCAGAGAACAAACGTTTACAGGCTTTGCCCGATATTTTTAATTTATTTGAAGTAATGCGTGCTGAACAAAAAAAACACTGGCTGTTCATGTAAATAGCTACTCAGAATTATCTAAAGATCAACAAGATAAGCTAATCGATTCATTAAGTAAGCGTCTTCAACGTAAGGTAAGCTTGCAAATTACTATTGATAAAACGCTGATTGGTGGTGCCGTAATTCACGCTGGCGACTTAGTAATAGATGGCTCAGTTCGTGGCAAATTAGAAAAACTTAGCACCAGTTTAGCCGCATAAATTAAGAGGAAAGATTTCATGTCAGAACAAGTTGCATTAAACCCATCTGAAATTAGCGAACTAATTAAACAGAAAATTGAAAAATTTAATGTTGCTTCAGAAGCAAGAAATGAAGGTACCATTGTAAGTTTGCGAGATGGAATTGTCCGTTTACATGGCTTAGCAGATGTAATGCAGGGTGAAATGATAGAATTCCCTGGTGGCGTGTATGGGCTAGCGCTTAACTTAGAGCGTGATTCTGTAGGTGCGGTAGTGCTTGGTGACGCTGCAAATTTATCTGAAGGTCAAAAAGGTAAATGTACGGGTCGTATTCTTGAGGTTCCTGTAGGCGAAGCATTATTAGGCCGTGTGGTTGATGCTTTAGGTAATCCTATTGATGGCAAGGGCCCAATTAATACGGCAACGATGTCGCCTATTGAAAAAGTAGCTCCAGGCGTAATATCACGTCAGTCAGTTGATCAACCAGTACAAACAGGTTTAAAAGCCATTGACGCTATGATTCCTGTTGGCCGTGGGCAGCGTGAATTAATTATTGGTGATAGACAAACTGGTAAATCAGCTATTGCTATCGATGCCATTATCAACCAAAAAGGTACAGGCATTAAATGTATCTATGTTGCTATTGGGCAGAAAGCCTCTTCAATTGCTAATACAGTACGTAAACTTGAAGAGCATGGCGCAATGGAGCATACCATTGTAGTGGTAGCAAGTGCGGCAGATTCTGCTGCTTTACAATTCATTGCTCCATACTCTGGCTGTGCTATGGGTGAGTACTTCATGGAGCGCGGTGAAGATGCCTTAATTGTTTATGATGATTTAACTAAGCAAGCAAGCTTGGCATACCGACAAATTTCTCTACTTTTAAAACGTCCACCTGGCCGTGAAGCTTATCCTGGTGATATTTTTTTTTATCTACATTCAAGATTACTAGAACGTGCTTCGCGTATTAATGCTGAGGAAGTTGAGCGATTAACTAACGGAGAAGTTAAAGGTAAAACAGGTTCACTTACTGCACTACCCATTATTGAGACACAAGCAGGTGACGTATCTGCCTTTGTACCAACTAACGTAATTTCTATTACCGACGGTCAGATATTCTTAGACGTTGACTTGTTTAACTCAGGTGTTCGTCCTGCGATTAACTCTGGCTTATCTGTATCGCGAGTAGGTGGTGCTGCGCAAACTAAAATTATGAAAAAACTTGGCGGCGGTACACGTCTAGCATTAGCTCAGTTTCGCGAGCTAGAAGCATTTTCACAATTTGCTTCTGATTTAGATGATGCAACGCGTAAACAATTAGAGCGTGGTCAGCGCATTACTGAATTAATGAAACAAAAACAATATTCTCCATTATCAGTAGCCGATATGGGCGTATCTTTATTTATAGTTGAAAAAGGCTATTTAGATGATATTCCTATTGCTGAGGTCAGTAGTTTTGAAGCGGCTCTACGTGCATTTATGCATTCTTCTTACGCATCATTAATGAATAAAATTAATGAAGCTGGCGCTTACGATAACAACATTGAAGCTGAGATCAAAAACGCTGTAGAAGAGTTTAAGCGCACAGGTAGTTGGTAAATAAAGTATTAAGCGGCAATTGGGTTAAAAGCTCAATAAAGTAAAATAAGGTGAGTATATGCCTGGAGCAAAAGAAATCCGTTCGAAGATTGCGAGTACGAAAAATACGCAAAAAATTACTCGCGCAATGGAAATGGTTGCAGCAAGTAAAATGCGTAAAACGCAAGATAGAATGCGTGCGTCTAAACCTTATGCCACTAAAATATATGATGTTGTCAAGCATATTGCGCGTGCCAATTCTGAATATCGGCACCCCTTTATGACAACTCGTGAGATTAAACGTATTGGATTAATTGTTGTTACTTCTGATAGAGGTTTAGTCGGTGGGTTAAATGCTAATTTGCTACGTGAATCAATCCGAGTAATGCGCCAATGGCAAATTGAAAATAAAGAAGTTGATTTGTGTATCATTGGTCGAAAAGGCCAAGCATTTTTCAAGCGTGTAGGTGGCAATATCATTGCTTCTGTTGATCATGTAGGTGATAAGCCTGGTGTTAAAGATCTAATAGGCGTTGTTAAAGTAATGCTGGATGCTTTCTACAATGGTCAAATTGATGCTCTACATATTGTATATAATGAGTTCATCAATACTATGACGCAAAAGCCTTTAATTAAGCAACTGCTTCCTCTTCCTATGTCTGAAGAAGATAGTCAAAGCTTAGGGCATTATTGGGATTATATTTACGAACCCGATGCAAAAGAATTATTAGATGCTTTATTAGAACGCTATATTGAATTACAAGCTTATCAAGCTGTAGTAAAAATATTGCTTGTGAACAAGCGGCAAAAATGATCGCTATGAAAAGCGCGACTGATAATGCTGGTGAATTAATTAAACAATTCCAATTGGCTTATAACAAAGCCCGGCAAGCTGCCATTACACAAGAATTAGCAGAAATTGTCGGTGGTGCATCCGCTTTATAAGAGGGTAAATTTATGAGTTTAGGTACGGTAGTTGAAGTAATTGGTGCGGTAGTAGACGTTGAATTTGATCGTGATAACGTTCCGAAAGTTAATGATGCGCTGCAATTAGAGAATGAATTAGTACTTGAAGTACAGCAACAATTAGGTGACGGTATTGTTCGTACAATTGCAATGGGAACCACGGATGGCCTTAAGCGGGGCGTACGTGCTACTAATTCAGGAAAACCAATTCAAGTGCCTGTTGGTAAAAAAACTTTAGGTCGTATTATGGACGTTTTAGGACGCCCTATTGATGAAAAAGGGCCTGTTGAAGCTGAAGAACATTGGCCAATTCACCGTAAAGCACCAAGTTATGAAGAGCAAGCTGGTAGTCAAGAACTCTTAGAAACAGGTATTAAAGTTATTGATTTACTCTGTCCATTTGCTAAAGGCGGTAAAGTAGGGCTTTTTGGTGGGGCTGGGGTAGGTAAAACTGTAAATATGATGGAGTTAATTCGTAATATTGCTATTGAGCATAGCGGTTATTCCGTATTTGCTGGGGTTGGTGAGCGTACTCGTGAAGGCAATGACTTTTATCATGAAATGAAAGATTCGAATGTGCTAGATAAAGTATCGCTTGTTTATGGCCAAATGAATGAGCCACCTGGAAATCGTCTACGAGTTGCTTTAACTGGTTTAACAATGGCTGAGAAGTTCCGTGATGAGGGTCGTGATGTATTATTATTTATTGATAATATTTATCGTTACACCTTAGCAGGAGTAGAAGTTTCTGCTTTATTAGGCCGTATGCCTTCTGCTGTAGGTTATCAGCCTACATTGGCTGAAGAAATGGGAATGTTGCAAGAGCGTATTACCTCTACTAAAACTGGCTCAATCACTTCCATTCAAGCTGTTTATGTCCCAGCAGATGACTTAACAGATCCTTCACCTGCGACAACCTTTGCCCATTTGGATGCCACTGTAGTGTTGTCACGTCAAATTGCCGAATTAGGTATTTATCCTGCGGTAGACCCGCTTGATTCTACTTCACGTCAGCTAGATCCATTAGTCGTAGGGCAAGAGCACTATGATACTGCGCGTCGAGTTCAGCAAACTTTACAGCGTTATAAAGAATTAAAAGATATTATTGCTATTTTAGGGATGGATGAGTTATCTGAAGAAGATAAACGTGTTGTTACTCGTGCTCGAAAAATTCAACGCTTTTTATCACAACCTTTCTTCGTCGCTGAAGTATTTACAGGTTCTCCAGGTAAGTATGTTTCGCTTAAAGATACTATCAAAGGTTTCCAAGGTATTCTTGCTGGTGAATATGATGATTTACCTGAGCAAGCTTTCTATATGGTTGGCAGTATTGAAGAAGCCGTAGCTAAAGCAAAAACGTTATGAGGCAAGATAATATGGCAAATACAACTCGTTTGGATATTGTCAGTGCAGAGAGTGAGATATTCTCAGGTCCGGTTGAAATGGTTATAGCTACTGGCGAGTTAGGTGAGATAGGTATTTCACCTGGCCATGCTCCCTTATTAACTGTATTAAAACCGGGTGAAATTAGAGTGACTCACCCAGGCGGTGAACATGAGATTTATTATGTTTCTGGCGGTATGTTAGAAGTTCAACCTTATTACGTTACGGTTTTAGCAGATGTTGTCGAGAGAGCAGAAAACTTAGATGAGGCAGCAGCCTTGGCAGCTAAAGCTCGAGCAGAAGAAGCTATGACTAACAAAAACACAGAGTTAAACTACGCTTTAGCTGCAACGGAATTAGCTAGAGCCGTAGCGCAAATCCGTGCTATTCAGAAACTAAGAAAAACACTTAAGTAAGTAGAAATTGCTACCTATTTCATACTTATAAATTAGCAAGAGAGTATGAAATAGGCTTATTTAAACTAACCTACCTATTAGGTTACTCACAGTTATACACACAGCTTATCCACAAACTAATTTTATTATATTATTATTAAAATCAATGGCTTACCTTAAATATATTTCTGTTGATTTAAAAGAAGCAGAAATTTATACACATTTAATTTATAAAGTCAGACTAAGTAATTTATTATTATTTCAAATAAAATTTATTCGCTATTATAAATATATGTATTAATACCATTAAGAAATACTATCTAAAAACCTGCTAAAATAAAATAATCTAAGTTTTACAATGCTTAAAACTAAAAAAGTTAGAGCAATTATGAACTTAACAAAAATACCATTTATAAAACCTTTTACTTACTTAGGTTTTCGCTTTATCTTCTTATCCGAAGTCGCGTTTTTTACATCGGTCTGGATGGCTGCAATGGTTTTTGGCTTAATTGCAACCCATATTAAAGGAAATTCTCCATTTTATGTTGGCCTAATAGGTTTTAGCTTTAATTTACCTATGTTATTGGGCCCTTTAATTGGTGCTATTGTCGATCGTTATCCACGACCGCAGGTTATGCGTGCTGTGTCTTTGAGTGGGCTTATTGCTGCAGTAGCCATGGCCATTTTATTGTTATTTGGTTGGCCAAATTTTTGGTTGCTTTTATTCTTAGTTTTAGTTTATGGATTTAGCCAAGCTTTTTATTTTCCAGCTATTATAACAAGCGTGCCGGAATTAATTAATGATGAAAACGTTAGAGGCAATGCAACTAGTTTAATTAATTCTACTAATCGTGTTGTTATGTTTTTTGGCTATGGCTTAGGTGGACTATTAATTACTTATTTTAGTGAAGGGGCTACTTTCTGGTTTAACGCTTTCTTATTTCTTTTAAGCTTTATCTCTCTCTTAAAAATACATTCAAAGCAAGAATTACCTAAGGCTACAACCTCAGTTTATCAGGAGATGAAGGCAGGTATTTTGTATGTTAAAGATTCCTTACCCGTTTCGGCTATTATTGCATTACTTGGCATCATAGGGTTATTGGGCTGGCCTTATCTCTTTTTAATTCCAGTCGTAAATCGTTATTATTTAAGTGGTACGCCAGCCTCACTGGGGCTACTATTAGCTGTGGGAGGTATAGGCGGTACAATTGGTGCTTTTTATATGTCAGCAAGGAAAACGGTTTTAAGGTTAAATCTTATATTCCTTAGTTCTTTTTTAATTCTTATAATTAGTATGTTTTTACTGACCTTTTGTCGGTCTGTATTATGGGCAATGCTGCTTTTGTTATTAATTGATTTCGGTTTAATGGTTACTTTAACAGCAGGTATGGTATTTATCCAACAAATTGTACCTACTGAATTTCAGGGTCGCATAATTGGTATTATTACTATGGTAAGTTTTGGTACTATCCCTATTGGTAGTACTTTATTTTATGGAATAGTTGGCAGTATTTTTAACGTGATGATTGCTTTTGGAATTGCAGCGTTAATTCTGTTCTTAGCTTTACTTTGGTATATAAAAAAGCTTCCTGAAATTCGCCGTGCTGTAGCGCCAACTTACTTACAAAAAGGTTTAATTACAAACCTTAACGAAGCTGATCTCATTTAGCGAGCTAATTCTTAGTCATCACTTAGTTTCATTCTGCTACTATTATTAAGGGGCCTGCCTAACTTTGCATTCAAAGCTATCTAACGATTTAGTTTGCTCTTTTTGTTTGAAAAAGGGGTAGGTTACAGCCTTATGAAAAAATGCACCTAAACTTTCTAGAGGAGAAAATTGAGCTAATTCTTTGCGAATAGCTTTTGTAGCTTCGAACAATTCTTGTGAGCTGCACATATTTTGATATTTATTAATAAAATAGCGATATGTCTTACCGTTAGACGCAGTAAATTCATTAATTAAATCTTCACCGGTGCGAGGATGAGCAATAATACTTTTTCGACAGGCCTTCATACTTTCTTGTAAATTGTCAAAATCAGAGATATTTGTGCTGCCCACCACAGCTTTCCAATTATCTTCTTTATCTTTAAATTGTTTAACTATTAAGATAGGTATGGTAATAGGCATTAACGAAATTACTTCATCTGTTATTAAATCATCATCTAAAGCAGTTGTCTCGTTACTAAACAATGAATGGTTAGAGAGACGCTTAGTAATAGCTTTATCAAGTTGTTCTAGGCGCTCATAAAGTGATAGATAATGTTGCAGATTAAATTTAAGCTCAGGCATAGTGCTTGCTAATTGAATTTCTTTTTTATTAAGTAGTCTTAAAGGAAAAAGTGTTTCATGTTCTCTAAGCGTAATTAAGCTATCGATACTCTTTTTATAAAAAGCGTCTCTATCTCCTAGGCTCTCAAATGCTACAAACAATAAGTTAAAGATAGAACTAAACTTTTCAAAATCTTTCGTTGCAGAGGATAATACATAAAAAAATAATCCAGTTTTAAAGCCCTCAATAAGTCCTCTATAAGCACTAATAAGGGTATCTACAAGTGTTAATAAAATTATAGCCACACTTACAAAACAGGGAATTAGCGGTGTAAGTATTAATAATGTTAAACCTGCTAAAATTGCCTTAATTAAGGCATTATCAGGCTTATTGATTTGTAACTTTTTATAAATTAAATGACTGCTTATAAAAGGAAGCCCTAGCGCTGCCAGCACACTTAAAGTCAGTATTGCAATAGATATTATAGAATTAATTAATAACGATTTCACTGAATAAAGAATGGGGCCAACCAGTAATCCTAAGACCCTATTAAAAATATATACCATTACTTTTTTCTTCCAAAAGATTCTAGTCTTAGTAGTTCCTGAATTAAGGAAGGTAAATATATTTTATGGTAGGTTACTTAAAACTATCTTCCAAGGCTTAATTTATTTCCTTAATTTGTTTGTGTAAAATAATGGACTGCACAAAATGAGTCAATAAGGTAGTCGATTATTACGTATATTTAAAATTCGAATTCTCGCCTCATTTAACGAAATGAATTTTGATTTAGCTAAAGTTTTAAACAATTCCAGGAGCTATATTAAAGGCTTCGTGGTATCTTTAGCTTTATAGCGCGCATTATTAACAGTAGTGCTAACTGGAAAATATTGCAGATTAAGGGGGCAATTTAGTTGCTTAATTAATTCAAGATCTACAGGACTAAAAGGCTTTAATTGTAACCATTGTTCCTGTTGCTCCTCATTTAAAATCCAAGGCATACGATTATGAAGCTTTTTTAGCATATCATTAGCATCAGTAGTTAATAAACAACAAGTAGGTAATGCTGCAGGCTCAGCTGATGTTTCATGATCCCAAATGGTTGCGATCGCAAGCAATTTTTGATCGGCGCGGGTAATATAAAAAGGTTGTTTTTTTAAAGAAGTAGTTTGTTCCGTATGTTGCCACTCAAAAAAGCCACTCATAATCATAAGACAGCGACGATATTTAAAATGTTGGCGAAAGGTAGGTTTTTCAGCAACACTTCTTGGCGAGCGTTAAACAATACAGTATTTTTTTTAGTTTGGTAACGAGGCACAATCCCCCATTTCATGCTTACTGCTCTTAAGCCTTGCTCGGTCTGCCTTAAACATAAAACTTGCTCTGTCGGTGCTATATTATAGCCTTGTGGTAAAGATTCAATAATAACTTGGCCAAATTGTTCCTTTAAGCGCTCTGCACTAATTTCTAGTACGAATCGTCCACACATTAACTTTTTCCTATTTAGTTAAGTAATTTAGAAAAGCTACTTTAATTTTAAACTGACTTTTAATAAGTAACAAATTTTAATTAAAGTCGCTAACTAGCATGGCTCTACTATTTAATTTGTAGCAAGTGGGCAAAGGTATTTACTGGGTAGTTAAATTTTTACTTTAATTTAAACGGGCGCTCCTGCCGCATTTAGAGTTTCTACTTTTCCTGCTGTTTTATCCGCCTCTGTGGATAAGAGCCGTTTTTTTTCCTCATCTGTTGCTTGATAGAATTGATATCGGTTACTAGAAGGTTGTTTTGTGTTTTTTCCAGCAGGTTCTAAAGCAGATTGCGCTTGAATAAATTGCGTATATTCTGCCTCTTTAAATTGAGGTAATGTAGGTTCTTCGGGTGCAAGGCGATTTACTAGCACGTTGGTAAGTAAAACCAAAATAAGTCCAACACCTATCATAGCTGCGCCAAAGCCGAAAGGCATAAAAGCCAGAGCAATAAAGACCATAGCAGGAATTAAAACATTACTTATAACTGATTTAGCTAACTTAAAGTTTTGGAAAAAAATAAGCTCGCTTCTATATTTTGATTGTGCTTCTAATTCTTTTATTTTAAGAAAAAGTTGTTTTCGCTGCTTTTTGTTAGCTTCATCGTCGCCTTCTAAATTATTAAATTCGCTCTTTAATCGCTCTATATCTTTATCGATTAATTTCTTTGACTCCTTTAGCTTATGAACTTCAATAGCATAGCTAAGAGCCACATAGATTACACTTAAAGCAAAGCATAATCCCGCACCTACAACACCTAAGGTCATTAGCGTAGTTGGAGCGATTAAGTGTGTCGGAACAAAGCCACAACACATCAACGAAAATGCAGAAAATAAACTTGCTGCATAAACTATGCTGTTAATATTTTGGTAGCGATTGTATTTCCATTCAAATTGAATATAATCTTTTAACTTGTTATTTTCTTGTATTTTAATATTAATTTTTTCTAATTCAGATAGTAAAGTAATAAGTCCCTTAATTTTATTTGCATCAAGTTGTGTTTGTAATTCTTTCTTTAGCGTTTCTATTTTTTTATCTAAATCCTTTTTTATAAGACGTAATTCGTTATCAGCATTTTCAATCGCTAACATTTTTTTATTGTATTCGGCTTTTTCTTCCCAATGCTTCCAAATAGCTAGAGTTAAATCCATTAGTAATAGACCTGCGGTAACAATATTACCAGCATAGCCTAAGTTGCCACTTCCTTTTAACCAAAAAAAGCAGGCCATATTGGCTGAACCCCAGATAAGATCGTTTAATAATAAAAATTTACGTTGTCCCCACTGGGTTTTAAATTTTTCCCAAACAGAAATATCAATTTCTCGTTCGGTACTATTCATCCAAGAGCCTTTAATAGTGTGTTTGGCAAATAATAAAATCGTCATTGCTAGGCGAATATAATAAAGAATAAAACTCATATAGCCTGTAACTGGAGCTAAATCGCCAATGTGTTGCTGAGCTTGCGGATTGCGATAAAAAGAATCAAAAATACCAGCTAAAAAACATTGTCCCCATACCCCGTGCGTTAATCTAGGTTCATTTATCGCAGATAATATATTCACAATACCTGTGGCACTTATTGTATCCGTATCAAATTGTTTAGACTGTTGATTTTTATTGTCAATAAAGTCTAATATTTGCTCAACAAGAATAGGAGCAATAGTTGTATATCCCAATAAGTGTAAGAATTTTTCAGCATTCGCTATTTCTTCATTTAATTGTTTTGCCGGTGTAAAAGCTATCTCACTTTCACGTAACTTCATTATTAAATAACTGCAGCGTTTAAGGTGAGCCTCAAGTTCAACTCGTTTGGCTTTGCGATCTTCTGTTAGATGAATTTTATATTCTAAGGCAAAAATATAAAACATAAAAAGAAGTTTGTCGGCTAGCTCTTGCTTTTGGCTATCATTTAAATAAGGAAAATAAGCAGGATTAATATGAGCCAATTCATTACTATAATAACCCGTAAGAGAAGGAAGGGATTTGTTTAAGTGACGTAATTGAGCAAAATTTAAATCATCAAATGCTTTTTTTTTATTTTCCATTAAATTGCTAAAAAAATCATGAGCTTGTTTTAATCCTTCTTGCCCTAATAAAGGACTTAAAAAGTCTTTATTGCTCATGATATTACACCCCAAAACTTAAATTAAAGTAAAAGTACTTTTTTTATCGATTCTACTTAAATAAGAAACTAATTTAATATTTTTTACACCTTTGTAAATTAACTTTGCTGAATCTTTTTATCATAAAAGTTGCTTAAATTGACAACTATAATAATCTAGCTAGTTGATTAACTTATGTAATTTATTTAAACACTATGTTGAGTTAATTGTCAAGATTTAATTTAATTAAATAAGTGGTTGAATTTATTTAGTCTTGTATGATGAAAGGAAAATAAGAGATGCTAATTATGTTGGGGACTGTTTAATTTAATAAATGTTAGAGTTTAAATTAAATGATTCAGTAAACATATTCTTTTCGTTTTCAAAATATACTCTTAAAAATTCAATAAACAATAAGCCCAGCAAGAAATTTATTTATTAATAAAACAAATTGTGTAAAAATTTTAAATTTTTATTAAAATTAGAGTAGCAAGTGTAAAGTGATTTCTTATTAAATAAAAAATTAATTTGAGTTAAGTATGATTAAAGAGTTATCAGACATTTTATAATGTCTTCTCAAAAAAATTAAATCATTGTGATAAACTTATGATCTTTTAAAAGTTTATTCATATCATGAAAAAACGAGTGTTAATTTTAAATACAGGCGGTACCATTAGTAGTGTTAAGACAGACTATGGTTATGAACCTGCATTAGGTTATGTGGGCCGCGCTTTAGCTGAGATTCCTGCGTTAAACCATCCTGATATGCCGCTTTATGATATTGAAGAATATGTCCCTTTACTAGACTCTTCTAATATGACAATGGCTGATTGGAATCGTATTGCTGCTGATATTTTTAAATATTATCAGGATTATGACGGTTTTATTGTTTTTCACGGTACAGATACAATGGCGTATACCGCCTCTGCGCTATCTTTTATGTTAGAAAATCTGGCCAAGCCGGTTATTTTAACAGGCTCGCAAATTCCTTTATCTGAAGTCAGAAATGATGCTATTGATAATATTATCACCTCTCTTTGGTTATGTGCGCATGAGCCAATTCATGAAGTTTGTATTTATTTTAATCAACGATTGTTACGTGGTAATCGCACACAGAAAGTTAGTGCAGAGCGTTTTCGAGCTTTTGATTCCCCTAATTACCCCCATCTTGCCAGTATCGGTATTACTATTAATGTAGACCATAAATTATTACTACCTATGCCTACTAAAGCACTACGCTTACAGACAATTTCACCCCATTTAATTGCTAATATTCGTTTATTTCCAGGCTTTTTAACTGATATCTTAGCTTATTTAATAGAGCAACCACTACAAGGGTTAATTTTAGAAACTTATGGTTCAGGTAATGCTCCAAATCAAGATCCTCGTTTTTTAGCTTTATTAAAAGAAGCCTGTAAACGAAATATCATTATCGTTAATTGTACTCAATGCCAACAAGGCTCAGTTAAAATGGGTCAATATGCAACTAGTCATGGATTAAAGCAGGCAGGCTTAATTAGTGGTCGTGATATGACGCCTGAGGCTGCGCATTGTAAGTTACTTTACTTATTAAGTAAAAATCTTAAACCTGCTTATATAAAAGAGCTAATGGAAACAAATCTATATGGAGAGCTTAGTGCCTAGGCCTGACTTAATTTTTTAAAGCCTTCTTTGTTAGTATTAAAAAGGCTATATTTGGTTCGAAGCACGAAAGAAAATTATACATTAAAAATGTTCAGCTAGAAAACTATACTCCGCTTCTTCTTCAGCATGATTATCAATCAAACTGCCCCTAAATTTAGCCTTGCACCAAAATTTAAGCATAGTTCATGAACAACTGATGGCGTCGACTTAAAAACAACACTGTCCTTCCCTTGCAGGCGAGAATCTATTTTATGTTGGCACAGTGCGAGTATTAAAATAGACTTCTGCCTGCGCGGAAATGACACAGACTTGAATTGATAGCCTTGCATAAATAATTCCCGTCACATAAAACAAACTTAGCAGTTAGTTAGTGAAGCAGTAGACAGTTTTTCTATATTATGATCTACATCTTCTCTCGTAATATCAATTTCGGCCCGTGTTAGGCAATCATTAAGTTTTCCGGCTTCAGGGCCTAATTTAGGTGCATTGATATTAAGAGTAGAGAAAAATGCAACAGTAATAGGTATTTTAAAATTAACACCATATTTATTAACTTCTTCGGCATTCTTTCTCTGCAATTCCTGTATATTCAATATTACATGGTCTTTTCTTGCTTGCAGATACCTATGATGATGTTTATCCAGTTCTTCTAGTTGCTCCTTACAACGCATAACCCCCTCTTTAATAAGCTTTTCTTTTACTTTGGTAAGTTCACGGAAACTTGTAATTTTAGGGTTACTAGTTATCTTATCTAAAAAACCAGAGTGTAGTTCTGCTAAAATATTTTTAAATAGATAGGTGGCCAGATGGTAGCAAAATTTATTATAAGGATCTGAATCGTTAGGAATATCTTGTAACTGCATCTCAGCTAATTTTTTTAAAAATTGATTAATAACTGCAAGGCTATCTGAAATTAAAGGACCAAATGTGCCTTCATCATAGTTTAATTCATCACTAATCTCTTTAGCTTCTTTTTTGGCACTATTTAACAGCTCAATAATGTAATTAGCTATAGACTTATCTTGCACAGATTTATTTAACTTAGGTACAGCTTTAGATATACTTTCTATATTGGACGTATCAACTTTTGCTGATGATTCATTAAGTTCCTCTTCTTTTTCTAAACCACTTTTATCGCTTAGTTCCGTTATTGTTGAGCTTAAAGTAGAAGGATTTAAATTATTTAAGGTATGTATTAGTTGACCCGCAATCGCTCGCTTTTTAGCTGAAAGTTTAGCCTCTCTTCCTCCACTTAAAGCCTGAGAAAAACGATTAACTAGTGATTTATCAGCGGCAGATGAGGTACCCTGATAGTCTGTTAATTCAGTAGTTAAATAGTCACGAATTATTTTTAAAAAAATAGTCATTTTATACTACTCCTTGTAGCGCAATTTTTTTATCATATCAGTAATTTTAATATTAGCAATATAAAATCAAATTGCTTAAATCAGGTATCCACCAGTTAGGATGATGCCAACTAGCTTAAGGAAATTACAATACTTATGTCTCTACAAATTATTATCCTTGCTGCTGGGCAAGGTAAAAGGATGTATTCTACTAAACCCAAAGTGCTTCATACACTTGCCGGCCAACCCATGTTAAGACATGTGATTAATACAGCACAGCAATTAAAACCAGAAGCTATTTATGTAGTTTATGGGCATGGTGGCGAGCAGGTGAAACAAGAATTGAATGACTTAGAGGTCAGTTGGATTCTGCAAGAGGAACAATTAGGTACCGGACATGCAGTTAAGCAGGTATTACCTTACCTTTCGCTGACTTCCAATGTATTAATTCTTGCAGGGGATGTGCCTTTAATTCAAGCAGAAACGTTACAAAAATTAATTGTAAATACACAGTATAATTCTAATGTAGAACCTCGCACACTTGCTTTACTGGTAGCACAATTTCCCGATCCAACTGGTCTTGGCCGAATTATTCGCGATGACACAGGAGCTATACAAACTATTGTTGAAGAAAAAGATGCAACCACTGAACAAAAACAAGTTAAGGAAATTTATACAGGTGTGTGTTGCGCACAAGCTAAAGATTTAGCCCGTTGGTTGCCTCTACTTAATAATAATAATGCGCAACATGAGTATTACTTAACTCAGATTATTTCTTTGGCTGTTTCTGAAGGATATAACTTAACTTCCTTTATGGTAGAAGATATTTTAGAAGTTCAAGGCGTAAATACAAAACTGCAGTTACAACAGTTAGAGCGCGCTTTTCAAAGAAAGCAAGCTGAGCAATTATTATTAAAGGGTACTTTTATAGTTGATGCTAATCGCATTGATATTCGTGGTGAATTAATTTGTGGCAAGGATGTTTTTATCGATGTGAATTGTGTATTCATTGGCAAAGTTATTTTGCATAACGGTTGCTCTATTGGCCCTAATTGCGTACTTTCAAATGTGACTATAGACGAAGGTTCTGAAATTTATGCTAATAGTGTACTTGAAGACTGCGAGATTGGTAAGCAATGTCATATAGGCCCTTTTGCACGTTTACGTCCTGGCACTCAGTTAGGCCCTCGCTGTAAAATAGGTAATTTTGTTGAAGCTAAAAAAGCTATTTTTGCTGAAGGAAGTAAGGCAAACCATTTAAGTTATCTAGGTGATGTAACATTAGGTAAAGAGGTTAATGTAGGGGCTGGTACAATTACTTGTAATTATGACGGAGTAAATAAGCATCAGACTATCATTGAAGACGGCGCCTTTATTGGCTCAGATACTCAGTTAGTGGCTCCTGTAAAAGTAGGTGCTTATGCTACAGTTGGTGCAGGTAGCACTATTCGTAAAAATGTACCGCCTGGCGAGTTAACTATTTGCGAGAGTAAACAAAAGACAATTATTGGTTGGAAAAGGCCGGTTAAAAAGAAAGGTAATAGCTCAAGCGAGGTATCTTAACTCTTGGTGAAAAGTTGTAGTTAGGCTGTTACAAAGAAAGAATAGAAGCTTAGATTTATATTGCTAATACGTTAAGTTTTTCATTTAAAAAATTATATAAATAAATGATTAACGGTAAACTAATTAAAGTAACTATAAATTTATAAATCCAGCCACTTAAACTTAAATTAAAAATTTCTTCATAAGGATAGATGCCGGTAAGTAGAATAGAATAATTAATAGTACATAATAATGTATTTGCTAATATATTTGCAGCAAAGATACGTATGGCACGATGAGTGTCATACATAATTTTGAATTTTTTAAGTAAAAAAGCGTTAGAGCTAAAAGCAACTAAAATTGCCAAAGTAGTAGTCACAATATGTCTTGGCATAACAAAATAATAATAAGAATTGAGATTAAAGAAATCTGGAGAAGGTAATAAAATTGTAGACATAAATAACAAATCAAAAGCTAATGCTGCTAATACCATAACAACTATTAAATATAAATTAGCTCTATAACCAAATAATTCACCTACAAGGCTACTTATTAACATTATAAAGGGAAATAAAATCCCACTGGCAGCTAAAATTCCATACGCTCCAAAGGAGATTAAGCGGTATTCACAAACAAGACTAGTTAATAAAATAATAACAGCTAATCCCAGTAAATAATGATAATAAGGGTTAAAAAAATAGGCTATTTTACTTTTAAATTTATTATCGCGTGAAGATAAAAGATAGGCTAAATAACTAACTCCAATAAGAAGCAAAACACTGGCAGCAACTAGTAAAGAATCTAGATAAAGTAGGCTAAACTTTTTGGTGTAGGGTTCTGAGAAAAGCAATAGAAAATCAAGAGAAAAAAATGAAAATCCCCCCAGTAAGGCAAGTAACATGCATTTTCGTGGTAAGTTAAAAATTTCAGGATAGCGAGCAGAAAATAAAAGGTGAGGTAAGTAAAAACTAATACCAAAAGCAATCGTGGATGAGAAAAATTTTCTTGGAATCGCTTCAAAAACAATTTGGTAGGCAACAGTATTACGTATATTTTCTGTTGAAGGTAGATTTAATAAAAGATAAACGCCTACTGAAAATAAATAGAGTGCTAATAAAGATTGATTTAGTACTTGACGCTGTTGCTTTAAATTACAATTTTTTAAAACTAAGAGATATAACCCAGCTATAAAAGAACACAAGATACTGTTAGCTGTAAAATATAAATCATGTATGGCAATTACTTTAAATGAAACATTAATTAAAAGAATAAGACAAATTACCATTGCCAATGTAAGCAAGATATATCTACGATCGGAAAACGGTGTTGCAATAAAATTCATATTAGAGCCATTTACTAAAACTAAAATGAATAAAACCTTTAATAATTTCTAATATGGCAAGTTTTAATATGTAAATTTTACAATTAAGCACTTAATCCTTTATAGTAAATTTTTTAGAATGTTAGCATTAAGCCGTTACAACCGCTTAATGGGTCGGCACTATACCACTATCATTATTTAGTTGGCAAATTTATCTAAATTGTAAAATTAATTTGCATAGGACAAGCGTCTTTTACCTCTTGCCGATAGCCTGCGACTGGCTCTACGGAATTTAGCTAGTTAATTACAGCGCTAAATCTCCTTGATAAGTCGCAGAATGTCGATTTAGAAAAAAAGATCCTTAAGAGAAACTCACACTATCTATTGGATCTACTCTCTTTTGTTGATCTTGTTTTTCTTTTTTAGCGGAATCAAACAAACCTAAATTATGAGCTGATACTTTAGATGGCGAATTAAATTTAGTTTGAATCAGATTAACCGGTGGTTTTTTGGGGGTTGAGCGCTTTGTCGATGTAATAATAATATCTTTGGCACGGGTTGATCCAGAATTTTTATTAGGATTAATTATTTCTTTAGCGTCTATTTTAGTGTTATTACCTTCCTCTTCTTTGCTATTTTCTTCCTTTGGCGGTAGGGTTATTTCTTGTTTAGGTTCTGGTTGCCTTAATTGTAAAGTTAAAGGACTAGAGTCAAATTCTTTTAATGAATCTCTAACTTCTAGCGTTTCTAATTTTCTGCGCCAAGAACCTATATCAAGCATAAATTTTTGATTCCCAAGTTGTTTTAAAACTTCTCGAGAGACAGATTTAGGCATTCCAAAAATTAACCATAATAACTTAGCCGCTTTTTTGGGATCATAAGTTGCGACTTTAATTAAAAATAATTGGGCTGCTTTTTTAGGATCGTAAGTTGCTACTTCACTTATTTTTAAAAAGGGAGCGTTTAGATCCTCTAGTGCTGTTAACGCTAATATTGAACGTTCACGTAAATATTTCCAATAGGGTTGAATAACTGGATCAGAAATAAATGCTTCTGGACTATGTAACATACGCGGTAAAGCAATTGTTTCTATTTTTTGTATATAGGAGTACTGTTGTAGCTCTATCGCTGCATTATAAATTTTTTGCCAAGGAATATCGGCTGGTGGCCCTTTAAGTAACTTAGGAATTTGTTTTTTAAGGCCAGAGGCTACAATATCAAAAATAAGGCTGATTAAACTCTGGTAAGCGCCTACGGGATCAAATACTTTTCGTTGTGATTGATCGATTGGCCGTGGTAAGCGAGAGTGAGCAGCAACGCTAATCTGGGTCAATAGCATGGCTTGCGCTACAAAAGGTTGATAGTATTTAGAGGGTATATTTGTTAGTGATTCAATGCCCCAACTCAATAAAAGGGTAGCACCTAATTGATAGAGACCTAATGCTAATGAAAGCTCAGCATTTTCTTTTAAATATTCTACTTGATGGCGCTGACATAAATCAGGCAATACCATAGTTAAAGCATAACGCCCACGATGATAGACAGATAAAACGGCAACAACTTTATCGCCAAAAGGGATATAGCCTATTAAGGATAAGGCTGCTTCTGTAGCCCAAAAAGTGGTAAGATCACGAAAGTTACCTCTTACATAACGTAGCAAGTCGCATTTCTTTTCAATACAAATTTGCTTGGGAAGGTCAGAATTAACGGTATTTAAAGATTTAGATGCCTCAAAAGCTACTACAGCCATACGTACCGTAGCTTGTGTTTTTTTCCGAGTATTATAAACCCATAGTGCTGCTTGTAATAATCCTAATGAAGTTTGTAAGAGTGTAGTAGCACTTACCCACTCCGCATTTTTATCAATTAATTCATCTTCACTATATTTTTTTAAACTGTCAAAAGCATAATTGACAGCAACTAAAGGTGCTATGTCTTCGGCAAAAATACGGGCTATATGATAGGCAATTTGCCTGGTTTGGGTATGGGTGATTACAGAGGCAACTGTTTTTACCGCAGCTGGTGCAAGTTCAAACGATTTTAAGATGGTATTATAAGTGAAACTACTAACATTCGTTGCTGTTTCTGCAACTGTATTACTGTTCCATAAATCGCTACCCCATCCTTTTATCCTATTCCACCAACTATTATTACCTGGGGATTGAGTAATTGCTTGTGCGTTAACTGAATCCTCAGAATTATTCCACCACCAACGCATATGCTTCTCCCTGCTGAAGTCGGAAATTTCATTCTAGGGCCAAAGTAAATTAATTTCTAGACATTTTGATATTTAATTTAATGGAGTAATTCTTTTTTAGTAAACTTTACTTAACTTAAAGCTTTAGAGTGTTTTTTCGGGATATTCGCATAAATCACGTATGGTACAACCATGGCAATGAGGTTTACGGGCAACACAAACATAACGTCCATGTAAAAGCAACCAATGATGAGCATTCAGCACAAATTCTTCATCAACAACCTTTAGTAAATTTAATTCAACTTCTAGCGGGTTTTTACCAGGTGCAATACCCGTACGATTAGCAACACGAAAGATATGTGTATCAACTGCTATAACAGGCTGTTTAAAAGCGGTATTTAAAACGACATTAGCGGTCTTGCGGCCTACACCAGGCAGTGCTTCTAATTCTTCACGAGTAGTTGGGACTTCACCATGATGCTTTTCTAGTAGCATCTGACATGTCTTAATAACATTTCTTGCTTTACCGCGATATAAGTTAATTTTATTAATATAAGTTTGTAGTTTTTCTTCGCCTAATGAAAAAATAGCTTCTGGAGTATTGGCGATAGGAAATAATTTCTCAGTAGCTTTATTCACACTGATATCTGTTGCTTGGGCAGATAAAATGACCGCAATAAGCAGTTCAAACGACGAATTAAAACGTAATTCGGTAGTAGGGCTAGGGTTAGCTGCTTGAAAGCGTTTAAAGATTTCGCGGCGAGTTAAACTATCCATGATTTTTTTTAGTCTTTACACGATTAAGAGCTTGTAAAATATAATTTTTCTTTGCTTCTAATTCTTGGCTATTTTGCGTTTGTTTAGCTAATTGCTTTTTAGCCCGGTAGAGCTGCTGTTGCTCATGTTGCTCACGTAAATTTCTTATTTGTTTAGCTTGAAAGCGTTGCCTGGCTTGCTCACGATTATAAGTTGGTTTATCAATAATATGCATCTCAATACAATCTACTGGGCAGGGCTCAACACACAAACCACAGCCTGTACAAGCTGTTGCTAAGACTACATGCATAAGTTTTCCACTACCAATAATGGCATCCACAGGGCACGCTTGAATGCATTTAGTACAGCCTACACAATCTGCTTCACGTATTTTAGCAACGCTAGGTTTACGCATATTTGCTTGTGCTGTAGAAAGGTAAGGAGTAGCATCCATTTGTAATAACTTTGCTAATACTTTAACAGTTTCAACGCCACCTGGCGGACAGCGATCAATAGGGGTGCTTCCTTGTAACAAAGCTTCTGCGTAAGGTAGGCAGCCAGAAAAACCACACTCGCCACATTGCGTTTGTGGTAATAAGGCATCGATATCTTTTACTGAAATAGTCATTTTACTTTCATACCAGGTAAAGCGCCTGTATCAGGTTGTAATAAAAATATACCTTTTCCATCACCAGCTGCTAAAATCATTCCTTCAGATACGCCAAAACGCATAGTGCGTGGTGCTAAATTAGCAACAACAACGGTTAAGCGGCCGATAAGCTCATTAGGTTCATAAGCTGATTTTATACCAGCAAAAACTTGCTTTTGGCTATTTCCTAAATCGAGCTGTAAACGTAATAATTTATCAGCGCCTTCAACCGGTTCAGCAGCAATAATTTTAGCTACTCGTAAATCGATTTTACTAAAGTCGTCAATACTAATAGATTGTATTTCTGCAACTTGTTCCGCTTTAGGCTGACTAGTTTTAGTTAAATTAGCTTTTGTTTCTTCTAACACAGCATCTACCTTATCACGTTCAACGCGAACCATTAATGGTTTAAATAAATTAATAGTCTGATCTACTAATGGCTTATTAAGACAATCCCAGGTTAGGCTCCCACAGTTTAAGAAGGTTTCTACTTGATTAGCCATTAAAGGTAATACAGGCTTAAGATAGGTCATTAAAATACGAAATAAATTTAATCCCATAGTACAAATAGCCTGGACATCAGCTAATTGTTCTGGATTTTTGGCCAATACCCAAGGTTTATTTGTATCAATATACTGGTTAACTCGATCAGCACATTCCATGATTTGGCGAATGGCTCGCGCATAGTCTCTTTGAACATAGGCATCAATAATCCCTTCACGAAAGCTTAAAAGCTCTTGATACAATGTTGGTTCACTTAAGGCTGCTGCTAATTGATTATCAAAGCGCTTATTAATAAAACCTGCACAGCGGCTAGCAATATTCACCACTTTACCTACTAAGTCAGCATTAATTCGATTAATAAAGTCATCAAAATTTAAATCAAGGTCGTCTACTTTACCATTTAATTTAGCAGCAAAGTAATAACGTAGATATTCAGGATGAAGATGATTTAAGTAGGTTCTTGCTTCAATAAATGTGCCCCGGGATTTAGACATCTTCTGTCCATTAACAGTTAAAAAACCATGCGTAAAAATGGCTGTCGGAAGACGATGGTTACTTCCGGCAAGCATTGCAGGCCAGAAGAGGGCATGAAAGTAGACAATATCTTTACCTACAAAATGATAAAGCTCCGCTGTAGAGTTTTTTCCCCAAAATTCATCAAATGATAATTGATGAAGTTCACAGTATTTTTGAAAACTTGCCATATAGCCAATAGGGGCATCTAACCAAACATAGAAAAATTTATTAGTCGTACCTGGAATAGGGAAACCAAAATAAGGCGCGTCACGCGAAATATCCCACTGCTTTAAGCCTGCTGCAAACCACTCATCAAGTTTGTTACTTACCTCTGTTTGTAAATGGCCTTGGCGAGTCCATTCTTTTAATAATTTTTCATAACGTGGTAAATCAAAAAAATAATGTTCCGATTCTTTTTCAATCGGTTTTGCGCCTGAAATTGCGGAAACTGCATCGATTAAGTCCGTGGTTGCATAGGTAGCACCACAACTTTCGCAATTATCACCATATTGATCAAGCGTGCCACATTTAGGGCATGTTCCTTTGACATAACGATCAGGTAGGAACATTTCTTTAACTGGATCATAGGCTTGCCGAATAGTTTTTTTAACAATATCACCATTGGCTTGTAACTGCTGGTAAATCTGACTCGCTAGCGTCTGGTTTTCCTTAGAATGCGTTGTATGGTAATAGTCGTAATAAATAGCAAAGTTTTGAAAATCCTGCTCATGGCTTTGCTTCATTTGTCTAGTTAATTCTTCAGGACTTATACCAAGTTGTTCTGCTTTTAACATAATTGGCGTGCCATGGGCATCATCACCACAAACACTAATACAGGTATGGCCTAACATCTTATGCGTACGGACCCATACATCTGTCTGAATATGCTCAACTAAATGTCCTAGGTGAAGTGGGCCATTAGCATAAGGAAGTGCACTGGTTACCACTAATTTGCGAGTCATACTTAAAAACCCTGTCTTATAAAAGTGACAAATTATAATGTATTTATAAGTAAAATGCTTGTTCTAGGTAGTTTTAATAAGTAATTAATTCTAGTAAGCGGTTGAAGAAAATAGAAAGGAAAATGAAGAAAGTATATGTTGAGCTTAAGCTCAACATATACTGAGAGAATAACAGTAATTAATTATTTTATAACTAATTTAGATTCTTCTGTTTGTACTACATCTGTTTGTACTTCAGCAGGTTGATAAGTTGTATAACGATTCGTGCTTTGTCCTAAATCTTTTACTTCAGGAGTAGTTCTAGTAGGAGAAACTACTATAGAAGGAGCATCAGTTTTCGCAGTGCTACGATGTAAAGTATCTTCTTCATTCGCTGCTTTAGGAAGATCCTTTTCTACTTTTTTAGATGGGTGGCTATGAAGTTTGCTACCAAGACCTTTAAGTGGGTTGTTAAAACTAAAACCATTATTACCGAAACCATCGTTAACAATGTGTTCGTGCTTGAAGTTAGTAATGTGAGTTTTCTTAGTGCGGAATAAGTTATCAAAAAGATTAGATAGCTTAGTCACTGCATTAACGACAGCTGAAGCAGCAAAAACTGCAGCGGCAGCAATTCCAGCAGCTGCAAAAGAAGCAGCAACGACAGACATTGAAGCTAAACCTGCGAAAGGTGCAGCGCCGAAAAGAGTAATACCAGCAACGAAACCAAGTGCAGGTGGGAAGAATGCACAAGTTAAGCCTACTCCAAGTGCAGCTAAAAGAGCTAAGCTAACTGCAGAAGCAGTTTTCCAATTGTTTTGCACATCGCTTTTCTTAAATTTAAAATTAAATAATGCCATAATTTTTCTCCATATGTTTGAAAAAATCGTTGGCATCATAGCAAATAATTACTTTAAGTGAAACAAATATGTCCAATAAGTTGTTACAAAACTGTAAATTTATACCAACCAAGGTATTTTAATTAAAATTAATAAGCTTTTAGGTAACAAGCTAATTTTATTTAATTTTTGTTTAAAAATATTCCAATATGGAATATTTTAAATTTAATTGATCTTGTTTTTTTCATAAAAGTATTGCAAAACTGTAAACTAAAAAAGTGTGTAATTTTTTTGTAAAAAATAAGCTTTTTATTTTAACAATGTATAATATTTTGTGTTGTGCTTAAATTAAAATAGAGAGTAATTGCCAAAGTCTTGCACTTTATGGAAAAATCACGAATTAATGACTTAAGTGTAAATAGTAATGAAATGGTAATTGATCGAGCCGGCTATAGGCTTAATGTAGGAATTATTCTTGTTAATGATTCAGGTCGTGTTTTTTGGGGCAGGCGTAATGGCCATGATGCCTGGCAATTTCCGCAGGGCGGTTTAATTGCAGGTGAAACACCGCTTGAGGCAATGTATCGTGAACTACGCGAGGAAGTTGGCTTAGATAAAGAAGATATTGAAATTATAGGTGTTACTAAACGATGGCTAAAATACCGTCTACCTAAACAATATTTGCGGCATGGGAGTGAGCCTTTAGTTATTGGCCAAAAGCAAAAATGGTATTTACTCAAGCTAATTGCTTCTGAACAGAAGGTACGTCTTGATTTAAGTGATTCGCCAGAATTTGATAGTTGGCGTTGGATTGATTATCACGAACCGCAGGAGCAGGTGATTTTTTTTAAAAGACAAGTCTATGCTCAAGCCATGAAGGAATTAGAGCACTTGTTAAAAAAACGGCGTACCCCATTTGGTATACGTCGCAAGCGAGGTAATCATAGTTCATAAATGTTAAAAATTTTAAAACGTATTGTACAGGATGTTACGACCGCTAATCATTTATCTGAGGCTTTATCTATTCTCGTGCAGCGTTTGCATAAAGCCTTGGCGGCAGATGCTGTATCGGTATACCTAATTGATAATAAACATGCTGAGTATGTGTTAATTGCTACTGAAGGGCTAAATAAATATGCTGAATCACAAGTTCGAGTCGGTTTAGACAGTGGAATTATTGGATTAATTGGCCGACGAGAAGAACCTATTAATATTATTGATGCGCCTATGCATCCAGAGTTTCATAAAAACCCACTGCTGGGTGAGGAACACTTGAATGCTTTTTTAGGTGTTCCTATTATTCAGCATCGTAAGCTCTATGGGGTAATTACTGTACAACAGACAGAGCAACGTTATTTTGATGATGCAGAAGAAGCTTTCTTAATTACTCTAGCTGCCCAATTAGGCGGTATTATTGCTCATGCTGAGGCAACAGGTGAATTAGTTCAATTAACTCAACCTAAGCCTATAGGGGCAAAAAAAACTGAGTTGCCTGCACATATTGCTTTATCTGGTATTGGCTGTGTACCTGGGGTGGGTATTGGGCGTGCTGTTGTTATCTATGCGCCTGCTGATATCGATTCAGTACCTCGCCATACGGTTGAAGATATTGAAACGGAAATAGATATTTTTTTAAAAGCATTACAATCTGCCCGTGAAGATATGCAACGTTTAAGTAGACGTATTAAAGCGACCGTTGCAGAAGATGAACAAGCATTATTCGATGTTTATATTCGTATTTTAGATAAAGAAAGTTTGGGTGCTGAAGTTATAGCAGTTATTCAAGCAGAAAACTTAAGCGCTCAGGCAGCATTGTCAGTTGTTATTCGGAAACATGTTCAGCAATTTGAAAGTATGGAAGATGAATACTTACAAGAGCGTGCCAGTGATTTTCGAGACTTAGGTCGCCGTGTCCTTGCTGAATTACAACTTTCGCAACGAATAGAAATTACCTATCCGCGGCGAACCGTCTTAGTGGGTGAAGAAATTACAGCCTCTGTATTAGCTGAAGTACCAGAAGGTCAATTAGTTGGTATTGTTTCTGCTAAAGGCTCTAATAATTCACATGTGGCTATTTTGGCTCGTGCTTTAGGCGTGCCTACTATTATGGGTATACGTGGACTTAAGCTAGAAGCTTTATCTAATCGTGCAGTCATTGTAGATGGTTTCTTAGGCCATGTTTATGTTTCTCCTTCTCGTGCTCTATTGGCTGAATTTAAAAAATTAGCACAAGAAGAACTTAAATTAAATCAAAGTCTTGAAAATCTACGCGATAAACCGGCAGAAACACTGGATAATTACAAAGTCTCTTTGCAAGTTAATACAGGTCTTGCTATGGATGCTGGTTTATCAATGAGTGTTGGCGCTGAAGGGGTAGGACTTTATCGCTCTGAAGTGCCTTTTATGAGTCGAGATCGTTTTCCTTCCGAAGATGAGCAACATATTATTTATCGTCAGATATTAAAAGCTTTTGCACCACGTTTGGTAACTATGCGTACTTTAGATATCGGTGGCGATAAAATTTTGCCTTATTTTCCGGTAGAAGAAGATAATCCTTATTTAGGTTGGCGGGGTATAAGGGTGACACTTGATCATCCAGATGTATTTCTTATTCAGGTTAGAGCTATGATGCGTGCAAGTGAAGATTTAAATAATCTTCGTATCATGCTGCCTATGATTACCAGTTTAAGTGAAGTAGAAGAGGCCGCCTTACTAATCGAGCAAGCTTTTCAGGAACTCTTGGAAGAAGGTTGCCAAATCGAGAAACCTAAACTTGGTGTAATGATTGAGGTGCCTGCAGCGATTTACTTAACTCGTGACTTAGCTAAACGGGTTGATTTTATTTCAGTAGGTAGTAATGATTTAACCCAATATTTACTTGCTGTTGATAGAAATAATTCACGTGTAGCTAATTTATATGATTCATTTCATCCAGCTATGTTACGTTCATTAATAAAAATTATAGAGGGCGGCCATGCGGCTGGCATTGAAGTCAGTATTTGTGGTGAAATGGCCAGTGATCCCTTAGCAGTTGTCCTACTTGTTGCAATGGGCTTTGATACGTTAAGTATGAACTCTACCAGTCTGCCACGCGTCAAATGGGTTATTCGTAATATCTCTTTAGCTAAAGCAAGGAAAGTGCTTGCCGATGTATTGGAATTAGAGCACGCAGTTGAAATAAGGCTTTACTTACAAAAAGCCTTAGAAGACGAAGGCTTAGGCGGCCTAGTTAGAGCAGGTCGAATATAATGTCTATGCTTACTATTGTAGCTAATAGTACTTTATATGTCCTTACGGGTATCGTAGCAGGCCTAATGTCAGGTCTAATAGGTATTGGTGGAGGAATTATTGTTGTACCTGCTTTACTAATTATTTTTCAGTACTTTGTCAAAGTACCAGCAGATCTTGCTATTCATTTAGCTACGGGAACTTCTCTTGCAGCAATTTTGATAATCTCGCAAGCAGCAGTACGAGCTCATTGTCGACATGGTATCATTTTATGGAGTTTATTTAAGCGTTTGGCACCAGGAATTGCCATAGGCAGTTTTTTTGGTGTCTTGTTATCTACGTATTTATCAGTTAGTTGGCTAGAAAGCCTATTAGCTGTTTTTCTACTATTTATTGCAATAATGCTTATGCTTAATATTAAGTATAATTTTAGACTTCTCCACTCTAAATTGTCTCAACCACCTAGAGTATTATCAAGTTTAATTAGTTTTTTAATTGGCTTTTGCTCAGGTTTATTAGGAGTAGGGGGCGGCGTAATAATTGTGCCTTATTTGTCTTATTACAATCTAGAAATGCGACAAATCGCACCAGTTTCAGCTTTATGTGTTACGACTGCAGCGATTACCGGTACTTTAATGTTTATTATAATGGGCTTTCATGAGGCTGGGTTGCCAGCTTATACTACGGGTTATATTTATTGGCCAGCTGTCATAAGTATTGCTATTCCTAGTATTTTGGGTGCTTTTTGGGGGGCAAGGCTTACTTATCTACTTTCTCAAAGGCAATTGGAGTATATTTTTATTATTATTTTGTTAATAACGAGTATCGAGTTAATATTATAACGTTATAATCAAATGTATTATTGCAGTTTGACTACCTTATTAAGTTTAATATTTACTAGCTAATTGGGTTAAATGCTTTGAATAATCTGAGGGAAAATCATGCTAACTTATCCTGCTATTGACCCTGTGGCATTCTCTATTGGGCCGCTTAAAGTACATTGGTATGGCTTGATGTATTTATTTGGTATTACAGCTGCTTGGTGTTTAGCCCAATGGCGGGTTAAGCATTATAAATTAAATTGGACAACAGAACAAATTAGTGATCTCATTTTTTATGCTGCTTTAGGTGTAATTCTAGGTGGTCGGCTAGGTTATATGCTGTTTTATAATACGCAGCAGTTTATTAATAATCCTCTGATATTCTTTAAATTATGGGAAGGCGGTATGGCTTTTCATGGTGGATTATTAGGAGTAGCTATAGCACTGATTTTGTATTCGAGGAAAATAAAAAAACCTTTTTTAGAAATTGGTGATTTTGTTGCACCTTTAGTACCTTTAGGTCTTGCTGCTGGTAGGTTAGGAAATTTTATTAATGGTGAATTATGGGGGCGAGTAACGGATGTCCCATGGGCTATGATATTTCCGCATTCAGATGGATTGCCACGCCACCCCTCTCAATTATATGAATTTGGTTTAGAAGGTATTGCTTTATTTATTTTAGTTTGGTGGTATGCAGCAAAGCCGCGTCCGGTTGGTTGTGTATCTGCGGTCTTTTTAATTGGTTATGCTTGCAGTCGCTTAATTATTGAGTTTTTTCGTGAGCCAGATGCGCAACTTGGTTTTGTTGCTTTTAACTGGCTAACGATGGGGCAGTTATTATCAATACCTATGCTTGCTGCAGGTTTTTGTTTATGGTGGGTTAAACGATGCAAACCTATTTAGCATTATTAGAACATATTTTACAAACGGGCGTTGAAAAATCAGATCGTACTGGTACAGGAACCTTATCAGTATTTGGCTATCAGATGCGCTTTAATCTAGCAGCAGGCTTTCCCTTAGTTACAACAAAAAAATTGCATATACGTAGCATTATTCATGAATTATTATGGTTTTTACAAGGTGATACAAATATTGCTTATTTAAATGACCATGGCGTTACTATTTGGAATGAATGGGCTGACGAGAAAGGTAATTTAGGCCCTGTATATGGGCGGCAATGGCGCTCTTGGCCTACACCAGATGGTCGTAGTATTGATCAATTAACAGAAGTTGTAGAGCAGATTAAAAATAACCCTGATTCTCGACGTCTTATTGTCAGTGCCTGGAATGTAGGTGAGTTGGATAAAATGGCTTTAATGCCTTGCCATGCCTTATTTCAATTTTATGTTGCTCAGGGAAAATTATCTTGTCAGTTATATCAACGCTCAGCAGATGTTTTTTTAGGTGTGCCTTTTAATATTGCCTCTTATTCATTATTAACCTATATGATTGCACAACAGTGTAATCTTGCTTTAGGTGATTTTATTTGGACTGGCGGTGACTGCCATTTATATAATAATCATATAGAGCAAGCTCGCATCCAGCTAACAAGAAAGCCTTTTCCGCTACCGGAACTAGTTATCCATCGCTGCCCAAAGTCTCTTTTTGATTATCAGTTTGAAGATTTTAGTTTTATTAACTATCAAGCGCATCCCACTATTAAAGCGCCTATAGCTGTATAAATTCTTTTAGCTTTACATTAAGGAAAGCTTTAATAGGCGGTATACCATTTGGCGCCCAATCTTTTTATAATTAGCTTCCTAAGTTTAAAAAGCTTAGGAAATAAACTTTCCAGTCAATTTTAGGCAATTTGTATATATTTTATTTTTATGTTTTAATATTGTTCGTGTTGACTTATTTGAATTTATTATGGCTAAAAAAATAGTTTTCCTTATGACTTTTCTAGCAGCTTTGTTTGTATCGATTGGTTATGCGAGCAAGCTTAGTCACTACTTAAACAAAATGGAAGCACAAGATCGAGCTAAGCAGCAGCAAGAATGGCAACAAGATATGAATTTTAATGATTTTTCTTTTCGTTTGGACAAACGTTATCGAGATGAACGCGGCCAATATTGTCGCGATTATATCTTTAGAGCACGTAGCAATCCTTATCGACATGGATTTTATACCGTTTGTGAAGAACGATAATAAGCAGAACAAATATTAAAGTAATAAATATCAGGCAAGGCGTTAATTTAAGTTTTAATGTAGATTGTGGCCAAAGCCTAATGGCGCTGCCTTAAGGCTTTCTCCCAATCTGCACTCAAATCTGACTTTTCACCAAGATTTATAACTTGTGACTAAGATACAGGCTTGTCCGAGGGATTCAGGAATCTCGGCTGAGGATTAGAGACCTGGATCCCGTGGACAAGCCACGGGACGTAGGCTAGAGTTTTAAGGCAGCGCCATTAGTCCAAGGCCCAACCTATATAAAAATTCTCTTAAATTGATGCCATAATGTGATTTATTACATATTGCGATTAATTTTCCAGAAGATTATAGTCTTAGAACTTAAATTAGACTTAATTTAAGTTAGCTTCTTTAACTTGGTATTTTAATAGCAAGTAGCCTGGGTGAAACGACGTGAAACCCGGGTTTCGGCCCGCAGGCCTACACCCAGGCTACAGCTGCTTTTTGATACTCTACGTCCCTCGGCTTGTCCGAGGGATCCAGGAATCTCGGCTGAGGATTAGAGATCTGGATCTCGTGGACAAGCCACGGGACGTAGGCTAGAGTTTTAAGGCAGCGCCATTAGTCCAAGGCGCAACCTACATAAAATTCTCTTAAGTTGATGTCATAATGTGATTTATTACATATTGCAATTAATTTTCCAGAAGATTATAGCTTTGGAAATTAAATTAGACTTAATTTAAGTTAGCTTCTCTAACTTGGTATTTTAATAGCTAGAGGTTCTGCTTTAGTTTTATCTTTTACAAGGGAATAGCCTGTTCTACCATTAGCAATATAAATTAAAGACCAACTACTTATCATAGAGCCGTCACCAAATACACAAATATCTGTTTGGCCCAGCGCATTACTAAATCCACCATTAGGTACTAAAAATACAATACTTGCTCCACCAATATTCTTACAAAAATTAAGAGATGGATTATCATAATTTCCTTTAAATAGAGGCGAGTTAGAAGGAATAGGTGGTAATTTCTTAATTAAAGTTGCTGCTATATTAAGCTCAGGAGATGCAAAGGTCTCTAAACCTACAGCGATAAAGCCTCCATCTATTTTAAATGTACAAAAATCCTTCTTAAACCCCTCTGTTAAACCAGTTTTAGTACTAAATTGCGCTGGCATTTGTTCAACCTGCCCTCCCGCTTGATAGCAGTAATCTTCAAATGCTTGTTTATTAGGGTCATCAGCATAACTTAAATTTACAAAAAGCAAGCTTAGTAAAATTAGTCTTTTGTGCATTTAAATATCCTTAAATTGAGTATATAAAACTTCTATAGCGGTTACTATTTTAAGTTATTTTCGATTAAGTAAGCGTTGTAAGCGCTCAATTTCATTTAGTAAATCTAATGCTAAACCAGCGCCAGCCAAATTAACACCTAAATCTCTGTTAAGTCGTAGAACCATATTAATACGGCGAAAGGCCTCATTATCAAATTGCCATTCATTTTGATTGTTTTTATTAGCTGCAATAATTCCTTCATCAATTATTTCAAGAATAGTTGTCTGTGAGACACCAAAAGAATAAGTAATTTCTTGTAGAGATAAATAGAATTGCTCTTCACATTCAGACGCTTGAGTGTCATTATGATTTTTAGTCATTACTTACTCCTAAGTTTTGTCGCGGGTTAAATGGTGTGGCTGCAGCAATTTGTTCATAGAGTTTATTAACTTCAGGATTTTCGATAGTAGAAATAACAATTTTTAAACTAATAAATTGATCACCTGAAGGAGTACCAGGCAAACCTCGCCCTTTAAGACGCATTTGTTTTCCAGTTTGGGTTAATTTAGGAATTTTAAGCTTTACCAGGCCACCTAATGTTGGCACTTGCACGCTAGCACCCAGCGTTGCCTCCCAAGGAGTTATAGGTAGTTCTAGATGAATATCTTTTTTTTCTAATTTAAACCACGGATGAGGAGCAATATTAATTTCAATATATAAGTCTCCCTTACGTTGCTTTTTACCTTCATTTCCTTGCCCTTTTAAGCGAATTTGCTGCTTATCGGTAACCCCTTTAGGAATTTTAACTTTAATTGAGCGTGTTTCATATTCAGGCCAGCCCTGTTGCGTCATTACAGGCTTTTGTAATTGTAGTGTTTTTTCAGCGCCATGAAAGCTGTCTTCAAGGCTGATAGTAAGTTTGGCATGAATATCTAAAGATTCTGCGAAATAATCTTCTTGTTCATATTGCCGTTGATGACGTTGTCTAAAAATATTACTAAGAAAATCCTCAAAATCTGCGGCTCCTGCTTGATCAAAAGATTCATGAAATTGATAATCAGTTTGCGGTCCTGGTCCTTGGCTGCTATATGTTTTGCCAGTATTAGGATTTTGCCAATATTGACCATACTGATCATATTTGGCCCGTTTTTCCGGATCTTTTAATACTTCGTAAGCCTCACCTAGTTCCTTAAATTTACTCTCAGCATCAGGCTCTTTACTAACATCAGGATGATATTTACGTGCTAATTTACGGTAAGCTCGTTTGATATCTTCTTGGCTGACATTTTTATCTAGCCCCATAATTTTATAGTAATCTTTATATTCCATTATTATTCTTCACGATTTATTAAGCTATTTATAATATTTATCTATTTATTTGTTAAATTTTATTTTTTAATTAGGATAGGTGGTAACTGTTGACTATGCCTATCACAAAACATTAGAACACCACCTATAACACCTGCTGGCATACTAATTATATTTAAGATAGGTACAAAACTAATTAAATTAATTAAAAAGCCAAAACCTAGAGATTCTTCTTTATTATGTGCCATTAATTGACGCATGGTTCTAAAGTCAACTAAATTATTGTCCATAGCATAATCTTGATATTGCATACTTAAAACCCAAGAGTTAAAAGCAAACCATAAAAAAGGAAAGAAGGGATGAATAAAGGGGATAAAAAATAAGCAGCACATACCAAAAAAGCGCGGTAAAAAGTAACTAATAAACTGTAATTGGCGTTTTATGGTGCGAATGGTAATTTCAGCAAATGTTAACTCTGGAATCATTTGATTACGTAATAAATATTGAGCGCGTTCCGCTAATAGGCCATTAAAAGGCGCTGCTATTAAGTTAAATACAATGGTAAAAGTCGTTAGAAAAAAAAGAAAAAAACTTAAAATAAAAAAAATCATAATGACACTATTTAAAAAGCTTAACCAAGTAGGAAGCTGATTAATATAGTAATGAGAGAGCGGGAAAAAATAGTGATATAGTAAATAAAAAAGGCCAACAAAAACAAAGAGATTAAAAATAATAGGCAAAACAACAAAACGTTTTAAACCTCGTGTCGGTAAATGGGTCATACCAAGTAGAAGGTAACTCATTCCTGTAGTAAATTTAATCATTAATAAAATAATTGGTTTTGTAACCCGTTAGGCCAGTATAACCTGCCCTTATCGCGGATTAAATAGACTTTTTCAAGCGCTGCTATAATCATCACTAATTTAACGCTACTAAAAAGAGAGCTACTCTTTATTTAATAGAGCAGCTCAGAATGTAAATTAATGAAAATGAGGTTTCATAACTACTTTAATACATCCATCTTCTTTATCACGGAATTTTTCATAAGCAGTTGGTGCTTCATCAAGAGTGATACGATGTGAAATAACATTAGATGGATCAATTTTACCATCCATAACTTTTGATAATAATAATGGAAGGTAATGCTGAACATGAGTTTGGCCCATTCTAAAAGTTAACCCTTTATTCATCGCAGCACCAAAAGGAATATTGTCAGCAAAACCCACATAAACGCCTGGAATAGAGATAGTTCCGCCTTTGCGGCAACTCATAATCGCCTCTCTTATACAACGTGGCCTATCGGACGTTAAATTTAAACTTTGTTTTGCTTTATCAATAATTGCATCAAATTTTGGCCCAGCGTGGGCTTCGGTTCCTACAGCATCTATACAAGCATCTGGCCCTAAACCGTTAGTCATTGTCATTAATTCATCATAAACGTCTGTTTCTTCAAAATTAATTGTTTCTGCTTTACCCCAGGTTTGTGCTAATTTTAAACGCTCTGGCACACAATCAATAGCTATAACCCGACCTGCACCAAGCATCCAGGCACTATGGATAGCAAATTGGCCTACAGGTCCGCAGCCCCATATAGCAACAGTATCGCCTGGTTGGATATTGCAATTTTCAGCCGCCATATAGCCTGTAGGAAAAATATCGGATAAAAACAACACTTGCTCATCACTATAACCGTTAGGAATCACAATAGGTCCTACATCAGAGTAAGGAACTCTAGCATATTCTGCCTGCCCACCAGCAAATCCTCCTAACATATGTGAATAACCAAATAAACCAGCTGGTGAATGGCCCATTCTTAATCTAGCAATCTCTGCATTAGGATTTGAATTTTCACATAAAGAAAATAACTCTTTTTTACAAAAAAAACAGTCGCCACAAGAAATAGTAAAAGGGACAACCACACGATCTCCAACTTTTAATTTCTTATTACCTGATCCTACTTCAACTACTTCTCCCATAAATTCATGCCCTAAGACATCACCAGATTCCATAGTGGGGACTAAGCCATCATAAAGATGTAAGTCAGAACCACAGATAGCTGTTGCTGTGATACGAATAATGGCATCGCGATCATGAAGTATTTTAGGATCATCAACCGTATCTACTCTAACATCATGTTTTCCATGCCAACAAAGTGCTTTCATAGTCAATTCCTTTTAAAAGTTTTTACTCGGTAGAGGCAATTTTTTAATAGATTTTCTGCCCTGCCCTAAATCCATAGAAAGGCATCACCTAATTAGTATAGTCTAGAAGTTATAGTGGTAAAAAAAGAACACAGTATTTAAAAGGTTTAAAGTTATGACTTAATTTATAAATTAAGAGGTTAGCTTGTTAATTTTAAATAAAAATACAATTGCTTTGTAGAAAGCAATTGTATTTAAATAAATTTATAGTTTAACCCGGATTACGTGACCAGTAACGAAGCTTGCGGCAAGCTTTAATAAATTTGGCTGTAGCATTTTCATCTATCAAACTGAAAAAACCATCATCTAAATGATTAATCGAACCCACTTGGGTTAAAAGAGGCTGTAAATGTTTTGTATACCCTATAAATTTACAGTGTAGATAAGCATCATTAATAAATTCATGTACTTTTGGTAAATTAAATAGCGCTGTCTTACCCTCAGCGATTAAAAGTACTACTGCATCATACAGTACAGAAGGGCCACCACCAATTTTTTCATTAACTTTAACCTTAGTGCCATCGCTTAGTGTCACACCTGAAATATGGGGCGCAATAACAAAAGGCAAAGCACCCTCTGCTGTAAGCTCTTGAATAAGCTTATTATAGAGTTTAGCATTAGCACCATCGGACAATAAAATACCTAAGGTTCGACCAGCAAAACTATTCATAGGATTTTTTAAAATACTTAATTTATCAGAGGCTTGTAAATTTTGTAAAGTTGGTTTAGCAGCAGGCGCAGGCTTTGGCAGCTGCTCAATCCCCAAACCTTTTGCCACGTTATTAGCTAGCTCTTGATCTATATTTAATAAGTGAGAGACCATACGCAGGCGAATATCTGCGGTTTCAACTTTACTTAATTCAAACACTAGCGCATCGCTTAAATGCTTTTGTTCAATGACCGTTTGGCTTAGGTAAAATTGTCGTGCTTGGCTGTAATGGTCAGCAAATTTTTCTGACCTTACTCTTAATTTAGGCCCTTCTTCATGCGCTGGATAACTACTAAATCCAGCTTGTCGATTTTCTCGTGGGCCTACTCCCCATGAATTAGGATTGTAATTTACTCGACCTTTAGGATTAATAAATGCCATATGGCCATCTTGCTGGAAATGGGCAAACGGGCACTTAGGAGCGTTAATAGGTAAATGAGTAAAGTTAGGGCTACCTAGGCGTTTTAACTGAGTATCTAAATAAGAAAAGTTACGCCCCTGTAAGAGAGGATCGTTAGTGAAATCAATACCAGGAACAATATTTTGCGTACAAAAAGCTACTTGCTCAGTTTCTGCAAAAAAATTATCAACGCAACGATTTAAGACTAAGCGCCCTACAATTTTAATTGGAATCTCTTCTTCTGGAATAACTTTTGTTGCATCTAGCACATCAAATGGAAAACGCTCACAAAAGGATTCATCAAACAGCTGTATACCTAGCTCCCATTCAGGAAAATTACCAGTTTGTATAGCGTTCCATAAGTCGCGTCGATGATAGTCAGGATCAGCACCATTAATTTTAACAGCTTCATCCCAAATAACGGATTGCATACCAAGCTTAGGCTTCCAATGAAATTTTACAAACGTAGATTTACCTTCCTGATTAACTAAGCGAAAGGTATGAACTCCAAAACCTTCCATAAACCGAAATGAGCGCGGAATGGTACGATCAGACATAATCCACATTACCATATGCATGGATTCAGGTGTCAGTGAAATAAAATCCCAAAAGTTGTCATGCGCTGTTTGGGCTTGTGGAAAACCGCGATCAGGCTCGTCTTTGGCTGCATGTATTATATCTGGAAATTTAATGGCATCTTGAATAAAGAAAACGGGAATATTATTGCCAACAATGTCCCAATTACCTTCTTGAGTATAAAATTTAACAGCAAATCCTCGCACATCTCGAGCTAAATCAGGCGAACCTTTATTACCAGCGACGGTAGAAAATCGGACAAATACAGGCGTTTTCTCCCCTTTTTTTTGAAACAGATGAGCACAAGTCAGATTGCTTAGCGATTCATAAGTTTCAAAGTAACCATGTGCTCCAAAGCCACGCGCATGAACAACACGCTCAGGAATACGCTCGTGATCAAAATGAAATATTTTATCTCGCAAAATAAAATCTTCTAATAAAGTTGGCCCCCGCGCTCCAACTTTCAAAGAATTATGATCATCTGCAACGGGTGTACCTTGTTGCGTGGTTAAAGTTTCGGTATTAGCGTCTGCTACTTGATGTAAATCACCACCCTCAGCTCGGTAAAGCTTTTGATCGCTAATTTCTATTTCTTTTAAGTTCACGCCAGTTAAATCAACATCCTTTTTGTTATTATCCATTTAATTATTCCTAATCTGTAATTGTAATTAGTTAATAGAGTATAGAGTTAAGAAGTCATGTTAGCTTAAATTAACCTTTATAAAAAATAAAAAACATCTTTAATTTTGCCGATTTTCTGCTTTAACCTCTGAATTTGTTCGTGGGGCTCAGTTATCTAGTTAAATCACTGAAGCCTGTGGACAAACTACAGGACGTAGTCCTGATAGGTATTCTTAAGAAATATTAAGACTAGCTAGTTTATATTCATGAGCAAGTTTATCAGCTAAACGAGTAGGCTCAGGTAAACGGTAACCTTTTGATAGTTTCAAAATCCATGCCAGAGCGCTTGCTAAATCAGCTTTATGGCCGGCTGAAATAAAAAGTGGTTTCACATTGAATTTATTACGTAGTACCGCACCTATAATATTTTTCTGCCTATCATAAAGATAAGAATAATCGCCACGTTCATTACCTGGTTCTTGTGCATATCCATACAACTTACTTTTACCACAGCCAATAGTAGGAATATCATAAGCTAAGCCTATATGGCAGGCTAAACCAAAACGGCGTGGATGTGCAATACCTTGGCCATCACAAACAATTAAATCAGGTTTAATACTTAATTGATCTAGCGCTCTACAAAGAGCGGGTACTTCTCGGAAAGATAAAAAGCCAGGTTTGTAAGGAATATCAATTGAAGTAATTGCTTTAGTTATTTCAATAGGCTCTAAGCTTTGTGCATTTAAAAGAATTGCTATAGTAAAAGCTCGATTACTTGGATAATCGTAACCTATATCAATACCAGCTACGTAATTTACAGTTTCAGGTATAGGTTTTATTTGAATTTCTTTCGACCATTGCTTTTGATAAATAATGGCCTGTTTTACATGAAATTCATTATTGAGAACTAAATTTTCCGGGTTTTTTAAATTCATAATACCTATTAGACTTTTTATTAAGACTATCTAAAATTAAATGAAATAAGATAGCTTTAGTGAGAAGAATTAGACTTTTTCTATTATCTGTTCATAAAGTTATTTTGAATAATTTATATATCATTAAATTTGCTACCCAATCAACTTTAAGCAGTTATTAAATGGTGGAATATAATTATGTCTAATTTGAAAATATGTCAAAAGTGTGGTGCAAAAATAGAAATTGAAGATGGAGACAATCTAGAGCCCATGCAAGAGGTACTGCCAAGAGAAGAAGAGGCTATTGAACCTATTGATACTTTATGTGAAGAATGTGCTCATCAGCAAATGATTCATAAAAGCTAATTAAAAACATAATAGTGCAGCAACTAGATTAGTTACTGCACTATTATGAATATTGGCTAAAATTGCCCTGTACGATCACCACTGCGGCTAGCCATTGCAGTATCATAATAACGAGTAATAGAATCACTCCACATCTTGTCTGACATATTGGGCCAATTGTCTTTATCAAATCCGGGTGAGTTTTTTAATTGCTCTTCATTTAAAGGAATTTGAAAACAATCATGGTCTTTATTATAAGAAAAGATACTCCAAGGCATTGCAAAAAGTTTATTCCCCATTCCTAAAAAGCCACCGTAGCTTAAAACAACATAATTTACTTTTCCGCTTAGTTTATCTAGCATTAATGCTTCAATTTTACCAAGATTATCGCCTTGCATATTTTCAACTTTAACTCCAATTACATCATTTGCATTGACAACATGATTAGTATCCATTGCGATCTCCTTAATTAAAATTTCGGTTAAGTTAATTTTTACAAATTATTTCACTACAATTGCTGAACGAACAGCTCTAATACCACGAACATTTTTCGCTAAATTTGTAATATTGACTCGTTCTCTATCATTAGCTACTTCACCAGTCAAATAAACGACTCGATTTTTGGTTTCTACTTTAATGGGCCAATACTCAACTGCTTTTTTACCAAATAATTTTTCTTTTAAGATAGCGCCTTTTACCTTGGCTGTAAGCATCGTATCACTTAGAGGTGCCTTGCTATTGACGACTGATAACTGTTCTGTGTTAACTTGCCTTACCCCATCTACTGATTCTGCTAAGGCAATAGCACGCTCATATTGCATATCACTTTCAACTTTCCCGGCTAAAATAACTTGCTGATTAGTTGTTTTTACAGAGATTTTGGAGACTGGAACCAATGATGATTTAGTATATAGCGCTTTGATTTTTGCAGTAATAGCGGTATCTGTAATAACATTTTGTGTAGCATTTTCATGATGACTAACTGCTGCCTCAACGGCGAGAGGAGAAATAGTAGTCAGAGCAAAGACACCACACAATAAACTTTGTTTAAACATAGTCACTCCTTATGTTATCTAAACGTGTCCTATCTTTTAGGAATTTTTAGTCAATTTATTAGTGAAATAATTTGTCATAATTTCAAAAAACAAACTGTGACTATTTAAGTTAACATTTCTGTGACAATGATGTCAATAGATTGCTTAATTCTATCCTTAATTTCTATTTACCAAATTATAGCTAAGATAAGATTGAACTAAATTAATATAGCAACTGACTATAAGCTCTATTACAGTGTGCTTGTTAAATAAATTATCTTTAAAAGAGATTTGCTGGGGCTGATTTTTATACCTAACGCCTAACGAGTTTGCCAAATTTTTATTAATAGCCAACCCTAAGCTCTTTGGAGTACCCTGCGCACCCATCCTCCTTTAGGAACAGATGATGTGAAATAATCTAGCTAATTTAGTTCTACTTGCTCGTTAATTATACATTAAGATTGGTATGCTATCATAAATAATGGCTTATAGTTATATCTTCTGGTTATGAGTATTGAAGTACATTTCTGGTTTTCCACGACACATATATTCGGCACCAGAGTTAAAAATGCTGTAGGATCACTTTTTTCTACTCCTTTAAATGAAAATGCAGGCCATGTTAATTTTAAAATGGATATAATCGAAGGAACTCCAGCATTCTGCAAAATGCAAGAAAATAAAGGTCAGTGGATTTATGAAAAAAGCTTAGGTTATGTTGGCGAAGTAAAAAAAGACAAAAGTGCTATTGTTAGACCTGATGGTGAGACTTCTCTAACAGGAATAAATACTAAAAAGCAAAGGACTCTTAAACTTGATTATCGGCAAGCTAACAAAGTCAAAGTAAATGTTATACATCATAGTTTTTGGCCAGGGCCAAAACCTCCCATAAGTTCGATAGTTAAAGATTTATTACATTTAGTAGGCCTTACCGAGCCTTCTAAAGGAGTAGTAGCCGAGTTAAGTAGGCATGAATTGGATATGGACCGAGAAGAAACAAGTAAAAAAGCTACAACTATTGAACATCAAGCGCCGATTACATACATTGATCCGGTTATAGAAGAACAAAAATATATTAAAGAGCTTCTTAAAAAGGCGTTGATTTTGCAGCTACATGAACTTAGGGCGAAACACCAGAAAGAAGTTGACACTATTCAATTAACTAGAGCAACCCTTTTAAAACAGCTAACGGTTGAAAAAGAGCCAAAAGCAAAAGTTCTTGCTCTTAAGCTTAGCTTGTTAAAAAAAGCCTATCAAACTAATCCCGATACAAATATACAAAAAGAGATTCTAAAATATGAAGCTTTTAATCATGAAAAAAAGACACCTATAGAGCTTGAATTAAAAAAATTAGATGCAGAGCTTATAAGAGTAAATACAAATTTCAATAAACAAATCAAGGAATGTGAGTCAGAGATCCAAGAGCTCCAGTCTACAATAAAAGCTTATACTACCCATTTACAGAAATCAGATAAAGAGATAGTAGATTAAAATGAACAAGATATGCGGGAATTAATGAGCGAATATGAATTAAGGAAAACGCTTCTTGAAGAAGCAAAGCTCGTTTCTGAATTAACGGCATTTCATCAAAAGTTACAGGAAATTAATTTTAATGGAGCAGGTCAAGATAAAAGTAAAAAGCAGCAAATAGACCAGCTTATATTTAACATAGAGACTATTACAGTTAAGCTCTTAACGCTACGTGAGAATCTAGAGTCTATTAAAAGGACATTAAATGATAGTGAGTTAATTGATTCTATCGAGGATATACGACAAGATTATTTACAACGATATGATATGAGTGAAAGAGAAATAAATCATTATTTAAGCAAAAATAGGACTAAGGGTAGTCATTCTGAAGCTTGGATCACCTTACCCACAAAGGAAAGTAATTGTCCTTTTTATCTTGATGAATTAAAAATCCTTGAGGCAATTGAAAGAGAAAGAGAGCAAAATTATAGTTTCATTACCAATAATTGTGTAAGTAGTGTCAAGCGCTGTTTAATAGCTGGACTTACAGACAACACAAGAGCCGCTCTTAAAGCTCGAGCAGGCTTTATAGAAGATGATTTTAAAATGAACAAAATGGAAACGCCCATGGCTTTTCAAATTTGGCTAGCTAAACTTCGAGATGGCTTGCAAGAACTAAATTTTCCTAAGCAAAAAACTAGTAAAATAGAGTCACACACCTTCAAACCAGCTTGGAACTAGATTCTAAATAAATATTAAGAAAATAACTTCTCTAAAAATTAACTAATTAAAATTAAATAGAAGACTAAATTGAGCGCTACTTAGATAATAAGTTGGTTTATAAATTAAAAGAATGTTTGATTAGAAAGGATGAAATAGCTATATCTCTCTTTAACTTGAAATGATGCTAGCTAACGTTAACTAGCATCAAATAAATTATAAATTAGTGGTGTTTGTTACGAAAATCTTTAATTGCTTTTTCAGCTTCCGCACGGGTGTAGCCATAATGTTTTTGTAGTTTGCCATAAATTTCTTGTTGATTGCCTTGAAGCTCACGAAAGTCATCATCGGTCAATTTGCCCCAAACTTGTTTCATTTTACCTTTTAACTCTTCCCAGTTACCTTCAAAAATATCTTTATTCATAATAGTTCCTTGTTGTAGTTTAAAGATTAAGAAAAACAACGGGTTATTTAGGACAAATAATCAACTTAAATAATAGTTAAACTCGCTTAATTATGCAACTTAACTCGTTAAACGCTTTTAAGTAAATAAATTAGAAATATTAACAGGTACCGGTACTGATTTATTGAGCTTATAGTCAACCCAAACAACTTTGCTAATCCCTTGCGCCATTAAAGTATTTTCTTGAAATAAATCATGATCAATAATGAAACTTGAGCGGCCAAGGCTATGAATACTACTTTTAATTGTTAAAGTCGCTGGATAAACCACAGGCTTTAGAAAAGTGCAGGCAACATGAATAACCACTGGGCCTGTTTTTTGCTCTAAATTAAAATTTAAGCTTGCTAACCATTCTATTCGTGCTTCTTGAAAGTAATCGAAATAGCGGGCGTTATTAACATGGCCTAAGGCATCCATATCGCCCCAAGCGATAGCAAATGTCTTCTGATGAACAGTAATTTTTGAGTTACTCATGTAAGGTCCAATGGATCAATATCAATACTCCAACGTATGTCTTGGGCTTGTTTAGTTATTTTGATCCACTCGCGCATGCTCGTCAATGACAAATGTAGCTGTTTGCGAGAAGATGCTTTTATTAAAAGTTGCATGCGAAATAAATTGGCTTTTCTAGCTAACGGGGCTGGTGCTGGCCCTAAAATTTGTAAGCTATTGTTATTTAAGTAGGTTTTAATTGATTTTAAAAAGTGCTCAATACGCTCATTTTTTTTGTGTTGCGCGCGAATAACTGCTAAGTAATGATAAGGAGGTAACGCAGCCTGTATGCGGCTAATTAAAAGTTTTTTCGCAAACTCAGCATAGCCTTTTTGAATAAGTATATTCAATAGCGGGTGACCAGGAAGATGTGTTTGAATAATAACTTCTCCCGGGTATTCGGCACGTCCAGCACGTCCTGCTACTTGTGTTAATAATTGACCTAATTGTTCAATAGCGCGAAAATCTTGATTATAAAATCCCCAATCAGCGTCTACCACTACAACTAACGTTAATTTTGGGAAATGATGTCCTTTAGCAAGCATCTGAGTGCCAACAAGTAATTGTGCCTCCTCCCTATTAATTAATTCAAGCTTTGCCTCAAGCTCATTTTTTTTACGTATTTCATCACGATCAATACGTAAAATATTAATATTTGGGAATACCTCTGTCAGATAGTCATAAATTCTTTGCGTACCGGTCCCAATCGGAATTAGTTCTGGATTTTCACATTGCTTACAAAATTTAGGAATTGTCTGACTTAAGCCACAGTGATGGCAGATTAAGCGTCTGGTATAGCTATGCAAAGTTAAATGACTATCACAAGCTAGACAATCAACCATGAAACCACAGGCATGGCATAGCAAAATAGGCGCAAAACCACGTCGATTAATAAATACTAAGACTTGGTTTCTTTGCTGTAGATGTTTAGTAATTATCTGTAGAGAACGCTCTGCTAAACCATGTTGCATAGGTGCTGAACGTAGATCAATTAACTGATAATGCAAAGGGTTAGTCGTCAAAGCTCTATGATTTAATTGTAACAATGTATATTTTTGTTGATTACAATTATAAAGGCTTTCCAAACTTGGTGTTGCTGAACCTAAAATAATGGGTATATTTACCTGATAGGCTCGCATAAGGGCTGTATCGCGTGCTGAATAGCGCACATTGTCCATTTGTTTTAAAGAGGCATCATGCTCTTCATCAATAATGATTAGCCCTAACTTAGGCATAGGAGTAAAAATGGCTGTGCGCGTTCCAATCACTAAACGAGCGATATTATGCGCTGCAGCAAACCAAGCATTATAGCGCTGAGTTTCATTAAGCTTTGAGTGTAGCGTTACTATTTGGTTTGTAAAACGAGCGCTAAAGCGTTTCAATAACTGGGGTGTTAAGCCAATTTCCGGTACTAAAATTAAAACTTGTTTCCCTTGCGCTAGTACTTCAGTAATGATTTGCAAATATACTTCAGTTTTACCGCTGCCTGTTATTCCCTGTAAAAGGAAGCAATGATAGTTGGTTAAATGTTGTTTAATCGCTTCTACGGCAACAGCTTGTTCACTATTAAGGGTTAAGGGCTCAGTTTTTGTAGAGGACGGAGCAGGTAGTGCAAGCACTTGTTCATTTAGAATAATATTTAATTGAATCAGTTTATCTAACTGTGCTTTTGTAAATCCAGCTTGTAATAATTCACTTCTAGTCACTTTATTATTTTGTTCTAGAAAATGAATTAAAGCTCGTTGTTTAAGCGCATTTTTATTTAAAAGACTGTAAGCTTCGTTGGCTGCTAGCCTTAAAGCATAAACCTCAGTTAGAGGTGCTTGTAGAGAGTAGCCTTGGCGTAGCTTTTTAGGTACTGCTAAGGGTAAAACTTCTGATAAAGGTGATTGATAATAAGTGCTAACCCACTGATACAAATTCAGTATTTCAGCAGTTATAATAGGTTGTTTATCAATAACACTATAAATTGCTTTAAGTGGCCTAGTTACTTCTGCGCATGTAGTAGTGCCAACAATAAATCCTAAGCGCTTTTGGTTACGGAAGGGCACCCAAACCCTTGCCCCCACTTCAGGAGAAATATCCTGTGCTAAGTAATCGAAATAATCGTGATTTGTATGGGGAATACACACATGACAAATAATAATCACACGTATTTCCTTAATAATTAAGAACCTGCCTTCAAAGTCTATTAAGGTGGCCACAGGGAGTGATTTTCCTGAAGTCCATTGCTTAATACGCCTAAGTATTCTGCTACGGTCCGCAAAATTAGTCTCTTTGCCTCTCTCTATTGACTCTGAAGACAGGTTGTAAGATTTATATTGCATTTCTACTATCTTAAGCAAAAAGGTTTCTTTTTCCTGCACATTAATGAATGCTCGAAAATAAAGCCAGTTTAACTTAAGCTAACAAAATGTAAACAGCCTTAGGCTTTATTAGGACTGTTTGTCCATTCATGACTGGCAGATTGTCCGGGAGCTGAAAAAACTTTTACCACTACTTTTTCTATACGATGTTTAATTAATTCTTGTTGATCTTTAATAAGCTCATTGACAAACCAGCGAGATAGCTCTTCAACAGTGATGTTAGTTAAGGGTAGTAAAGTAACATCTTCTTTTAAAAAGGGAATTTTCTTATGATTAAAAGTAAAGTAATAATACTCAGTATCTTCACTGATAGTTAAAAAGGGTGAATACTTTGGCATTAAAAAAGTTTGGTTCAAAGAGCGACATAGTTTATGAATACGTTCTTTATAATATCGATAATCAAAAGTCATGCCGTTTTCTTCCACCCAAGTTGTCAGAGCAAGGTAAACACCATACATATGTCCATGTAATGGTTCGCGCTCTGTTGCAGAAAAGATAGTGGTATGGCCTGCAGAAAACTTCATAGATTCTTTCTGTAGCTCAACGGTAGTTAAATATTTAATCATTTATAAGCTTGCTCTTTTATCTTGTAATTGAAAACCAGTTAGAAATAGGTCTAAATTTTTAGTCAACCCCATAACTTTAAACAATTCACCCATCTCACTAGGTAGAGTTAATTTTTTTACAGCCTGCGTCGCTATAATGCGATTTCGTTCATTATCTATTTCTTCTACTAAGCTTAACAGACCGTTAGCCAGTAAAAAAGCAGCTTGATTGGTATAACCAGCAACCTGTAAATTGGCTGCAGAAGCTGCTTCTGCAACCTGAGTAAAATCAACATGAGCGGTAATATCTTGCTCACCGACATGAACTAAAAAATTAGTATGTGCTTGGTGCCTATAATGACACATCAGCGTCCCTTGATTACGATCAGGATGATAATATTCATGTCTAGGGTAGCCATAATCAATTAAAATTATGGCGCCTTGCTTAAGTATGCTACTGACTTGACTAAGCCAACTTTCAATAAATAAATTTGCCTCTGATTGATAGGGTAAGGGTAATTCAGGTAAAGCATGGTTTAGATAATTACGTAAGCGTAAATCGTTTGTAGGCTTAAAAATCTCTGTTAATTCATTTTGTTGGTTGAGGGTAATATAACTTTCTAATAATGCCTTTGCTGTCTGTATAAAACGATGTACTGGCATAGCATCTAATACTTCATTAGCAATGACAATACCATTAAAAGGCTCTGTTGGCCATTGATTGATCCATGTGACTAAATGAGCCAAATGACTTATTTCTTCATTAATTAGTTGTTTTTGCCTTGCTTGTAATGAGCCACTAACTTCTAAAATATAATAAGTATCTGGTAGACAGTTTAAATGTTCTAATCTAGTTAATAAGTCAACACATAAGCGACCCGAGCCGGCGCCAAATTCAAAAATAATAGGGTTAGTTAACAATGAAATAAGCTGCTGGCATTGATTCGCTAAAGTTTGGCCAAATAAAGGCGTTAATTCGGGTGCTGTAATAAAATCACCTTCCTTACCAAATTTAGGTAGTCCAGCACTGTAATAGCCTGCTTTAGGATGATATAAAGCAAGTTGCATAAATTCAACAAATGGAATTTCTTGGTGCTGTTGTAAATAATTATACAAGAAGCTTGATAAGTTCATTATTCGTCTACATAGTAAAATGAGGAAACATACCTTGATTTATAATAACAAACAAGCAGGCAGAGTGGCTTTAATTACTGGTGCTGCCAGGCGCATTGGCGCGGCCATTGCCCAGGAGTTGCATCAAGCTGGCTTTCAAATAGCTATTCACTGTCATCATTCTATCAATGAAGCACAGCTATTAGTTAATTTTTTAAATAATATGCGCAAAGAAAGTGCTGCAGTTTATCAAGCTGATTTAAGCAAACCAAGTGAATGTATTGATTTAGTCACGCAAGTAGTACAGTGGCAAGGCAAGTTAGATGTGTTAATTAATAATGCTTCTGGATTTAAACAAACTGATATCCGTGACCCTGGTTTAGAGGATTGGCAAGCTTTGTTTTCAGTTAATGTTCAGGCTCCTTTTCTATTAAGTCTTAAAGCTTATCCCCATTTATCTTTACAGCAAGGAGTTATTATTAACATCACCGATATCCATGCTGATAAACCATTACGTGGATATGCTGTCTATTGTCAAACTAAAGCAGCGCTTGCTATGCAAACGAAAGCATTAGCAAAAGAATTTGCTCCAACTGTACGTGTTAATGCTGTAGCGCCCGGCGCTATTATTTGGCCAGAAAAGGAAAATGCTTTAACCCCAAAAATTCAAGAGCACATTATTGAAAACACTTTACTAAAACGCCATGGTGATCCACGCTTTATTGCGCAAGCCGTTTTAGCTTTAATCGATAACCCTTTTATTACCGGACAAATATTGAATATTGATGGTGGTAGAAGCATTAGTTAATTAAAGCGAGTACGTGTTTTAATTCAAGGTGCATGTAAATCAAGCCCTGCATAAAGGTTTAAAATATCCGTGACCTTTAATTCTATCAATTTAAGAATTCTGCTGTTCTTGCGACAGGGCTCGTTTTAAGTTGATGCCATTATCTTTCTATTACAAGATTATTAATTAAAAATTGCTCAATTTCTTTTAAAGAGGTTAGCTGATAAAACATAGGCCATAATGATTTAGATAAGCTATCTCGAAAATAATAGCGCATTAAAGAACGACTCTGTAGCACTGCCTTATATTCATTTTCAAGGTTAGCTAAACCATTTAAATGATATAGAAATAGCGCTATTAACTGCTGTTTATCTAAATTTATTGACTTATTTGATAAAATTTCTTGAAAAAGTTCTGGGTTTCCTGTGCCGGCTCGAGAGATCATAAAGGCATCACATCCAGTAGTTGCTAGTGCATTTAAAGTTGTTTGGCCATCTTTTAAATCTCCATTGACAATTATTGGAATATCAATGGTTTTTTTAATTAAGCTAATTCGCTTTAAGTTACAAGGAACGTCATAATTATCAAACCATCTACGGCCATGAATAATAATTGCATCAGCGCCTGTTTTAGCAATTTTTTCTACTAATTCAATATCTTTTGCAGAATTTTCTTGTAGGCGAATTTTAACAGTCAAGGGTATTGCAATAGCTGTACGAACAGCAGTAACAATTCTAATTAACTGCTCTGGTTGTTCTAGTAAAATAGAACCTGCTCCTTTTTTACGAATCTTTGGTTTAGGGCAGCCGCAATTGATATCAATAATATTAGCGCCTAATAATTCAAGCTTTCGAGCAGCTGCAGCCATTGTATAAGGATCATTTCCAGCTATTTGGTAACAAAGAGTCGTTTCTTCAGTGGCGCGATAAAGATAGCGATCATTTGAAGTATGCTTATGAAGTACATCATAAGCTGATAGCATCTCAGAGACACAATACGCTGGGGCTTTAAAAAGCGAAAATAATTTTCTAAATGGTGCACAACTATAGCCAGCTAATGGCCCTTGAATTAGTCGATTAGGCAGCTTTAAAGATTTTAAAAAAAAAGGGGTATTTAATAAATCAGTCATAATTATTTATTTTCGCATAATTTAAGCAAATAGTAATTTAAAATCACAGAAGGTAGGCAAAAATTAATAAAAGTCCAGTAGTTTCCAGCGCGCGAAGTCTATATCTCTGCTAAATCCAAAAGTCTGGATGTTCACTCTTACTTTTACGATTTCTTAAATTAAATAAACTTAAAAATTAAGTCATGAAAAAAACCAGTACTTTCAAGTTTAATAGGTATATACTTTACTATGTAATTAATTTAAGTTAAGTAGTTTCTATAATGGAAAGACGCTATTATTCACCTGTTGAATTAATGAAAATTGCAACCCAACATGCTAATTGCGCTGATACTTTGTTAAATAAAACCTTAGAATTGCATGCACCAGGTTTAGATGAATATCAAGATTGCTTATTAGCAATAGTCTCTCTTATGTATATCGCTTTTGATTTAACATTAAAAGCCTATTTACTACATGATCATCGCCAAATCAAACAAGCTAAAAATTTATCAGAATTGCTTGAGTTAAATCGTGATCTAGTGTTTTCTGCACAAGAACAACAGCTACTTAGGTGTTTATCTAGGCAGTATGCTTTTCGTAAGGGTGTTGATTATGAGCTTTGGGAAGACAGACAACACTTTTTAATTTTTTGTCATCAAATTGTTGCTTTGTATGAAAGATTACAAACAATGATGCCACTTGAATTACAAGAAGATTACCAGTAATTAGTTATTAAGCCTACCCGCTTCCGGCAGGTAGGCAAAAGTCGTTATAACCAAGAAACATTAGTGCTTAGTTACTAAACCCTTATCAGCTTTAGTTATAGCATTATTAATTAGTTTACTTAATGCAACATAACCTTCAAAGCTAGGATGTAAATTATCAGGCAAATATTGCTGCCAATTCTTTAAAGCATAAAAATCACCGCCTACATCAACAAGCACGCAATTTGGGCAAATATTTTTTGTTTGTAACAACAGTTTATTAACGGCTTGACTATGGTCAGTATAATCATCATTTCGTGGAAGAAGCGTACTGATATAGATTTTAGCTTGCTTATTTTTCGCACTAAGCTGTTTAGCAATTTGCAAAATATTATTTACCGTCATTTCTGGCGCTACTCGATCATTAGTTCCAATGAGCAAAAAATAAGCATCAGTAGTAGGTATTTTGTTTATACGTGCTAGGACATTTTCAGTAGTATCACCACCTTCGGCATCATGGCCAAATCCAAAGGGATCAATATGACTTCCTTTAAAATCGTAAGCTAGGCCCTGATCACGCAATAAACAGCGTAAATATTTCCCATTTCCAACCCAGGTAATACTATCACCAATAGTATCTAAGGTATGCTTAAATTTTGGTTTACGAGTTGCATCATAGGCTGCTATTTCATAGGTTCCTATAGGAGGAATGTCATTATTAGCCCATGTGACAAGATAAATATTATCATTTGGTAGTGCAGAAATTAAAGAATTAATACGGAAAAACCAAGTTTTATTATTTTTAGTTAGACCGTAAAGATCATCTAGATTTGTAAAAATATTCTGTGTTAATTTAGGCGAGATAGAAGTAGCATTAACTGCTTTTAAATCTAGTATTCCCAACTTTGTTTTCATCTTAACAGGCCCATCAACAACAAGTTGGCAGGATGTAGCCGCATGTAAATTAATATTTAATAATAAATTTATTATCGTGAGAGATAAAACTAATTTTAATTTATCAAATAATGAGCAGGTTTTTAAGTAAACTAGTTTCATTTTTTTTCCTTGGTTTAATGCTAATTGTTTAAGCGTTAAAATAGCTACCTAGTATTGTTGCTGTGGCTAATTTTTGGTTATAATTTCGGCAAATAATTAAAACTTCTTTACAGTGAATCTAGTCTAAGCAACTTGGCATTCTTTAAATTTCAAGATACGATTATCTTTTTTTGCATATGGTAAAAGAAATGGAGCAGTTAGACCTTAGCAAGATAGAAATGATACAACAGCAAATTTTGCAATTAAATAATTATCTTAATCAACGTATTCTTGGTCAACGAGAGTTAGTATCGCGTTTGTTAATTGCTCTCCTTGCCGATGGACATTTGCTTGTTGAAGGAGCACCGGGGCTTGCTAAAACACGAGCCGTAAAAGAGTTATCTGCCGTTGTTGAGGGTAGGTTTCATCGTATTCAATTTACACCAGATTTATTACCGGGTGATTTAACAGGTACAGATATTTTTCATCCTCAAGATGGGTCTTTCGTATTTCAACCAGGGCCTATTTTTCATCATCTTTTACTGGCTGATGAAATCAATCGCGCACCGGCAAAGGTGCAAGCAGCTTTACTAGAAGCTATGGCTGAAAGGCAAGTTACAATTGGCGGTAAGACTTATCCGTTACCAGAATTGTTTTTAGTTATGGCAACGCAAAACCCAATTGAACAAGAAGGAACTTATCCATTACCTGAAGCACAACTTGATCGCTTTTTAATGTATGTAAAAATTGATTATCCTGACGCTTCTGTAGAACATGATATTTTAAAATTAGCACGTCGTGAAGCGTTAGGCTTATATAATACTCAAGAAAAGTCCGAATTTAATATTCGACCGCTAGACCAGCGGACACTTTTTATAGCACGGCAACAAGTCTTAAATGTACATATGAGTGAGGCATTAGAAAACTACCTTGTACAACTTGTTGTTGCGACCCGCAATCCTAATGTTTATAGCAGTGAATTAGGTCGCTGGTTACGTTTCGGGGCAAGTCCACGAGCAACGATAGCTCTAGATCGTTGTTCTAAAGCGCATGCCTGGCTTTCTGGTCGAGACTTTGTCACACCTGATGATATTCATACTATTGCTCATGATGTATTAAGGCATCGTATTTTATTAAGTTATGAAGCAGAAGCTGAAGGTATTAATAGTGATGATTTTATTGATTCACTATTACGTTTAGTAGCAATTCCTTAGGAAGAGTATGGCTGACGGAATTATTACAGAGCTTAATGAATTAATTGCGTTAAAGCGCCTGGTTAATCGAAAGCGCAATTATATAGCAGCTAAAGCAGTAAAAGCTGGTAATCATCTTTCTCGTATTCGTGGGCGAGGTATGGACTTTGCTGAGGCTAGACATTATCAAGCCGGTGATGAAATACGGCATATGGAGTGGCGGGTAACTGCTCGTACTGGGCGGCCACATATTAAAGTTTATGAAGAAGAAAGGGAGAGGCCAGTTATTTTGCTGGTTGACTTTAACCCTTCTATGTATTTCGGGACGCGATACGCTTTTAAATCAGTTATTGCTGCGCGTTTAGCGGCATTAATTGCTTGGGCTGCAATTAATCAAGAAGACAGATTAGGCGCACTGCTATTTTCGCCCAAAGAGCATAGTGAATTTATGCCTAAAGCTCGTGAGATGGGTGTTCTGCCCATTTTAGCAGCGCTTACTCATTATACAAAGCAGTTTCGCCACCTACAAAATGAAAATCAGGCAGTACCTTTAAATAAAATTTTAAGTAAATTACATCATATTATTAGGCCAGGAAGTCTTATTATTTTAATTAGTGATTTTTATGAATTAAATAATGAATGTGAATCTCACTTACGACGTTTAAAAATTAGTAATGATTTACTTGCTTATCATATTTGTGATCCATTAGAACTTTCGCCACCAAAACCAGCTTTATACGCTATTACAGATGGTAAAAAAGAGCTATTGTTAGATACAACTTATGCGAAGTTACAACAAGGTTATCAAAATTGGTGCGATAGACAGCAATCTGCTATTCAGACTAACTTAAAACGCTTACAAATTCCTTATTCACAATTAACTGCTGAGACAGATTTACCCCAGTTAGTTAATGTAACCTTTCCCCGGAGGCAACGTGGCTGATCCGGTATTAGCTAAATTGCATGATATTCATTTACCTAACCCTATAGGTTGGTGGCCTCTGGCGCCTGGTTGGTATATTTTAATTGGCTTAATTATAATCATTGTTAGTCTACTCATAACAATAGCGTATCGTTATTACAAATATGGACGAGCTAAACGACAAGCTTACCAATTATTAGCAAAGTATGAACAAGACTATTTACAAAATAGTGATACTTCTACTACTTGTGCAAAGGTTTCTGAATTATTACGCCGAGTTGCCCTAGCTTATTTTCCGCGGCAAGAGGTCGCTAGCTTGCAAGGTGAAGCTTGGATCAATTTTTTAAATAATTCATCTAAAGATATTAATTTTAATGCAGTTCGCCAATATTTATTGGAGATGCCTTATCAAAATCAAAGTCAAAAAGCTAACTTAAAACCCTTATTTACTCGCGCCTATGCCTGGATAAAACAGCGAGGTATACCATGTTCGAATTAGCGCTACCTTGGCTTTTAATATTTATTATATTGCCATTTTTTATATGGCTTCTTCTTCGACCTGCTACTTTAATTTTACCAGCAGCATTAAAACTTCCTTTTTATAAAGCGCTAGAATCGATAATTGATACAGATAAATTAGCACTAGCAAAACCTGCTCAAGTTGGTTTGTTTTTTCTTATTTGGTCTTTAATTGTTTTGGCAGCCGCCGGACCACGTTGGGTAGGCGAGCCAATACCTCTAGCTCGCGAAGGGCGTAATATTATGATGGTCCTTGATTTATCCGGTAGCATGGAACTAAACGATATGCTGCTCAATGGTCAACCTGTTAGCCGATTGACAGTAGTAAGACAGGCTGCAAAAACGTTTGTGCGATCTAGAGTGGGCGATCGTATTGGATTAATTTTATTTGGTAGTCAAGCCTATTTGCAGACACCATTAACTTTTGATAGACATAATGTCTTAATGCGTCTTGACGATGCAACAGTTGGATTAGCTGGTAAAACAACATCTATCGGCGATGCATTAGGTTTAGCTGTCAAGCGATTACAAGACGTTCCACCAGCAAGTAGAGTTATTATATTATTAACTGATGGTGCAAATAATTCTGGTGTGTTAGCACCGTTAAAGGCGGCTGAATTAGCAAAGCAAGATAAGATAAAAGTTTATACGATTGGACTTGGCTCAGACGCAGAAATACCAGTGCCTAATGACCCTTTTTTCACCTTTAATGCCGGGGCTGATCTAGATGAACAAACTCTCAAAGAGGTAGCCAACCTTACAGGTGGTCGTTATTTTCGTGCCACTGATCCTGAATCGTTGCAAGCAATTTATCATACTATCAATAAATTAGAGACAACAGCACAAGAACAAGCGACGGTGCGCCCACAAAAAGAGTACTACCCCTGGCCTTTAGGGATCGCATTATTATTATTTTTCTATTGGTTAAGTGAAAGAGCAGGCTTATTTAAGCTATTTCATCTACCTTTGAATCGTAATTTAAATGAGGTCAATGAATGATAACGGAGTTTCACTTTCTACGCCCTTGGTGGTTAATAGCTTTATTGCCTCTAACTTTATTATACTGGCAATTACTCCGCCAAAACCCACGCTTGCAATCTTGGGGTGCAGTTTGCGACAGTCATTTATTAAATCATTTAATTAAATCTCAAGAAGTAGGCAAGCGCTATAGAAGTCTTCTCTTTTTATTATGCGCCGGTATTTTGCTAATAATTAGTTTAGCCGGACCTAGTTGGAGTCGTTTGCCGGTACCTGCATTTCAAGCAATACAGCCACGTGTTATTATCTTAGATATGTCAGAAAATATGTTAGATTCTGACTTAAAGCCAGATAGACTAAGCAGAGCTAAATTTATATTACATGACTTGCTTACTCAAACCAATGTAGGGCAGTTAGGGTTGATTGTTTTCACAGGACAACCTTTTGTTGTTTCCCCTTTAACTGATGATGCTAAAACAATTGATTCCTTGTTACCATCATTAACTCCAGAAATAATGCCTATTGGTGGTCAGAAATTGAGTGACGCACTTGATGAAGGTGCAAAACTAATTAAACAGGCTGGATTTAACGAAGGCCAGTTGCTTGTTTTAACGGCAACGCCGCCTAGCAATGAGGCGAACAATATTGCCAAAAAATTGGCCGCTCAAGGTATTGTAACTTCTATTGTACCTATGATTGCTAAAGATGCTTTGTCTCCTTTATTTTCCTCGCTTGCTAAATCTGGTAAAGGAGAAGTTTTAACTTTATCTAATGGCTCACAACTCAGACAATGGTTGGCTAAAAGTAATAAAAAGCAGAGATTTACTCAAAGTGAATATAAAGATGTTCCGATCTGGCGCGATGAGGGAAGGTGGTTTTTATTACCAGCACTTCTCTTATTATTACCAGTATTCCGGCGAGGTTGGCTGCAGAGGGTAGATTCATGACATTATTAAAGCTGTTGCTATTGTTGGTTATAACTACTAATAGCTATGCGCTAACATGGCAAGATCTTTGGATTACAAAAGATCAACAAGGCGAGAAATTAATGCAGCGCGGTCAATTTAAAAAAGCACAAACAGTATTTACAGAACCTGCTTGGCGAGCTAGCGCAGCCTATAGAGCAGGTGACTATCAAAGCGCAGCCCAAATGTTTAATAGCTTAAAAACGCCAGAAAGTTTTTATAATCAAGGTAATGCGTTAGCCCATTTAGGTAAGTACGAAGAAGCGATAAAAGCCTATAATAAGGCCTTGGCTATCAATCCCAATAATAAAGATGCTTTATATAATCGTCGCTTACTAGAAGATTTATTAAAAAAGCAAAAAGAAAAACAAACTAATTCCGAGCAAAATAAACAACAAGAAAGTAATGGTCAAAATGACCAACAAAGTAAGCAAAAACAACAATCCTCTTCTAATAATAATAAACAGCAAAATGGTCAGCAGAAAGATAGTGAACCTAAACAGCAGAATAATCAAAATAACAATTCTGATAATCAGCAAGCTAATAAGCAAAATAAGCAGCAAAATTCTTCAACAGATCAAAAAAATAATGAAGCAGAGAAGCAACAAACAGAGAATCAAGAAAATAGACAAAATCAAAAAGATAACCAGCAACAGGCTAAACAAAATCAACAAAAGCCTGATAATCAACAGGTCGCTAGTCAATCTTCCCAGGAGCAAGAAAAAGAGCAGGCAAAAGAACAATGGCTAAGGTTGATTCCAGATGACCCAGGCGGATTATTAAGAGAGAAGTTTCTTCGTGATTACATTCGTAGGCAACAGGGGTGGTATCAATGAAAAAACTAATTTTTGCAATTTTTATCATACTTTATAGTAGTATTGTCCAAGCCGAACTTAGTGTCCAAGTTGATACAGCAAAAGTTCATAAGGGAGAAGCTTTTCGTCTCATTATTAATAATGATAAAGCGCCAGCAGGCGTGCCAGACTTAGTGCCGTTGCAAGCAAATTTCACTATCGTTGGCACAGAAAGAAGCACTAATTACAGCATTATTAATGGTAATGCTACCTCTAGCAATCAGTGGGTAATCCTCTTATTGCCTAAAAAGACGGGTACTTTAACTATTCCTGCTATCCAAGTAGGTCAAGAATATACACAGCCTAAAACCATAGAAGTGGTTAATGATTCACGCACTTCTAAGTCTTCAGTAAATGATAAACAGCAGGATGTAATATTAACTGCTGAGCTTAGTAATGATCACCCCTATGTTAACGAACAAGTTATTTATACCGTTAAATTATATAATAGTCGACGCTTGCTGAACGTTAACTATCAAGGCCCACAAATTGACGATGCATTGTTAATTCCTTTGGGAGATGGGCGACGTTCCCAAGTAGTTGAAAATGGTAGAATTTATTCTGTAGAAGAACAACAGTATGCTATTTTTCCACAGAAAAGTGGTAATTTGACTATTACGCCACCAACTTTTAATGCTTTAATTTATGATGCGGTTCCCGAGCCTATTCAAGTACAGGCTTTAGAAAATAAATTAAAAGTAAAGCCTGTGCCAGCAAATTTTCAAGGAAAAAATTGGCTACCGGCTAAACAAGTTAATTTAACTGAAAAATATGATCAAGATATAAAAACGTTACAGCAAGGAAATACCTTAAGACGTACAATTACTTTACAAGCAATAGGTGCACCAGCACAATTATTACCAAACTTAGCATTCAATAGTACAGACCAATTTAGTGTTTATCCGGAAAAACTTATTGAAAAAAATAGTTTTCACCAACTGGAACTTATTGGTACAACAACTATTAATTTAACTTATTTATTAAATAAAGTTGGTAACATTACCTTACCAGCGGTGCAATTACCTTGGTTTAATACTATTACGAACAAAGTAGAAACTGCTACTTTGCCAGCCTTAACTCTAAATGTTACAGCCAATACTGACAATTCCTCTGCTAATAACACATCTAAAGACACCACATTAACATCAACCAGTGATGAACAGCAGCCTAGAACGTCTACTTTTAAAGTTAAAGATGAAACACGTGATGATTCTCAATCAATAAATCCTCTAGTTAATTCCAGCAATATTAATCTGGCTTGGTGGCTGGTAGGAGGATTAGCCTTGGCATGGATTTTAACCGTACTATTATGGTGGTGGACACAAAGTGGTATGAGAGGAGGAAGTACTGGCACTAGTAAAAAGAAACTATTTGCTCAATTAAAAAAAGCCTGCCTAACTAATAATCCCAAAAAAGCTGAAATAGCTTTACTAAATTGGGCACGTTGGCAATGGCCAGATACAGAATTCTTAAATCTTGCGGCTGTAAATAAGCTTATTAGTGATCCAGCTATAAGACGGGAAATTAGTGAATTGGCAAAAGAACTTTATCATTCTAAACAATCAAACTGGCAGGGCGAAAAATTATGGCGTTTAATTGCTAATTATAAAGTGGTTTCAACTAGTAAAATGAATAAAAATAGGCCACCATTAAAGCCACTTAACCCTATCCAATAACTTAAATAATAAGCGTGAGCAAGTAACCTAGTATTGACACTAACTAGCAGGACTTAAAGCAAGGACGTGTTAATTAGATCATTGCCAAATGATCCTGCAATAAAGGTTAGCACTTAAAGTAACATTAAACGTTTTACTCATAACTGCCATAAATTGCATATGGCTTCTGGGCCATAAAGGCCCAATACCTATCTCCATAAGACCAATGCCAGTATTCAGTTGGATAATTGATAAAGCCAACAGCAGTTAAGGCGTTGCTCATAATGGTGCGATATTTCTGTGCTTTTTGTGAAATCTTTTTTGATGCTGTCAATGACAAGGAACCATCGTCTTGCAACCAGTCTTTAGGATGAATACCCATTTCAATAGGCTTACCTAAATCATCAATTAAATAAATATCAAAAGTACCACCTGTAGAATGAGCAGGTATGTTTTGAGTGTTATCTAAATTAATTACGGGAGAAACTAATTTAGTGGTTTCTTGAAAGATTTTTTCAGTTGGCCAAGTTGGATGCTCTTTTTTAACTATATTAAAGCGTTTAGCAAAAAGTTGCTTTTGTAAATTTATGCTGCGATAGCCTTCATACAAACAAAAGTGTAAACCATGAGGTAGTAACTTTTGGGCTTGAATTAATTTCTGATAGACTGTTTTTCTTAATTTTGTGTAATCATGATTATTGGGTATTTCAGGAGAATCACCGTAAGCGATTTTCTGTTGATTTTTTAAATCAATTAAGGGTTCGTGATTATCTTTAATAGGGACTGCGAGTACACTTGGAGCTGTAATTAACACAATAGAATTATCTTTTGCATACCCTAGGCTCACAGGGAAACTTAAAAGATTAATTAAGATTAAATATAAACATAATTTAGCTTTACTCATTAAACAACTCCACTTGCACTACTAAATGAGTCTAAATTACTAGACAATTTCACCTTGTGCTAGTTAAATTGTCTATTACGCTAATTAATTCTCAGTACTGATGATGCAATTTGAATGAATGTAGGTTATAATGAAATTACTTGCATTCTAGCAATCCTAAATGAAACATTGTTACTACCAGTGCATAACATCCTTCCTTTGTATTCCAAAGTGGCATATTTATCGCGCAATAGAATCATACGATGCTTTTATTATTGGCTTGAAAGGGCAAGTGTGTGTTTAATTTAAATTGGAAAGTATAAATGTCTGCTATAGAAACTGGCCACGTTAAGTGGTTTAATGATGATAAAGGCTACGGCTTTATTAGCCGTGATAATGGTCAAGATGATGTTTTCGTTCATTTTCGCTCAATTGTGAGTGCTGCTGGTCGTAAAACACTGCTTGAAGGTCAAAAAGTAAAATTTACTGTGACCAAAGGTCCTAAAGGACTGCAGGCAGAAGAAGTAACTGCTGTTTAATCTGCTTTTTTTCATCTCCTGTCAATAGCTGTCTGTCTGTTATTGACAGGAAAGATGAGCTTGTTAGTAAAGATATTTCTAGATAAAAGCCATTTACCTTGGCTTTATCTTTCTGTAAGAACTAATGCCATATAATTTTAACACCTTTAGCAAATAATACTCGTATCCGTCTGATAAAACAGTATAATAAACAAAACTCTTGCTAGGATGCGTATATGAAATACTGGGTTAGTTTTTGGTTATTCTTATTCTCATTTAACGTTTTAGCATTTCCTGCTAGTGGTAAATTAATAGCAACAGAGACTTGCCCCGCCTATTTATCAAAAAATAAAAGAACCAATCCTGATGGTTTGTTTACTCAGCCTAATACACACTATCAAATTAGAGAAATTAATCGGCTAAATAATCCAGACTGGTTACGTATTGAAATTTCAGAAAATACGGAGTATCCCTTACGCTGGGTAAGTATTAATTGTGGCCAGGCAAATTTTGAGCCAGATCAGGTAAATAATTGTCAACAAGTCCCGGGCATGGCTGATAGTTATGTATTAGCGCTAAGTTGGCAACCAGGCTTTTGCCAAACTTACGGGTATGAAGCAGGAAAACCTGAGTGTTTACATCTTTCACCTAATAGTTACCAAGCTAGCCATCTAGTTTTGCATGGTTTATGGCCTAACCAAGCAGATTGTGGGCAATCGTATGGATTTTGTGGCATCACACCGCAAGCTAATCATTGTGACTATCCCGCCCTAAATTTTAGTGAAAAGGTGGCCAATTTATTAAAATTGCTTATGCCTAGTTTTGCAGTAGGAAGTTGCTTGGAGCGGCATGAATGGTATAAACATGGTAGTTGTCAAATCTTGTCTAATGATGATTATTTCTCTCTAGCGCTACGTTTAACGCAAGAAATGCAGGCTACTTTATTTGGTGATTACCTGCATAATCATTTAGGACAGCGCGTGCCATTGACACAGCTTCGTCAAGTTATAGAGCAATCTTTTGGTAAAAATGCACCAAATAAAGTATATTTAGGCTGTAAAAATGGTTATTTAGTTGATATTTTTGTGCAACTACCGGCGTTAATTCCATTTAATGAACCACTGAGTTCTCTAATTAAAAAAGCACAAGAGCTTAATCGTTATGATGGCTGCCCATCGGTAGTTAATATTTCAAATTTCTCTAAATCAACTTTTCAGCCTTTTGATTTAAAGAAAATATTACTAAGATTTCAGCATTAGATTTTTGCAAAAACTTTAAGTGACGAGACAAGATTAAGAGAAAGGCGCTAAAAAAGCGCAGCTTACAGGGAGTAAATGAGCATTTTGAAGTGCTTTTCTCGTTTGAGACTGGCCGGCAATGGCAGTTTCCCAAGATATCTATTAAACTTGCGCTTATCTAAGTTCGTTTATACTCAAATTTTGCAAAATGCGAGGTTTTGAGCCACAAATCGCATTTTGAAGGATTTTGGGTATAATGTAGGAAAATAAATTCAAATGGACAAGTAACGTATGTTAAGTCGCTCATTAATATTAATTTTTCTAATATTATTTTTTGCAGGGTGCACTCGAACATATGTTGCTACGCCAGAAACACCTCTTGCAGTTAATAAAACTACGCAAACACGAGTATTACCTGCTTTCAATGATGTCTTTGTACACGGTAAAATAAACGTTAGTTTACATACAGGTTATGCTAAATCAAAAGTGATTTTACGTGGTGATCCGCGTGATTTAGCGCAAATAAGCATTGCGCCTGTCGCTAATGGTAAATTATTTGTTTCACTATTAGATGCATTTCCCCAACATGGGCCAATTAATCTGGAAATTCGCACCCGCCATTTAAATACTTTTTCTTATGAAGGGAATGGTACAATTAATGGTCGGCATTTAAAGTCAGGATTACTAGATTTATTTATTACCAATCCTGGCCAAACTCATCTAGGCGGAAATATTAATCTAGGTCGCCTTGAAGTTCATGGGCCAGGCTCTATCAATATTCAAGGTATTAAATCTTCTAATTTACAGTTTGCTATTACTGGAAATCCCACTATTCATTTAAGTGGGGTTGTCAAACTGGCTGAGCTTAAGTTACGTGGTGATGCTAATATTAACCTGCATTGGATAAAAAGTGATTGGTTAACTATTCGCGGCAAAGGTCACTCTATTATTCAGTTAGCAGGTATAGCAAATAAGCTAGATTTAGAGCTATGGGATTATGCGCAATTTAAAGGTCGTTATTTACGTGCTAAACGTATTTTTGCAAAAACGCATCAGCGTGCAGTTGCAGAATTACTTGCCACTAAAAGACAACATACTTTAGCAACCGATGCTAGTGATATTTATTTCTATGAAATTCCAGATATGAAAACGGATTTTATGGCTTTTGATGGCGCTGTACTAGATATGCGTGATTTAAATAATCCATTTGTTGAAGAGTATACTCGCTATAATAAATAGTAAATTATTCTAAGCTTACTTGTACAGGAATGCCATAGACGCGATATTCTTTAGGTACAGGCTGCTTTGGAGCAATAATAGCGACTAACTTATTTTCTCTTGTTGCTAAAGGATTCGATTGCGAAGATGGCAATTGTTGCGCGTAACGTGGCGAGTTAACAATAATACCTGGAATTTTTTCGCGATTCGGAAATTGAATCATGACCTTTTTGCCAAATGTGGCTACAGAGCTATATTTAGGTTCAATATAAGCTTTTATTTTTAAATTGTTATCTGTTACTACAGTAAGTAAGTTTGTACCTACTTGAACATACTCACCAACATGGGCTTCCGAATTCATGATAGTGCCTTGTTGCGGTGCATGAATAATAAAATTATTAAGTTGCGCTTGAATTAATTTAATTTCACTATTTATTTCTTCTAGACGGCGATTATAATTAACTTCCAATAATGTATTATGCTGCAATGCATTCTCAGAAATTTTTTGTTTAATGGTAGAATAATTTTGTTGAGCTGCTGAGTAATTTTTCCTTGCCTCCTCTAACTGAAGTGTAATTAAATTTCCTTCATTAAAATATTTTTTAAATCTCTCATAAGTTTTTTGACTATCGATAATGTCTTGCTCAGCTACTTTTAAGGCATTGGTGAGTTCAGCTTGATTAGCGTTTCTTAAATTATTAATAAGGTTACTAATACGGAATTTTTCACTCAATAGATAATTTAATTTGCCAGTTAGTTTAGGCGAACTCATTTGCAGTAGTACCTCACCTCGCCGAACAGGCTGGCCATCTGTAACAGCCATATTCTGAATGTAGCCTTCGTCTGGGGCTCGAATTAAGAAAGTATCATAAACAACCGAGCCACTAAATTGAACAAAGAGGAATTCTTTTAAGAATTTATACATTAAGAAACCCATAGGTAAGCATAAAAGCAAAACAAGCAAATACCATCGCATCCTAGATACGCCAGGTGCTTTATAAGGTATTGGTGCTAAAGGCTGTTTATTTTCTATTTTTAAAAAAATACCCATAAGAGTTTATTATTTATTTTGTTTTTCTAATTATATACCATGGAGCCATACTTGATGTTTTATGCGTTTTAAATATCATCTCACGTATAATAAAATAGCCTGCAACTAAGCGCATAATTTGCAAGTAAATTGGCATAAGAAACAGCCATCCAAACAACTTGGCATCCTGTCTAGGCCGTTCTGAAACAAGAATAAGAAATAATAAAAATAAAAAAATTTCTACTGTTAAATAATAAGCATAAATTAAACTATTAATAGCAATCAAAAAGCCAAGATCATAATGGAGAAATAACCAAATCGTATAAAAGAGGATAATAAATGGCAAGGTTAATTGAAAATACAAGCTATACCAAATCATAAAAATATTTTTTGTACGACCTAAAAAGCGACCGCTGAATTTGCGCCAGTGCCTACGCACAAAAATGTAATACAAATCACCATCCCAGCGCATGCGCTGTTTCAATAGTTTTCTAACTTTTTTTGGAGCAGCTGTCCAGGCAACCGCATACGGCTCATGGACAATCTTTAAATTTGGATAGCGGCTACTATAGGCATGCATTCGTAATGTTAAATCTAAATCTTCTGCTGTACCATTTAGCCAGCCGCCTATTCTTCGTATAAAATCCGTTTTAAAAATACCAAAAGCACCGGAAATATTATTTACCGCATTAACTTCGCTTAAGCCAAAGCGGCCAAGTTGAATACCAAGCATATATTCAATAGCTTGTAGGCGAGTTAATATTGTGTCTTTAAAATTGCGGACTCGAACTGCGCCGGAAACGCATATAACATTGGGGTCATTAAAGTGGCGTACAGCCCAACTAATGCTTTGATTATCAATAGAGGTATCAGCATCCAGCATAACAAAAATATTTCCCTTAGCTAACCTTAAGCCTAAATTCATAGAATTAGCATGGCCGCCGCGAGTGAATTTTTTAACTATTCTAAATTCACGATTACGAATACCTTTATAGGCCAACATTAATTCTTCAGCAAAGCGAATACTCAATTTATTATTATTTGCGCCATCAAAAATGAAAATACTTTCTATTTTACCTGGATAATTTTGTTCGGCTAATGAGCGCATTGTAATATTTAATTCTTCTTTGCTTTCATTATAGGACGTAATTATTACTGTAATTAAAGGGTAACTATTTAGTCCGTAAGGTGTTGTATTTCCTCTCCTTAACCAGTTTCTAATACTTGCAAGAATAATAATTATGTTAAAAGGCATTTCCATAAGGATAACGTAAGGAAAAAAAAGCAAGGCTAAGCTTAATTCTCCATCATTTTTAATGATAGAAATTAAATGATAGATAACTTCATAATAAAGATCATTGTTCATAGGTTACCCATCCTCGTAATTCAGATAACAATAAATCTTCACTTAAATCTAGTTTTATAATTTCTGTAGATGAAATATAACTTAAGCCGATTTTAATTTTAGGTTCACGTTTGCGCCATGTTTTTTCTAGAAAGTTCTGTATTTTTTTGATGATAAAAGTATTGGCATTTTCATCGGTCATTGGCAAGAAGAAAATAAGCTGATCTTCATCTTTAGTGCAGAGATCTATTTCTCGAAAGATTGAGCGTAGGCCTTCAAAAAGATCATATAATAATTTTTCTACCTCTATTAAACCAAATTGCAACATTAAATCATCTTGATTTAAAATATTAACTGCTAGCAAACTAAAGGAAAGATTTTTAAAACGTTTAGCCATTTTTACATTCCATTTTACAAGAGCCATAAACGCATTAAAATCAACAAATTTAAAAAGCTGTGGCACATTACTAAAGAGTCTTTGCTCCGTTCCTTTAACGAGATTACTACCATACCGATCAAGGTGGTATTCATAAAGTTTTCTAGTTAGTAGATCTTGAGGAAGGGTTTGTTTTTTGCAAACTAGGCAAGTTACATTAACTTCATATTCAAAAAAAGACTGAGTGCAATTTAGGCATAATTTATCTTCTAACGGTTTATCATAATCAATTCCAATGTGTCTTAATTTAACGTGACAACGGCTACAGCGTAATTGTCCTCGCAGCATAAACTCTGAAATCGGGCCAATATTGCCACAGGTAAAACAGTGAATAAATTGCTGCTCACGGATATCAACAGAATGACAGTTTGGACAGTTGCTAGTAAAATTTAATAAACCTGCATGGCAATGTAGGCAAGATTGTACTTCATTAATAATTTTTCCTTGCTTTAAAAGGCTGCGGGTAGCCATGCCTTGTAGATGCTCCCAAATATCTATTTTTTCTTCCTGTTCGAATAAATCGATTACAGGATAATGAAAAGCATCAGTTAGTTGATAATTTAAGAGAGGAATTAAGCTATTTTTAGGACGAGTAAATAAATAACTTAGTATACGCCATTCATGATGATTAATAGCCTGATAATTTTCATTGTAATGTAAAGAGCGCATATTTTCATTTATTTCTGCAGCGACAACTAAAAAATTAGTGTTAAATGGGCCATCAAAAAGTATTAATTCGGGTTGAGCTGTAAATTCACCTAAATAAAAAATGGGAGTTAAATGATAATAATTTTGCCTACGTAATTCTTTGAGTATATTTTGCCAGTCAAGGCTTAAATCTATTATTACAGCAAAACAGCCACGTTTAGGAAGTTCTGCTACTGTAGGTATAATCTTTAAATTACTAGTCAAGTTTACTAATGCCTGCACATTAGCTTTTTCACTAATTAGGTAACTAAGTTCTAAATTAATGCCCCTCACAAAATTTTCACCCTCAGGTGTAATTTTATAAGCAAAACATTTCCTACTAATTAACTCAGTCTGTGTAGATTGCTTTTTGCAATCCAGGCAGATAATAGGATTTTCTAAAGTGCGTTGATAAAAAGGGGCTGGCAAATGAATTTCATTAGGCTTAGTTGTAGGCTCTAATTGGCCTTGGCAGTATGGGCAAGATAGATCATCGGCTTCTTTTAAAGCCATTTTTGATAAAGTGCTTTTACATGCCTTGCAACGAATAATATCATTTCCAACCACAGCAATTGAATGACAATATGGACAGGTTTGAACTTCACCTTTAATAGCGCAAGGTTTTATTAGTTCATCCTCGGCCATAGCTTCTAAGAGAGAAGAACCATCCTGTTCTTGACTTTCTGGTGTTAAAAAACGTATTAATGGATATTCAATTGCAGAAGAAACATGGTAATCAATAAATCCTGTTAATAAATAATCCTTGCGCGTAAATAGATAATTTAAAATTAATTTTTCACAGTAGGTAATCGCATGGTTATAGACGGTTGAAATTTGTGTTATACATTTATTTATTTGATCAGCAATTTCTATCGACCTATTATCTAGAAGACCATCGTATAGTGAGCTAAGACGCTCATCAATCTCACCAATATAAAAAAGCGGAATAAGCTTGGCGTTTGGTAATTTTCTTAATTGTTGTAGCAAAGTCCAAGACGAAAGTTTATTAACCTGCATCCCTAATAAAAAACATTCATTAGCAGAAAATTCATCTAATGTAGTGATAAATTGCACTGAATAAGGTTCAGTCTGGGCAATATCTAAGGTCTTATCTTCAGATAATATAATTATTTTTTTATCGCTCATTAAAACTGCTCCGTCAGTTAGATAAGCTATCTTCTCCTTTAATTTATTATAAGCAATGATTTAAGTAATCGCCCATCTCCCACTTTTCCAAAGGCTATATTAGGTACCTCTCAAACAAAAATAATATTTTAAAATGCTTATTTATAAGACTACCGTGCGCTTTTTCAATATTTTTTGTCCAAACATTTTTCAAATAAATCGTTTGCCAGGATTCAAGTTACTCATCTGCGCTATTATTGATTTAATTATGTTCGCAAATAGGCCGTAATATCTTTTGAATTTAAAATTTAAGCATTAGCTTGAATACACTGAATAATGTCTTGAAGATCATTATCTAATGGTAGAACATGTGACGAGTTAGCTAGCCAGTGTATGTTGACTTCGGAGCAGGTTTTAAAACGATTAGCAACTTGCTGGCTATCGACTACCATATCATGAGCGCCTAAAAACAAATCTGTTGGGCAGGTGGGAGCTATAAATTGAAACTGTTGAATAAATCTTAATACTTCAAAGCTGGTTGTTAAAGGTATTTGACGATAAGCAATTTCACCACCTCTAAATTCTTCTAGATTAAAACCTTCCTTTAGCACCATTTGTTGGTATATTTGTTGTTGTTTAGAAGACAGGTACATATTACCAGCGGCACTGCGAATACTATCAAATCCTAATATCTTTAAAAATTGAATTAATCGCATAGTACTTTTTATATTTAATGTTAAATCTAAGGCTGGAGCTAATAAGTAAAGATGGCGTAAATTATATTTGCTACTTAAATAACAGGCTAATAGGCCGCCCAAAGATAAACCTAATACATCAACATGCTCATAATTTTCAATTAAAAGTTTGCAAGTTTGTTCTGCAAAGTCGAATAATTCCTGTGCTCTTAATTGACTGAAAGATTTAATACTGTCTGCATGACCTGGTAAAGCGGGTACGATTAATGAGTCATAATACTCTCGAATGGAAGGTAATAAAAAACGATAGACCCCAGGTGTGGAAGAAAAGCCATGCAAAAGTAAAAGTGCGTTTTGCGCTTTGCCATTAGTTAACTTAATAGGCGCTACTATATCAGTATCTTTTAAACTTATGGTATATAGCTGTTTACCCATATAAATACAGCGAAAATCTTCATGTTGCATTATAGTAACCCTAATTGCTAAAAAATTGTAAAATTTAAGTCAATTTGGTTTATAATTAACTTAATTAGCGTAGAATTGATATTAACTTAAATATTAATACAATTTATTTAGTAGTGTTAGTTTAATAACACGTAGTACATATAATTAATCAAAGGTGATTGCTATGGCTGATTTAAGTCCAGCAGGTGGAATGGCAGGTTTTAGTAGTAGCCCTGGCTTAGGTGACAGCCCAGCGGGCGGTGATAGTGCAGGTGTAGCTGACGCTCCAGGTCCAGCTGGTATGGGTAGTGATTCTAGCCTTGGCGATAGCCCAGGAGGCACTCAAGCCGGTGGTGACAGTGTTGATTTTGCCGGTATGAGCGATGCTTTAAGTTCAGCTGAAATAGACGATGTAGGTTTAGAAGAAGATGAGGAGACTTCGCTTGCCAATGGAGAACCTTTAAGTAACGATTCAGAATCGGCTGAAATGATAATAATGGATTATTTTCTGCCTGGTAATGACGATGATGATGAAGAGGATTCTAAGAAAAAGTCCAAGCATAAATCTAAGAAGAATGACTCTACTGAGGATGAAGCTTCAGAGAGTTCTTTAGATGCAGATCCTGGTATGGCTATGGATAGTGGTGCTGGAGGCGGTTCTATGGATATGGCTTCGCAAGGTCCTTTAGATCAATATAGTAGTGATTTAGGCAGTCAAAATGCTGCTCTAGGTGGCGGTGGTGGTATGGATGCAGGCCAAGTTGTAGAGTTTGTTGAAGCAAATCCAGAAGTACTTGCTCTTTAGGTAATTAATTATTTAAGTAACAACTCAATCTTATATACTGAAAGGCTGTATTTGTTACATTTGAGCGAAAATAATGCATTCAAATGTGTATATAGGACTATCCTGTACGCATTATATATCATGTTAGTCCGAACAATACTTAAATTCAGCCTTCAGTCAAGATTTAAGATACCACCTAATTTATTACTTATTTAATCAGTGCTAGCATAAATCTACTTTAGGGTTTTTACTTAAACGCCCATCAATTTATGCGGTAAGCTTTCTATGCGTCCAGCTTGAGTAACAACGACATAATTTAATTTACGTTGTAATTCAGCAATAGTATCTGCTCCGGCGTAAGTTAAGCCAGAGCGTAATCCCCCGACAATATCCGCAATAATAGCATCTTGATTATCCCGATAAGGTACTTCAGTTGCTACACCTTCAGCCGTCTTCCATTCATGCATTTGGCCTAAAAACTCTTCTTGCGCCTCTCGAGAAGCCATACCACGATACCGTTTAACTTTATCACCATTTTCTTTAGTAATAATATCGCTTGGTGTTGGATCGGTACCAGCGAGCATTCCGCCAATCATGACAAAATCAGCGCCAAAAGCTAAAGCTTTTACAATATCACCTGAAGTACGAATACCACCATCAGCGACAATTGAACGATCAGTGCGAGCACAGTCTTGAATACAAGTTAACATAGGAATGCCAAAACCAGTTTTAACTCGAGTGCTACAGACAGAGCCGCCTCCAATACCTGCTTTAATGATATCGGCACCGCAAGATGCTAAATAATCAGCGCCAGCGTAAGTCGCAACATTGCCAGCCATAATACAACGTGTTCCTAATATTTTACGTAGACTTTTTAATGTCTTACCAACATATTTAGCATGAGCATGCGCAACATCTACGCAAAAATAATCGGCACCAGCATCTCTTAGTGCCTCAGCACGTTGCAACTCGGCTTCACTACAACCTACAGAAACAAATACAGGTCCTGTACAGCGTTTAAACTCAGCAATATTATCATCAATACTTAAAAACCGATGTAGTGCCCCGATACCACCTTTACTGGACATAAAATTAGCCATTTTACTTTCAGTAATGGTATCCATATTGGAACTAATGACGGGTAGTTGTAAGCTAAGTTTACCTAAACGGTCCGTCATACTAGTATCCACAACTCGTCTAGATTCATGGTGATTGTAAGCAGGAACTAATAACACATCATCAAACGTGATGGCATGGTTATTCATCATTCATTATCCTCTTATAAAAGGCGTACTATAAATGTTCAGCTGCATAATAAGCAAGCCTTGATCGTTCACCACGTAATAAAGTCATATGTGCGCTGTGTTCCCAATGTTTAAAACGATCAACTGCAAATGTAAGGCCCGATGTTGTTTCAGTTAAATAAGGTGTATCAATTTGTTTAATATCACCCAAACAAACCACTTTAGTACCGGGGCCTGCACGGGTAACGAGTGTTTTAATTTGTTTTGGGGTTAAATTTTGTGCCTCATCAATAATGATAAAGCGGTTTAAAAAAGTTCGTCCTCGCATATAATTTAAAGAACGAATTTTAATTTTATTTTGTAATAAATCTTGGGTAGCATTACGGCCAAAACTACCGCCTTCTTGGGAGCTATGTAGTACTTCCAAATTATCCATTAATGCGCCCATCCAAGGCGTCATTTTTTCTTCCTCAGTTCCCGGTAAAAAGCCGATATCTTCACCAACGGGAATAGTTACTCTGGTCATAATAATTTCAGCATAGCGATTTTGATCTAAAACTTGAGTTAAACCTGCTGCAATAGTAAGTAGGGTTTTTCCGGTACCTGCAGACCCTTGCAAGGTTACGAAATCTACATCAGGATCAAGTAGTAAATTTAAAGAAAAATTCTGTTCTCTATTGCGGGCATTAATTCCCCATACGGTATGTTTAGGTTGAGTGTAATCACGAGCAACTTGAATAATGGCATGTTCTGCCTCAACTTTTTTTACAATAGCTAGAAACTGATTATCTTCAGTGCTTAAGCAATCATTAGGATTCCAGTGGTGTGTTATTGGACCACTAATTTTATAAAAACTTTTACCACTCTCTTGCCAAGCATTCATGTCTTTAACATGTGTATCCCAAAAATTATTATCTAAGATATGTAAACCACTATGTAATAAACTAACATCATCGAGGACCTGATCATTATAGTAATCCTCAGCTTTAATACCTAGGATACCTGCTTTAATTCGTAGATTAATATCTTTAGAGATAATAATGATTTGTCTTTCAGGATATTTTTTTTGTAAACCTAATGCTGTTGCTAGTAGTGTATTATCAGGCTTATGACCAGGTAGTGTGCTTGATCTAATTTGCTCAAAGTCGTCCGTTTGAAAAAATAATCGACCAGTACTTTTATTATTATCGTGATGTAGAAAGCTTGGAATTGAAAGCCCCTCAACAATCTCTTTATGAGTGGCGCCGCTCATTAATTCAACTAACATTCGATTTGTTTGGCGAACGTTACGAGCTACATCAGAAAGCCCGGTCTTATGGCTGTCTAATTCTTCTAGTACAACCATAGGTAAATAAATATCATGCTCGTCAAAACGATAAATTGCTGTTGGATCACTCATCATGATGTTTGTATCAAGTACAAACAGCTTGTTCTTATATCCCTTGTCAGCCATAAACTACTCCATCAGCCAAAAGCATCCATTGTGATAACCTGACTTACTATCGTCAAGCTCCTTATTAGTTTATTAATAGTAATTAATCTATCAATAATGAGAATTATCGGTTACTGTCGTTTCTTTTTGCTGTAGTTCTTTTAAAGTAGCCAGTACCTCATTTACATGGTTAGGAACGCTAACTCGTCGCCATTCATAACTTAAAATACCTTCAGGATTAATAATAAAAGTACTCCGTTCGATTCCTTGTACTTGTTTGCCATACATATTTTTTATCTTAATGACATCAAATAGATGACAAAATTTTTCATCCTCATCACTGATAAGCTCAAACTGAAACGCTTGTTTTGCTTTGAAGTTTTCATGAGATTTAATACTATCACGCGAAATACCAAAAATAATGGTATTTAATGCTTGAAACAAGCTATAGGAATCGCGAAAGTTTTGTCCTTGCGTTGTACAGCCTGGTGTTGCATCTTTTGGATAAAAATAAAGTATTATCCACTGGCCACGATAATTAGCTAAATTGGCAGTGGTACCATTAGTTGCTGTAAATTGTAAGTCCGCTACCTTATCACCAATCTTCATGAATAATCCTCAATTTATGAAATAGCTCTTTCATTTTATATTTATAATTTAGTTTGAACAAACAATTTCACATTATTATTGTCTGATATTTTGTCTAAAATTTAGTTGATAACGCTATACCATTTTTACTTCATTAACTTGTGTGCCCAATCAACGACTAACTTAAACCATGGAACATAAACTGTGAATGCTTATCAATTTTCATAGCCAATGTTATACTGTGGCTTTTGTATTTCGGTTAGACAATTAATGAGTGGTAAAGAACAAAATACTTCTATAGCCTTAAATAAAAAAGCTCGTTTTGATTATTTTATTGAGGATGAATATGAAGCAGGTCTTGTACTTCAAGGTTGGGAAGTAAAAAGTCTGCGTGCTGGTAAGATAAATTTATCCGATGCTCATGTTATTATTAAACATGGCGAGGCATTTTTATTAGGAGCGCAAATTCAACCGTTGCCTACTGCTGCAAAGCATTTATATCCAGATCCTATACGAACGCGAAAGCTTTTATTAAGTAAGCAGGAATTAAATAAATTAATTGGCAGTGTAGAAAGGCAAGGCTATACTTTGATTCCCTTATCTTTATATTGGCGGAAAAACCTTGTAAAGATGAAATTAGCATTGGCAAAAGGTAAAAAGACGCACGATAAAAGAGATACAATTAAAGAGCGGGATTGGCAACGCGATCGAGCTCGTCTTTTAAAAAAAAATAAGTAGTATATTATCCACATTTAAAGACTTAGTTATAAAAATAAATAAAGAAAAATGAAAGCTACATGCTAATCAGATTGACAATAAATGAACATCAGTCTTTAATCTAAAAGTAGCCTATCTCAAACTGATAATTATTGATGAGCCTTGTCAAAGCAATCACTGTCGGTTTTTTGAGCAAGTAAAGTAAGTAAAGGGATTTTTTTTAACCTAAGGAGGGGACTATGTCATATTGCACAAAGTTGTGCAGGGCGTTATGTATATTAGCATTTTTTTTACCTGTCGTAGTAAAGGCAGAGGCGCCTGTTAAATCTATAGTAATTTTTGGCGATAGCCTTTCTGATACAGGTAATACAACACATCTTTTAAAGAGCCTAAGACAAGAAGAAAGCCCCGCCTACCTTGTTTACCCTGTTAAAGTATTTGTAATTAACAAAATGACTGAATTTGCTGAAGAATATTATGTTCCGCAAATTCTGTTAGATACAGGTATTGATATCGTAACCGACTTTTTTGACACCGGTGTAGGCCCTATGCTTGCCTCTCTTATTTCAAATATTAAAAAAGCTCCTATTTTACCTGGTGCCCCTTATTGGCAAGATCATTTCTCTAATGGTCGAGTTTGGGATGAGTATTTAGCACCTATGCTTTCAGTTGATAGAGAAGATAAGCGCTATTTTACCAATAAAGCTTTTGGTGGTAGTTGGGCTGTTACCTATGATTACCAATTAACCGTATGGAATTTAATACGCCATCCGCTGTTAACAGTTAAAAACTTAATTGTAGGCAAATTGATTCCGCCAAGCCTTGGTTTAACGGTTCAAGCTTATTTATTAGTTAATGAACAACTAAGTGATGAAACTGTTTATTTCGTTTTCACTGGTGGTAATGATTATCTTAATACTTTTAGATTTGCCGATAATTATGATTCTACTAAGCTAAGTGCTTATATAGATAATGTTATTGATGGGATAGGCGGGTCTGTAAAAAAATTAGTTAAAGCTGGTGCTAAACGTTTCGTTATTTTGGGTGTTCCCTCAATAGGCGTTGCTCCCCGCTATTTAAATACAGCGGATAGTGATTTATTAAATTATGTTAGCCAAACGCATAATGAGCGATTAGCACAGAAGGTAATGGAATGGCAAAATTCTTTTCCTGATGTTGATTTTCTCTTTATTGATATTCAGCCGATTTTGCATAAAGCCATAGAAAATCCAGTTCTCTTTGGCTTTAAAAATGTAACCGATGCCTGTATAGATGTTAAATTCCCTATGTTTAAGCTGTCAGCCGATTCACCTTTTAAGGGGAACTTCGTATTAGAGTACGCACAAACTCTGCAGTATAAGGATAAAAATTTCGCGCCTAACGAGAAAAATTATCATGTTTGTGCTAACCCTGATGATTACCTTTTCTGGGATGAAATTCACCCAACTACTAAAGCCCATTTATTTTTAGCAGATGAAATCTGTTTGGCAATGAAAGCACATGGGTATAAGACAAATTGTGCACGACTTATAAATAAGGATATTTAAACTAATATTTAAATAGGGATAGTTGTTATGGCATACTGTATGTTTTTTTAATTTGAAATTAGATGCCAGGACTACTAAAAATTAAAATAAGGAGTCATGCAATATGTGTGGAATTATAGGTGCAATATCTCAGCGTGATATTACTCAGGTTTTATTAGCAGGATTGCGACGCTTAGAATACCGCGGCTATGATTCTGCAGGTATTGCAATTATTGATAATAAGGGACATCTAAAGCGGGTACGCATTGAAGGTAAAGTACAAGCGTTAGCAGAGGCCATGCAAAAAACAGCCATTACAGGCACGTTAGGTATTGCGCATACTCGTTGGGCAACGCATGGAAAACCTTGTGAAGAAAATGCTCACCCCCATCTCTCTAATGGGCAAATAGCTATTGTTCATAATGGAATCATTGAAAATCATGAAGTATTGCGAGAACGCTTAGTAAGCGAAGGTTATGAATTTTCTTCTGAAACAGACACAGAAGTAGCAGCACACTTAGTGCACTACTATTATCAGCAGCATGAAAATTTATTGCGTGCTGTACAGGAAGCAGCGAAGCTAATGAATGGCGCATTTGCTTTAGGTGTGATTCATGAGCAACGTCCACGTGAATTAATTGCTATTCGTAAAGGCAGCCCTTTGGTATTGGGTTTAGGTATTGGTGAGCAATTTATTGCTTCAGATGCCTTAGCTTTAGGTTCTTTTGCCCAGCAAGTTATTTATTTAGAAGAGGGCGATAGTGCTCATTTTCATGATGGCAAAATTGATATTTATAACATAGAAGATCAGCCAGTTAAGCGTTCAGTACATGCGATTGATGGTAATAATCAGACTGTCACAAAAGGTAATTATCGTCATTTTATGTTAAAAGAAATTTACGAACAGGCTAGTGTTTTATCTGATACATTAGAAGGACGTATTGCTTCGCAAGAGGTATTAAGGGCTAGCTTTGGTGCTAAAGCTGTCGACTTATTTAAAAATATTAAACAAATTCATATTATAGCTTGTGGAACAAGTTTTCATGCCGGCCTTATTGCTCGCTATTGGATAGAATCCTTGGCTGGTATTAGCACACAAGTAGAAATAGCTAGTGAATATCGTTATCGTGATGTAGTTGTCAGTCCAGATACGCTTTTTGTTGCTGTTTCTCAATCTGGTGAGACAGCGGATACTTTAGCTGCATTACATAAAGCAAAATCTTTAAATTATTTAGCAACTTTAGCTATTTGTAATGTGCCAACAAGTACATTAGTGCGAGAAGCAGATTGTGTTTTTCTAACGCGAGCAGGTATTGAGATTGGCGTTGCATCCACAAAAGCCTTTACAACTCAGTTAGCTGCTTTTTTGATGTTAGCTTCAGCATTATGTAAAGACGAACGCGTTAAAGACGTTCTAGATCAGCTAAGAGAATTGCCAACTCATTGCGAACGTACGTTACAAATGAATAACCGTATTGAGACTTTATCGGAATTATTTGTAAATAAATCACATGCGCTTTTTTTAGGTCGTGGTGTGCAGTATCCTGTTGCTCTAGAAGGGGCGCTAAAGCTTAAAGAAATTTCTTATATTCATGCCGAAGCTTATCCAGCTGGCGAGTTAAAGCATGGTCCTTTGGCGCTCGTGGATAATGAAATGCCTGTCATTGCTATAGCACCTAATGATGAGTTATTAGATAAATTAAAATCTAACTTGCATGAAGTAAGCGCTCGTGGTGGTCAGTTAATTGTTTTTGTTGACGATTCGCAGACTTGGCAACCTAACGGTGCGCAGTTAATCCCTGTTCCTTGCTGTGGTGTTTGGATTGCGCCAATTGTTTATACCATTCCTCTGCAGTTATTGGCTTATCATGTAGCAGTCGCTAAAGGTACAGATGTTGATCAGCCACGTAATTTAGCCAAGTCGGTGACGGTTGAATAAAGCTATAAATGGTATAGCCATGGAGTAGGCTGCAAGTAAAATCTTTAAAGCTTAATTGCGCAATTATTTACTTGTGCAATTAGTTTTAAAGGATTCCCAAAAGGCAACAGGTACGCCAGTTGGGTCAGCAATCACTGCAAACTGGCCATAATTGCCTACAGGTGTAAGAGGAGTTTGAATAGTTGCTCCTAACTTTATCGCCTGTTGCAAAGTATCTTCCAGATTATTAACCGATAAATAACTTATCCATTGTGATTTTATTTCTTGTTTTTTATCAGGCGGAATCTGCCACATGCCGCCAAATTCCTTATTATTTAATATAATTATTATATAGGTTGTATGATTAATATTAAGTTCGGTAAATTGCCACCCCAGTAATTTATTGTAAAATTTTTTAGTACTATTTAAGTCAGGTGTTGCTAACTCATGCCAGCAAAATGGATTTGAACTTGGTTTAGTCATAAGTATTTTTACCTCAATTTAAATTTTGATTTTAAATGCGTAGTTAAAATTCGCAAAAAGTTTGGTAATGAGTGTATAATGTTAAGGTTTTAATTAATGTTTTGCGAGGATATGAATGGCTCAAGAAATGATGTCGGCTGCAGAGATTATAGCGCAGGAACTTAAGGTTAAAATCTCACAAGTAGAGGCAGCTATTCGTTTACTTGATGAAGGTGCAACCGTGCCCTTTATTGCCCGTTACCGTAAAGAAGTAACCCAGGGGCTTAATGATACTGAGTTAAGGGAACTTGCTGAGCGCCTACATTATATTCGGGAATTAGATGAGCGGCGTCATTTTATTTTACAAGCAATTCGCGAGCAAGATAAATTAACCGCTGAGCTTGAGCAACAGATTTTAACAGCTACAACTAAAACTCGCCTTGAAGATCTTTATTTACCTTATCGACCTAAACGGCGAACTAAAGCCCAGTTAGCTAGAGAAGCAGGGCTTGAGCCATTAGCAGAGAGTTTACTGCAAGACCCGTCACAAGAGCCATTACAAATTGCTGAGTCTTATATAAATAAAGAGCTCGCTGTTGATACTAAAGAAGCGGCCTTAGAAGGTGCTCGCCAAATTTTAATGGAACGTTTTGCAGAAAATCCTGAATTAATCACAGAGCTACGTGAGTATTTATGGAATCATATTATTCTTAAATCATTTGTTATCAATGATGAGAAAAAAGCTAATGCGCATAAGTTTAGTGATTATTTTGAATACGCTGAACCCATTAAAAAAATTCCCTCTCATCGTGCTTTGGCTTTATTTCGCGGCCGTCGCGAAGGCATTTTACAGTTTAAACTAGAGTTACCTAATGATAGTGAACATGGACAGCAACGTATTGCTGCTGTTTTTAATATCGAGAATCAAAATAGAGCGGCAGATAATTGGTTATTAGAAACCGTAAATATGACTTGGAAAATAAAGTTATTTACTAAGCTTGAACTTGAATTACTTGCACGATTACGTGAATTTGCCGATGAAGAAGCTATCGCTGTATTTGCTCGGAATCTGCGTGATTTATTGTTAGCAGCGCCAGCAGGGTCGCAAGCTACACTTGGATTAGATCCAGGCATTAGAACAGGCGTTAAAGTTGTAGTAGTTGATATAACAGGCAAAGTTCTAGATTACACCACTGTATTTCCTTTTGCGCCGCATAATGAATGGCATCAAGCTATTGGCGAGTTAGCTAAGCTTGCAGCTAAATATCACATTAATTTAATTAGTATTGGTAATGGGACAGGATCGCGAGAAACAGAACGTTTAGTTAATGATATGATTAAAATGTATCCAGATCTTAAGTTAACTAAGGTTATGGTGAGTGAAGCAGGGGCCTCTGTTTATTCAGCTTCAGAGTTAGCAGCTGCGGAGTTTCCAGATTTAGATGTAAGTATTCGCGGTGCTGTTTCAATTGCTAGACGTCTACAAGATCCTTTAGCAGAATTAGTAAAAATTGACCCAAAAGCAATTGGCGTTGGCCAATATCAGCATGACGTTAATCAAAATAGGTTAGCACGTAGTTTGGATGGTGTTGTAGAAGATTGTGTAAACTTAGTTGGCGTCGATATAAACACAGCTTCTGCTGCTTTACTAACGCGAGTGTCAGGCCTTAATGAAACGCTGGCTAAAAATTTAGTTCAATATCGTGATGAAAATGGTAAGTTTAATAGCCGAGAACAATTGAAAAAAATACCTCGTATGGGTGAGAAAACATTTCAACAATGTGCTGGTTTTCTTCGTATTATTAATGGTAATAATCCTCTGGACGCCTCAGCTGTTCACCCTGAAGCTTATGGATTAGTAGAAAAAATATTAACAAAGCAAGGTGCTTCTCTTAATGAAATTATCGGAAATCATGAGTTTTTAAAAAGTGTTAATGCAAAAGATTATATTGACGAACAATTTGGCTTGCCAACTATACAAGATGTTTTAAAAGAACTTGAAAAACCAGGCCGTGATCCACGACCAAAATTTAAAACTGCTTCTTTTAAAGAAGGTGTAGAAGATATTAATCATCTTAAAGAAGGGATGATTCTTGAAGGAGTAGTTAGTAACGTTACTAATTTTGGTGCCTTTGTTGATATTGGAGTCCATCAAGATGGGCTTGTACATATATCTGCAATGGCTAATAAATTTGTTAATAATCCGCACACCGTTGTTAAAGCGGGTGATATAATCAAAGTTAGAGTTATTGAAGTAGATAAAGAGCGTCGACGAATTGGGTTGAGCATGAAGTTAGAAGAAGAAAAAGCGACAGCCAATCCTAAAAAAGTAATAAAGCCTGAACATAAAGACAAAGAAACTAAATCTTTGCCCGTAAAGAAAAAACCTATTGTTCGAAAAGAACATAAAAACGGCGTTATTTCAACCAGTAAAAAAGGTATTTTTAATACAGCCATGGCAGATGCTTTAGCAAAATTAAAGCGTGGATCATAAATGGCAACTAAGCCTAGAGGTGAAATCACCATACAAACATTGGCAATGCCTGCTGATACTAATGCAAACGGTGATATTTTTGGAGGTTGGCTGGTGTCTCAGATGGACCTTGCTGCCGGTGTTCTTGCTAAAAAAATATCCCGCGGGCGAGCGGCAACAGTAGCTATTCATTCGATGAATTTTTTAAAGCCAGTGCGTGTTGGTGATATTGTTAGTTGCTATGCTGAATTAATTAAATTAGGTAAATCCTCTATGACAATTGCCGTTGAAGTATGGGCAGAACCAGCCACTGGCATAGGTAAATTTCATGTTACCGAAGGCACGTTTGTGTTTGTTGCAATTGATGAATATGGTAAGCCTAGAGAGGTTCCTAGACCTTCATGAGTACGCATTTTGAAAGCTTAAAAAACTGGATTGCCGAGATGGCTAATAGAATCGAAGATAATTCTGATCCAGAGCCTCAACATTTTACGCCTTTTCTTTATGAGCCTGTTTTAGCTCTACAGCTTATTGACTTAATTGCCGCTCTAAAAGAAGAAAATACTACTGAAGAAAATCCCTACTACTCTGCTTGTATTTTTGCAATTGATATTTGTGTTGCCCAATTACAGTCAGCGCAAGAAGTAGGAAATAAGTTGGCTATGAAAACCTTAAACCAATTAATGGATCATATGGCTGAGTCTATTTTAACAAGTCAACATTCATTGGGATTTTGGCTGCCTATTTTAAATGCTTTCTATGATGTACATTTAGAACTTTCACCAAAATTGCGCGATGCTTATTTAACTCTCGCCGAAGGTGATGATGACAAAGTCGATACGAATGATGATATTAATCATTTAGATGCTATCAAAGATATGATAGATGAGCTTTCTAATTTTTCTGTTTTTGATATTGCTGAGAATTTCTTTGCACAAAGTCATGCTATGCCCGCTGATTTTTTCGTTGATTTAGTTATTGATTTATACAGCATTGAAGAAGGGCACGAAATTGCTCTTTTGACTTTGTTGCATCCTAAGGCTTCTGTTCGAGATGTCGTTATATCGACTTTTGAACATTTAATACAGCGCATTATTTTAAGTTCGATTTCATTATCTCGCTTACAAGCAATTAAAAATTGGTACCCTACGATGTATCATGATCAATTTAATCGCTGGATTAAGGAACAACGAAAACAGGGGGTAATTTTTACTCCAAACAGAAGTAATATCCCTGTAATTAAAATTAAGGCTAGCGAAGTTGATGGAAGTGGTGCACAGGGGATATTTATTCATGTTAAACAAGGCAGGACAAATCGACTTTGTGGTTTATTATATAAATATGGTCTAGGTATTAAAGATGCCTGGTTAACCCCTGCTATTAAATTAAAAGATATTAAGAAATACTACGATGAAACGTTTCAGGATAATATCACTTTGCGAGAAGTAGATAGTAACTATTTACAAATGCTGACGGAACATTTTCTGGCTTTAACGATTAATCAAGGTAGTATGCCAGATTTACATTTATTAGAAATACAAGAATTATTGGGTATAAATTTTTATCCAAATACCTTAGAGGTCGCTGCATTAATTGCTGAATTGAGCGTGCAAATTGCGCCATTTACCCCTAATGCGATGCAAGTATCATTTAAACGTTCGAAAAACTGGTTAAATACAAGGTCATTTACGGAATCCTGGTATATTGAGAATGCTAATGTAGATAAGTTGGTTAATCGCTGTAGTAGCTTTGTAGATGGAATTAAACTGTGTGTAATTGAAGATGCTATTACAGCGGTTTTAGAACACGAAATGGAAGTAAATCGGGAAAAGTGGCTTTTTCATTTTTTATGGATTACTTTATGGCTTAAGGCCAAAGCACGTAAAAATGAAAAACTCTGGCAGGATAGTTTTTTTATTGCTTATGCTATTTATGAAAATGCTCCTTTATCTTCTATTCCTTTATTACATGAAATTAGTCGTCAAAGTGTAATTAATAGTATTGAGACTATGCACGACCGTCGCACTTATCTTAACTCCGAATAAATTTGGCAATAACTTGTGGATAAGTTAATGCTAGATATTTTAAATAAAATCATATTCATTCACAATTTATAATTAAGCTTTTGATTTTAAATATTTTTTTTGAAAAAAAGTCATCTAATTAATTGCTTTTCTTGTGGATAACTTTGTTGATAGGCGATTAGCTATTTAAAGAACTTAAGCTACAATTAAGTAAAGTACATTATCTATCTTAAGCACAAAGTTAGAAACATAATATCTATTTAATTTTAGAAATAACTGTGCTTATTAATACCTTTTGTTAATTAAATAAAGACATGGATTTTACACTCAACCTTTTTATTATTATTGCCGATCAACTTATGCTCTTCATTATCAATATGTTAGTTGCTAGGCATGCTGGTGAAGTTCTGTTTGGTGATTATTCAGTCGCAACCAGTGCATTAGCACTTGTTACTACGATAATTACGTTAGGTATTGACTCAATTATTGCTTATTATGTTCCTAAATATTACATTAACCATAAATATGCTGAGATTATCTCTTTAACTAAAGAGGTAGCTAATTTTTTAAAGCCGCTCTATTTGTGGGTTCTTGTGTTAGGCGCGCTTTGTGCTGTAACCCTTATTTCGTTAACATATGCCCTTAAAAATATAACTTTATTTGATATAACTCACCCTTTTTACTTATTTCTCTGGGGAACAGTGGCTATGTCTTTATATGTCATTTCTCTTCAGTATTTTCGTGCTATTAACTACATGCGTACGGCTATTTTATTAAGCTTATTACAAACTATTTTTTATTTTGTATTAAGTTTAATTGTTTATTTTTATCTTTATACAGCTGTTTTTCATGATAATACTCATTATTTCCCGCATATTATGCTAATAGGTTTTATTCTAAGTTATATCTTGATAGTAATAATTGCAGTGTTTATCTATAGACACACAGAAATGCATGCTTTTAATTCATTATTAGCCAATAATATTTTAGAGTGGAAGAATAAAATATATGGTTATACTATTCAGAATTTAAATCGTTATATCTTTACAGTAATTCCTTTAATAGTTATTGAATGGTTGGGTGAAAGTGAGCGCGAAGTAGGCTTATTTGCAGCGATAACCTCTATTATTTCACTCGCTTTTATTGCTATTGCCCCTATTGGTATTTTAATTGGGCCTGATATTTCTGCCTCTTTTGCGCAAAGCAAGGAGAAATTTAAAGAAGTTATCCAAAAATACTTACTAATTTGTGTTAGCATTGCTGTAGTTACAATGATTGTTATTGGCCTTGGTGCTAACGAAATTCTATTGCTTTATAAGTCTAAGTTTACAGATGCATTACCTTATACTTATGTTTGTCTTATTAACATATTAACTTTTTCCGTTAACATGCCTTTATTAAAAGTGATTCAATACTCACATCGAGGTAGCGAGCTCGGTGCAAAATTAACACTAAGCTTATTAGTTATTCAATTTATTTCTTGCATAGTTTTAATTCGTTGGCTAGGGCTCTTAGGTGCTGTAATTTGTTATGTTGGAATTAATATTATTTATATTTTAACTACGTCATTTCTAAGTTTAAGAATCTATAAGACAGATTATTTTGGTATAGAAAAAGTATAAGTATTAAATCAGTTGAAATTGTTAGGCTCTGCTAACTGAGCTCGCTCTATAATATAGAAAAATTCTCTTAAGTTGATACGATGAAGAGATAACTGTACGATTTAAATTCAAATTACGCTTATTTATTTCTTATCTTTGGTTTGAAATATTAGTCTTTACTTAATTAGTAGGTAAATTATTTTCTATTAGCATGGCAATTGTTCTTTTTGCCGACTACTTAATAAAAGTTCTTTGGCATGCTTGCGAGTTTGATCCGTGATTGTTAGACCGCCTAGCATACGTGCAATTTCATCAATCTTATCTTTTTCCTCAAGCTCAATGACGCGTGAAAAAGTCTGTTTATTATCGCTAAATTTCTCAACAACAAAGTGATGATGAGCTGCAGCGGCCACTTGTGGTTGATGGGTTACACAAAACACTTGTAAGCGCTCTCCTAATTTACGTAAAAGCTGACCTACTAAAGCAGCTGTTGCACCACCAATACCGACATCAACTTCATCAAAAATTAAAGTAGGTGTAGCACCACGCTCTGCAGTAATCATTTGAATAGCTAAACTGATACGAGAAAGTTCACCACCTGAGGCAATTTTATTTAAAGTATCGGGAGCCATACCGGGATTGGTACAAACTTTATATTCTACTTTATCTAAACCATGCGGATGCATTTTATCTAAAGAACTTATTTCAATGGTGACGTTTCCTTTAGGCATCCCAAGAAGTCTAATAATTTTACTAATTTCGTCTGCTAATTTTCCTGCGTAACTACGCCTTGAATGTTGCAATTTAAGGGCAGCTTTTTCGTAGGCTTGCAATTGACTTTGATATTGTTGTGTTAACATCTCAATTTTATCTTTTGCTGCTTGATAGGCATGCAATTCGTCTTGCAAATTATTAAGATGCTGTAAGATTTGATCAGGCCCTATATGATATTTGCGAGCAATATGATGGATGACACTTAAGCGATTTTCTATTTCTTGTAAGCGCTCAGGATCAAGTTGGATGCGTTCACCAAAATGCTGAATTTCATTAAGTGCTTCTTCACATTGTATTAACGCACTATTAATAAGTTCTGCTGCATTTTTAACGTGAGCCTGTTCTTGAGGTAGGTCTTGGAGCAAGTGTAGAGCAAGGTTAAGTTGTTGGTGAATACAGGGTTCATTTTCAGCGCTTAGTAGTTGCGAAATTTGTTGAGTATAATGGATATAATCTTGGGCTCGATGTAATAATTGATGCTCTGTATTTAGTTGTTTAATTTCATTTTCTTGCACGGACAAATTACTTAATTCATCAATTTGAAATTGTAATAGCTCAATTCTATCTTTTGTATTTTTTTGATTTTTTAGTGTGTCAATTTCATTTTTTATCTTTTGACATTGCTTATATAGGCGCTGTACCGCTTCAACTAGGTCACTATGATTTGCAAAGTGATCAAGCTGCTGGCGATGGGTCTGGTGAAGCATTAAGGTCTGATGCTGGTGCTGACCATGAATATGCACTAACATTTCACTAAGTTCTTTTATTTTTTGTAAAGGAAAAGGTTGCCCATTAATGTAGGAGCGTGAACGCCCTTCACTATAGATAACCCGCCTTAAAAAGATTTCACCTTCCTCGCAATCAAGATCATTTTCAGCTAGCCAATTCGCAGGCTCACTAACTTTATCAATTTGAAAAGTTGCATGAATATCGCACTTTTCTTCACCATTACGTACCACAGAAGCGTCTGCCCGCCCACCAAGAGCCAATAGCAGTGCGTCAATCATAATCGATTTTCCTGCCCCTGTTTCACCTGTAAAAGCACTCATCCCTTTAGCAAAATCAAGTTCAAGCAATTTAACAATAGCAAAATTTTCAATACGTAATGCAGTAAGCATGACTTATCCTTGATGCTTCGATTCCCAGCCAAGTTTAATTCTTAGCGTATCATAATAATGATAATCACATGGATGCAATAGTCGTAATTTTTGTTTATTTTGAGTAATACTAACTTGTTGCCCTGGTTTAACCATTTTAGATTCATGGCCATCACAACTAATTCTTAAATTAACTTCATTTTGTTTACTAATAACTAAGTCAATGATAGAGCCAGCATCAACTACTAGAGGTCTCGAACTTAAGCTGTGGCAAAACATAGGAACCAAGACAATCGCATTTAATTGCGGATGCATAATAGGACCACCGGCTGATAAAGCATAAGCGGTAGAACCTGTAGGAGTGGCAAGAATCATTCCATCAGAGCGATAATGACTTACAAACTGTTTATCAATATAAACATCAAATTCAATTAAATGGGTATCACTTCCGCGTCCTAATACTACATCATTTAAGGCGTTACCCTGAAAATAGATTTCCGTTTTACTATGGATTGTTGCATTTAATAAAAAGCGTTCTTCTTCTAAGTATTTACCACTTAAAACTGCTTCTAACTGCTGTTCAATTTCACTGGGCGAAATATCAGTTAAAAAACCTAAACGTCCTCGATTAATACCAATAACTGGAACATCAATGCCAACCGCCATACGGGCCGCTGAGAGTAAACTCCCATCCCCGCCAACTACAACAATTAAGTCTTTACTTTGTCCCATCTGTTCGCGAGATATTATCGGTAAGTCCGTAGTAAAACTGGTAGCTGTATCTTTATCTACAAGGATTTCAATATGCTCTGATTGTAAAAAATGCACGAGACGCTCTAGGGTTTCATTAACCCCATAGTTAGCCCGATGATGGCGAGCATAAAGAATAACACGTTCAAATTTAGGTTTCATAATAAGTTAGCTTCTAATTATCAGCATTAGCTCGTGAAGTACGCTTACGATCAGTTTCCTTTAATTCTTTTTTCCGCAAACGAATAGATTGAGGTGTAACCTCAACTAATTCATCATCATCTATAAACTCTAGTGCCTGTTCTAAAGACAATTTAATAGGTGGAGTGAGAAGAATATTTTCATCACTGCCAGAGGCACGAATATTTGTTAATTGTTTTTCCTTGGTTACATTAACAACTAAATCATTATCACGTGAATGAATACCAACTATCATCCCTTCATAACACATAGTTTGCGGCTCAATAAATAACCGGCCCCGCTCTTGTAGATTAAAAAGAGCAAATGCTCGTGCCATACCTTGGCAATTAGCAATCAATACGCCACTATTACGTTTGCCTAATCTGCCTTTAAATGCTGGCCCATAATGATCATAGACGTGATACATGAGTCCGGTACCCGAGGTACTTGACAAAAACTCAGTATGAAAGCCAATTAAGCCTCTTGTAGGAATCATATAATCAAGTCGAACTCTACCTTTACCATCAGGAAGCATATTTTGTAAGTCACCCCGTCTTTCACCTAACTTTTCCATAATACTACCCTGATGGCTTTCTTCAACGTCAATCGTTAAACGCTCATAAGGTTCTAAATATTCACCTTGCTCTTCCCGCATGATTACTTCTGGCTTTGAAATAGCCAATTCATAACCTTCTCGACGCATTGTTTCGATTAAGATAGATAAATGGAGCTCGCCACGGCCAGAAACGCGAAATTTATCGGGATCAGCTGTATCTTCAACACGTAGGGCAACATTATGCAGCAATTCTGTTTCTAAGCGCTCTCTTAATTTACGGCTTGTGACAAATTTTCCTTCTTGTCCTGCAAAGGGTGAATCATTAACTTGAAAAGTCATGCTAATGGTCGGTTCGTCAACTAATAGAGGTGGAAGCGCCTCTACATGATTAGGATCACATAGCGTATCAGAAATATTAAGCTGCTCAATACCTGTTACAGCGACAATATCGCCAGCGCTGGCTTCTTCTATCTCAATTCGTTCAAGCCCTTTAAAGCCTAGTAATTGTAATAAACGACCACTGCGTATTTGTCCATCTTTATCAATTATTTTAATAGGTGACTTAGCTTTAATATGACCGCGAGTAATACGACCAATGCCAATCGTACCGACATAAGAGGAGTAGTCTAGAGAGCTAATTTGCATCTGGAAGGGGCCTTGCTCATCAACATCAGGTGCTTTAACTTTTTCAATAATCGTTTGCAAGAGTGCCGTCATGTCGGTTGCTTCATCATTTAAATCAAGCTTAGCATAACCATTTAAAGCAGAGGTGTAGACAACTGGAAAATCTAATTGAGTATCAGTAGCACCTAAATTATCAAAAAGATCAAAGACTTGATCCATTACCCAATGGGGTCTGGCCCCTGGTCTATCAATTTTATTAATAACTACGATAGGGTTTAGCCCGCGAGCAAACGCTTTTTGTGTTACAAAACGAGTTTGCGGCATAGGCCCATCTACGGCATCAACTAATAATAAAACGCTGTCTACCATCGATAAAATCCGCTCTACTTCACCACCAAAGTCAGCATGTCCCGGTGTATCAACGATATTAATTTGATGATTGTGCCAGTGAACACAGGTATTTTTAGCCAAAATAGTAATACCACGCTCTTTTTCTAACGCGTTGGAATCCATTATCCGTTCAACACGAGGCGCTCTTTCATTAAGAGTGCCAGTTTGCTGTAATAATTTATCAACTAAGGTAGTTTTACCATGGTCAACGTGGGCAATGATAGCGATATTGCGAATCATTTCGATCATAGGGAGCCTTGTTTTTAAAAATGATGCGATTTTAACCTACTTGTAGCTTGAAGTCGCCTGTTAAGTTTTTTTATAGTAATTGGAATAGTAGAGGCATAAGTCGTTGCTTATTAATTGAGCATTATAACATGATACTAATAGTAAATTCTATTAAAATAGAACGGTGTTTATTTTTTAAAAATATTGGCAATGTTTTGAATGCATTGCCAATAAAGTACGATTAAGAATTTCCGGGAGCAAAGACATTATCAGACTGAACTTGTTCCTCTTGTTGATTGCCAGTAGTAGATTGATTAGTATTAAAATCAATATCTTTTAGTTCTTGATCTTGAGAGGAATCTTTATTTGTCATGGGCTGTAGTGAAGGTTTATCACTGTTGCTGAAGGTATCTTTCGCCCAATTACTCACCTTCGCGCCTGCTTGACTAAAAGCATTATTCATAGCGACACTGGCATCTTTAGCCATATCATCTATTTTCTTTACTGCTGAACTTGCTGCCTGTCCTACTTTATCAACTGCTTGTTGCCCTTTCTCTTGTAACTCATCATAATGAATAACTTTTTTAGCAAAGGGTATAGTAACATCGTTTTGAAATTGTTTTACTTGCCCTGCTAAATTATCAACAAATTCCCTATCAGCATAACCATACTCTTTTCCATAATCTTCCTTTTTGTCATCTTTTTTATTGGTTGGTTTTGGTGTAGGCGAAGGGGCTTGTTTTTGATTGGTCTCTACTGTTTGCACATCGCCATCATCATTTGGCCCAGCTGTATCAAAAGATTGGCTGTTGGCTGTACTAGGCGCTAGCGGTACAGGTGATGGTGATGGCGTAGACGTATTTTGAGTAGCACCTGGTGTTGATTTATCGGTTGGCGTTGGCATCTTATATTTCCTAAAACTAGTCACTAATCTTTAATAGATCATAGCATAATTCGCCTTATTAAGATTCTTAATAGCCAAACTTTACAATTTCTAAACATTTACTTTATACCTGTGGGATAATGAATAATATTGTGAAAAATAACAGGCTCTTTGTTATTTGGATTGCAATAACCATGAGTGACATCGGCATTAAAACGTAAACTATCGCCAGTTTTTAATTTTTGCCAATCTTCTTTGATAAGCACTTTAAGTTCCCCTTGAACAATGATAACGTGTTCAATGACCCCTTTGGCATGCGCTGAAGATAATTGTTGGCCGCCGGGTAATAATTCAATTTGAAATATTTCAAAATTTAGTTGCTCATCAAAGGGAACAAGTGGCGTTAAATAAATTTTTTCTTCGTGATGATTAATTAGCCTAGGTTTATTATGTTTAGACGTAGCATTCTTGGTATCCCAGTTTTCTTTTAAAAAAGAAGAAAAGGAGACACGAAAACCGCTAGCTATTTTCCATAAGGTAGCGACGGTGGGAGAAGATTCAAATCGCTCTATTTGACCTAACATCGCTTTACTGACGGCAGTTTCTTCAGCGGCTTTGTCTAAACTCCAACCGTTTTGTTGTCTTAAAATACGCAGGCGTGAGCCAATAAACCTTGTCAAATGATCCATTTTTTCTCCTCTAAACGCGAATTCTAGCTAAAAATCGCCTAAAACTTTTGCAAAACTAAAGCTCTCTAAGTCAAAACAGTACAAAAATGCGCAGATTAGGCCTGCTAGTTCTGCACTTTTCGTATCGATGACTTTGATTTTGCGTAATTTTAACTGATCCATAGTTAAAATTCGCATTATGAAAACATTGTGCGTTATAGCGCACAATGGTATGCTTGTCGTGCGTTATAGCGCATAGAGCATACAGGAATTCCACCATGGCAAGCAATTTTTCGTTAAGTCAAATGATGACTGGATTTATGGCAGTAATGATAGGCTTTAGCAGCACAGTTGTTATTGTTTTGCAAGCTGCTACTGCGGCCGGAGCATCTAGCGCCGAACTAAATTCATGGATTTTTGGCTTGTGCATGGGTGTCTCTCTAGTTGGTATAGGCTTATCCCTTTATTACCGTATGCCTATCTTAACTGCCTGGTCAACGCCAGGTGCTGCTTTCTTGATTGCAAGTTTACCAGGCATTCCACTTAATCAAACTATTGGGGCTTTTATTTTTTCAGCGTTACTCACGGTCATCGCTGGTTTAAGTGGCTCTATTGCTAAGATAATGAGTTATATTCCTACCTCAATAGCAAGTGCGATGCTAGCTGGTATATTACTAAATTTTGGTCTTAACTTATTTATGGCAGTACAGGGGCAAGCATTCTTAGTTTTAGGAATGATTTTTATTTATTTATTAAGTAAGCAATTTTTCCCACGAATAGCTATTTTAATTGTTATGACAGCAGGAATGCTTATTGCTGCTAGTGAAGGTTTAATTAATACCTCTGCATTGCATTTACAAATTGCTTCTCCTATTTTAATTAAACCCGAATTTTCTTGGGCTGTATTAGCAAGTATTGGTTTTCCTCTTGCTATCGTTACCATGACTTCGCAAAACCTACCCGGCTTTTCCGTTTTAAGAGCAGCAGGGTATCAGCCACCTATCTCTTCTATTATAAGTTGGTTGGGTATTGCTAACTTATTAGTTGCACCTTTTGGCGGTTTTTCAGTTAATTTAGCTGCCTTAACAGCGACAATGTGTACCAATGAAGAGGCTCATCCAGACCCTTCTTTGCGTTATTATTCCACACTCTGGGCTGGCTTTTTTTATTTGTTAATTGCTCTTTGCGGCGCAACCTTATTAACCTTACTGACTGCTTTTCCTAAAGAATTAATGGCAGCCCTTGCAGGACTAGCCCTTTTAGGTACTCTAGGTAGCAATCTTAAGGCAGCCGTTGAAGAGGATAGACATCGTGAAGCCGCTTTAATTACTTTTTTGGTTGCGGCTTCGGGCATGAATTTATTAGGCATTAATTCCGCTTTCTGGAGTTTATTAGCTGGTTTACTCGCCTCTATGGTACCTAACTTATTTGCAAAATTATTAAACAAGGCGCACCATTATTAATAATGCTTTTATAATAATTGAGGTTATAAGTGTGGTTTTTGAAGAACAATACTTTTAATTTAAAAGGAAGTTACTCACCTACTAATTATAATTTAAGTATTTACTTAGAAGAGTTGGGGTGGAAAAGTAGCGCTTGGCGGCGGTTAGCTAAATTTAGTGTTGATAATTTAGAATTCAATGAACAAGCTGCCCAATGTTTAGAGTATAAACATTTATTAGCTAATCTAGTAAAACAATATTGCCAGTCTGTCATGCCCTTAACATATTGCATTAATGATAGTAATTGGTCATTGATATTAAATGAGCTCGCCCAGCAATTTTATGTAAGGGGCCAAATTTTAGTTGATGAGATTAAGGATTTAATTTGGATTCTTAAACCAGCTTTATTAAATAATGGTCAATCGATTAAATTATTTAAAAGATTGAGTGACTTAGAATGGCACTTTTTAAATACTAATCGTTTAGGTGGGGACCATGTGCTGCAATACTACATTCCTAACCCACATTTGCTTCGGGACAGACGAAAATACAGTATTCGGCAATTTATTGTGCTTACTAACTATGCAGGTGCTTATCTTTATCATCATGGTTATTTTAATGTCGCGCTCACGCCATTTAATTTGAATAATCTTACTAATCTTAATGCTCATTTAACCAATGAACATTTAAATGACGATAATGTAAATGTTATTCAAATACCAACGGACCAATTTACCTTTTTTCCGCCGCTATTTATTGAAATAAAACATATTTTGCAAAAAGTAATAAGTGCTTTAAATAAAACTTATCCGCAAGCATTTAAAATAAATAAGGCTAAGCCTGCCTTTGCTTTGTTTGGGGTTGATTTTATGGTTGATGATCAACAAAAAGTCTGGTTACTTGAAGCCAATCATGGTCCTTGCTTTCCTGCTAACGATACGCATCCCCTACAGCAGCATCTTTATAAACCCTTTTGGCGAGCCCTGATTAAAAACTTTGTAGTTCCTATTGGTAATCAAGAATTAAAGCAGCCAGTAGATAAAGATCTATTTACAGAGCTTAAACTTAGCTAAGCTAGTTTGGATATTTTTGATTTAACCTATTGCTAATTGATAAAGTTTTTGTCCAAATTAAGTCATATTGGTATGTTATTTGCTAAACTGTAAATAAGAAGTATAAAAGGAGCTAGTCATGAAGAAATTGATTTTGCATCCTACTGAAACGAGCCAATGGTATGCCTTAGTTAATGAAGCTCAAGCCTCTACCCGATTAATTCTTAACGAAAATACGGAAAGCTATTTAGTTTTTCTGCTTATGCGTTTCTCGCAGGGGCCTAATTTAATTGAATCAGTACTTGCTTTAGATTTTTTAGAATCTATGCAAACCACGGGACGTAGGCAAGCTGAATTATTGCGTGATGTAGGTGATAAAAGTTTATTATTTTGCGGTTTATTTCCAGGCATAGCTGAACGACGTAAGCTTAACTTAAGTTACTTTGCTAATATGGGGAAAACAGCTTATCTTTGTGTCAGTGAGTTAAAAACCACGGAAACTGCCCAGCTGTTTTCGCAGCTAAGTGCCGAGTTTGCGCATCTACAACAGATATTACAAGCCATGCGTGGCGAATATTTACAATTTAATAACGTAAATCCGGTAATCGTTTCAGCTATTAAATCTACCTTACAATAGAGACTATCCTAATTTCTATTAAGGTTTTAAATATAAATAGGAGTAAGCCACTAAAATATAATTTTTTTAGCAAAACATGCCAAATATAGCTTTTCGATAGCTAAGTGTAATTTATTACTAATGGCCTTTATGAAATAGCATGGTAATATCAATAGCATCAAAACTATAATGTTGATTACAAAAATCACAAGTAACTTCAACCTTACCTTTTTCTTCTAATAGTTCTTTAATATCTTTTTCACCCAAGATAGTTAATACTTGTTTCATTTTTTCTGGACTACAACGACACTGAAACATAACCTTGTTATTGTCAAAGATTCTCAAATCAGTTTCATGATATAAGCGATATAAAAGGGTTTCATTATCTAAGTTTAAAAGCTCACCTTCACTGATAGTTTGCCCGATATGAACCGCGTATTCCCAAAATTGTTCACGTTGCTGTGTATTTTGGCCAGGCATTAATTGTAATAATAAGCCTGCTACTTTTGTATCGTCACTGGCTAACCATACCCGACTTGGTATTTGTTCTGACTGAGCATAGTAATACATTAAATTCTCAGCCATCGAGGTACTTTGAATAGGTAAAATACTTTGATAAGATTGCGTCTGATTATTTGGGCTTATAGTTAATACCATTTTCCCTGCTAAAAATGCTTTAGCATACTCTTCAGTAGTTAACTCAGGTTCATATTTTGCAAAAGCTCTTAAATGTAGGCGGTGATCACATTGAACTAATAAAAGTGGTAAGCGTTTATCCCCTTGAAATTGTAAGCTAAGTTCGCCTTCAAACTTTATGCTACCCATCATTAACAAACACGATACCAATGCTTCACCTAGAACATTTTTAATCATTGGTGGATAAGCTCGTTGATTAATGATAGTGGTGTAGGTGTCATCTAGATGGGCAATTTCTCCACGAATACTAGCATGTTCAAACATAAAGCGCTGTAAGCTATCCATTCTAATTCCCCATTTAAATAACAACATTAAATTATTTATTCTAGCATATGCTTATTTAATGCTGAATGTGTATAATTTATTAAATTCTTCTCTATAGTAATTATTAACACTGATGGCTGGTTTAGCAAAATGATAAAAGTACTTATAGTGCTTTGTAATAGACTTCTTTAATAGGGTATAAGTAACTAAAAATAAATTTGTTTAGGACGTATTAATGCTTAACCCGCAGCAAATGGCAGCAGTAAAATATATCGATGGTCCTCTATTAGTAATCGCTGGTGCAGGTAGTGGCAAAACTCGAGTGATTACCCAAAAAATTGCTTATCTGATTGAGCAATGTGGTTATAGTGCCGCTTCAATTTATGCTATTACATTTACAAATAAAGCCGCAGAAGAGATGCGCAGTAGAATAGCAACCACAGTTAACGCTAATAGGCGACGCGGTTTAAATGTAGCAACTTTCCATACTTTAGGTTTAAAGGTTATTAAAAAGCATTTAACCCAATGTAACTTACGTCCTGGCTTTTCTATTTTTGATAGTGAAGACAGTCAGCAATTATTAAAAAACTATCTACCTGTAAGCCGCGCCAATGATAGAGATTATCTTACGCAGATTCAACAGCAAATTTCTAGATGGAAAAATGATTTACTCTCACCTAACGATTGCTATAAACAACCTAAGACAAATCCGATTTTTGCAGATGCATTAGCTGTTTATAGCCAGTATCAAGATGCATTAACAGCGTATAATGCAGTTGATTTTGATGATTTAATTAAAATCCCAGTCTATTTACTAAACCAGGATGAGAAAATCCGTGACTATTGGCAAAATAAAATTCGTCACTTACTTATTGACGAATATCAAGATTCAAATACCAGTCAATATTTATTCATTAAATTATTAACGGGTATACGTGCGCGTTTTACCGTGGTTGGCGATGATGACCAATCCATTTATGCCTGGCGAGGGGCAAGGCCTGAAAATTTGTCGCAATTAAATAAAGATTACCCTCAATTAAAAGTTATCAAGTTAGAACAAAATTATCGTTCAACCAGCCGTATCTTACATGTAGCTAATACATTAATTGCACAAAATCCACACTTATTTGAAAAAAAATTATGGAGTCAGATAGGTCAAGGTGAGTTACTAAGAGTTTTATGCTGTAAAGATGAGCAAGATGAGGCTGAGCAAGTTGTGATGGATATGATCAGTCACAAATTACGGCTAGGTAAACATTATGGTGATTATGCTATTTTATATCGCGGTAATCATCAGTCACGTGTTTTTGAAAAAGTATTACGCCATCATAGCATTGCTTATCATATTAGTGGGGGGCAATCTTGGTTTGCAAAAGCCGAAGTTAAAGATATTTTTGCTTATTTAAAACTTTTATGCAATGAAGCAGATGATGCTGGATTTTTAAGAGCCGTTAATACACCTAAACGTGGTATTGGTGATGTTAGCTTAACTGCTTTAGGAGAATATGCACAATTTAGAAAACAAAGCCTATTTCAATGTGCTGACAATCTGGCTCTAGTTGATCGTATAGCTGAAAAACCACGTTTAGCACTTCAGGCTTTTAAAAGGTGGCTGCTAAGTATTAAAGAGCGACTACTGACTCATCCGCCTGTAGATGTATTACGTGAAATGGTTGATGAAAGTGGTTATGAGGCATACATTTATGAGCAATGTAATTCGCCTGCTAAAGCACAAAAATGTATGGAAAATGTTTGGGAGTTACTGGATTGGATAGGCCGCTTATTAACTAAAAGCCCGGAGCAGACTTTAAGTGATGTCATTAACAAATTAATTTTAATTGATATTTTGGAGCAATCTAGCGAGGCAGATCGAGAAAGTGTACAGCTTATGACTTTACATGCTGCAAAAGGATTAGAATTTCCATTTGTTTATTTGGTGGGTATGGAAGAAGAATTATTGCCTCACCGCTCAAGTATTGAGGACAATCAAATTGAAGAAGAGAGACGATTAGCTTATGTAGGTATTACCCGTGCTCAAAAGGGACTTTGCTTAACACTCGCTAGACAAAGGCGACGCGGAGGTGAATTACAAGAGTGTCAACCAAGTCGTTTTTTAGATGAGTTACCTTCCGACAGTCTAGAATGGTTTGGTAAAGGAGAGCGTAATGAAGAGCGTTCTAAAGCATTAGCTAAATCACATTTAAGTAGCTTAAAAAGCTTACTAACCTAAAATACAGTATTTTTTAAACTATAGTCGTTACAGCAACTAAAATATTAGCTGGTAAACCGCATTTTTTTAAATAGCAATCTTGATAAAAATACAGCAGTTAAGCCAATTAAACCTCCTTCAATAACATGTGAGAGCCTCTCAAAAGCAATTGTTTTTGAATGGGTAATTAATATTACCGCACTAGCTACAAAGAAGCAGCGCAAAGTGTAGGCAACTACATAACGACGAAAAGCGACTAAGGTTAAAAAAAGGCATGTAGTAACGATTATTAAATCAAAAGGGGTAGAAGGAATAATGTATTGAGCAAAGGCAATACCTAACGGAACGCCAAGTGATACACCGATTAAGCGTTGTTTAAACTTTTTAGGAGAAGTTTCACTATCACCTGTAACAACGCTTGCTACCCCCCAAATCATCCATTGTCCATTTTGCATGGGTAAATATTCAACTATAAAAGAGGCAATAATAATACCTAAACCCATAGCTAGCATAGCTTCTAAATTATTTTGTTTTTTTCCAAAATCAGATAAGTAAGATAGTTGTAAGGCTTTAAAAGGGTGCTCATTTTTTAATATTTTAATTTGGTCATAGAGACTCAGACACAAAGTAGGTAGTAGTGAGAGAAGTAAAAAGGGAAAAATTTGCTGACTTTCTGTCCAAAAACTATATCTCATTTTAGAGGCTAACTCTATTGACAGTATAATCGCGGGAATAAAAGTCCAATTTCCTAAGGTTCTTAATTTATCACCCCGCATGGTAATTAGAATAATAGCTACTGCAGATAGCGTACAAATTATTATAAATAACAAAGGTTGAAATTGTGTTAAAAACAATAAATTAAAAAGAATAATTATACTTAATCCATGCAGTAAAACACCCAGGATGGTAAGTTTTAATTTTTCTTTCACAATTAAGCTAGACATACTTACAACAGAAACTTGCAGCCAAGCATAATTTTTAGTGACTGAAAAAAGGTAAGCGAGAGGCATAAGGACTAAAATACCACGCAATAGTAAGTAGCCTCTAATTTCTTTTTTTAACCATTTAAAAAATTTTAGTAGAAAGGAGCCCATTAAAAAAACTTCAAATCATCTACTGTTATAATGGATGCAATTCTACTCATTAAATCAATTGAGGTTTGATGTTCATGACTGGTTACAGCTGCGCAAATATCTTCAATAATATAAACTTGATAATCTCTATCGTGGGCATCTCGTACAGTACTTTGTACCGCCCAGGCTGTACTGACTCCACCAATTAATAAACGTTCGATTTTATTAGCTCGCAATATAATGTCTAAGTTAGTGCCGTAAAATGCACTGACTCTAGACTTTATAATGGATAAACATCCTTTAGTATTTAAATTAGGATGGAAATTAGTTCCTTCTGAATTAAGTTTTAAAGCACCTAGTTCCTTAACCTTACCAAACATAGGCGAATTTTTAGGTTGCTCTGTATAATTTTCACTAAAGCCCACTTTAACTAAGAGCTTTAGCCATTGCTTTTCTTGTGCTATCTCTAATACTTTATTGGTTTTTGTAATGATATCTCGTTCGTCGGCTTGCGCTGCACAACGTGCAATCTTGCCTTTAGGATGCATAATATCAATGATGTAGTCTAATCCTAGAAATGCTGTAGGCATATTTATCGATATCCTTAAAGTAATTTTATAAATTAATTTACTTTATCCTATTTTGCAATTCTAGCTTCTTTACCTTAATAAATACTCCTAACGAGCTAACTAGACTCTGACAGAAAAGGAGCCTTTTTATGTCACTTCCTTGTGCTATTTAAATTAGATAAACGTTATGCAGCTGGGGTACTAATCCGCTCAGCAAGGTCTTCTAAAAATTTTGTAGTTTTCGTTTTTTCGGTATTAAAGAAGCGATGTTTTTTAAAGCTCGAATAATTAGCTGCCTCTTTAACCTGTTCAACAGGAGTAGCTTTAATCTGATCTCTATCGCGTAATTTAGCTTGTACTTGATTAAGATCAGCTTCTTTTTCTTGCGCTACCTTACCATTAATTAAAGCATGCTTTAAATGTTTGGTTTTAAAGCGTTCAATACGATAACTTGCTTGCTCTGCCTGCCATTCAGAAGATACTTTTTGGTCTCCTGGTGCAAAAGTAACGTTTTCAACAGGTTTTTGCCCAGTTTGTTTGTTCCAAGCATCATGAAAATTTAGAACATTCTTAGTACTGTTTGTATTGCGCTGGCTAGTAGCATAATCCCAAAGTGCTGCAAGTAAGTATAACGGCGAGAAGATAACTTTTAACACTCGTGTTGGTAAATCTACCTCATGATCATGCCCTTCATCAGTCTGTAATTGCTCTTTTAGTAAGCCTTTAGTTTGGTGGTAATGATCATCTTTTTTAAGGTGATGCTCATGTGCTTGCTCAAAAAAGTAATGTGCATCTTCAAAACCTTCACTAATAATACCTAAGAGCGCGGAGACAACCTCAGGAATACCAGGCACTCTATCTGAAGTCACGCCAATACTAATTAAATGCCCTAAAAACAAAATAATTCTTAAAGGCGTAATGGTTAATTTAAGTAAAATCCTCGCAGGATTAAATAACTGTAACCAATTTTCATGACTTGCTAAATTTTTAAGACTAGTTTGAATAGATATTTTTGCTTTAGTAAAGGCATTACCTTTACTACGGCTTAAATTATCAATCATCTCTAGTGATTCACTCGTATTTTGCAAATTAAAAATGAGCGTGGAGGCGCCAGTAATAATGGGGTTAATAACACCCATCACGAAAGCTGGAAGCTTGCCCATCCAAGTAAACAAGGGACGAGCAGTTTTTGCAACAGTCCACCAAGTTCCAGCTGTACAGATAGTTAATGCCACTGTAAGTGTTAATAAGCTAACAGCCGTAATTGCTAGGAAGATATTACGTACGATATGCTCTGAAGCATTCTCTTTCGTAAAATTATTACGTATTTTAAAAAACCACTTGCGTAACGTATCATTGTTAATCATGTCAGTGACAGCATTATAAGTTAGAAAACTATAAGCGGCACCGGCAATAATTGCCAATGGAACAATAATAAGAGGTAAAATGCTGATGGGAAGCGTAGCTAACAGCGGAATAGCAGCAAACCCGCCCACTAAAAGGTAGGTGGTACCTACGCCCATAAATAGGCCAGCTAAAGCACTAAAAGCTTTAACAATATTAAAAGTTCTAGTACGTGTCTCTAATTTTTCAATAGCTTCTTGCTGCCCATGTTCAGCTAACCATCTTTGTAGCTCAAGCTGGTATTTGCTATAAGAATCGTCATTGCTAGATTTTCTAAAAAGCTGAAGCGCAAACCATTTGCGCATATCCAACATTGTTTTTTCGAGCTTCTTTTTACGCGCTAAGCTTTCTTTATCTAAGTTTTTATGCTCAAACTGACTGAGAAGTCGCAATTGAATTTCATAATCTTTAAAAAATTGTGGGCAATCTTTATCTTCCGTATCAGGAAAATGTTTTAATAAATATTCATCAGCTAAGTAGCGTGATAAATAATCGTCTTTAAATAGCTTTTTAAAAGCCCCTTTAATATTTTGCAAATAAATTTCACCCTCATAAGCAACAGATAGTGCAAATGAGCCAAAGGCTAAAGGTAACAGTGGCAATATTGCATACATACCACCAAAACTTAAAAAACCGATAATTAAGCTTGCGCCTAATGTCAAAAGCATTAGCAGAAAATAATAGGGAATCTTTTTTGTTTTCATTATCCACCTAATGGGCATTTCAGGAGGGGTAACTTTATACTAAATGAAAATGATTATCAATAAGGTTTAGTTAAAAATAAGAGCAAAGTGGCTAATAAGAGCCGCCTGAGTTTTAAACTTAATGCCCTTGGAACAATTTTTTTCAATTTATTGAGTGGTTACCTAAAGGCATACAGGTTAGAGAAGTAATAAGGGTCGCCTTAATAAAATTTTATAATGATGTAAAACTAGTTAATCTATTCTGATTATGTTTAATTTAAATACTTGGCGAAGTAATTTAAAAATCAATTTTCATATTTATAGTGATTGATGTACCATCAAAATGATTTCAATAGTTAAAGGAGCAATAATGCGTTTTTATCCATGGATGCCTCTGTTTTCAGCAAGTTTTATGCTGGCTATCAATCCAGTGCAAGCGAATATTAAAACAGAGCAGTTGAAGGTTCCACAGTGTTTAGCAGCACATCTACCGTCCGATTATAAGGTTATAGCTGAAAATAATACTTTTAAAATTTTAGATGTACCTGCCAATGATGTAGAAAAAATCATTCATATTGCTGATGAAGTGAAGTGCGGGCGTTTTGTCAATATTACACACCATATCGATAGCCTTGAGCCAAAAGCTCGTCAAAAGCAGGCATATCGCTTGTTAGTTAAACCACAAACAAAAAACTTATTAGCTGCCAAAGCTAGTTATCCAATACACCATCAAGTAGAAGTATCAGAAGCCATTAAACAAGTTAAAGTGGATAATATTATGGCAACTTTAACTCACTTAACTGGCTATGAAAATCGCTCAGCAACTAAAAATACTGGCGTTGAAACTGCAGCATGGTTAAAAGATACCTTTGAAAATATGGCAAAAAATGCAAAACGTAATGACACCGATACCTATTTTGTTAAAACAGGTAGCTACTATAAGCAGCCATCTTTAGTAACTGTACTCGGAAAAGACATTAAAGCGCCAGCCATTGTAATTGGTGCTCATATGGATACCTTAGATGGTAGAATGCCTGGTGCTGGTGATGATGGTAGTGGTTCATCTAGCTTAATGGAAGTCGCTCGTATTTTGCTAAATTCTTCTTATGAATTTAAACGACCAATTTATTTTATTTGGTATGCAGCAGAAGAACGCGGCTTAGTGGGTTCCCAATACGTTGTGCAGCATTTTTTAGATGAATCAATTCCAGTTAAAGCAGTCATGCAACTTGATATGACAGGTTTTCGTAATGACCGTAATGATCCAACTATGTGGGTTTTTAAAGATTATACGGATAGGGCCTTAACCAATTTTGTCAGTGAATTAATTCAAACCTATATTGGTGTGCCAGTAGCTGAATCTTATTGTGGTTATGGTTGCAGTGATCATGCCTCTTGGGATGACGAAGGTATTCCTGCGGCTTTCCCTTGTGAGACAAATTTTGAAGATCATAATCCTTATATTCATACTTCCAAGGATACTATTGACCGCTTAACGCCTGAACATATGGCTAATTTCAGTAAATTGGGACTAGCGTTTGCAATTGAGTTAGCTAGCGATTAATAAGTATTGGCATTCGATGCACCGAAAGGCTGTATTTGGTGCATTTTGAACGAACCCCCTACTTCAAAATGCTCATGTAGAGGACTACACTGCGCTTTTTCAGCAGGATGTTCGTTCAAACTGCACTCAAATTCACTTTTCACCAAGTTTCAAGCATAACCCCCAACCTGTTAATAGCGCCAACTTAAGCTCATCATGTTTCTACGCTTAAGACGACTTACCAGCGTATGTTGGGCCTTAGCCTAACTTTCATAAAAATCTCCCAAGGTTGGCATTATTTTGAGGAGAGAATGATTTATAAGTTACTTGTTTTTCAAGAAAGGGAGCTTAAACCCTAGGCCTCTATATTATTTTCCTGCAAGACAGATAAAACATGTGCTTTTACTGTTTGCCAATCAACAATGCCATTTTCATCAGCATAAACAACAGGATCAACACGATTTAATTTCATAAAAGCTGCAATTCGTTGTATAGAGGATGCTGATTTGTAATCAGAGATACCGTCTGTATTCGGTTTATAAGAAGTAATTGTTCTTCTGTAAACTTCATCAACATCTAAATTTAATTGTCTACAAGATTCAATGCCATCTTGTAAAATACTATATTTATCACCATGAAGATAAGGCATATAATTGATAACTTTTTCAGCATGCCAGTTACCAGCTTGAAAAGCTTGATAATCATCATTAATAAACTCAGGCCGACAATCAGGGTAAACAGCATGATCCCCTGAATGCACCCCTAAAGCGACATTAACAGGCATATCTTCTTGAATAGCTCGTGAGAGTGCAGCTGCTTGCAAAATTGAGATAAAAATTTTATTGCGATTTGGTACAACAGTAGCAGCCATATTTTTACCATCATATAAGCCCTCTGGAACAGTTTTTCCACCATCAACAAGAGCAGAAAATAATAACTCACTTAACCCAGTTAAATGAACAATTTGATGACGAATATTAAACCCTTTTTCTTGTAAATATTTTACTAGATTTGTGGCGTAATCAACTTCAACTTTATGTTTTTGACCATATAAAAAGGAAATTGCTGTAACGTGATAACTTCTTGCCAGTAAATGTAATAATAAAGTTGTAGAATCCATACCTCCACTAAGTGCTAAATAGGCAAATTTGGTTGAATTTTGCACGTTATTTCCCCTTTAAATTAAATTATGTTATATATGTAAAATAAGCACCGCTAGTATAAAAGAAGTTGTCTTTTTTCTCTATATGTTGAATTAAAAGTCATAAGTTATTTGTGGATTACTTACAAGTTATTCATTTAAATTCAGAGTAAAAAAATTAATGACTTTCTAATTAATTTATAGTAAAAAATAGATGGCCTTCATAGGCGCTGTTTAAATTTTCAAAATATAAATATATTTTGAATCATTTTGGTAATAACTATTTATTGAAGAGGAATGTAATGGCTCTCATATCGAAAGCACGGTTTAATCAAAAAGAGAAAATTAAAGTAGAGTTAAGTAGTGAAGTTTTAAGAAAAATTGAAGCTTACTGCCAATGGTCACAAATTGATGATATTAGCTTTTTTATTGAAGAAGCAGCTTGTTATGTTTTCGCGAAAGATAAAGAATGGAAAGCATATCAAAAACAAGCTAAGAAAGCTGAAAATACTGAGCGATAATTAATTAAGATCATACCGATGCTTAAGGCTTTATTAGTTTTTTAAGGCCTTAACATAGAAATCAATTAGGCTATAGGCCTTAATTTTAAGTTATAATGGATTATCTAAAGATTGTCTCTTTTATTAAATCTAGTTTAAAATAACATACTTTAAAGGTTTATTATGAAAAAATTTATTATTTTAATATTTCTACTCCCACTAACATCTTTTGCTAATAACTTAAAAGAAAATACTGTAGTAGCAACCTATCAAGAATTATGTGCAAAAGAACATGATCCAGTAAAAAGACAAAATTACTGCGTGTTATTTGAAAAAAATGGCCAAATACAGCCAAATTTTCATACTTTTAGGAAAGATACTGCCGTAGTTTAATTAAATTTATAACCTATATTTTTCAGGATTTACGAAAACCAAACTTTCTCTAAAAGTGTTTAATTTGATTATTTAGTCAAAGCTAATTTTTCTCATTAAAAGTATTTTTTGCTTTAAGGTTTTTCGTAAATCCTGTTTAGTTATTTAATTAACTCGTTAGACTCATACTCCTTAATATTGTAAACGCAGAGTAGAGTTGAAAATCATCATAAAGTAATTTTGCAAGATCAGCAGCAGATTGTGCCTGTTCTGGTAAGTTACTTTTTTCATTTTTTAAGTGCTTACTTAAATTAAGTTCGTTGAAACTTAGTGCCTTTTTCTGCAGAGCTGTTTTAGGTATAGCAATTTCTTCAATTTGAATATCAGGTATTATCCCTTTTGCCTGAATAGAAGTCCCAGCAGGTGTATAATAAAGCGCTGTAGTTAATTTAATAGCATGCTTATCATCTAAAGGTAAGACGGTTTGTACAGAACCTTTACCAAAACTTTTTGTGCCAACAATAATAGCGCGTTTATGATCTTTTAATGCACCTGCTACAATTTCTGACGCTGAAGCTGAGCCTTTATTAATAAGAACAATTAGAGGGGCTTTATCTAAAATATCCCCAGGCGTTGCTAAGGCTGTAAACTTACTATCAGGTAATCTACCTTTAGTGTAAACGATAACGCCTTTATCACCTTTCTTATTATCAATAAATGCATCAGCAACTTCCACGGCGCTATCTAGTAATCCCCCAGGATTATTACGTAAATCAAGTACTAAGCCTTTAAGTTTATTGTGGGTTTGGTCTTTTAATTTCGTAATTGCTGCATGCATGTCTTTGCCGGTTAACTCTTGAAATTGCGAGAGACGGATATAGCCAAATTGCCCATCTATTAATTTACTTTGTACACTTTGTATTTGAATCTTTTGACGAGTTACTACGAAAGTTAATGGCTTATTAACACCTTTGCGTAAGATAATAAGTTCAATTTTAGTCCCTTCTTCACCGCGCATTATATTCACGGCTTCCGTTAAACTTAAACCCTGCGCCGTTTTTGAGCCAAGCTTAACAATATAGTCACCTGCCTTAATACCCACTTTATAGGCTGGCGTATCAACTAAAGGGGTTACAACTTTTAATAAACCTTCTTCCTGAGTAATTTCTATTCCTATACCTGCAAAGTTTCCCCGCGTATTTAATTCTAATTCTTTAAAGTCATTTTCATCTAAATAAGCAGAATGTGGATCAAGTCCATTTAACATGCCACGAATAGCATTATCAAATAGGGCAGAATCATTAACTGGTTTCACATAATTTTGCTTTATCTGATAAAGTGTTTGTGAAAAACGCTGTACTTCTTCTTCAGCAATTTGTGGGGCACCCTCTTGAGCGGCAAATAACGGTAAAGAAAAAAGAATTTGTAATAGTAAAACCAGCTGAATACGGCTACAAAACCGTTGCTTCAACATAGCCTCTCCTTAGTTAATCCATTTTTAGTGACTGCTCTTCCTAGAGCATTAACACAATGCAATATAGATGCCAGGATAAAAATATCCAAAAACTAGACAATTGACTGTAAATTAAATAAAAAGTATAATTATTATACTTATTGTAGAGATTTAAGAATTTATTAAATTGGGAAAGATAAACTTTATTTTAATAATGAGGCTGTCATCTAAAGTATTTTAATAATTTTTTCAAATGAGACTTAAGTGGATATTACATTAAAATTCAGTTATGCAAAATCCGATAAAACTTTACTATTAGTTGGAAGCCATGGCGCGGACAATAGGGATAGTGGTAATGTTATGAGCATGAAGCTGTTCTTTAAATCTAAATTAGACATAGATCTTTATAAATCGGAGTTTGTTGAAAGATTTAGCCATAATGTTGATTTACGAGATGGTATTAACTGGCAAAAATCAAAAGCATTAGAGAAATTTCATATGGATATACAGAGGTGGTTAACAGAGCAATTTAAATTAATTAAAAGTAGAGTTGATAATGAGGGTATTGAGGAAGTAATCTTTGCATGTGATGTTAATTTGGGATTACCAGGTGAACAAATTTATCCTAAATTTTTACTAAATAGCTTTATTCAAGAGCAATTTGCAGCTTGTAAGGTGAAAAAGATTCTTTTTTCTTCCACTAATAAGGTTGTGGCTGATGCAAAAAGTAAAGAAATAGAAAATGGCGAAGTCATTAATTCCTTTAATTTATTGCTAAATATAAAAGGTTATTTTAAGCAAAGTCATTCTGTTAAGAAAGAGATAGAACGTGCTCCTCCTTTAACTAAAAATTTTTCTATTTTTAAAGGTAATAGCTTTAACTCTCCTCAAAGAAATAAATCAATTTCTCCAGAAAATACAGTTGGTCAAGGAATAAAAAGTGTATCTAATACTACTGTAGATACCGATAAAGGAGAAAAAATGGATTCGAAAAGAAAGATTGCCGATATAGATAAAGACGAAAGTCCAGATAAAGATGAAAATTTACTTAGGGAAAAGGGAAAAAAGCAGCATACCGTTAAAAATACTTTTAGTAGGTAATTTGCGTTATTATTTAGTGACAATAAGTTGCAAAAAATCTTTAATTTAAGAATTTCAAACCTAATTTGAGCAGAAAATATTTTAATAAATTAAACAACTTAACGCTTATTTTAAACAACTCTTCAAAGTATAACTATTCAACTAATATTTACTTAAGAAATAAAGCTTATAATAAAAATTCCTTGACTAATAAAATTATACAAACGTATTTAGCTTTATAGGCTAAAAGCCAGTAGTATTGGTAGGTTTTAAAATGAAAATAGATACCGTATATGTATTAGAAAATAACGTTTTAATTGTAGTTTGTGCCCATGGTTCTTTAGGCGCTAGGACTGTAAGCCCTAAAATAGGACAACAAGCTTGGAAAAATGATATTTCAAAAGCAGATTTATTAAGCGGTGATTTTGATGAAATAAAAGAGATGCTGCAAAAAAATTTTAGTCAATTAATAAAGAAGATAGATTATGATTCTGTGGACGCTGTGATTTTCGCTTCAGATGTTAATTTAGGCCATTCAAGTGCGACAACTTTCCCAACTTGCTTGCATGATAATTTTATTGAAGAAATTTTTTCTCCGCGTCCAGTTAAAAAAGTTCTTTTTTCGTCAACAGAAAGTATTGTACAACAGGCAGCTAAGACACTTATAAATCCAAATATTCGTTGTGCACGCTCAGGTACTACTAAACCAAATTTAGTACAAGAAGCAATCATAGCAGCTAATCAAGATTTACAAGCAGAGCTTAGCCGAAGACAGGCCAATCAAATTTCTAATTCAATAATAACGGCCCTTTCAGGGTTAGGTGTTGAGAATGCCGATGAGACGGTGTCAGACGACGCTAATCCAAATTCAAGTTCTTTAGTTACTCCAGCTTCTCAATCTATGCCAGCTGATGTAGATACTGCAGATGCTTTCAGTATTGGAAGTGAGGCAGCAGACGGGTCATCAATACAAAGTAACCCTATCCATAATCTAGGCCTATTTAGCGGACACGACACTACTAGTTCTTCTGACCCTGACTCGCTTGAAGTAAAAACAACTAAAGAAAGCCACAGTACAACAACGATATAATCCACAGCATGGCTCTATTTAGACAAAGTCATTCTCTAGCTAGCAAATAATTATTTGCTAGCTAATTCTAAAGTTTATTGAGAAATTTAAAGCAAATCTTTTATTCATTCTATCTGTCAGTGTTTTATACTATAACTACTATTTATTGACTAAAGATAACTATGAAACGTAATTGGGATATAATTAGATTAATTCTTCTGAAAGTAGAAGAATTAGAACCTAGTGCCCTTCTAAATTTAGATGTTTTTCCCACAGTGGCACATAATGAAATTTCTTATCATTTGGAAATATTAAAAGAAGCAGGGATTCTTGAAGGAAAAATTCATAAAACGCCTGGCGGCTCACCGCATGGTTTTCATCTAATTCGGCTAACTTGGTTGGGCCATGATCTACTTGAATCTATTCGTCTAGAGTCACGATGGATAGAGATAAAAAAACAGCTTTACGATAAGCAAGTCGGATTAAACTTAGAAAGTATTATGTTCATTGCTCAGAAGCTTACAAAAAAATCATTAACTTAATTTAATATAATTAACTAATAGCGCTATAGAATATCATTTTTGATTATTTTGGGTATTTTGAATGGCTCACTTTGCATAATTTTAATTATTTCTTTACCCAGTAAATTACGAAATTCAGGTTCTAAATTTGCAGAAATAACCAAATAAGGAATATCATTATCGCCAGTTAAAAAACAAATATCTAGAAAATAATCAATAGTTAATAAGTCATATTGTAAGGGCTTAACTCGCTTATTTTTTAAACCAAAGAATAATGTATTTTTCATGTTTTTCGGCTTGGAAAAAAGGTTATCTAATACATTTAAATTAATTATAAATTTACGATGGTTTTTTATGGCAGCTAAATTGGCCACCAAACTTAATAGTTTTGGATTTAATCGCAGTGAAGGCAATAACTTAGCGTAAAAAGACATAGCTATTTTAGTTAAAAAGTAAGTTAGGCGACTGTATTGCATAGCTTTAAAATTAATACAAGCAAGCTTAAGTAAGCCTGGGCAATGCTGGTAGGGCGCTGTATTAATAACAGTCTTTTGAATATCTTGTGCTAACTGAAGAAGCGTTGACTTTTGATTTAATGTTAGCTTAATGGGCTCGAGTTTTAAAAAACAGCCAAGCGTTTTATCATATAATGGATTTTCGCGGGCTGATTTAACGATATTAATAAAAATGGTTTCTTTTGTTGTTTGACAAACTTTTGCTAAAGCTTTTGCTAAAATGGCGCAAAGGGCTTCATTTAAGCCAAAATGATAATAAGTACAAAAGTGAATTACATTATTTATAGCTTTCTTAGGTAATTCTATGTAAGTAGAATAAGGAATTTTAGCTTTAGCCATATTATTGATTACATATTGCGAGGGAAAACTAATAAAGCTTGCATTTTTTAAATAATTTAGCCAAAAGTAATGATCTTTAGCTGAATAAGCCTCTAATAGGAGCTCTTCTTCTAAATAGTGTCGATAAGATTTATCATAACTGGCTTTATCCGAGATTAATTTAGGATATGTCAGGTAGTATTTAGATAGCTCAGACCAGAATATAATTGCTGAAGTACCATCTGATATAAGATGAGGCAAGCAAACTTGTAATTCGACACAATTATTCTTTAGATAAAAGATTTTTATTCTTATTAAAGGTTTTTTATTGAGCCAAGCATGATAATTTAAAAGTTCGTTCATTGAATCAGTTAAAACTACTTCAGTTTGCTCTGTGTCTAAATTTTTTAAGTCAATTTCTTCCGGTGTAATGGCTAATTGCTGCTGTATATATTGGCCAGGCTTAAATTTATAAATATGATAGGCAAGCACCTCATTTTTTTTTAATAACATGGATAAAGCATAATTGAATGCTTCTTGCTTAAAAGGACCTTGTAAGCGTTTACGTGAAACGATATTTAACTTTTTTGCTTTAGGTTCAAATGTATTAGAGAGCCACAGTAATAACTGAAAATTACTTAAAGGAATAAGTTTAGTGGTAATAAGAGAATTTGTAGCATAATCTTTATGTTTCTTAGTTTCTACTTTATTAAGTAATATAGCTAATTCCGCAATAGTAGGCGCTTGATATAATTCTTTAATGGTTAAGCTCTTATCTAACATTTGGTTAATTTTGGTAAGAATACGAGCCCCAATAAGCGAATGTCCGCCTAATTCAAAAAAGTTATCATGAGTACTTATGACATTTAAATTAAATTCTTCCGACCAGATTTCAGTTAAAGCTTGCTCAAGTTCGTTGGCGGGAGCTAAGTAATTTTGATTGGTTTCAAGTTTAGGTAGTGGTAATGCTTCTCTATCTAGCTTTCCATTAGCGTTTAAGGGAAAATTATCTACCGCAATAAAAGCATGTGGAATCATATAGTCGGTTAGATACCTTTTTAAATACTGTTTGAGTTGAGAAATACCTGGATTTATTTGCTTATCTTTCAAGATATAATAGGCTATTAGCTGTTTATCATTTAGGCGATTATTGCGCGCAATAACTGCAGCAGCTTGAATAGCTGGATGGCTGGCAAGCTTTTGCTCAATTTCTCCTAATTCAATTCTAAAGCCACGAATTTTAATTTGAAAATCTATACGGCCTAAAATCTCATAATTTTCGTCAGGTAAAAGACGGCATAAATCGCCTGTTTTGTATAGACGATTATTTTCTTTAAAAGGGTTTTTAATGAATCGTTCATTAGTCATTTGTGGCTGGTTAAAATAACCGCGAGCTAAACAGCTACCACCAATATAAAGTTCTCCCGTATTACCTGCCGGCACCGGGTTTAAATCTTTATCTAGAAGATAAAAATCTGCCTGATTACCCGGTTTACCAATAGGCACCTCGGGGCGCAAGGAGTTTAATCCAGAATTACTGACTTTAAATGCAGAAACGGCGACCGTTGCTTCAGTTGGCCCATATTCATTTATTAATTTATGATGCGGATAGAAGGTAAGCCAAGAAGAACATTCAAGTGTATGCAAAATTTCGCCGCCTAAAACAATGAGACTAAGATTTGGTAACTCAACAAAATTACTTTGCACTTCATAAAGTAATATACGGAAATAACTTGGAGTTAGCTTAATAATGTTAATTTTATTAGTTTTAATAAATTCTAAGTAATAATATGGACTTTTTTTAGTATTATCGTTACAGATAACAATAGTCATGCCAAGCATAAGCGGAATAAGAGTATTGGCAATAGCCATATCAAACGCTTGGCTTGAAGAAAAGTCAATCCGTTGTCCGGGCTTGCAATGGCAAAATTCCTTAAACCATAGGCAAAAATTAACCACGCTTCTATGTTCAATTAAGACACCTTTAGGCTTCCCTGTTGAGCCTGACGTATAAATAATATAAGCCAAATTTATACTTTCACTAGTAGGACTTAAATTAGTTGTGGGATAATTAATTAATGCTGCAAAATCAATAATAATCATCTTACCTTGATAATCGCGAAATTTTTCTTTTAAGTCAGGGGTAATTAAAAGCAAAGGTATGTTATTACTATTTAAGGTATCAACTAGACGTTCTTGGGGGTGAGTTGGCTCAAAAGGAATATAGCCTCCACCTGCCTTTAAGATAGCAAACATACTAAGTAAAAGCTCTACAGAACGCTCCATACCTAGGCCTACAGGCGTTTCTGGCTTAACGCCTAACTGTTGTAAATAATGGGCCAGTTGATTGGCTTTTTTATTAAACTCGTCATAAGTTAATGATTGCTCATTATAAACGACAGCTAAATTAGCTGGATTTAAATCAGCTTGCATTTCAAAAAGTGCATGAACAGTTGTAGCGGAATTACGAATATCCATACTCCATAATCCCCCATATTAATTTATTTAAGCTTAAAAACTAAGCAGAATTATTAATAAAGCATTCATTAATCGTGCCATGACAGAGGGCATTGTTTTAATTTTAGCTAAGTTTTGAAGATAATGAGGAAAAAAACTAAAAAAGCGGGTGCGTAAATGGAGTATAGAAACATATGTAGCTATTTTTTTCTATAATGACTGGCGGTTGAGGGCAGTTTAAAAAGAAGTCTATTGAAGATGTAAATAGTAAATGGATAGCTAAGAGCAAGAATTTAAATTCTTGCTCTTAGCTAGAAATTAACAAGTATTTACTAAAATTAGGAAAACTTAGGGGTTTCTATTTCATTTTTATCAACTTGATTCGGCTTATAATTTTTAAGATCTTCAGCTATTAAAGCCGTATCTTTCGACCAAAAATTCTTCATGTCAATTAAGCTATCACCGTTACTGTTGTTTACTTCAATTATATCTTGCTTAAGTTTCTCAGCTAAATTAGTTAGCAAAGTACGACGCCTCCCCCAGGTCAAAGAAGCATTTGCTCGTTCGCCTTTGCTTAAATTCATGTTCATAATTGTGTCAACATGGGTGGAAATAACCGGAATTAACTGATTGATATTTTCATTATTTGGTAAATAATCTTTTAAATCCTGCAAAGCGTTTAAAATCACTTTTTGCGCTTCCATGCACTCTTGGCTAAGTTGATAGCGCTTGTAAATTAATGGAGCAGTAACTACTAGATGCGAAACCACAAATCCCGTAAAACAACCAGCCATGCTATATAAACCTGACATAAAAGCAGAATTTTGATTAGCAGCATTATAACCCGCATAACCGCCAGCGCCGATGCTTGCTAAAATAATGCCGCGTTGCATCAATTCATTCCAGCTATAACGATGGGTGCCTTGACGTAATAATCCACCTACACGTGACCAGTCAATATAATAATTAGACCATTGTGTAAGCGTCTGCGGAGCATTTGTAGAAAAAAAACCAGGCATTTTTCACCTCAAATAAAAAATTGGCTATTTTACTTGAAATAAAAATCCTGATCTATATTTAATCAGCATGTTGTTGTTAGAAGTTATAAGGTTATTTTTTAAGGTGCTTTGTTAGCTATAGGGATGGGCGGACAATGATACTCAGCCGTAATTTGGCCGTCAGCATCAACAGATTGTAATTTAATAGGAAATTTCCATAAAGTATAAAGGTGTTTTAGTACTTCTTGCGTGGTAGGTGCTAGCGGAATATTATTCTGTTGGATATGATGCAGGCTTAAAGAGCGATCGCCTTCCGTATCAACGGAATAAATTTGAATATCTGGTTCTAAATAGCCTAAATTATACTGCCTTGACAAGGCCTCTCGAATTGCTTGGTACCCCAATTCATCATGAATAGCATTAACGACGATATCTGCGCTTTGATCATTATCAATAACATGGAAAAGCTTTAACTCTCGAATTAAATGAGGCGATAAGTACTGCGCAATAAAACTTTCATCCTTAAAATTACGCATAGCGGTATCTAAGCTAGTTAACCAATCGGTATTAGCTAAATAAGGAAACCAGCGCTTGTCTTCTTTAGTAGGATTTTGACAGATGCGTTTAATGTCTTGCATCATATGATAGCCTAATGTGTAAGGATTAATGCCACTATAATAGGGGCTATTGAATGATGGTTGCCTAATGACATTAGTGTGATTTTGTAAAATTTCTAACATAAATTCATCAGCTATTAAGCCTTCATCATAAAGTGAATTAATTAAGGTGTAGTGCCAAAAACAGGCCCATCCTTCATTCATCACTTTAGTCTGGCCTTGCGGATAAAAATATTGAGCAATTTTGCGCACAATACGAATAATCTCTCGCTGCCAAGGTTGTAATAGAGGCGCATTTTTCTCTAAAAAATAAAGAATATTTTCTTGAGGTTCAGGCGGAAAGCGTTTAGCTTCATTATAAGCCTTAGTTTGCTTGGCCTGTGGGATAGTGCGCCACAATTCATTAACCTGTGATTGTAGATAAATTTCTCGATTTTGCTGGCGAATTTTTTCTTCTTGAATTGACAAAGCGGGCGGATGTTTATAGCGGTCAACGCCGTAATTCATCAAAGCATGGCAAGCATCAAGGATACTTTCTACTTCATCAATACCATAACGTTCTTCACATTCACTAATATAATTTCTAGCAAATACTAAATAATCGATAATTGCATCTGCAGATGTCCACATTTTAAAAAGATAATTATTTTTAAAAAAGGAATTATGGCCATAGCAGGCATGCGCAATAACCAAAGCTTGCATGGCCATGGTATTTTCTTCCATTAAGTAAGCAATGCACGGGTTAGAATTAATAACTAATTCATAAGCAAGCCCCATCTCACCACGTTGATAACTTTTTTCCACGCCTACGAAGTGTTTTCCAAATGACCAGTGGTGATAGCCAATAGGCATGCCCACTGAAGCATAGGCATCCATCATTTGTTCTGCAGTAATAATTTCAATTTGATTGGGATAGGTATCTAATTTAAAATCACGAGCAAGCCGACTAATTTCTCTATCATAGATTTGAATTAATTCAAAGGTCCAATCAGCACCAGTTGATAAAGGCTTCTTCTTTCTCATACTGTTGTTTTCCTTTTAAACAGCTCGCGAAACACAGGGTAAATATCGGCTACAGTGTCAATATTCTCCATAGCAAAGTTAGCATAATTTTCTCGAATCTGCTGGTAGACTTCCCAAAGACTTTGATGGTGTCTAGGCATAATTTCAATATAGGCAAAATATTGCAAAAGAGGCATTATTTTTTCTTGTAACAATTCTTGGCAGTAAGGTGAGTCAGCATTCCAATTGTCACCATCAGAAGCTTGAGCAACATAAATATTCCAAGAGGCAGCTGGGTATCGCGCCTCAATAATAGTGCTTAAAAGCTCTAATGCGCTTGATACGACTGTACCCCCTGTCTCACGAGAATAGAAAAACTCTTCCTCACTGACTTCTTTTGCTGAGGTATGATGGCGAATGAATACTAAGTCGATTTTTTCATAATTTTTAGTTAAAAAGAGATATAAAAGAATAAAAAAACGCTTAGCAATATCCTTTTTGGCTTCATCCATTGAACCAGAAACGTCCATAATACAAAACATCACTGCCTGTGTTGTGGGCGAAGGGATGCGAATCCGATTATTGTAGCGTAAATCAATAGTGTCGATAAAAGGAACAGCCTTTATTTTCTTTTTGAAGAACTCAATATCTCTTTGCAAACGTAAAAGTTCTAAGCGCTCTGGATTTTTTTGTGCTTCTAGACGTTCTAATTCCTCTTCAGCTTTGCGCAATTGTCGTTTATAAGGGGCAGCTAAGGCCATACGGCGGCTTGTCGCTTGGCGCATAGACCGAACAATATTAATATTAGTCGGGACTCCGCTCGTTGTGACCCCAGCTCTAACAATTTTGTAATTTTTAATTTTTGCTAAATCTTTTTTAATTAAATCAGGTAATTCTAAATCTTCAAAATATAATTCTAAAAACTCTTCTCTTGATAATTGAAAAACGAAGTCATCCTCACCTTCGCCATCTTTACTAGCTTGTCCTCCACCTGACCCTCGGCCACCTTGGTTTGGACGTTTTATTCGATCACCTGCAATAAATTGATCATTACCAGGTAAAATACGTTCAATTTGTCCGCCTTGACCGCTTTGGAAATGAGGCTCTGAAATATCTCTGGCAGGGATGCTAATCTGTTCACCTTGATCAATTTCAGTAATACTTCGTCTACCTACCGCATCTGAGACAGCACGTTTAATCTGATTTTTATAACGCCTTAAAAAGCGCTGCCTATTTACAGTGCTTTTTTTGCCAGCGTTTTCTCTGCGGTCGATAAATTGCGACATAGCTCAGTATCTCTCCTCACCCATTCTTGTCTTGCAAGTGATCTTATATAGAGCCACCCCTAAACTTTATATAGCAAAACACGCTAAAACTTAGGGCCTGACGCTATACTTATTATTGCGATTTACGTACACGTAAATACCACTCACATAGTAATCGTACTTGTTTACGGGTGTAACCTTTCTCTATCATACGGGCAATAAACTCTTCATGTTTCTTTTTATCATCTTCAGATGCTTTCGCATTAAAAGAGATAACCGGTAATAAATCCTCTGTATTGGTAAACATTTTTTTCTCAATTACTGTTTTGAGCTTTTCATAGCTATTCCACATTGGGTTTTTACCATGGTAATTAGCGCGAGCACGAAGTACAAAATTGACAACTTCATTACGAAAGTCTTTTGGATTTGAGATACCAGCAGGCTTTTCAATTTTTTCTAACTCTGTGTTTAATGCGCTGCGATCAAAAATTTCGCCTGTATCTGGATCGCGATAATCTTGATCTTGAATCCAAAAATCCGCATAGGTAATGTATCTATCAAAAATATTCTGACCGTATTCAGAATAAGATTCTAGATAGGCGGTTTGAATCTCTTTACCTATAAAATCAACGTACTTAGGTGATAAATATTCTTTAATAAATGTTAAGTATTTCTCATGTTGTTCTTGTGGAAATTGTTCTTGCTCAATTTGCCTTTCAAGCACATAAAGTAAATGCACAGGGTTAGCTGCTACTTCGCTGTGATCAAAGTTAAATACTTTGGATAAAATTTTGAAAGAGAAGCGAGTAGAAATGCCACTCATCCCTTCATCAACACCGGCAAAATCGCGATACTCTTGATAAGATTTTGCTTTAGGATCTGTATCTTTTAAGCTCTCGCCATTATAGACTCGCATCTTTGAATAAATACTAGAGTTTTGTGGCTCTTTTAAGCGAGTTAATACCGAAAATTGCGCCAGCATATCCAATGTTCCTGGGGCACAATGCGCATTAATTAACGAGCTATTATCAACCAACTTCTGATAAATCTTTATCTCTTCAGAAACACGTAAACAATAAGGTACCTTTACAATATTAATTCGGTCGATAAAGGCTTCATTATTTTTATTATTGCGGAAAGCTTGCCACTCAGACTCATTTGAATGCGCAAGAATAATCCCCTCAAAGGGAATACCAGATAAACCTTCAGTAGCGTTGTAATTACCCTCTTGAGTAGCTGTAAGTAAAGGATGCAGTACTTTAATAGGGGCTTTAAACATTTCCACAAATTCAAGTAAGCCGCGATTCGCTCGGCAAAGCCCACCAGAATAGCTATAAGCATCGGGGTCATCTTGGGAAAATTCTTCTAGCTTGCGAATATCAACTTTTCCTACTAAAGCAGATATATCTTGATTGTTATCATCGCCTGGCTCAGTCTTAGCAATAGCAATTTGCTTTAAGCGAGAAGGTTTAATCTTGATAACTTTAAACTGACTAATATCGCCATTATATTCATGTAACCGTTTTACTGCCCAAGGTGACATTATATAGCGTAAATAGCGTCTCGGAATACCAAAGCGCTCTTCTAAGAGTTCAGCATCTTCTTCAGGATTAAATAAAGATAAGGGTGAGTCAAAAACAGGTGAACCCTTAATGGCGTAAAAAGGTACTTTTTGCATTAAATCTTTTAATTTTTCAGCTAAAGAAGATTTTCCGCCGCCAACTGGTCCAAGTAAATAAAGTACTTGCTTAGTCTCTTCCAGCCCTTGGGCAGCATGCTTAAGAAAACCGACTATCTGTTCAATAGGCTCTTCCATACCAAAAAATTCTTTAAAGACAGGATATCGGTGAATTATTTTATTAGAAAAAATACGTGATAAAACAGGATCATGGCGCGTATCGATTACTTCTGGCTCACCAATAGCCATTAATAATCGTTCTGCAGGATTAGCATAAGTTGAAGGATCTTGGCGACACAGCTCCAAGTAATCACTTAAGCTTAATTCTTCTTCCTTGTTATCAACAAAACGTTTGGTGTAGCTGGTTAGGAAATCATGCGTATTCATTTTGCTATCCTCTATGACGTTTCCGGGAAGGAGAACGCTAATTCTTCTTTACTTAATTCACTGGTAAAATTGTTAAACTGGTTATAATTTAGTATAGAACTAATTAAGCAAAAATTACGAAGAATCAAAACATTATTTATTAGCGTCATTTATATTTTTCTGCAACCGGAGTATTCATCATGCCAGACACAACTATTTTTTTGAAGGACTATATGCCGCCAAATTTTGCGGTAGAGAATATTTACCTTGATTTTGATCTGCATGATGATTATGTATTAGTTGAAAATAACATGACGCTTAAGCGATTGCATCCGGGTCCATTACATTTATATGGTGATGAATTAGAATTAATAAGCATCGCTTTAAATAATGAATTGCTTGCTAAGAATCAGTATAGACTTAAAAATGATGATTTGCTGCTTGACAACTGCCCAGAGCAATTTACTTTAACAATTGTAACTCGTATTTACCCACAAAATAATTCAGCATTATCCGGACTCTATCGCTCAAATCAATTATTTTGTACGCAATGTGAGGCAGAGGGATTTCGTCGTATTACCTATTATCTAGATAGACCAGATGTTTTATCAATTTTTACTACACGAATTACTGCTGATAAAGAAAAGTACCCAATTTTACTTTCAAACGGTAATTTAATTGAGGCAGGAGAAGCAGAGAAGGGGCGGCATTGGGTAGTTTGGCAAGATCCATTTAAAAAACCTTCTTATTTATTTGCCTTAGTTGCAGGGAATCTTGCTTGTGTAAAAGATGAGTTTATAACCTGTTCGGGTAAAAAAGTTGATTTAAGGATTTATGTTGAACCTGGCAATGAGGATAAGTGCGGTCATGCAATGGCCTCATTACATAAATGTATGCGCTGGGATGAAGAAGTTTATGGTCGTGAATATGATTTATCCATTTTTATGATCGTTGCTGTTAGTGATTTTAATATGGGCGCTATGGAAAATAAGGGATTAAATATTTTTAACTCTAAATATATTTTAGCCAGGCCAGACACTGCAACAGATCAAGACTTTGCGGATGTAGAAGGCGTTGTAGCTCACGAGTATTTCCATAATTGGACTGGAAATCGAGTAACTTGCCGAGATTGGTTTCAATTAAGCTTAAAAGAAGGCTTGACTGTGTTTCGTGATCAAGAATTTTCACGTGATATGAATTCGCGCGATGTTAACCGAATTTTAGATGTAAAAGTTTTACGTACGTCCCAATTTCCTGAAGATGCTGGAGCTATGGCGCATCCTGTTAGGCCTGAAGCTTATCAAGAAATTAATAACTTCTATACCTCCACTGTTTATAATAAAGGCGCTGAGGTTATTCGTATGCAGCATACGCTACTTGGCAAAGAAGGATTTCGTCGTGGCATGGACCTTTATTTTGAGCGACATGATGGGCAAGCTGTGACTATTGATGATTTTGTTGCGGCTATGGAAGACGCTAATGGTGTGGATTTAACACAATTTAAGCGTTGGTATAGTCAAGCAGGTACCCCAATTGTTGAAGTAGATAGTGAGTATAAGGATAACACCTTAACTTTGACACTAACTCAAACTTGCCCTCCAACTGCAGAGTGCCTAGAAAAGCAGCCTTTTCACATTCCAATTCGGATTGCTTTGTTTAATAAAAATGGGCAGCCTTTCTCGCTTAAGCAGGATTTAGTAGAGTTACGTGAACGGCAACAAAAATTTACCTTTGAAAATATTAACACTAAGCCGGTTATTTCTTTATTACGTGAATTTTCAGCACCTATTAAAGTACAAAGATCACTTAGCCAAAATGACTTATTAGCTCTATTGCGCTTTGAAACTGACGGATTTGCTAAATGGGATGCAGCGCAATGTTTGGCGCTTTCTTGCCTAGCAGATTTTTGCAAAAAGCCAAATGAACAATGGCAATTTCCCGTAAATTTAACTGCCGCCTTTAGCCATGTATTACAAGATGAATCACAAGATCTTGCCTTGCGGGCAGAATTACTAATGCCGCCTGAATTTGAAGAGGTGACTAGTTTTGTTGAAAATCCCGATGTAGGTATTATTGAGGCAGCTCGTGATTTTTACCGTGCCGCATTAGGTAATAGTATTTATGAGCAAGCGCGAGTAATGTATGAGCAATTGTGGGTTCGTGAGGAACACCTCATGACTGCTAAAGCTTATGGTCAAAGAAAACTTCGTAATGCTTGTTTATGGTTAATGATGAAAGCAAACGAACAAGCTACTCTCGCTATTTGTCAACAACAATTTTCACAAGCACGTACCATGACTGATCAGATAGTGAGTTTTTCTCTATTAACTAATTGCGCTAATAATACTATACGAGAAAAAGCAATCAAAGATTTTTATAACCAGTGGGCTAATGATGAATTAGTAATAGATAAATGGTTTGTTGTTCAAGCGACAAGTGAATTACCCCATGCATTAGCTAACGTAAAAGAATTGTTAGGCCACCCTGCATTTTCTTTTAAAAATCCCAATAAGGTAAGGTCTGTGATTGGGGCTTTTGTACATGCTAATCCAAAGCATTTTCATGCACTAGATGGCAGCGGCTATGAATTTCTAACCGATATGTTAATTAAGCTGGATGCTATTAATCCACAAATCACAGCGCGTCTAGCTACCCCTTTTACGCGTTGGCGCCGTTATGATGAGAAAAGACAAGCTTTAATGTTTGAGCAACTAAAGCGTCTAGAGATACACCCTTTGTCTCGCGATTTAAGTGAAATTGTTTCAAAAAGCCTTCAAGCATAGCATTCATTAGTGCCATAGCTTAATAACTGAATTATTTTTGGTTATGGCATAATTTAAGCTTTACTGTGAGAGGAAAAACTTTATTCTTTGTTAAGTGTTTTACATAATTAATAACAGTTTCTTTATAATTAATAACTTCATGAGCGCCTAACTCTTTAGCAAGCGCAATTTCTGCCTAAACCATCATGAATTAAAGCGAGCTAATGAAAAAATTTACTGTCAATTATAGGTAGGTTAGGCAGGAGCTCTAATAAATGAGCTTATTTAAGCGGGAAAGACGCCAGTTCTTTGATAATCTGCCCCTGCTCATCGGCAAAACCGATAGCAATAGCGTTGATTGAAGCGTTTATAGGAGAGTAATTCTGATTAAATTTTGTTACAATATGTTGTAAATATTGGCTTAATTTGCGCTCTTCTTCTACCGGATAAACTTTATAAGGCGTTAAAAGCGTAAAATGAGGATTATAGTTAGCAAAGACATTAGGACTGCCATAGTGTTTAAAACTTTTTGTTTTCTTTAAATTAGTAGCGGCCCAGGCAGGAATACTCGCTGAATAATCACGTAGGGGACTTACCGATAGCACCACTCTATCACTTAAGTGTTGAAGGTAGGGCTGTGGTTTAACTGTAAGCATAATATAGCGGCTTGGCGTAACTATTAATCGCTCAGTTGTAATAGTAAAGGAGTGAGCTTGTTGCGCTAGTTTCTTAACTCGTTTAATGAGTAGGGAGTTATTTTTAATAGGATATTGCGTTAGATAAAGGGTAATATGTAAAGGATGCTCTTCGAAAACAGGTTTTAATTTGTATTTTTTTAGCTCTTTTTCATTGCTTAGAGCGGATTTAAATTGATCACCAAAAGTTGAAATAGGATTTTGGGGCGATAATTTTAAATAAATGTTAAGAAAAGATGAGGTGGGCGTATCAGCCCATGATTTAAAAGTTAATCCTATTAAAAATAAAATGTTTAAACAGAGGCGTATAATATGATTAGTCATTGTGCTGTTGTAGGCAATCCCATTGCACATAGCTTATCTCCGGTCATTCATCAGTATTTTGCAAATCAAGCAAATAAAGAATTGATATATGAAAAAATCCAAGGAGATGATAAGGGTTTTGAGCAGCAGATAACAGATTTTTTTAATCAAGGTGGTAGGGGCTTAAATATTACTCTACCTTTCAAAGAACGTGCATTTAAAATGGCTCAGCAAGTAACCCCACGTTGTTTAAGAGCAAAAGCCGCTAATACTTTGTGGATGCAGGATCAACAATTATGGGCAGACAATACTGATGGCATAGGACTTATACGTGATCTAACTCGTTTCATTAATCTAAGCAATAAAAAAATTCTCCTTCTTGGTGCAGGCGGTGCTGCGCGTGGAATTATCGGTCCTCTATTAGAGGCAAAGACAACCTTAACGATAGTCAATCGAACAAAGGGAAAGCTTTTAGCTATTGCAGAGGATTTTCCACTTATAACTGTTGCTGAAATAGAAAATCTTACAGCAGAATTTGACTTAATTATTAATGCAACGTCAGCAAGTTTAAGTGAGAGCAATATAGATTTTTTACCAAGAGAACTCTTGGCTAATAAACCTTATTGTTATGATTTAGCCTATGATTTAAAAAATCCTACTCGTTTCGTTGCTTTTACTAGTGCGTTGGGTTGTCTCGCTTATGATGGTCTGGGGATGTTAGTAGAGCAAGCCGCGGAAGCATTTTTAATTTGGCATAAATTTAAGCCTGATACTACTGATGTTTTAAATAAGTTAAAAGCTAAAATGGCAGTTAAGTAGTTTAACCTATTCAAAGAATTCAAGCACAACATTGCGAGCTAACATAGTATCATCGAATCCTAATTGAAATAGCTCGCGGGTAAATTCTTTTTCAAATAATAAGAAACTCAGTAAATCCCCAGAGTGGCTTTTAGCCCCTAATAAATTAAGCATAAAACGAAGTAATACTGGCATATTATTATAATGTGCTTGTGCAATAGGCCCTATCGCCACGCTAGGTCGTAAATGAATAGTTTGTACTGGCCGCCAAGGGGAACGGCGTTTTTTCCACAAAGACAATAAGCGCGCAATTTCGTTCATGCGATTTACCATTTCAATATCGCGATCTAGGTTATCCATAAATAAACTATTTAGCATGCCACCTAAAATGCGGGCAAAACCAATATTGCCGTTTTGAGAACCTTCATAAAACAAAGAGGTAGGTAATTGGCGTGTACCTAAAATTAATATTTTATCTACTTTAAAACGAATAGCGCCACGTAATGGTGATACTAAGCCCATGCTACCATCGCCATAATGAGAATGGTCAATTTTTGCGGCTGGAAAAAATAATGGTAGGGCGCTGGAAGCTAAAATATGTTCCATTTGTAAATCAGTACGAAAGCTTGCATGCCGAGGGTAATCCCAATCTTCAAATTGTGAGTTAGAATGCTGATAAAATGAAATGGTTTGCTGGGTTTCATAACAATGACTAAGTACTTCCATAGTAGTCAAATGATTATTTTTAATATTTTCATTTAACTGATGGAAATCAATTGTTTTAGTAATAAATTTACGCAGAGGTGACGTGTCAAGCAAGTAGCCATAATGACTACGTCTTATAAGCATGGGAATTAAATTTCTTAAGACAGATTTACTTACCTCATAATTACTTGCATTAAAAATTTGCTGGCAATAAATATCACACCAAATTGTTTCAAGTTTTTCGGTAGCTGCAGGGAAGTCGAGCGCGTTTTCAGCTAAAATGGCTGCATTTAAGCAACCTACGCTGACGCCACTTACCATATCAAAAGGAATTTTCTTAACGTTAAGGATGGTACTAATAGCCTTAAGAACCCCGGCTTGATAAGCACCACGAGCACCACCACCTGCTAAGTAAAGTGCTTTTTTTGTCATTAATTATTTTTATTATTAAAAAAATCAATATAACTTTCTTCCTTAAAAGTGGCAAGTAGCAATTACGCTATCTTGATTAGCTATATAATAGTAAAGCTAAAAATAACTAGTTAGTTCTCTAGAATTGCTTAAACGATCACGCTAGATAATATTGCCGAGTTATAAACTGTTCGGCTTTGCTTAATCTTAAATCTTCTTAATCTTGCAAACAGTTATTGTTATTAAATGAAACGATAAATCAATTACTTTTTATTTAAGTTTTAATTAAAAATCTAAAATTTAATCATAAAATTATAAGCTATAATAATTGATTGTATAACCAATTAAAAATTGTTTATGAAAATGCATTTAAAGAGCCTTAAAACATATAAGGCTATGACCTTAAAATGAACCTTAAGTAATAGATGAGTTGTCAATATGTCTCTTAAAGAAACCTCAGAAGGCACTACAGGAGTGGAATCTACAGATGCGCTTAATGATTTAGAAAAGATGAGTTTGCCTATCCACTTCCAACCGCAACCTATAACCAAAAAAGCTAAAATTTTAGACCTGTTTAAATTGATACCTGGCTTAAGTGAGATATTTGATCGTATTAATGATGCTGGGGAAAATTTTAGTGCCTTAATGCAGCTAAAAGAAAATTTTGCCGCAGGCGCAAACGTTGCTCAGGCCTCTTTTCATGGTTTAGGATTAGGCTTAGCTATTCTTGATTTTATTCGAATTCCTGCAATTTTTTTGGCAGCGGCTCTGCTTGGGCAGAAAGTTCCTGTAACTTTATCAAAAACAGGGCAATGGGCTTACGCAGGCGCAATGGTAGCATTAGCTGCTTTAATGATAGCTCTTCCTGGCGCAATACCAATAATTACTGTTATAACAGCAGGCTTTATTTTAGGTAACGCTGTTTTTACTTTAGGGCGACTTTTATATCAGCGTCATCAGCTTAAAAAAGACTTAAAAAATATCGCTGAACATATTCACGAAGAAACAGAGAATTTAAATAAATTACAACTAAAAGCACAGTCACTAAGGACCCAGTTAGAGCAAGCAACTGAAAATGAAAAGGCTAATTTACTAAAAGAATATATCACTTTAAAAGCAGAATATGCTAATCGCTGTAAATCCTTACAAGCTTTATATGATAAGAAAGAAATTTTTACTTATAAATTAGCTAAACGTGATCATTTAGCTGTTGTAGATAAAGTGACAGCTGTTCTTTTATCAGCTGGGATATTAGTAGGCGCGGCTGTTGCTATTGCTTTTCCTCCTATAGGTTTTGCCGTAGCAGCTGCTTGTGCTGCAGCGGGTATAGTCTATCTTGTTAGTCGAATAGCAATACCTTTCCTAGCTAAGAAATTAGGTTTTAATACAAAAAAAGTTTCTGAGAAAGAAATCTCTAAGCATGATAATAAAGATAACTTTAAAGACTATCAGGATAACTTCAAATTAGAAGAATTAAATAGTCAATCTCGCCTCGATAAGGATAATGATAAAGTGCTAAAAGACTCTGAAGTAGAGGTAAATAAACTTATAGATGAGTCTTCGCATGCTAACTATGATTCTGAAGCTGTTATGGAATTAGGACTTGGGATGATGCCGGGGACCGCACATCCTAATAGCTCTTTAAATGAGTATCCCATTGATAAATCTGTCTTAACTCTTCCAAGCTTTGATAAAGCAGATACTACCAATAATCAGAAAATGTCGGTTCCCTTAAAAAATGAAGAAGAGGATGATGAGGGAGACGGTGAGCGTGAAGGTAGACCTGATGATATACAGCTTTCCTAATGGCACACGGGTTGCAATCTTTTTTAAAGTAATATAGGTTAACTTTAATGAAGCTAGCAAAGGGAAAATATGCGCGTATTTTTTAATAATCAGCCTCGTGCTTTTAGTATGATTTTTATGCTAGAAGTTTGGGAACGCTTTGGTTTTTACACAGTACAAGGCATTCTTACTCTATATTTTATTCGAGCGTTAGGTTTTGATGAAGTTCAAGCATATTATACTTTTGGCGCTTTTTCTGCTTTAGTTTATGGAATGGTGGCTTTTGGTGGTTATTTAGGTGATAAAATACTAGGAACTAAACGTACCATTGTATTAGGTTTAATAGTGCTTGCTTTAGGCTATTTATCCTTGGCTATTGCAAATACGCATCAGGTTTTTTTAGCTCTAGGGTTGGTTTGTGTCGGTAATGGCTTATTTAAGGCTAATCCTTCTAGCCTTCTGGCTAAATGCTATGAAGATAATGACCCGCGGCTGCATAGTGGCTTTACTTTATATTATATGGCTATCAATTTAGGCTCTACCTTTGCCTTGTTTATGGGGCCTGCTATTGCTACCAAATATGGTTATGCATACGCTTATTTTCTTAGTTTTATTGGCTTAGTTTTAGGGGTAGTTAACTACGTTTTTCAACGTCAGTATGTTAAGCACATTAATACGCCAGCTGATGTGAAAAGAATTGGTTTTTGGCAATGGGCATTAATTATAGCCGGTATTATTGTTGTAACCTTATTTTCCGCGTACCTATTGCAGCATGTTATGCTGACACAACAGTTAGTCTGGTTGATTACTATCTGTATTACAGCGATTTATTTCTTTTATATGTATCGTGAAGAGCGACAATCTTTCATGCGCATGCTTGTTGCATTTATTTTAATGATCGAAGCTGTCGTCTTTTTTACTCTTTATCAACAGATGCCTACCTCATTAAACTTATTTGCTGTTAATAATGTGACACCTACATTACTCGGTATTACGTTAGATCCGCAGAGTTTTCAAGCGTTAAATCCAATTTGGATTATTATTATGAGCCCAGTATTAGCTTTTATTTATAATAAGCTTAATAAGCATACTATTTCATTTTCTATTCCTTATAAATTTGCGGCAGGTATGATTTGCTGCGGTTTAAGCTTTAGCTTATTATTTTTTGCGCGCTTTCTACATGATGAGTCAGGCATGGTGTCATCTTGGTGGCTAATTGGAAGCTATTTTTTGCAAAGTACAGGTGAATTATTAGTATCTGCTTTAGGTGTTGCTATGGTCGCCGAATTAGTTCCCGCTCATATTGCAGGTTTTGTAATGGGAATGTGGTTTTTAACTTCCTCCATAGCAGGTTTTGTTGGTGCAACGGTTGCTTCAATGACTGCCTTACCACAAAATGTTAAACCCGGAGTAGAATCGCTGCTTATTTATACCGATGTGTTTGCTTATATAGGCTTAGCTACCTTAGCTATTGGAATCGTTATGTGGTTAGTTTCAGCAAGACTAACCCATTATATCAAAGAAGCACCTTCTCTTACGTTATCTGCAGCTATTTAGCAGTTGATTTAAGTGTGAAGTTATATTTATTAATAGGTAGCGCTATAGGTAATTTCCAGCTAAAACTAAACATTTAATAATTGTATAACAATGTTTTGCTTTTAATAGCTAAGATAACAACAGTAGGCGTAAGTCAGTAGCTTTTATTAGACTATATAGTCATTTTTAAAGATTTAAACCCTTGAACAATAAAAAGGAAGATGGAGCTAGAAAAGCACCTTGGACTGCAAAGGCTAAATTTATTTTATTAGCTATTGCGGGTGCTATTTTTTTTGGTTGTCAAGGTTTTGATGATATCAGCACACTATTGACTGCCACATCTTTGCCAACAATGATTGCTTTTGCTGTTGGCCTTGCTTGTTCTGTAATATCTATTGCACTTTTTTATGCGTTTGACTTATGGGAAGTGTCTAAAAACTTAGGTGTTAATTTTAAAAGTGCACCGAAGTTGATTGATAATTACCTTAAAAAAGTACAATACATTAAAAATATTAGTGGCAACTTACGCAACAATATCCTTTATAAAAAGAAGCTTAATGAAATTGAAAGTGATATTGCGCTTATAAAGCTATTAATTCAAATGTATAACGACTTAGATATTGAACGTAAAGCCCTTAGAATATCTTTAGAGCGGCCAGCACTTAAAGTGGGTAAAATAGTTGTTGCTTCTATTACAGGTATCTTCTTTTTTAGCGGTGGCTTTTGTGCAGGGCAGACAGTCGCTTCAGCTATAGCTGGATTAGTTACAACAGCCGTTACTGGGACGTTTTGGCCTATTTTAATAGCGAGTGTATTTGTAGGATTAATGGCTCTTGCTGTTTACTGGTTTGTAGAGCGCCCGGGTATTGAAAACTTAATTGGCAGTTGGTTTGGCTTAGATAGAGAAAAGATAGATGAATTGTGCGATCCTGAGTTGGTTAAGAAAGATAAGGCAAAATTAAAATATTTAGAAGAAATGTTTATTGCTAGAAAGCAAGAAATAAGTGAGCTGCAGGCCACGCAACAAGCATTTAAAGTACTTGGCACAGAATACAGTAGATTGCAAAGAAATCTTGCAAACTGTAGAACTCAGCCAGTGGTTAATCATTCCTTGGAAGAAAACAAACTTTATGAGTTAAGTAATAATTTTGAACTAGATTCTTCTGACGAAAGTCGTTTTTTATTTTTAAATGATTTAAGCCATCCTTCTTCACAGAGGCGAGAGGTAGAAATAGTGAGCTCTAGAATAGGCCAGCAAGAATTTTATACAAATGGAGCAATACGTTATTCAATGTTTACTGCAAGCGCCTCAGGTAATAACGACAACTCAGCTGATGTATCTTTAGAATATCTTGCAGCTAAAGATTTGCCTTCAAATCACCCATCCATTCTTAACAACTAATTAAATTTTTAAAACAGCTTTAATGAAAGGTACTGTAATTTTTCTTTGCGCAGCCAAGGATGCTTCGTCGAGCTGATCAAGTATTTTATAAAGATGATGCATATTACGAGTACAGCGATTAATTAAAAATAAGGCAGCGCTACTAGATAAGTTAATTCCTCGTAGTTCAGCATGTTGTTGTAGTGCTGTAATTTTTAATTCATCAGTTAACTCTTGTATTTGAATAACTAATCCCCAGCCTAATCGTGAGCGTAAGTCAGGCAATTGAATTCCTAGATAAGCAGGTGTTTTTTTACCAGCTATTAGCAGAATAGTATTGCCATTTTCGCGCACACGGTTATATAAGTGAAAAAGCGCCTCCTCCCAGAATTTATCTCCTACAATCAAATCAATATCATCAATTGCAATAAGTCGTTGCTCATCCATCCCTTCAATACTCGCAGGCCCCCATTCTTTTAATAAATCTAGAGGTAGATAAACAGATGTTTGCGTTATGGCATGGCAGCATGCTTGTAAAAGATGAGATTTTCCGTAACCACTATCGCCCCAAAGGTAGAGAAAACGCTCCCCTTGGCCTGCTAAGAGATGATCAATCTGTTGTTTTAAAAACAAATTATTACCCCAGCAAAAATTACTTAAAGTTGCTTGATGATTTAATTGGATAGTTAATGCTAGCTGAGAATTTATTTGCATATTAGGTATGCTTTTCTACCCCATGTCCAAACATAATCAAAATAAGTTATTGCAGTGGTTACTGCAGTTAATAGGATTAGACTATCAAAAATATGATTAGGAATAAATTTAACAAAAGCTAGTTCAAATAAACATAAAGTAACTAGAACGAGCTGTAACATAGTATTGAATTTACTCAACAGCGTAGGTTTAAAATAGATTTGGTTAGGTATAAAAAAATACCAGGCCATAACCCCTAATGAAATAGTTAAATCACGTAAAAAGACCAAGATAACTAGCCACCATGGTAAAGAGCCTAATAGAGCTAAAGAAATAAAACTACTGGCAATCAAGAGCTTATCTGCTAAGGGATCCATAAAAGAGCCCCAAAGGCTTTGCCAGTTATAATGCCTAGCTAACCAGCCATCTAAATTATCAGTAATACCAGCTATCATATATAAATAAAATGCAGCCGCGTATTTATGAAAATATAAAAACGCTAGGAAAGGAACTATTAATATTAAACGAAAAATAGTAAGTGCATTTGGTATATATTTTAGCATTATGTGTCTGGATACATTTATTTAAATTTTCACCTTATATTTTAATTCTAGATTTATAAAGTGAGCTAAAATGCTTTATCTACCATTATATATTTACTAGAGTTTGTTGCCACCAAGCTCTAATATGCGATAGAAACCATTTAAGTTTATACAATACTATTAAGGCTGTCACCTGATTGCATAAATAGAGCGGTTGCCTAAGCTACAATTTTTGTATTATAGCTAGGTTGTTATGGGTCTACTTATTCTCAATAAACTAATGCTTAGAGCCTTTTTACTAAAGAAAATCTATAGATTAAATAAGCTTTCTGATTGTTATTAACAATTTGCAAAACTTTCTATAAATTTCTATTAGAATTAAAAGCTTACATAGTTGGTACTATTTTTAATTGAGTTGGGCGATAATACCAAATTACTAAATTCAAAAGACTGATAGCTGAAATTAAAAACATAAATGGTTTAACACTCTCTATAGCCATTAAACTACTCACTAAGCTAAATAAAGCAGAAATATTAAATTGGCAAAATAAAGAAAATGCAAGTGCAATGGCCATCCGTTTGGGAAAAGGACGAACAGAAGCTGCCGTTGCACAAGCAACAATAAACCCCGTCCCAAAATAATAAATCATCATAGGGAAAATAAAAGTTACAGCAACTGTATAACCAAGGAAATAAAAGAGCCACATTAGACAAGCAGTAGCTGTAAACAGCTTAATCCCAATACTGACAAGATAGTCGCTGCGCCAATATTTTACTAAAGAACCACAAATCAATGTTCCTATAACATACAAAATAGACATAATCGTTTTAATATTGCTAAAAGCTTCAATACTATAGTGAGCATTTTTTATTAGAATAAAGGGCGCACTAGTATTAAAGGCTGATTCTCCTGCCATCATAAGTGCCGAGATTAAGAGGTAGCTTACAAAAAGCCTGTTTTTAAAAACTAATAATAGGCTATCTGTTAAGCTATAATTAGCTCGGATTTTAGGTATAGTTTCGCTGATTCCTCGACAATAAACGAATAAGATAAAGCTGTAGCTTGCCATAACTAAAAAAGCCATTGGCCAATCATAATAAGTATTAATAAAACCGCCTAGCAGCGGTATGAAACAAATTAAAATGCCACTTAGAGAAAAGAAAAAAGCAAATTGTTTTGTTGCTTGCTGCTCATTTTGACTATCATTAACCATTGCTCGCCCAATAAGTACAGTAGCACCAACACCAACTCCTTGCAAAAATCGACTTAACAAAAGTAAATAAATGTTAGGACTTAACACAGCAAAAATATTTGCTAAGGAAAAAGTTAATAACCCTAAAATAAAGATAGGTTTTCTTCCTATCGTTTCTGATATATAACCCCAGGGAATGATACTTATTGCCTTACCTAGTAAAAAAATACTAATAGTTAATTGGGCAAGGCGGGTACTAATATGAAAGTCAGCTGCTAATTTAGGTAGAGCTGGCATAATTAATTGAATACTAAAATTACCTAATGTCCATGCTAGTAATATTATGATATAAGACCGTTTATTCATGCTTATCCTGGTTTATCTTTAAATTTTAGGTAACAGCTAAAGACTGTTGGTTTGGATAAAGGATGTCTTTTGCAGGCAAGAAACTAGAGCAAAGGCTAATGAACGCTATTAACGCATAAACACATGCTAATAAAATAAATAAATAGTAAACAGCAAGATAGTTACTTAAAAAACCTCCAAGTCCAATACCAATTAAATTACCTATTTTCGCAAATGTATTTGCCCAGCCTATTGCAAAACCATAATGCTCAAAGCGATCACTCATAAGACAAAATAGAGCGGGTAACAAAGCTCCAAGCACTAAACCCCATAAAAGCCGAATAAATCCTAAAGCTAATATAGAGCTTGTAAAAACAGCATGCCCCAACATGATTAAAACACCTAGCAAGCTATAGCTAATTAAGTAAGCTTTAATTTTTCTGGGCTGCTTACGGCAATTATCAAATTGTTTGCCACAAAAATTAGTACTTAAAAATAGCCCAAAAGCAGGCATTGAATATAAAAGACCCAATGTAATTGTATTGCAACTCAGTGAGTTGTTGATTGAAAGAATAAAAATTGGTTCCGGTAAAAATTTTATAATTTGAGTTAATAAAATTAATAAACCAAATTTTAAGAAATAGGGAAAAGTCTCCAAGGTTAAAAAAGGCTTTCTTCTTTTAGCAGACTGCGCAGATTTTTCCGTTATAGGTAGGCCTTTTTGAATTATCACTGTGGCTATAAAACAGCAAATCATTGCGACAAAAAATAAACCCTGAAAATTAAGTAAATTTAATAGGCTACCACCCATTATGCCTGCGAGGCTGGTTGCCAGCGCTTTACTAAATTGTAGGCGTCCTAATTGTTGTGCTTTTTTATCATTTAAGTTAAGTGACAATACATACATTTGCATCGCTGCAATAAAACCAGCAAAGCCACCTTGAATAAATCGAATGATTAATACAGTTGCAATATTATTGGCAAAAATCATTAAACCTTGTGTAATAACTAAGGTCCAGGCAGCCCTTATTAACATGGATTTATAACCCAAGCGTCCAGCTATGACTCCCCAGATAGGCCCCATAAGAATATTAGCAGCCATTGGCAGTATGAAAGCAAGGGAGCTATAAAGTGCTGCTTTCTCAATAGCTATATTTTGGTTTGCAATAAACAAGGGCAAGAAAGGATTGCCCATCTCTAGGGCAAGTAACATTAACAATTGGCTGATAAAAAGTATATTTGCCAATGACTTAGACATTAAATTGGCTCAGCGGGTTAGATAGTGAATTAAATTGATTATGTTTTTCACTAGGCGCAAGGCGCATCATTAATAAGCTTTTATGTGGCCATAACTCTTGCAATAAACGTTGACGATACCAAGCTAAGACATTAGGCTTAATTGATTTTACCATTTGCTCTAATTCACCATTTAATATTTTGTATACAATATGCCACAAAGTAGCAGGGCTAAAGTTGTTAAACTTACATAAACAGTTAATCCAATAAGCTAAGTTACTTTGCAGATTACTATAGATAAACTTATCAAAAGTCTCGGTTAGATTATAAGTTGTAATGGTTGATTCTGGATGCAAAGCAAGGTTTTTCGCTTCTCTAAAATCATCATTTTGGCAAACATATATACCGCCTAGATCACGAATAATAAGCGATTTAGGCTGATGATTTTCAAAAACAATCAGCGTATTTTGTTGATGTGCTTCAAATGCAACTCCATAGCGCATTAATAAATGTAATTGTCCTTTAAGGACACATTGACAGTATTGTGTAAAATAATGCTCTGGAGAAATTCCGCTAGCTTGTATTATTTCAAGTAATAAAGGCTGATTAGATAGAGGTGAATTAACAAATAAAGCAGCTAGAGGAATAAGTTGTTGATTCTCTTTAGCCCATTGCAAGGGGCTTTCTCTTAAAATAAAAGCAAATTGCTTAGATAAAATAGATGTCGAAGCGGAATCTTGTAGGCGAGCACCTGCAATGTCGCGAGCAAGAAAAAGCGTGTTGTCATAGTAATGATGTGATTTTAAGAGAGCAGTTAACCACTTTGATAAAATGGGTCCATTTTCAACTGACGCCGGTGAAATTGTCCGGATAGCTGAGGTTGTATGAACTGCCAGCGCTAATTTTAAATGATATAAAGGACTTTCAACGGGTATCATCGTTCTTAAAGACATAGAAGGCTGCGTAATTTGATGATGAGGAAGCAAAATTAATTTTTTTTCATCAATTAAAGAAGCTAAGCTTGTTTGTAATTGATTACGCCATTGCCAGGGATGTACTGGAATAGGATAAAAATTATCTGGATTTAATTGTTGACACTGAAGTTTATAGCGCCAATTTGCATAATCATTAGGAAAAGCGCTAGCCATTAGCTCTAAATAAGTTTTATTAATAGCAGTTATATGAGTTTTTTCTTGGTGGAGAGCACACCAATGTAAATTGACTTGAGCATTAAATTCAGGCGAGTATTGCAATACTTCTCGTCGATTTAAGCCCATTTTCGCCCGATAATTTGGATGATACGGGTGACCAATGCAGCCCCACTGCTCTGTAAAAAGCAGCATTTGTTTTAAATCCTGCTTAGAAAGCCAAGACCATAAAGAGCTTTCACTTCGTATTTGCTTGCGTAATTCTGTCTGCCAATGTTGTCGATAAATTAAAGCCATAGTTTCATTGGCAATAGATTCATTTAACTCTTTTGTTAATAATTCCCAACGATAAAATCGACTTTCTGGCCTAGAGATTTTTAACTTAAGCTGTAATTGATCTATAAAATCAGAGATATGATAACTATAAAATGGCTTATCAATTAATTTTTCCTTTAAAGCAGCATATTGCAAACGGTTTAAGCAGGATTTATGAGCTTCCTTTATGACGTCTTTCATTGTTTGGTGTGATAAGCCAATACCAATTTCAAAAAGGAGAAAGCGTAATTGATGACTTAATTCATCAAATTGGTTGTAAGCTAAAGCCATAATTTTCTCCACATAGAAAATAATTTAATATAAATGATAATCATTCTCATTTGCAAGTGAAAATTAAACAATATTTAATAACATAATGACATGATGAAACGTATTGATAGGAGGTAAGGGAATCAAAAGTAGTTAAGGAAGTTTATTGCGTTACTTCAACATACTTCCTACATAGATAGGTAAGAATACCTAGAATAGGGTATTAGTCAGTATTCTGCCGGTAAACAATAACAGTGTTGCCAATCATTTGCACAAGTTCTGCTCGTAACTGCTGGCAAATTTCGCTGGCCATTTTTTGCCGGTCTTCTTTTTCAACGCCATTAATTTTAATTTTAATTAATTCATGGGCATTTAAAGCAACATCGGTTTCTTCTAGAACAGCAGTAGTTAAGCCTTTAGCGCCTATTAAAACAACGGGCCTTAAATGATGAGCTTTAGCTTTAAGGTTTCGTCTAAATGTGCTATCCACAACGTAATCTCATTTAAATGTTAAATTATTGCACGTTTTGCTGGGAAACGATAGTAAATTTGAGTATTATAATAAGTAAGTCGATATTTTTTATACGGTATGCCTCGTTCTAAAAGTAGTAACCGCTGGTTAAAAGAACATTTTGAAGATATCTTTGTCAAAAAAGCGCAAGCAGAAGGCTATCGTAGTCGAGCTGTTTATAAATTAAAAGAAATCGATGAAAAAGAACATCTTATTAAACCAGGCATGACTATTGTAGATTTAGGAGCAGCGCCAGGCGGTTGGACTCAATTTATTTCACAAAAATTAAAGGGAAATGGAACAATTGTTGCTTTAGATTTATTGCCAATGGTTGAATTGCCAGGTGTCAACTTTATTCAAGGTGATTTCCAAGAGGAAAAAGTTTTCCAAGAATTAATAAATTTGATACCTAAAAGAGGTTTAGACTTGCTTTTATCAGATATGGCCCCAAATATGAGTGGTTCGAGAATAATAGATATTCCAAAAGCTATGTATTTAGCAGAATTAGCTTTTGATTTTGGAGAGACAATGCTTAAGCCAGGTGGTGCTATGCTAATAAAGATCTTTCATGGAGTTGGCTTTGATAATCTAGTTAAATTAGCGCGCCAACAATTTGATAAAGTAGTAATTCGTAAACCTTCGGCATCTCGCTCTCGCTCGCATGAAACGTATATGCTGGCGAAGGGCTATAATTTATAGTAACTTTATTGTTTAGCGTAAAAATTCGCACATATCGAGGTTAATGCTTTGAACGACATGGTAAAAAATTTATTTTTGTGGCTTGTTATAGCTATCGTGCTGGTGTCTGTGTTTAGTAATTTTGGACCTCGGCATGGTACTACAGAGAAAATTCCTTACAGTCAATTTTTAACCCAAATTGACCAGGGTATGATTAACTCTGTTACTGTTGAAGATAATAAAGTCATTCGGGGAACAACCAAAAATAACCAGCGTTTTGTAACCTATATGCCTATGCAGGACAATGCCTTATTAGGGCAACTACTACAAAATAAGGTCGAAGTCAGTGGTCAAGAAAAACCACAAGAAAGCTTTTTATTACATTTATTTGTAAATTGGTTCCCAATGTTATTGCTTATTGGTGTTTGGATATTTTTTATGCGCCAAATGCAAGGCGGAGGTGGCCGTGGTGCCATGTCATTTGGTCGCTCTCGTGCTAGGTTGCTAGGAGAAGATCAAGTTAAAGTAACTTTTGCTGATGTAGCAGGCGTTGATGAGGCAAAAGAAGAAGTAAAAGAATTAGTCGACTTTTTACGCGACCCAAGCAAATTCCAGAATTTAGGTGGACGTATTCCGCGAGGTGTATTATTAGTAGGACCACCAGGAACAGGTAAAACGCTCTTAGCTAAAGCAGTAGCCGGAGAAGCGAAGGTTCCTTTCTTTACTATCTCAGGTTCAGACTTTGTAGAAATGTTTGTGGGTGTAGGTGCATCACGCGTACGTGATATGTTTGAGCAAGCAAAAAAACAAGCGCCATGCATTATTTTTATTGATGAAATTGATGCAGTAGGAAGACATCGTGGAGCAGGCTTAGGCGGTGGTCATGATGAGCGTGAGCAGACACTTAATCAACTATTAGTAGAAATGGATGGCTTTGAAGGTAATGATGGTGTGATTGTTGTTGCAGCAACTAATAGGCCCGATGTACTTGACCCGGCTCTCTTACGTCCAGGCCGTTTTGACCGTCAAGTAGTGGTGCCATTGCCAGATATACGTGGCCGTGAACAAATTCTTAAAGTTCATCTAAATAAAGTTCCTATTGATAAGCAAGTTGAAGTATTACCTATTGCGCGTGGTACGCCTGGTTTCTCAGGTGCAGATTTAGCCAATCTGGTTAATGAAGCTGCCTTATTTGCAGCACGTGCTAATAAGCGAAAAGTTACTATGCTTGAGCTTGATAAAGCGAAAGATAAAATTATGATGGGCGCAGAACGACGCTCAATGGTGATGGATGAAAATGAGAAGAAATTAACAGCTTATCATGAGGCAGGCCATGCTATTGTTGGTTTGTCAGTTCCGGAGCACGACCCAGTTTATAAAGTTACTATAATTCCACGCGGACGCGCCTTAGGGGTGACTATGTTCTTACCTGAACAGGATCGTTACAGCCATAGTAAACGTCGCTTAGAAAGTCAATTATCTAGTTTATTTGGTGGCCGAATTGCTGAAGAGTTAATTTTTGGTGCTGAAAATGTTACAACCGGCGCATCAAATGATATTATGCGCTCCACAGAAATTGCTCGTAAGATGGTTACTAGCTGGGGCTTATCGGATCTTGGTCCATTAACATTTGGTGAAGAAGAAGGCGAAGTCTTTCTAGGTCGTAGCGTGAGTCATAATAAAGAAATTTCTGATAAGACTGCTCAATTAATTGATGAAGAAGTTAATAAAATTATTACTAGAAATTACCAACGTGCCAAAGATATCTTGGTGGCTAAAATGGGTATTCTTCATTTAATGGCAGAAGCATTAATTAAATACGAAACAATTGATACTAAGCAAATTAATGAAATTATGGCCGGTAAGCCTCCTTCACCACCAGATGATTGGGATACATTAAAATCTTTTGATTCAGATAATACGCCTAAGTCTGATACTAAAGTAATTAATGGAAAACCCGTCGATCGCCCAGCGGAAGAACATTAATCCTTAAGAAGCAAAAACGATAGGTTGGGCCTTAGCCCAACAAATTAGCTGACTATATTGGGTTCGGCCCATAGTCGTCAGGCTAAGTGTTCAAGCGATTAGCCGGAGCAGGCAGAGGTGCATTTGATCCCTTTTTGAAAACGCCGAGACCCTCCCTGCGGCTCAATGTTGGACATCCATGTCCAACAACGTTCCAAAAAGGGCTCAAACGCACCTCTGCTTCGCACATAAAAAGGCTTAAAAAATTAATTGCAGCTGGAAAAGTCTGTTATCAGATTTTCGATTTTTTAAATTATATTTGTAAGCAATAAGAATCAAGGTTACCCATGAATATTCATCAGTTTCAAGCTTGGCGGCAACAAATAAGTTTAAATCCGCATCAATATCAAGCTCCATTAATTATGGGAATCATTAATATAACGCCTGATTCTTTTTCTGACGGTGGTCATTATTTCAGTCTTAACCAAGCACTAGCTCATGCCCGTAAATTGCTTGCTGAAGGCGCTGATATATTAGATATCGGTGGAGAGTCATCTAGACCTGGCGCGAAAGTTATTAGTATTGAAGAGGAGCTAGCCAGAGTCATTCCTCTTATTAAGCAACTACGCCAAGAAGTAGATTGCTGTATTTCTATTGATACAACAAAAGCAGAAGTAATGCAGGCGGCAGTGGAAGCAGGCGCAAATATTATCAATGATATAACGGCTTTAAAAGATGAAGCTGCACTTCATTTAGTGGCGAAATTACAAGTTCCTGTATGCTTAATGCATATGCAGGGTATTCCAGAAACGATGCAAAGCCTACCTATTCACTATGAAAATATTATTGCTGAGATTAACCAATTTTTTCAAAATCAAGTTAAACGTTGTCTAGAAGTAGGTATAAAGGAAGATAACATTATTCTTGATCCAGGCTTTGGTTTTGGTAAAACTATTGAGCATAATTTACAACTAGTTAAGGATTTAGCGCAATTTACTCAACATCATCTACCACTGATGTTGGGAGTATCAAGGAAAAGTACTATAGGAGCTATTTTAAATAAAAATGTCGATGAAAGAGCTATTGGTGGTATAGCTCTTAATGTATTTGCCAGTTTAAATGGGGTAAACATAATTAGAACTCACGATGTAGTCGAGACAAAACAAGCACTAACGATGATAGATGCTATTATGCATGTTAATAATAACTTAAAAGGTAATAAGGAATGAGCCAACGTAAATATTTTGGTACTGATGGTATTCGGGGGCAGGTAGGGATATCAAATATTAATCCTGAGTTTGTATTAAAATTAGGCTGGGCAGTAGGCCGTGTACTTGCTAATAGTCATCGCAACAAGATTATTATTGGTAAAGATACACGTATCTCAGGTTATATGCTGGAGTCAGCACTTGAGGCTGGTTTGTCAGCTGCAGGTGTGGATGTTAATTTATTAGGGCCTATGCCGACGCCAGGTATAGCTTATCTAACACAAACTTTGCGTGCTAATGCAGGTATTGTCATTAGTGCTTCTCATAATTTATTTGAAGATAATGGTATTAAATTTTTCTCAGCCGATGGCAGTAAATTACCTGATTATATTGAGCAAGCCATTGAAGAGGAAATTGATAAGCCTTTAAAAATTGTTTCTTCCAGCAATCTTGGTAAGGCAAGACGCATTAATGATGCGCCAGGTCGCTATATTGAGTTTTGTAAATCATCTATCTCATCGTTAACTCGTTTAACTGGGGTTAAATTAGTCGTTGATTGCGCTAATGGAGCTACTTATCATATTGCCCCCAATGTTTTTAATGAGTTAGGAGCGGAAGTAATCACAATTTATAATGAGCCCGATGGCCTTAATATTAATGACAATTGTGGTTCAACCGCACCTGAACATTTAAAACAAAAAGTTTTACAATATAGTGCAGATTTAGGAGTTGCTCTAGATGGTGACGGCGATAGAGTAATTTTAGTAGATGCTGCAGGGAATATTATTGATGGTGATCAAATACTATATATCCTCGCTAAAGATAGACAACAGCGTAATGTACTACAGGGAGGTGTCGTTGGTACTTTAATGAGTAATTATGGCCTTGAGAAATCTATAGCTGCTCTAGATATACCTTTTAAGCGCGCTAATGTAGGTGATCGCTATGTATTAGAAGCATTAAAAGAGATGAATTGGCAACTTGGCGGTGAATCTTCAGGACATATTGTTTGTTTAGATAAAACCACAACAGGTGATGGCATTATTGCCGCTTTACAAGTTATAGCTTGTATGATTATGCACGGTAAAACTTTAGCAGAGCTAGCTCAAGGTATTGAATTATGCCCACAAATCCTTTTAAACATTAAAACCCCAAATGCATTAACTTTAACCAAAGATAAACGCGTACTAGATTTAGTTGAAACGCTACGTAAAGAATTACAGCAAACAGGTAGAGTCTTATTACGACCTTCAGGTACTGAACCACTATTACGAGTCATGGTTGAAGGCGAAGATAAAGAGCTTGTAACCCGATACGCTGAGCAATTACGAGATGATATTATGCAAATCGATTTAGATTACTAATTATTAGACTAGGTTAGATTTTGTAATGCTGAATTAAATATATTCACCATGTAAAAATTCAATGATTGACGTTGGCTTCCCCTTTAAGGTATATTTGCGGCCGTTTATTATGGAGAGTAAATGAGGAAAAAAATTGTAGCTGGTAATTGGAAAATGAATGGGCAGCTAGAGTCAGTTAGATCTTTATTGACTGAACTAATTGAGCTAATGCCAAGTTCTATTTTTGCCGAATGTGTTGTTATGCCGCCAGCTATTTACTTGCCTTTAGTAAGTAATTTTTTAAGTGAAAGTAATATTTGCTGGGGTGCACAAAATGTATACCCTAAAAATTCAGGCGCCTATACCGGTGAATTATCGGGGTTGATGCTGCAAGACTATCAGTGTAAATATGTTCTAGTTGGACATTCTGAGCGTCGAACCTTATTTGGCGAAAATGAAAAATTTGTTGCGGATAAATTCCACCATGTTAAAGATCATGATATGATACCGGTCCTATGCGTGGGAGAAACACTAAAAGAACGTCAAGCAGGTGAAACAGAAGAAGTATTAGCTACCCAATTACGTGCTATAGCTAAAGAGAATCGACGTGGTTTTAGTAATTGTGTTGTAGCATATGAACCTGTTTGGGCTATAGGAACAGGCCATACAGCTTCTCCTGAACAAGTTCAGATGGTACATACGACTATCAGGTCTATCATTGCTGAGTTTAGCGAGGAAGATGCAAATACAATTTCTCTTTTATATGGAGGAAGTGTAAATGAAAAAAATGCAAAAGCATTATTTGCAATGCCTGATGTTGATGGTGGGTTGATCGGCGGTGCATCACTTAATGCACAGCAGTTTGTGGAAATTATTAAATGTATCAGCTAATTTTAATGATTCATGTATTAGTGGCTATTACCTTAATTGGTCTTGTATTAATCCAGCATGGCAAGGGTGCCGATATAGGTGCTGCCTTTGGTTCTGGTGCCTCAAATACTGTTTTTGGTAGTCAAGGAACTGGAAGCTTTCTGTTTAAATTAACAGGCGGCCTAGCTATAACCTTTTTCATAACAAGCTTAACTTTATCTTATCTTGTTTCAACGCAATATCAAAAAGCGACGCAACAAGCAATACCTCAACAGACCAGTGTGCCGGAAACTAAAATTCCAGTACCGGTTGATAGCAGCAAAGGAACACAATAACTACTTGCCGAAGTGGTGAAATTGGTAGACACGCCGTCTTGAGGGGGCGGTGGCGCAAGCTGTGCCGGTTCGAGTCCGGCCTTCGGCACCAATCTTAAGCGAAATGAAACTATGCTATCACAATATTTGCCAATACTTGTTTTCATTGTTATCGCCATAGCTTTAGGCTTAGCTATGTTTTCTGCTGGCGCCTTGCTTTCAAAGCATGATCCTGATCCTGCTAAAAATGCACCTTATGAATGTGGTTTTAATGCATTTGAAAGTTCTCATATTCCTTTCGATGTAAGATTTTATTTAGTTGCTATACTATTTATTATATTTGATTTAGAAACGGCCTTCTTTTTTCCCTGGGCTTTAGTCTTACGAAAGATTGGCTGGTTTGGTTTTTCGGCAATGATGATTTTCTTAGGTCTATTAGTAATAGGCTTTATATACGAATGGAGGCGGGGTGCTCTTGAGTGGGAATAGACACCTTTCGAAACCGTTTCTTTAGCTTTATACTAAGTAGCTGTATTTGCATTCTTTCTTATCTACTTGTAAAGTGCAGTATTTAGCAAATTGAAGCTAATTTTAAACTAAATGAACTGGCTTCGAAACCCATATTTTAGAGTGAGCGTATACCTCTCACCTTGCTAGGACGAGGTATAGTTACGAAATAAGATTTTTCTAGAGGCTTCTATGGCAGTTGCAGAATTGCAAAAAACAGGCTTTATCACAACTTCAATTGATCAATTAGTAGGATGGGCACGTAGTGGCTCAATGTGGCCAATGACGTTTGGTTTGGCCTGTTGTGCTGTTGAAATGATGCACGTTGGTGCTGCTCGTTATGATTTAGATCGCTTTGGTATTATATTTAGGCCCAGTCCAAGGCAATCTGATGTAATGATTGTCGCGGGTACATTATGTAATAAAATGGCTCCTGCTTTACGTAAAGTTTATGATCAAATGCCTGAGCCAAGATGGGTTGTGTCTATGGGTTCTTGTGCTAATGGTGGTGGCTACTATCATTATTCTTACTCAGTTGTTCGTGGTTGTGATCGTATTGTTCCTGTAGATGTCTATGTACCTGGTTGCCCGCCTACAGCTGAAGCACTTTTGTATGGCATAATTCAGCTGCAAAACAAAATTAGACATAAACCGGTAATTGAAGGTTAGATTAGGATAGTAAAATCAGATGACAAAATTAGCAACTTTGGCGGAACAAGTTAAAAAGGAGTTAGATGGCAAAATAGCCTCAATTTCTATTGAATTTGATGAAATTACCCTTGATACTGAGGTAGCTAACGTTAGATTTGTGTTAAATACGCTAAAAAGTAGTGAGTCTTTTGCGTTTGACCAGCTCATGGATTTATGTGGGGTAGATTATCTACATTACGGCCAATACGATTGGGAAACACAAGAAGCTACAGAATATGGTTTCTCTCGGGGCGTTGAGCGATTTGAGTCACGAGCCTATATTATGAATAAGCCTCGTTTTGCTGTAGTTTATCACTTATTGTCTACTACGCTTAATCATCGTATTCGGGTCAAAACCTTCGTAGATGAGCAACATTCTGTTGTTCCGTCAGTTCATGATTTATGGAAAGGTGCTAATTGGTTTGAGCGCGAAACTTATGACTTATATGGTATTTTATTTGAAAACCATCCAGATTTAAGACGTATTCTTACTGATTATGGTTTTATTGGTCATCCTTTTAGAAAAGATTTCCCTTTAAGTGGCCATGTGCAAATGCGCTACGATGCGCGAGCAGAAAAAGTAGTTTATGAACCTGTTGATATAGAGCCACGTGTGCTTGTCCCAAAAGTAATACGTAGTGATAATCGCTATTTTGATGTGAAAGGGGTGGTTAATGATTGAACTTAAAAATTACACACTCAATTTTGGTCCACAACATCCGGCAGCACATGGCGTTTTAAGATTGGTATTGGAGTTAGAAGGCGAAACCATTGTAAGAGCCGATCCACATATAGGTTTATTACACCGAGCCACAGAAAAGCTTGCTGAAACTAAGCCTTATCTACAAAATATTGGTTATATGGATAGGCTAGATTATGTGTCAATGATGTGCAATGAGCATGGTTATATCTTAGCAATTGAAAAATTATTAGGGATTGAGCCTCCCATACGTGCTAAGTATATTCGCACTATGTATGATGAAATCACAAGAATATTAAATCACTTACTCTGGCTAGGCGCTAACGCATTGGATATCGGTGCGATGACGGTCTTTTTGTATTGTTTTAGAGAACGAGAGGATTTGTTTGACTGTTACGAAGCTGTATCAGGTGCTCGTATGCATGCTAAATATTATCGTCCTGGTGGCGTTGCACGTGACTTGCCGGATACCATGCCAAAATATAAGCCTTCGCGGTGGCATAGCGAACGTGAAGTCGAGAAAATGAATGCAGATAGAGAGGGCAGCTTACTAGATTTTATTTGGGCTTTTACTGAGCGATTCCCTAAACGTGTTGATGAATATGAAACGTTACTAACAAATAATCGTATTTGGAAGCAACGTACAGTTGATATAGGTATTGTTTCACCTGAAAATGCATTGCAGTGGGGTTTTTCAGGTCCAATGTTACGTGGTTCAGGTATTGCTTGGGATTTACGGAAAAAGCAACCCTATGCTGCCTATGATCAAATGGAATTCGATATTCCAGTAGGCAAGACAGGTGATTGCTACGACAGATATTTGGTTCGTGTAGAAGAGTTACGTCAATCTAATCGAATTATTCGACAATGTGTAGAGTGGTTAAGAGCTAATCCTGGACCTGTACGAATTAATGATCATAAGATAACTCCGCCGAAACGTGCTGAAATGAAGCATGATATGGAAGCATTAATTCATCATTTTAAGCTATTTACCGAAGGTTTTTCGTTGCCACGCGGTGAAGTCTATGCAGCTGTAGAGGCTCCTAAAGGAGAGTTTGGCATCTATTTAGTCTCTGATGGCGCAAATAAACCCTATAGAATAAAAATTAGAGCACCTGGATTTGCTCATTTATCAAGCTATGATGAAATGGTTAAAGGGCATATGTTAGCAGACGGGGTCGCAATTTTGGCAAGCCAAGATATTGTGTTTGGTGAAATAGACCGGTAATTAGTTATTATATGACCAAGTTTAATTTTAAAGCAGTTTAAAATTAAATAATGAAATAGCTGCAAAGCGAATGTTATATCTAACAATACATTGATAGTGTATGATTGGCTTGAATTAATTATCCTGATTAGCTATCAACCGATGCTATCAAATTTTAGATATAATATTTAAAATATGCATGAAATTTGTAGCACTAGATTTTCAAGATAGAAACGAAAAATTAACTGCTTAATTGCTTAATATTGGCTAATAACCAATTGCTAGGTTAAATATTTTTAAGGTTAAAATATGTCTCAGAATTCAGCAAAATTACTTTGTCAATTTTTAACGCCTGAGCGAATAGCAGAAATTGACCATTGGATAGCAAAATATCCTCCTGATCAAAAACAATCTGCTGTGATGAGTGCCTTACACATTGTGCAAGAGCAGTATGGTTATTTGACGCCAGAGTTAATGGACGCTGTTGCTGATTATCTAGATATGCCTGCGATTGCTGTTTATGAAGTATCAACCTTTTATACTATGTATGAGCATAAGCCAACAGCAAGAAATATAGTTAATGTCTGCACTAATATTTCTTGTCAATTGCGGGGTTCGGCAGAGGTGGTAGGTTATTTACAGAACAAGTTGGGTGTAAAACTAGGGCAGGTTACGCCAGATGGCCGATTTACTATCCGCTCAGTTGAGTGTTTAGGAGCCTGTATAAACGCCCCTATGATGCAGATTAATAAAGATTATCACGAAAACTTGACTAAAGATAAAATTGATCAAGTTTTAGAACAATATTCGTGAATGAGGTCGTAGCGATGATTCAACTAAATCAAGTGTGTTACCGAACGCTTCATCTTCAAGAGCCATGGACACTAAAATCCTATGAAAGTTTAGGAGGATATAGTGCATGGCGACGTATTCTAGCGGAACAAACGCCACCTCAACAAATTATTGACGAGTTAAAAACATCTGCTCTACGTGGGCGAGGGGGTGCGGGATTTCCTACTGGCCTTAAATGGAGCTTCATGAATCGGAATTCACCTATACAAAAATATGTGGTTTGCAATTCTGATGAAGGTGAGCCAGGTACTTGCAAAGACCGTGATATTCTGACTTATAATCCGCATCAACTAATAGAAGGTATGGCTATTGCCGGTTATGTTATGGGAGCAACGGTCGGCTATAATTATATTCGTGGTGAATTTTGGCTGCCATTTCAACATTGTGAAGCAGCTTTAAAGGAAGCCTATGAAGCAGGCCTTTTAGGTAAAAATATCTTAGCTAGTGGTATAGACTTTGATCTCTATAATCATTTAGGCGCTGGTGCTTATATTTGCGGCGAAGAAACGGCGCTATTAAATTCACTGGAAGGCCGTAAGGGATTTCCGCGGTTTAAACCACCATTTCCTGCTAACTATGGTTTGTATGGTAAGCCTACTACGATTAATAACACAGAAACTTTTGCTTCGGTGCCTGTTATCCTGGAAAAAGGCGGCGATTGGTTTTTAAAACTAGGTAAACCTAATAATGGCGGAGTAAAATGTTTTAGCGTCTCAGGCCACGTCAATAAACCTGGAAATTTTGAAATTCCATTAGGTACTCCTTTTAAGACGCTATTAGAGCTAGCTGGTGGTATGTTAAATGGTAATCGTATTAAGGCAGTCATCCCTGGCGGAACTTCAATGAAAGTACTTCCTGGTGATGTGATGATGCAGCTTGATATGGATTATGACAGTATCCAGAAAGCGGGCTCAGGGTTAGGTTCAGGTGCTGTAATTATTATGGATGAGACCACCTGTATGGTAGATGCTCTTTATCGTATTTCTGAATTTTATATGGATGAATCCTGTGGACAGTGTACACCATGTCGTGAAGGTACTGGTTGGATGGTTCGTTTAATTCATCGTATTCGCCATGGTCATGGCGAGCCTGGAGATATCGAGAAGTTAGTTAATGTTGCTGATAAAATTGAAGGTCGTACAATTTGTGCATTAGGAGAAGCAGCAGCTTGGCCTGTACAAAGCTTTGTGAAGCATTTTTATGATGAATTTGATTATTTCATTAAGCATAAACGTTCAATGATTGCGGCATAATTGATAAGGTTTAAAAATGGCTACTATTGAAATTGACGGAAAAACGCTAGAAGCGGAAAACGGTAAAATGATTATAGAGGTTGCCGATGACGCAGGCATTTATATTCCTCGCTTTTGCTACCATAAAAAGTTATCAATAGCTGCAAATTGTCGGATGTGCTTAGTTGCAGTCGAAAATGGCCGCAAACCTGTACCAGCTTGTGCGACACCCATTACTGATGGCATGAGAGTGTTTACAAAATCAGAAGAAGCTGTTCGTTCCCAACAAGCAGTGATGGAATTTTTATTAATTAATCACCCGCTAGATTGCCCTATTTGTGATCAAGGTGGTGAATGCGAATTGCAAGATATCTCTTTAGGTTTTGGTTATTCAAATTCTGAATATGAAGAAAGTAAGCGTGCTGTTGTTGATGATGATTTAGGAACTTTAATTGCAACGGAAATGACGCGTTGTATTCATTGTACTCGTTGTGTTCGGTTTGGTACAGAAATAGCAGGTGTCCGCGAGCTTGGCGCTCTAGGACGTGGCGAAAACATGCAAATTGGTACGTATATAAATCACAGCATGACTTCAGAAGTATCGGGAAATGTTATCGATTTATGTCCTGTAGGTGCTTTAACGTCTAAACCTTATCGCTTTTCAGCTCGTCCCTGGGAACTTGTACAACATGACAGTGTTGCCCCCCATGATTGTTTAGGTTCAAATGTGCATTTACATGTAAGAACTAATCATTTAATGAGAGCAGTCCCCCGAGAAAATGAACAGATTAATGAAATGTGGCTTTCAGATAGGGATCGATTTAGTTATTTAGGTTTAATTGGAACCAATCGAGCCGCGCGGCCTTTAATTAAAAAAGATGGGCAGTGGGAAGAAGTCGATTGGCCAACTGCTTTAAAATTTACTGCCGAAGGAATTAGCCGTATTGTCAAACAGCATGGTGCTGAACAGTTCGCGGCCTTTGCTTCTCCTTCTTCTACATTAGAAGAATTCTATCTGCTGCAAAAATTGATGCGTTCTATTGGGGTGAATAACCTTGACTATCGCATTCATCAAACAGATTTTAGTGATCAAGATAGGCTACCGGTTAACTTAAATAATACATTAAAATATGCTGAATTAGAGTATCAAAAAAATATTCTCTTAATAGGATGTAATATCCAGCGCGAAGTGCCGTTAGCTAGTACACGTGTTCGTAAAGCTTATCGAGATGGCGCAAAAATTTATGCAATAAATTCTGTTGATTATGATTATCCTTTTGGTGTTGAAGCTAAAGAAATTGTTTCTCCTTTGGAAATACCTCAACAGATTGCTAAGTTATTACTTGCTATTTCACCTGAAATTTCTGAGTTTTCAAGTGAACTACAACGTCTATTAATTGGACTTAAGCCTGATGCAACATCCAAAGCTATAGCAGAAGCTTTAAAGCAGCCAAATTCCGCTATTGTTTTAGGTGCACTTGCAGAAGATCATCCTAATGCAGCTTTAATTAGAACGCTAATACATGCGTTAGAGCAATTAACCGATGTAAAAATTATACGTTTTACAGCCGGTGCCAATACAGCAGGTGCTGAGCTTGCAGGGATGCTGCCGCATCGTGCTGCTGCAGGTAAAGCTGTAGATAATCCTGGTCTAGATATTCAAGCCGCATTAGATAAGAAACTTAAAGGTTATTTTTTACTTGGACTTGAGCCTGGATTTGACTTTGCAAATCCTTATGGTGCTCGTCAATCAATGTTAGGCGCTGAGTTTGTAGTGATGCTTTCAGCATTTAACCAGGATGCTATGAAAGACTATGCCAATGTAATCCTGCCAATAGCACCTTACGCTGAGACCTCGGGAACCTATATTAATGTTGATAATATTTGGCAATCAGTTAAAGGCGCTTGTAAACCATTTGAAGAGGCAAGACCTGCTTGGAAAGTACTTAGGGTTTTAGGAAACTTACTACATTGTGATGGTTTTGAATATACCTCTTCCGAAGAGGTACTGGATGAAATTAAAACTTTAAAAAATATGATGACGGAAATAAGGTATCAACCTTATTATCCGGAATCTTTACCAGTATTAAATCAGCAGTTAGTACGCATTGGCGAGTGGCCACTTTATCGAGTTGATTACATTGTACGTAATGCACAAGAATTGCAAGCGTGTGCTAGTGCCGATGTTGCTTGTATTCGAATACATCCTGACACTGCTAACCGTTTGAAATTAGATGATATAGCTACTGTTTCTCAAGGGGATATTGAGATAACATTGCCACTTAAACGAGATGAGCGGATAGCTTTAGATGCAATCTGGGTCGCAAACGCAATGCCAGAGACAGCTGACTTAGGGCATTCATTTGCAGCAATCACCATTAAGCGCTAAATAGGTATAAATATGCTTCATGATATTAGCATTTTAATTTGGATTATTATTAAAATCCTAGTTATTGTCATTCCACTATTGCTTGTGGTTGCTTATTTAACTTTCGCAGAACGCAAAGTTATTGGTTATATACAAGTACGCGTTGGCCCTAATCGAGTTGGGTTAAAAGGCTTATTACAACCTTTTGCTGACTTAATTAAGCTTATTCATAAAGAAATTATAGTGCCGACCAAATCTAATAAATATTTATTTGTTATTGCGCCTCTCTTTGCTTTAGCGCCAGCCCTTGCTGGGTGGGCAGTTATCCCTTTTAGTCAAGGTCTTGTTTTATCAAATATAAATGCTGGCGTTTTACTTATTTTTACCTTAAGCTCCCTTGCTGTTTATGGGGTGCTGATTGCAGGTTGGGCATCTAATTCTAAATATGCTATGTTTGGCTCACTACGTAGTGCAGCACAAACTGTTTCTTACGAAATTGCAATGGGTTTTGCTTTTGTAGGCGTATTGCTCGCTGCAGGTAGTATGAATTTAACAGACATTGTTCTTTCTCAGCGTGGTGGAATTTGGCACTGGTGGTTTGTTCCTTTATTCCCTTTGTTTGTTATATTTTGGATCGCGGCACTTGCAGAGACTAACCGAGCACCTTTCGACTTAGCCGAAGGAGAGTCAGAAATTGTGGCTGGTTTCCATGTTGAATATTCTGGTATCGGCTTTATGCTCTTTTTCCTATCCGAATACGCAAGCATGGTTTTAATTTCGACTGTGATTTCTCTTTTATTTTTAGGTGGCTGGTTATCTCCTTTTGAAGGTATTCCTGTATTAGGCGATATTTTCTTTGTTGTTCCAGGTTTTGTGTGGTTATTAATAAAAGTTTCTTTCTTCCTTTTTGTGTATTTATGGGTACGGGCCACACTCCCTCGCTATCGATATGATCAGTTAATGCGCTTGGGCTGGAAAGTTTTGATTCCGGTAACTATTGTGTGGGTTATTGTTACTGCGTTAATGGTGTTGGCACAGCTAAAACCTTGGTTTAATTAGTAACTGAGTAAATTAATGAAAAACATCTATCAAGTTATAAAATATTATATACGTAGTTTTTTACTGCTAGATATATTGGCGGGTTTAAGGTTAACGGGAAAATATTTTTTTAAGAAGAAAGTAACTATCCAATTTCCCGAAGAAGTAACGCCTATATCACCGCGGTTTCGTGGGCATATGTTAGCATTGCGGCGCTACCCCAATGGTGAGGAGCGTTGTATAGCTTGTAAATTGTGTGAAGCGGTTTGCCCGGCTTTGGCTATCACGATTGAGTCTGAAGAAAGAGCCGACGGCTCTAGACGTACAACTCGTTATGATATTGATGCATTTAAGTGTATTTACTGTGGCTTATGTGAAGAATCATGCCCAGTGGACTCCATTGTTTTAACACCTATACAGCATTACCATATTAGTCAGCGTGGTCAAAATATTATGACAAAAGAAAAACTTCTGGCAGTTGGCGATATGATGGAAAAAAGACTAGCTTCGGATCGAGAAGCTGATAAAGACTGGCGATGATGGGGTAATGATGAGCAATTTATTAGTTCAAATAATTTTTTATGTGTTTGCGGCACTCGCCTTATTTTCTGCGGTTATGGTCATTACACAAAATAATCCTGTTCGCTGCGTGTTATTTCTTGTATTTACTTTCTTTGCAAGTTCTGTGCTCTGGATTCTATTACAAGCAGAATTTTTAGCGCTAATCTTAGTATTAGTCTATGTAGGCGCAGTTATGACTTTATTTTTATTTGTAGTAATGATGTTGAATATTGACACAGAGTCGTTAAAATCTCACTTTGCTAGGTATTTGCCATTTGCCATGATATTAGTGGCGCTACTAGTTGGTTTATTATTGGTTGCTTTACCTGACGCTTGGTTTACACAAGCTGTAGAGCCTTCCCTTCCTGCACCACAAGTGTTTGATAGGCATGACATAGCAGATGTGCATGCTCTAGCACAAAGGTTAACAAATACTGAAAAGATAGGCATGGTTCTTTATACAGATTATGTCTTAGCTTTTGAATTAGCAGCAGTGCTATTACTTGTTGCTATTATTTCAGCTATAACTTTAGCACACCGTGGTATTATACGTTCAAAAAGGCAAGATATTAAAAAACAAATTATGACTCGACCTGAAGATAGAGTTAGACTTGTTTCGCTAAAATCTGAAAAATAAGTAGCAGGAAAAACTCATGATACCAGTTAATCATTATCTAATCTTGGCTGCCCTTTTATTTGGCCTAAGTTTAGTTGGCATTATGCTAAACCGAAAAAATATTATTTTACTTCTTGTTTGCGTTGAATTAATGCTTTTAGCAGTAAATACCAATTTTATTGCTTTTTCACATTACTATGGTGGAATAGCAGGTCAAGTTTTTGTTTTCTTTATTTTGACAGTTGCTGCTGCCGAGGCTGCAATTGGCTTGGCTATTGTCGTGCTGCTTTTTAGAAATCGCGGCAATATTGATATAGATAAAATGAATCATTTAAAGGGTTAATAACGTGCATATTCAACAGCTATGTCTCTTACTTGTTCTTGCCCCGCTTATTGGCTCGATTGTGGCTGGCTTTTTTCGTAAGCAAATTGGCCGTGCTGGTGCACATACGGTTACCATTGCAGGCGTTACTATTTCCTTTGTTTTATCTATTATAGTGGCTACAGCTATTTTTACAGGTAGAGCGGATGATTTAAATGTTAATTTATATACTTGGGCTAGTGGAGGAAACTTTTTCCCCTATACCTTTTATATTGGTTTTCTTATTGATCCCTTGACTTCAGTCATGCTGATTATTGTTACTTTCGTATCATTACTTGTTCATATCTATAGTATTGGTTATATGGCTGATGATGATGGTTATCAGCGCTTTTTTAGCTACATCTCGCTTTTTACATTTATGATGTTAATGTTGGTTACTGCAAATAATTTTCTGCAATTGTTCTTTGGTTGGGAAGGAGTAGGGTTAGTTTCTTACCTGCTTATCGGTTTTTGGTATACTAAAGAGTCAGCCATAGAAGGTAGTTTAAAAGCATTTTTAGTCAACCGTGTAGGCGATTTTGGCTTTATATTAGGGATTGGGCTAATTCTTGCCTATACTGGTAGCCTTGATTATGAAACTGTTTTCAGAAGTTCTAATTTTTTAGCTAGTCAATCTATTCAGCTTTTCAATGGTTATAATTGGTCGGTAATTACTGTAATCTGCATATTGCTCTTTATCGGCGCTATGGGCAAGTCAGCTCAAGTTCCTTTACATGTTTGGCTGCCAGAGTCTATGGAAGGCCCTACGCCTATTTCAGCTCTTATCCATGCTGCAACCATGGTGACTGCTGGCGTATTTATGGTCGCACGCATATCACCCATGATTGAGTTATCTAATACAGCATTAAGTTTTGTTTTGATTATAGGTGCTACTGGTGCGCTTTTTACCGGTATCATTGCAATTGTGATGAATGATATTAAGCGTGTTGTAGCCTATTCAACCTTATCACAGCTAGGTTATATGATGGTTGCCATGGGTGCCTCAGCCTACAATGCAGGTATGTTTCACCTATTAACACATGCCTGCTTCAAAGCGCTCCTATTTTTAGGTGCAGGTTCAGTTATTATTGGCATGCACCATGAACAAGACATGCGTAAGATGGGCGGCTTATGGCGCAAAATGCCTATTACCTATGTCACATTTATTATTGGCAGTCTTGCTTTATGTGCTATTCCGCCTTTTGCCGGATTTTATTCTAAGGATACAATTATCGAAGCGGCTAAATTAGCCACTGTTCCAGGCGCGCGTTATGCTTATTTTTGCGTTGCATTAGGTGCAATGGTTACAGCACTTTACACATTTCGTGCTTTATTTATGACTTTTCATGGCCAGCCTCGTATGGATGAGCATACATGGTCACATCTACATGAATCGCCTGCGGTTGTTTGGGTGCCTTTAGTTATCTTAGCTATTCCGTCTGCTATTATTGGTTATATCCTTTATATGCCTATGCTTTTTGATAGCCCCTCCTTGTTAGCTAAATCACTATTTATTTTACCAGAGCATAATGTGTTAGCTGAACTTGCACACGAAGTTAGTTCGCCCTTAATGAGTGCATTTCACTCTCCATTAACTCTGACATTTTGGGTAACTTTGGCTGGAATTTTCTTAGCATGGCTCTGCTATATTGCTTTCCCTAGTGTTCCGACACTATTAGCCAAAAAATTCTCAAGCGTTTATAAACTATTACTAAACAAATATGGATTTGATACATTCAATGATCGAGTTTTTGTGCGTGGTTCTAAGGCGCTAGGGCGATTATTTTACCGTGCTGGTGATCAAACCTTAATTGATGGCTTTTTTGTCAATGGAACTGGCCGTATGGTTAGATGGGTGGCTGGCAAAGGTCGCGCGCTACAAAGTGGGTATCTATATCATTACGCGACAGTAATGGTCTTGGGTCTGTTTGTCTTTTTATGCTGGTTATTACTCGGCTAATAGAAGGTGTGGAAATGCATCATTTGCTTAATTTATTAATCTGGTTACCTATTATTGGCGGAATCTTTGTATTTCTAACTGGTGATGATAAAAATCCAAATAATTCTCGCTTTTTAGCATTATTTACTATCTTGCTATCATTAATTATTTGTATTCCCTTAATCAGCGGATTTAATCCAAATATCGCCGGTATGCAATACATAGAAGAATTAAATTGGATGCCGGCATTGGGAATCAACTATAGTCTAGGCATTGATGGATTATCTTTATTACTAATTGTGCTTAGTGTTTTCACTAACTTAATTGTCGTCCTTGCCACTTGGGATAGCATCCATAATCGTGTGGGCCAATATATGGCTGCATTTTTAATCATGCAGGGCTTATTAACTGGCGTATTTTCAGCAACAGACGCAATTATTTTCTATATTTTCTTTGAAGCCACTCTAATTCCTATGTATTTGATTATTGGTATTTGGGGTTCTGATAATCGTGTTTATGCTGCAATAAAATTTTTCCTTTACACTTTCCTAGGTTCAGTTTTAATGCTGGCTTCTTTTATCTATCTAGGTTTTCAAGCAGGCTCGTTTAAAATTGAATTGCTTTATGCTGCTAAATTAACTATGACAGCCCAAGCATTAATTTTTATTGCTTTTTTTCTTGGCTTCGCTATTAAAATTCCTATGTTTCCTGTACATACGTGGCTTCCAGATGCTCACACCGAAGCGCCTGCTGGGGGCTCAATTGTATTAGCTGCTATTTTGCTTAAATTGGGCGGATATGGTTTTATTCGTTTTGCGCTTCCCATTGTGCCAGACGCCTGCCGCTATTTTGCGCCGATGATGATTGCGTTATCCTTAATAGCTGTTGTATACATTGGATTAGTTGCCATCATTCAACAGGATATGAAGCGCTTAATTGCTTACTCTTCTATCTCACATATGGGATTTGTGACACTTGGGTGCTTTGCAATCTATGCTATTGCAGAACATTCAGGAGTAACTAATGCTGGATTAATTCTTGAAGGTGCAATCATAGTAATGATTTCACATGCTTTTGTCTCAAGTGCCATGTTTGCTGGCGTCGGTTATATTTATGATCGAATGCATACAAGACAATTAAAGGATTTCGGCGGAATTATAAACTCGATGCCAATTTTCGCTTCATTTTTTATGTTATTTGCGATGGCTAATGCCGGTCTTCCTGGCACATCGGGCTTTGTTGGTGAGTTTATGATTATACTTGGAAGTATTAAGGCTAACTTTTGGATCGCTTTTTGGGCAGCAACTACCTTAATTCTTGGTGCCGCTTATACGTTATGGATGTATAAAAGAGTAATATTCGGCAGAGTAGCTAATGAAAAAGTTGCCGCTCTTAAAGATATTTCTGGTTTTGAATTAAGTGCTTATATTTTATTAGCCTTAATGGTCTTAGCCATGGGTATTTATCCAAAACCAATGCTTAATTATGTCCACCAGTCCGTTAGCTACACTTTAGCTCAAGCTGATAAATCCAAATTATAATAGGTTAATTACATGACGCCACTACTAGATAACCTTAATTTTGCTTTTCCTGAAATAATTATTTTAGTGACTGCTTCTATTGCTCTTTTAGCTGATTTATTTTTCAGGCATCGTTATAAAAATATAACGCTAGCGATAGCCTTAATTGGCCTTGCCTTAGCTGCTTTTACGAGTCTTATGTTAATTGGCAATTTTAAAGTGCTCATTTTAAATGGACTATTCATTAGTGATGACATTGCCCAGTTAATGAAAATTTTTATTGCTATTAGTACATTTATTTGTTTTGTTTACTCAAGTACTTATATTGATGAGCGACAAATGCCCTCAGGTGATTATTACATTTTGGGCTTATTTTCTACATTAGGAATGATGGTTCTCGTTTCTGCTCATTCACTACTAACTATTTATCTCGGTTTAGAATTATTGTCACTGCCACTTTATGCAATGACTGCTATAAGGAGAACAAATAGTGATGCTGCTGAGGCTGCTCTTAAGTATTTTATCATGGGTGCGATTGCCTCTGGGATGCTACTTTATGGTTTCTCCCTATTATATGGTGCTACAGGAAAGTTAGACTTATTAGATATTTCTAACACTATTGCCGTAAATTGGAATCAGCAAAATATGCTGATATCTTTTGCTTTAGTATTTATTATAGCTGGTGTTGGTTTTAAGCTTGCAGCGGTACCTTTTCACATGTGGGCTCCAGATGTCTATCAAGGTGCACCATCTTCAGTCACTTTATTTATTAGTTCTGCTCCTAAAATCGCAGCTCTTGGTATGGCTTTACGAATATTAACTATTGGTTTAGTAAATATTACGCCCCAATGGCAGCAGATTATTTTAGTTATGGCTTTATTATCTACAGCAGTAGGTAATTTTATTGCTGTAAGCCAAACCAATTTTAAACGTCTTCTTGCTTATTCAGCTATTGCACACGTAGGTTATACTTTATTTGGTATTCTAGCTGGTAGTGCTGCAGGTTATGCTGCAGCGACTTATTATATTCTTGTTTATTCTTTAATGACGATAGCTGCTTTTGGTTTTATAGTTTTGCTTTCCAGAAATGGTTATGAAATTGAAGAGATAAATGATTTACGCGGTTTAAATAAACGCAATCCCTGGCTTGCATTTATGTTATTAATCGTTATGTTTTCAATGGCAGGGGTACCTCCAACAGTCGGCTTTTTTACCAAGCTATTAGTTTTAAAAGCCTTAATTGACGTAGGTATGACCTGGGTGGCAGTAATTGGGTTAATTTTTGCTGTAGTAGGCGCTTACTATTATATTCGTATTGTTAAAGTGATGTATTTTGATGAAGTAGCTGAAGCTTCAGAAGTGTCTCTACCAAGGACTGCGAATTTAATTTATTCGCTAAATTGCTTATCCTTGCTATTTCTAGGGTTATTTCCCTCAGGCCTAATTGATGCCTGTGTAAACGCGTTTACTAGCTAGATTTAGGAAATTGTAAAAAAGACTTGCTATATTCTGGAGGCGTGCTTATAATTGCCTCAGTTGATGCGGGGTGGAGCAGCCTGGTAGCTCGTCGGGCTCATAACCCGAAGGTCGTAGGTTCAAATCCTGCCCCCGCTACCACTATTAAAGGCCCCATTTATGGGGTTTTTTATTATGTATAGGTTTGATCTAAAACGATAATTAGCTAATGGGTCATTTCTCTGAATTTTGGTGTGAACCTTACCAAATTATTAGTATTCAAGCAGAATAACTATTCATATTGAATTATTTAATATTGTATATTTTTTAGTCGTCTATAGAGAAAAGTTTGCTATATTATCAAACTAAAGCTTTAAAGGTATATAATTTACTTACTAATACTTAGGTAAATTAGCCTTAAGATAATTAATTCAAAATATTTTAGATTGAGTACGCTATGATTAGAAAGGATATTCAAGCACTAATAGAGCCTGTAGTAGAGCAGTTAGGCTATATACTATGGGGCTGTGAATATTTATCCCAGGGCAAATATTCCTTATTAAGGATCTATATTGATAAAGAAAATGGCGTTAATATAGATGATTGTGAACGAGTAAGTAAACAGGTAAGTGCACTTTTAGATGTTGAAGATCCAATTCAAGGACACTACAGCTTAGAAATTTCATCGCCTGGTATTCCACGCCCTTTATTCGATAGAGAACATTACCAACTGTACTTAGGTCAAGGTGTGAAGCTAAAGCTCCATAAACCTATTAAAGGTACTCGTAATATTAAAGGAATTATCCAATCTGTAAGTGATGATTCATTTACGTTAAGGGTAGACGATGAACAATATGAAGTGCAGTTTTCCCAGATTGTAAAAGCAAATTTGATAGGCGAGTGAGGCCAAGAATGAGTAAAGAAGTGCTATTAATTGCTGAGGCATTGTCCAACGAAAAAGGGGTGAGCAAAGAGGTAGTATTGCAAGCTATTCAGGCTGCGTTAGAGTCAGCGACTCGTAAGTTATCAGTAGCTGATATTGGCGTTCGAGTTAAATTAGATTCACGCACTGGCGATTATGAAACATTTCGTTATTGGGAAGTTGTGCCAGATGATGAATTTGAGTCTGCTGATAGTCAACTTTCCTTAAGTGCGGCTAAAGAGCGTTCACCATCTATTCAGGTAGGTGATGTAATTGAAGAACCAATGCCGTCTATTGAATTTGGTAGAATTGCTGCTCAGACAGCACGGCAAGTTATTACCCAAAAAGTACGCGAAGCCGAAAGGCAACAGGTTGTTGATCAATTCAAAAGTAAATTAGGCCAATTGATTTACGGTACAGTGAAAAAAGTCACTCGTGATAACATTATTATCGATTTAGGTGGTAAGGCTGAGGCGTTTTTACCCCGTCAAGAAATGCTTCCTAATGAAATGTTTAGGACTAATGATAGAGTACGTGCTTATTTATACGATATTACTCCTCAGGCTAGAGGACCACAGCTCTATGTCAGCCGAGTTCGTAATGAAATGCTAGTTGAGTTATTTAGAATTGAAGTCCCAGAAATTGGGGAAAATATTATTGAAGTTAAAGCTGCTGCACGAGAGCCTGGCGTGCGCGCGAAAATTGCTGTTAAGACTAATGACGGACGTATCGATCCGGTAGGCGCTTGTGTAGGCATGAGAGGTGCTCGCGTGCAAGCTGTGTCAAGTGAGCTAGGCGGAGAGCGTGTTGATATTGTCTTATGGGATGATAATCCTGCTCAATTAGTTATTAACGCCATGGCACCTGCAGAAATTTCATCTATTGTAGTAGATGAAGATACCCATACTATGGATTTAGCAGTACAAAAAGAACAATTATCGCAAGCGATTGGACGTAATGGGCAAAATGTAAGACTAGCAAGTCAACTTACTGGTTGGACACTTAATGTAATGACAGTTGAGGATTTTAATAATAAAACTCAAGAGGAAACCTCAAAAACTGTGAACTTATTTATATCTTCACTAGATATTGACGAAGAATTAGCTATGCTATTAGTTGCTAATGGTTTTTCTTCACTTGAGGAAGTTGCTTATGTTCCTAAAGAAGAACTTTTAGCTATAGAAGAGTTTGATGAAGAAATTGTAGAAGAATTAAGAAATCGTGCTAATGACATGCTATTAACACAGGCACTCACCGAAAACGAAACAGATGCATCAGCTGGTGACTTATTAACTCTAGAGGGAATGTCAGAAGCGATTGCAGCTAGTTTATCAGCTAAAGGAATTAAGACGGTTGAAGAATTAGCCGAGCTCTCTGTAGATGAGTTATTAGATATTCCTGAAATGACAGAAGAAAAAGCAGGTGCATTAATTATGAAAGCTCGGGAGCCTTGGTTCCTTTAATAAATATACTAATATCATTCCGGCAGTAAACGCCTTTTTGTAGCGAAATGTAAAAAAATCTTAAGCTGGAAGATATTAGTAATAAATTTTAAAAAGGCAAATTTTTTACAATTAAAACTTAAAATTAAATTACAATACATAAATTGAGGATTTTATCTTTAAATTTTAAATTAACTATCTTGAAGTTTTTTTAAGCTTGTTATTTACAACTTAATTTTGAGAAATAGCAAGTAAAAAGCATGAACACAAGCGATGAAATAATTGCTGAAAGAGGATCATAGATATGGCGGATGTAACGGTTAAACAATTGGCTCAAGTCGTGGGTATTCCAGTTGAGCGTTTATTGAACCAGTTGCAGGAAGCGGGTTTATCATTTACTGATGATGTACAAACAGTAAATGAAGATCAAAAGCGAATCTTGCTAAATTATTTAAAAAGCAGTGGTAAACATACACCTGAGCGCTTCACCTTGCAACGCAAAAGTATAAAACAGATACCGGTAGGTAATGATATCCATAAATCTAAAACAGTAAATGTCGAATTCCGAAAAAAGAAAACGTATGTAAAACGCTCTAGTTTACAAGAGCAGGCTTCATCACAAGAGCCTATAATTGATGAAAATATACACCAAGAGCAGTCTGCTGAGTCAGTATTATCAGAGAGTAATTTAACCACATCTCCTGCTATTGGAGATGAGGTAATAGAAGATGCAGTAGAAACTACCTCGGCTTCTAATACAGTGGCAGAAGACAATACCGAAGTTGAAGCAGCTGAAACAAATGAAGCAGCTGAAGCAGCTGTTGATTTAGCTAATGAAGAACAACCGTTAGCTAACGAGCAAGTACCTACGCAAGAGAATCAAGTAAATCTAGCAGAGGAATCAGAGACTGAAGATGATTTAAGTATTAAATTGTTTGTAAAAGACCCCGAGCTTACTAATACAAAAACTGATATAGAAAAAGGCCCTAAGAAAAAGAATTTTGATTTTGAAGAAGGTGATAAGCCTGAGAAAAAAGGTAATAAAAGAAAAAATAAATATCAACCTCCTCAAGTTGATGATGATGAGAACATGCAAGTTCGCTTTAAGCGAAACAAGGTTAAGAAACGTAAGGGAAATGAGAAATCTGAGAAATACCGTGAAGCAGAAGAAGCATTAACTCATGGTTTTGCCATGCCAACTGCTCCTGTCATTCGTGATGTTGCTATTCCAGAAACGATTACTGTAGCTGAGCTGGCTAAACGAATGTCTGTTAAAGCGGCAGAGGTCATAAAAGTAATGATGGGTCTTGGGGCCATGGCGACTATTAACCAAGTAATTGATCAGGATACAGCGGTTATTGTGGTTGAAGAAATGGGTCATAGGCCAAAAATACTAAAAGAAGATGCTATTGAACAAGACTTAGGCAATACTTTAATGCAAGGAAGTAACCAAGAAGGACGTGCTCCTGTAGTTACTATTATGGGCCATGTTGACCATGGTAAAACTTCACTGCTTGATTATATCCGTCGTACCAGAGTAGCAGCGGGTGAGGCAGGTGGAATTACACAACACATTGGTGCCTATCATGTCAGTACTCCTAAAGGAAATATTACCTTTTTAGATACCCCAGGCCATGCGGCTTTTACCGCTATGCGAGCCCGAGGAGCGCAGGCCACTGATATTGTTATTTTAATTGTTGCTGGTGATGACGGTGTCAAGCCACAAACCATTGAAGCAGTACAACATGCTAAAGCTGCCAAAGTTCCCATGATTGTTGCTATAAATAAAATGGATAAGCCTGACGTCGATCCAGAACGAGTTATGAATGAGCTGTCTAATTATGAGGTTATTCCTGAGTCGTGGGGCGGCGATACTATGTTTGTAAATATCTCTGCTAAATCTGGTATGGGCGTAGATGAACTTCTTGATTCAATATTATTACAAGCAGAAGTATTAGAGTTAAAAGCGCATACAGATGGTGCAGCGCGAGGAGTGGTGATTGAATCTAGACTTGATAAAGGTCGTGGACCAGTTGCTACGATATTAGTACAAAATGGTACATTGCATAAAGGTGATATATTACTAGCAGGTTTTCAATATGGTCGTGTTAAAGCACTTGTTAGTGATAATGGTTCACAAATAGACAGTGCAGGTCCTTCAATTCCTGTAGAAGTTCTAGGTCTATCGGCTATTCCTCATGCGGGTGATGAAGCAGTTGTTGTGGCTGATGAAAAGAAAGCCCGAGAAGTTGCTCTATTTAGACAAGGTAAATTCCGTGATGTGAAATTGGCTCGTCGGCAGAAGTCTAGTATTGAAGGTATTTTTGAAAACATGGCTATGGCTGAAACCAAGGTACTTGGCATTGTCCTTAAGGCTGATGTACAGGGATCACTGGAAGCTATTTCGGATGCCTTAGTTAAATTATCAACAGATGAAGTGAAAGTCCAGATTGTTGCTAATGGCGTCGGTGGTATTACCGAATCAGATGTTCACCTTGCTATTGCATCGAATGCCATATTAATAGGTTTTAACGTTCGTGCTGATAGCGGAGCTAAGCGACTTGCGGAACAAGAGTCTGTTTCATTGCACTACTACAGTGTTATTTACGATATTGTGGATCAAGTAAAAAGTGCCTTATCTGGCATGTTAGCGCCGCAATTTAAAGAGGAAATTATTGGTATTGCTGAAGTACGTGATGTTTTCCGCTCGCCTAAATTAGGTGCAATTGCAGGCTGTATGGTAATTGAAGGAACCATAAAGCGTAATAATCCTATAAGAGTATTACGTAATAACGTAGTTATTTATGAGGGAACATTAGAATCATTAAGACGCTTTAAAGATGACGTTGTAGAAGTTCGTCAAGGCTTTGAGTGCGGTATTGGTGTTAAAAACTATAACGACGTTAAAGCTGGTGATTTAATTGAAGTATTTGAGACTGTAGAAATTAAGCGAGATTTATGAGTAACAACTTTAAACGCACAGATCGTATAGCAGAAATGATCCAGCGTAAATTATCTCAGATTATTCAACAAGAAATCAAAGATCCTCGTATGCCTGCTTTTGTTACTATTTCAGCAGTAAAGGTCTCTGCTGATTTAGGGCATGCGAAGGTTTACTTTACTGTATTAAATAGTGATGTAGAGCAAACCGCCCAAATTCTAAATACTGCTGCTAGTTACTTAAGAACAGCCCTCGCACGTACAATCAATTTGCGTACGGTACCGCAATTACATTTTGTTTATGATGAATCGTTAGAATATGGCCGCCGATTAAGTAAGCTTATAGATGATGTAAATCCGCCTGCTGCAGATCATGAGCCAGAATGATTCTAAACAATTAATAAATGGAATATTACTTTTAAATAAACCGCAAGGAATCACCTCTAATGCTGCTCTGCAAAAAGTAAAACGTCTGTTTAACGCATCTAAAGCAGGCCATACTGGTAGTTTAGATCCCCTAGCAACAGGTATGCTGCCTATTTGTTTTGGTGAGGCAACCAAGTTTAGTCAATATTTATTAAATGATGATAAAGTATATATTGCTACGGGTTTATTTGGAGCAAAAACAGATACTAGTGATGCTGACGGTACGATTATTGCAAAAATTGACAACTACCACATTGAAAAACAAGCATTAGAAGAAATCATTAAGCAATTTATTGGTATAACACTGCAGTTACCTTCAATGTATTCCGCTTTAAAATATAAAGGTCAGCCCCTATATAAATTTGCTCGTACAGGAAAAACGATTGATCGTGAACCAAGGCCAATTAATATTTATTCAATAGAACTAATGGCCTTTAGTAAACAACAATTTACTATTAAAGTGCATTGTGGAAAAGGAACTTATATTCGCAATTTGATTGAGGATATAGGTGAAAAATTAGGCATATATGCTCATTTAACTCAATTACATCGGGTTTATATTAGTCATTTCCTGGATAAGCCTATGTATGAGCTTAGTGAGCTAGCTAATTTAGAGCTAGACGCACTGAAAGCTTATTTAATCCCCTGTGACTATGCGGTTAATTATTTACCGGCCATTACTATCAATGAGGCACAAGAATTAGAATTACGTCAGGGTAAAATAATTAAAAAGCATTTTACTGACTCAACTAGTGGTTGTGTACGATTGTATAACCATGATACACAATTTATAGGCTTAGGTGAGGTAGATGCTGATACAATCAAAGTTAAAAGATTATTAGTTAAAAATTAGGTATACTAAGTAATTAATTGAGCAGATAAAGTAAATTATTTTAGATGATAAATTTAGCTAAGTAATAAGATCATTGTGAAAACTGCTTTGCTGCTATTGAACAAAATATTAACTATATTTATGGTTTAGTACTTGTGTCTCAGCAGAGGCCTTGCTAGAATACACGACTTTATAAAATATACTTAGCTTATATTTGGGAGTAGCCTATGTCGCTAGCTAGCGCACAAAAAGCAGAAATTGTAAAAGAGTATCAACGCGCGGAGCAAGATACTGGTTCACCAGAGGTTCAAGTTGCACTCATGTCTGAGCGTATTAAATATTTAACAGAACATTTTAAAGTAAATCCTAAAGACTTTCATTCACGTCGTGGTTTACAAGCACTTGTTAATAAAAGACGTAAGCTTTTAAAATATTTAAAAAGCAAAGATCAACCGCGGTATCAAGATCTTATTCAAAGCCTTGGGCTGCGTGATTCTTATTAAATTCTATCCCGACTTAGGGATAAGACACCTGCTGTTTATTTAATAAAAGGCGCAGAATACTGCGCCTTTTTTTTAATATCTAATGAGGTAAATTACGTGAGTAGAAAAATTGTTAAAGAGATAAGGTTTGGTGAACATATTTTATCTTTAGAGACTGGAGAAATAGCCCGCCAGGCTGATGGAGCTATCTTCGCAAGTATGGGCGGTACACAAGTCCTAGTGACTGTGGTTGGAAATAAGGAAGGCGCTGGCGATAACAGTTTTTTTCCTTTGACAGTGAATTATCAAGAAAAGACTTATGCTGCAGGAAAGATCCCTGGTGGATTTAATAAACGAGAAGGTCGTCCCTCAGAATCAGAAACCTTAATTTCTCGTTTAATGGACCGCCCGTTACGGCCGCTATTTCCAGATGGCTTTTATAATGAAGTACAAATTATTGCAACTGTAATGTCATTAAATCCTGATATTCCAGCTGATATTATTGCTATGATTGCTGCCTCAGCAGCGTTAGCTATTTCTGGTATTCCTTTTCACGGGCCAATAGGTGCTGCTCGAGTTGGTTATAAAGATGGAATTTATTTATTGAATCCAAGTTATAAAACAGTGCAGCAATCTGACTTAGATTTAGTAGTGGCAGGTACAAGTGACGCTATTTTGATGGTTGAATCTGAAGCACGCGAATTAAGCGAAGAAATTATGCTTGGTGCTGTCTTATACGGCCATGAAATGATTCAAGGTATTATTCAAGGTATCAAAGAGCTTGCTGCTGAAGTTAATAAAACACCTTGGGATTGGAACCCTTCAGCTATCAATGAAGCATTAAAAAATCGTGTAGATGAGCTTGCTACAGAGTCTATTACCCAAGCCTATTTAATTAAAGATAAGCAAGAACGTCATCAGCAAATATCTTTGGTTAAACAACAGATTACTGAGACCATTGTTGCAGAGCAACCCGAGGTTGACCAAGCAAGTATTGCTGATTTTCTCAGTGAATTAGAAAAGAAAATGGTAAGAAAACGTATATTAGACGGTGAACCACGTATTGATGGAAGAGATAATCAAACCGTTCGGCCTATAGCAATTCGGACTAAATTTTTAGAACGTGCTCATGGATCTGTTATTTTTACTCGCGGTGAAACGCAAGCCATTGTTGCAGCTACTTTAGGTAATGAGAGAGATGCACAAATTCTCGATGGCCTAGCTGGTGAAAGTAAAGACCGCTTTATGTTGCACTACAATTTTCCGCCTTACTCTGTTGGTGAAACAGGTATGGTAGGTAGTCCTAAGCGCAGAGAAATTGGCCATGGCCGTCTCGCTAAAAGAAGTCTAATGGCAGTTTTACCTACTAATAGCGAATTCCCCTATGTCTTACGAGTTGTTTCAGAAATTACAGAGTCTAATGGATCAAGTTCTATGGCTTCTGTTTGTGGCGCTAGTTTAGCATTAATGGATGCAGGCGTACCTTTGAAGGCTCCTGTAGCTGGGGTAGCGATGGGGCTAATCAAAGAAGGGGAGCGTTTTGCAGTGCTAACTGATATCTTAGGTGATGAAGATCATCTAGGCGATATGGATTTTAAAGTAGCTGGTACTGAGAAAGGAATCACTGCACTGCAGATGGATATTAAAATTAAAGGTATTACCAAAGAAATTATGCAGCAAGCTTTAGATCAAGCGCTAGCAGGTCGTACTCATATTTTAGGTGTCATGAATAACGCTCTTTCTGAGCATCGCGAAGAACTCTCAAAACATGCGCCTCGTATCACTACTATGAAAGTAGCAGAAGATAAAATCCGCACCATTATTGGTAAAGGTGGTGCAACGATTAAGGGCTTAATTGAATCAACGGGTGTTTCTATTGATATCGATGATTCAGGTACAATCCAGTTATTTTCTCCTGATGCAGATGCTTTAGAAGATGCCCAACGACAGATTAAACTGTTAGTTGCTGAGGTAGAAGTTGGCCAAACTTATAAAGGTAAAGTAAGTAAAATTGTAGACTTTGGTGCCTTCATTAATTTATTACCCGGTAAAGATGGCCTTTTGCATATTTCACAAATCTGTAGTGATCGCAATCAAAAAGTCGAATCTGTGTTAAGTGAAGGACAGGAAATTGAAGTTTATGTTGCAGGCATAGATAAACAAAATCGTATTAAGCTTGAATGGAAAGATAAACCACAAGCAGCTGCTCCCACCACTCCAGAAGAGAGTAGTCCAACTGCAGAGGTAGCAAATCCACCAAGCTCGGATGAGCCTGCTAGACAAGAAGATAAGACAACTAATTTAGATGATCAAAGTCAAGTTACTGAAACATCTGAAGAGTCTCTTTCTTCTACTCCTCAAACTCAAGATGCTTCTCAAACTCAAGAGAGAGAAGAGTAATTTATAATTGGCAAGTCAGCACTGCAAATTAAACTTGCAGTGCGTCATTTTAAATATAAGGCATCATGCTTGTTCACTGAAGGGTAGTAATTGGTGCGATGCACGAAAATTATCCTTCTAACGTGCCCATGTAGAAAGTTACTCTGCACTTATTTAGCCTGATTATCAGTCAAATTGCATGCAACCAGGCCTTTCTTATAAATCAAGGTACTTTACTTAATCTATTTATTATTTTAAATGTTTAGCTTAATTTGATAATTAGAAAACGGTTACCAACTAATTTAAAGTCAGAAGGCAAGTTAGCCAATTAACTTTAAAAATTCACTACGACTAATGGAGTGGTCGCGCATTTCTCCTAACATGACGGAAGTAACCATTGCAGAATTTTGTTTTTCAACACCGCGCATCATCATACATAAATGTTTAGCTTCAATAACTACTGCAACGCCGCGAGCGTTAGTAATATCTTCAATGCAATGAGCGATTTCTGAATTTAGGCGCTCTTGAATTTGTAAGCGTCTCGCAAAATAGTCGACTATTCTTGCAAATTTTGATAACCCTAGTACTTTTCCATGCGGTATATAGCCTATATGACACTTGCCAATAAAAGGTAATAAATGGTGTTCACACATCGAATATAATTCGATGTCTTTTACAATAACCATTTCGCTCATATCAGAAATAAAAAGAGCATTATTAATAATATCTTCTAGCTTTTCACTATAACCTTTAGTTAAATAGCGCATAGCATTAGCTGCGCGCGTTGGTGTGTCTACTAAACCCTCTCGATTAGGGTCTTCCCCAATCCCCTCTAAAATTTGTTTATATAAATCTTGCATGAACAAATTCCTATCCTGGTGGCCACATCATTTGACGACCGCCAAGTAAATGTAAATGAATATGGTAAACTGCTTGTCCACCGCCAGCATTAACGTTAAAAATTAATCTGTAGCCATTTTCACTAAGCTGCTGCTCTTTAGCGATAGCTTTAGCTCGTAAAATCATTTGTCCTAATAATTGCTCATCTACATCCTCTACATCATTAATTGTTGCAATATGTTTTTTAGGAATAATTAAAATATGTATAGGTGTTTGTGGATGAATATCATGAAAAGCAAGCAGATTTTTATCTTCATAAACGATGTTTGCTTTAATTTCACCTTGCACAATTTTACAAAATAAACAATCCATAAAATTCCATGGTCAGAAATTAGATAAGTATTATACCCTTAGAAGAATAGGAAGAAAAATTATTTAGATAATAGTAACAAGGTTTGCAAATATAAAAACAGGTGATATCTCTATTTTGTGCGCTATTCATAGATCCTACAAAAGCTATTTAGTAACAGAATATGACAAACACTTACTTTAATTTGCTTTTAAGGTAATCACTGTTACTTTAAATTTTCATTTAAAGTAAGATTTTTTGCCTTTTAAATAAGTTTTGCGCATAATACGCTATTTTGAAATTTGGATAAAGTAAAGTGAGCTTAATAAATATTCCTAGTGGTCGCAATGTACCCCATGAAATTAATGTTATTATTGAAATTCCTATGCACGGCGCACCTGTTAAATATGAAGTTGATAAAAAAAGTGGTGCTTTATGTGTAGATAGATTCATGAGTACAGCGATGTTTTATCCTGTAAATTATGGCTATATTCCTGGAACTTTATCAAAAGATGGTGACCCAGTTGATGTATTAGTCGTATCTCCTGTTCCTTTATTAAATGGCACTGCAATTGCTTGTCGTGTTGTTGGAATGTTGAAGATGACAGACGAAGCTGGTGAAGATACTAAATTATTAGCAGTACCTATTAATAAATTAACAAAAATTTATGCTAATGTTGAAACATACAAAGATTTACCACAACATCTCTTACTAACTATCGAACACTTTTTTAAGCATTATAAAGATTTAGAAGAAGGTAAGTGGGTTAAAGTAGATGGTTGGGAAGGCATTGAAATGGCTCAGCAAGAAATTATGGACAGCATTGAGCGTTTTGGACAAAACAAGGATTAATAAGCAGAGTTTAATACTCTGCTTTATTTAGTGTTTTGTTATAATTATGCAAGTTTTCAGTTTGCCGGTCGCCTTGTAGAATTTGCTCTAACTCCCTATTAGATGAGCGCAAGAATCTTATTAATTCAGGTTCTTTATCAAAAAATGCAAAAGATTCTTTTAGTAATTGATTGTCAATTTTAGCAAAAATTTTTGTTTTTCGACGGATACTGTTTGGGCTATGACCTAAATCTATCATAATGTCTCCTGCCATTGCTAAGGAAGAATCAAAGGTTTCCCTTTTAAAGTAATGGATGCCTTCTTTACTTAGCTCATAAGCATGGCGCCTATTATGGGCGCGTGCATAAATTTTTAAATGTGGAAAGTGCTGTTTAGCTAATTTTATAATTTTAAGTGAAATCTCTGCATTATGGACAGCTACAATAAATATTTTCGCTCTAGTTGCCCCGGCGTTGCGCAAAATATCCAGACGGGTCGCATCCCCAAAGTAACCTTTAAAACCATATTTGCGTAACAATTCAATTTGCTCTGGATCTTTTTCTAAAACGGTAATATTCACTTTGTGAGCGCCTAGAAAGCGACCAATAATTTGACCAAATCGACCATAACCTGCAAGGATAACTGAGTTTTCTTCATCAATAGAATCAAATTTCCTGGGGATAGGACTTAAGTATCTAGGAACAATAAAACGATGGTAGGCAAGCATAAGTAAAGGGGTAAATGCCATAGAAAGCGCTACTACAAAATTAAAAAGATGGGCAGTTTCAGTGTTAATGACTTTAACTTGTTGTGAAAATTGAAAAAGCACAAAAGCAAATTCACCTACTTGTGATAAAGCTAGAGCGAAACCGATTCTTTGTAAGGCAGTTAAACCAAATAAACGACCTAAGAGAATTAATAAACTAGCTTTAATAGTTATTATGATTACTACAGCAGCTAAAATAGTTGTAGGTTGGGTTTTTAAAAGACTAAAATCCATGCCCATCCCTACAGAAATAAAAAATAAGCCCAATAACAAACCTTTAAAAGGCTCAATATCCATCTCAAGGTTATGTTTGTAAGATGAGTTTGCTAAAACCACACCCGCAATAAAAGCACCTAATGCGGGTGAGACACCTATGAGTTGCATAAGTAGTGTAATGCCTATTACTATGGCTAGCGAGGTAGCGGTAAATACTTCTCTAAGTTCTGTTTTAGCCACAATGAAGAATAAATGATGCGATAAAAAATGCCCGGCTAAGATAATAGTACTAATAACACCAATGACAAATAAAGCATGTAACCATCTAGATGATATTATGATTTCGTAGGGAGATTGAGAAATTTGGGCAGAGGTAAAAGGAGCCAATAAAGGTAAAATGATTAAAATAAAAATAACTGCAATGTCTTGAAATAGTAAGACGGCAAATGATGTTTCACCTTCTACTGTACGAAGTAAGTTCCTCTCTTCAAGCATTTGCAAAACAAGCGCTGTTGATGACAAAGCAAGGGCCATACTAATAGCTAAGCTTTCTTGCCATGTGTATTGGAGTAAAATTCCTATTGATGTTAAAAGTATAGTAGTTAAGAAAACTTGCAAGCTACCTAAACCAATAATTGACTTTCTAAGACGCCAAAGCATCTGCGGTTCGAGCTCTAAGCCAATTAGAAAAAGCATCATAATAACGCCGAACTCAGCAAAGTTCATAATTTCTTCAGCATTGCTTAGCAACTTAAATCCATAAGGGCCTATAAGAATACCAATTATTAAGTAGCCTAAGACAGAACCTAATTTGAAACGACTGGCAATAGGAACAATAATGGCTGCTGCAGCCAGAAAAATAAAAACATGGATAAGTAAATTATTATTCATTATGGATAAAAGGTACTATTAATTACTTCAGAAACAGTATAGCAGGGGTTTCTACTTATTCTAAAGGGGTTCCTTAATTGTACTTATTTGGTTTAATATATTACTCTTTAACCTTTAAACAAGGTAAAAGTGTGTGACTTAAGCTTTGCAAGTTTTTTAGTATATAAGCTTAATAGGTGACAATATATATGCAGTTTATAGATATATTGCTCTACAAGTCACTATTTAACTTATTCAAAATTTGTTATAATCAATTTTTACATCAAGAGGAAACAATACGTGTCAGATACAGATAAATTACGTGGAACAGTTAAATGGTTTAATGAAGACAAAGGATTTGGTTTCATTGAAAGTAATGGGAAAGATTATTTTGTGCATTTCAGCGCAATTCAAGCAAGCGGTTTTAAGACGCTTCCTGAAGGCAGCAGTGTTTTATTTGCGGTAGGACAAGGCCAGAAAGGCCCACAAGCACAAGATGTTGAAATTATTTAATTATCTTTTGAGAAGCTTCAGCCATTATATAATCACTTATAAATATCTTTAAGTAACTTAATTAGTTTCTTTCTATTTAGTAACTAACTATAGATATTTTCTTACAACTAATCTTCCGCGGGGTTTCTTAAGTGAAACGCCGCGGAGGAGTTATCTAGAACTAATTTATATCAAAAAGCTTCTTTCTCTAAGAGAAAACTACATGAATTTTGAAAATTTAAATTTAATAAAACCTTTGTTACAAGCGATTCATGAGCAAGGTTTTACAACCCCATCGCCTATACAAAGTAAAGTAATTCCTCATATATTAAAAGGTGCTGATGTACTAGCATCAGCTCAGACAGGTACTGGAAAAACAGCAGCCTTCGCGTTGCCCCTTTTACAGATGCTAGCTGATAAGCCGAGAGCCAAAGGAAATCAGGCTTTAGCTTTGATACTAACTCCTACGCGTGAATTAGCAATACAGATACATACTAATCTCGTTCAATATAGCCAGTACCTTAAAGTTCGCTCCGCAGTTGTTTATGGCGGTGTTAAGATTACTTCGCAAATGGCAGTATTGCGAACAGGTGTTGAAGTGCTAGTGGCTACACCTGGTCGATTACTTGATCTTTATAAACAAAATGCAGTCCATTTTACTGAAATTCAGGCATTGGTTTTGGATGAAGCAGATCGTATGTTGGATATGGGATTTATCCATGATATAAAACGGATTATTACCTTGCTTCCTCGGCTTCGCCAAAATTTGTTATTCTCAGCTACCTTTTCCGATGAGATTCAAAAATTAGCAAAAAAATTACTTATTAATCCTGTTGAAATTGCAGTATCTAATCGTAATGCTGTTGCGGTTAAAGTAAATCAAATTGTCTTTCCAGTAGATAAAGCGCAAAAGACAGCCCTACTTTGTCACTTAATTTGCAAAGAAAATTGGCAGCAGGCGCTAGTTTTTTCCCGTACAAAACATGGTGCTAATAAATTAGTTAAAGGATTAACTTTAGCCAATATTTCTGCTTTAGCAATTCATGGCAATAAAAGTCAACCTCAACGTCTTAAAGCACTTGACGACTTTAAAAATGGAAAAGTACAGGTTTTAGTTGCAACCGATATTGCATCAAGAGGGATTGATATTGAGCAACTACCAATAGTAGTTAACTTTGATTTACCTAACGTCGCTCATGACTACGTGCATCGTATAGGACGTACGGGACGGGCAGGGCATCAAGGCTTAGCTATATCATTAGTGTGTGCAGATGAGTTTAAGCAATTACAAGATATTGAAAAACTAATTCAGCAGCGCCTTAAAAAAGTGGAGGTTGATGGTTTTGAGCCAAATCATCGTCTTCCAACTCAGAAACATAATGCAGCTGCATTAAATAGGAAGTTAACTCCTAAAAATTCTCTGCGATCACGGAAAAATCGAAACCGAAAATCGGTTAATAGTTAGATCGTTACTACCTTAAATATCTTAGGTTAGGAATCAGGGTTGGATTATTTTTAAATTTTTAGAGAGCATCAAATAGATTTTTTTTATTTACTGTTTCTTTAATAATTTCTTTGGCAGATGTCAATTAAGTCTTTTCTATCTCAATTTAATTATATATATCGTTTATAACACTGATAAATTGATAAGAATAGACTTTACTAATTATCTGTACTTATAGCCTAAACAGGGCTAAATTCACTCACCTTTATGTCAAAAGCTTCTTTTAACATTTCAATAGAATTGATAGCACATTGTATAGAAGCAAATTCAATCATTTGGTTATTCCCTTGTTGTATTGTTTTTAATTTAACTAGTGTCACTAAAATTTCATCTAGTACTACACTTAATTGATTTTTATTCTCTGCATCTAGTTCTTTTTCACAAATTTTAAAGGCTAACTTTAATTTCTCTGATACATCAATGGCCATATTTTCTTCATTTTTTTTTGTTTCTGAAATGGAGATTTGTTTAATTTTTTCAAACCCAACTTCAAAAGATTCTTCATTATTCACAACTTTTATACACTTAGTATCGTTAAGTTTTGGAGAGGGGTTGGCGTTTCTTTCTCCTGCAGGATAATCGTGTATTATAGTAGGATTAGTAACTATATCAGAACTGGTAATTTCTATAGAATAATCCTTAATAATAGGATTAGTAACTATAGAATAATCCCTAGATGAGCGGAAAAAATCGATTGAACCATAGCTATTTCTTCGAGAATTCCGCTTATTTATTGAATCAAAAAAATCAGGAAAAACCTCTGCTAATTTGTCATTAATATTTATTAAATGATCTCTAACATTATGCATATTTATTTGCCTTGTACTAAATAAATTCATATTAAATTAAGTAAAATTAGTATCATTTTACTAAATTTTTATTAAATAAATATTAAGTATTTTTCTAAAAATAATAGTTATAAAAAACAAATAATTACAAAAAAATGCCTTCATGCGCGTAATTTATTGCTACATTTTTAAAAAATAATATTAAATTAATTATAATAAAGCTGAAGCCCAATTATTAAGAATAGATATTGGTAATAAAGGTCTTAAAGTAAGTTAAATTTATTCATAAAATATTTAGTAAATTAATAAAGTCTAGAAGCACCTGTATTAATTAATAGCTATAGGAATGATACTAATTTTTGTACTTACATTTAATGTCGAAGGTTTGGAAGACATTTTATTATTTGATTAGGAGCTAGGAGAAAAGCCTAGTTTGGCCAGTTTTATTATTTTGTGGTGTATTAGCTCATGGTGTAATGTTCATGCTTTTTCATTTAAGTCCTAGAGAGCTTCATTAAAGTATTTTTTATTCCGAATTAGCTTACTCTTTATTATAGAAAAAAATCATTCTAAAGTGAGCTATATATTGTTTAGCTAACTGAATGAAGTCGTATATTATTTTTTTGCTTTTACTAACAATCGATCGAGTTGATTTGCAAATAATTTAATATCTTTTTGGGTCAAGGAGTTTGGTCCTTTAGAATGTAAACCACTGCTTCGCATTACCTCATTAAAATCGCGAATGGCAAGTTTCTGCTTAATTGTATTAGCATTAAACAATTCACCTCTAGGGCTAATCACTTTGGCTTGCTTATTAATACAGCTTTCTGCTAAAGGTATATCGGAGGTAATAACTATATCTCCTGTTAGTATAGATTCTATGATTAATTGGTCAGCCTTATCAAAACCTTGATCAACGATTATCCTTTGTATCATTGGTGAAGGAGGCAAATTCATAAATTGATTGGCTACTAAGATGCATTTTATTTTATTACGGATTGCTGCCTTAAAAATTATTTCCTTTATTGCTTTTGGGCAAGCATCGCCATCAATCCAAATTGAAGTCATAGATTCTATTATTAGTTAAATTGGTTATGAATATAGAAGCGAAAGTTATTTCTTACAACTTAAATAGTGTAGTTTAACAGTAATTTAATTTCTCGGCGGTTTTTTACAGCAAAAATAGTCGTTATTGCGCAAAATTTTGATTACCATTTTACATTAGCACTATTTCTGTGAATCGTTAGTTAACAAACTAAATTAATATGCAATTAGATATAGCAGCACTATTACTATCCTTTTATGAAACTTAAAATTAAAGTAGAATATCTCGGAATTTTATTACCAAGGAAAGCGTTCTGATTAATAGAATGCTTAAAATTTCTGGTAACTTCGCGTACACTGCCGCTTTGCGCCAACCCTATACTTCATTTTAGAGCGAACTTTAAGAAGTTTATATCTTCTTAAATAAAGATATGGAGCGCTACATAATTTACAAATGCATTAGAGTGCAGTAAAGTACCGACTTTGTTTATTTTTTATTCTATTATTAAGGTTTTTTTAAGTTAAGCCTCGTATAATAATGATTTGCAGCATTTAAAAGCAAAAAGGAATGCAATGAGTAGTAACAAGCATGTGCTGAGTATTTTTAGTCTGACTATGATAACTGTAGGTTCGGTTGATAGTATCCGTAATTTACCTGCTACGGCATTATTTGGTAGTCAATTAATTTTTTTCTTCTTTTTTGGGGCGTTGTTTTTTTTAATCCCTACTGCTTTAGTATCTGCAGAATTAGCTTCTGGATGGGCACAGCAAGGTGGTATTTATGTTTGGGTGAAAGAAGCTTTTGGTAAAAAAGCAGGATTTCTAGCTATCTGGCTGCAATGGATTGAAAATGTTATTTGGTATCCGACTATTTTATCGTTTGTTGCGGGCACTATTGGTTATTTAATTAATCCTTTACTGGTAACTAATTCATTGTTTTTATGGTTAGTGATTACAATTTCATTTTGGATTGTAACCTGGATTAATATTCGTGGTATGAAATCAGCCGCGCTTTTTAGCAATATTTGCGCAATTTCAGGCTTAATTATTCCAATGACATTAATTATTGCTTTAGGAATTGTCTGGTTAGCAGGTGGTAATCCATCACAAGTTCAATTTAATTTACATAGTATTTTGCCGCAATGGAATGAAAAATCATTATGGGTTTCTTTAACTGCCATTATGATGTCTTTTTGCGGTATAGAAATCGCCACTGTACATGCCAATGATGTGCATAATCCGCAATATGCTTTTCCTCGTGCATTAATCTTCTCGGTATTAATTATATTGGTAACTTTAATTCTTGGCTCGCTAGCTATTGCCATAGTATTACCAAACCAAGAAATTAATCTCGTTGCAGGTATTATGCAGGCATTTGATGCTTTTTTTGCTCGTTATAACTTACTTTGGGTTATGCCTGTTATTGCGTTAATGCTTATTATGGGCGGTTTAGGTGGTGTGAGTAACTGGATAATTGCACCCACAAAAGGTTTGATGGTTGCGGCCGCTGAAGGAAATTTACCAGAAATATTTAGACGCTCTAATGCAAATGGCGCTCCAGTTGTTATTTTAATAACGCAAGCAATAATTGTTACTGTATTATCAGCACTTTTTCTTTTTATGCCTAGCGTTAATGGTTCCTATTGGCTATTAACGGCATTAGCTGCGCAGTTGTATATGTTAATGTACTTACTGATGTTTGCTGCAGCCCTTAAATTACGTATAAGCTATCCTAAACAACCACGGTTATTTAAAATTCCTGGTGGCTTATTTGGTATGGTTTTCATTGCAGGAATAGGTATTATTGGCGTCTTAGTAACTTTAATGGTTAGCTTTATGCCGCCCGATAATATAAATATTGGCAGCGTTACAAGGTATGAATTAACCTTAGTCATCGGCTTAATTATAATGTGTTTGCCGCCATTTATTAGCGCTAAGCTGCAGAAAAATAAAATGAGTGCTAATAAGCAATTAGAAGTAGCCTAAGCAATTATATTAAGAATAAAAAGTTATGATCTTTGATGCTTTATTAACTGATCTCTTAGCGCGTCTTCCAGAATTAGAATGGCAGCTGGGTAAGTTTGGATTACTATTTTCGCCTAAATTATTTCCTCATGGATTATTTCGTTGTCATCCCTCGGAAGATATTAAAGCTTATAGTAATGAAATTAAAGCAGATATTAGAGTTTTAACCCAACAAGAAAATAATAAGTTAGCTCACTATTTGGCTATGAAAATTAATCAGAAAGTAAATGTTCTTGTTACTTTTTGTCAACAACAGTTGAGTCAGAAAGTAACATTAGAAGACAATAATTTTAATTTAAACAAATTAACTACTCGTCAACAATGGATACTCAGTTTAGAAGAACAAATTTCTTTATTAACAAAGCAAAAAGAAGCGCTAGCAAATAGATTATCTCAAACCAATAAAGCTGAGGATAAAATAATATTAAAACTTAAAGCTGAATTAGGGCAAATTCAAAAACAGCTAACTTTAGCAGAGGAAGCTTACCATAAAGCACTTAATTAAAATCCAGAATAGCTCGATTTATAGGTGAAAACACTAGTTAAGGGCACATTTTAGACTAGGTTAACTAAAAAAATATTTTATTAGTAAAATAACTAACAGTTTGAGAGTTAACGTAAGTAACCTAGCCTAAATGATTTAGAGCCTAGGTGGTTTAGGCATTATTCTGTAATAGAGACAGTTTCTAAATTATCCTTTGCATTTGTTGTCTGATTTTTCATTGCTGCAGCTTTTTGTTTATAGGCGTTCCATTTTTGGTCATTGGCTAAAATATATTTACAGGCTTCTTCAATAAAAAAGTCTCGATAGTTAATGCCAGCCCATTGGCAATATTCCAGTATTTCTTCATGCGTCTTAACATTCATACGGATACGAAAAGCAATTTTCTTTTGTGTAGCAGGTTCTGGGACAATAAGCATGATCCAACTATCCTAAATTAGTGTGACATTTTAAAGACAAGACTTGTCTTATAGCATGCAAAAAAACAATTAACAATATTTTTATAATTTGACTTAAAATGTTTGACATTAATGACTCAAGGGTGTAACTTAAAGATGTCACTTTAACTTGAGAGTGAAATTGACTCACTAAGTTGTTGTAATTAAAGGAGTAACTATGAAGAAAAATTTTGTCAGTATGCTAATGGGCTGTTCATTGGTAATACTATCAGGCTGCCAAGTTATGTCCGGTGAAAGAAGTGTTAATCAATATAGTTCAGATGCAGCGATTACCACTTCAGTAAAGGCAGCTCTTATGAATAATACAGGTTTGCCTGCTTCACGCGTTCATGTAGAAACAGATAAAGGAACTGTCCTTTTAAGTGGCTTTGTTAAAACTTACCAGCAGAAAATTAAAGCAGGGCAATTAGCTAGCCAAATAGAAGGTGTTAAAGTAGTTGAAAATAATCTTGTTGTACGTCGGTAAGATTATCTGAATAAATAAATTTTATTGCGTTAACTTAAGTTAACTAAGGGCAAAGACATGAATAATAATACTAGAGCAGCTTTTGAAAATGAGAAAGAGAAAGTCAATAATTTGTATGAAAATGGTAAACAAAAAGCACAGCAAGTTTATCACGAAGGTGAAAAGAAACTAAATGAAGCGGTTGATAAAGGTCAGGAGCAATCACAAGACATTTATAATCAAGTTAAAGAATCAGCTAGCGAATTTTATAAAGAAGGAAAGAAGATTGTTAACGAGGCCAAAGACTATCTTCAGAGTAATTCAGATGAGATTATTAATGCTGTTAAGGATAAGCCACTAAGCTCTTTACTAATTGCCGGTGGAATAGGTTTCGTTCTTTACAATTTATTAAGAAGATAAAGCTAAATAGTTAATAAAATAATATGTAAATGATTAAAATAAAAAGAATAGGAGTTGTAATATGAAAATAAAAAAAATAAGTGCATTGTTGTTAGGTTCTAGTGTTCTCTTTGCAGCAAATACCTTTGCTGCAGCTCAAGGTCAAGAGTTTATGAGCCGCTCTAAAGGTTATGACTTAATGCCGCATGCAGAGCAAACCTTAGAAGGTAATTGGTTTAGTACTCGTACTCTAAATTGTAAAGTACGTGCTAAAAGTAACGAAGCTAATCCTATTGCAATGACTGCTTTAAAAAAGCGGGCAATCATTAATGGTTTAATCCTTCCTGAAGGTAATTCAATGACAATAGTTGCTCATTTAGGAGATAATATCCGTCTTGAATTAGATAGCCGCGCTAAATTAAGTTTGATTAATAATAGTGATCAACTTATTAATTTACACTGCTCATAATTTTAGAAGACTTTGTAAACCAACTAAGTTTTATGCTTAGTTGGTTTTTTATTTTGTAAGAGACCACTAATGGCGTCAATAAAACTCTGTCATTCGTGATTCGTGGGGAAACAATAAAGCTTTTAAGTTAATAGCATTCAGTAATTATATCTTCTACCGAAAAGTTGTATTAATGTATTTTGGACAAAAACCAAACCTTTTACCAAGGTCTAAAATACTCCCTGATTTATTACCTTAATTTCATTGCCCGTTTTGGGCTTACCTTATAAAAACTAATTTCATTAAATTGCTATAGTCAAGACTATTTTTTCTAAAATTATTAGAGTAAGATTAATAAAACGAGGAAAAAATCTTTCCTAGCTTTTCTGTGGATAATTTTGTTAATTATTGATGCTACAATTTTGTTAGCTAGCTTTTCTTGGCTTATTGACCCTTACTATATCAGGGTTTCCTTTCTTTTTTTCTTAGTACTATTTATCCCCAAAGCTTGTGGATAAATTTGTGTATAGCTTACAAGCTTAAATCTTCATTCTACCGTTGCTAGAAAAAATGGTAGTGCTAAGTTTAATCCCAGATCAAATTAACTGTAGCGAATAAATTAGTCTTAATTAAAGTCTTTATCTTGTTCTTAAAGGAATTTATCAAGCTATGGAAATAATTTCTTGCAAAGTATGTTTTTTATTATTTAGCTCTTGCATAGTTGAAGTTCTGCAGTTGAAAAAACTTTGTGGATAGTGACTCACATTATGAGTAAGGTCTTGAGGATGAGTTGTTGGGCTATTATCCATCGTAGGTAAAGAATCAACCTGCGGTGCTTTTATAGAGTCGTTTGCGTAAGTCATCTCATCTTTATTAATTTGACTGGGTTTCTCTAGGCTTTGTAATTCTAAATTTAGAGCATCTCCTGCACGGCTTAAACTTTTTGCATACTTGCACCATTGCATTTTAATAATATTTGCTTCAGCACGTTGTGCGGCCTTATCTGCCATATAAATAGAGATAATAGTAGCGGTAACTAGAATAGCTATTCCTGCTAAGGGGATAACATTAAAGCTTGCCATAAGCCCTAAGCCCATCAATAAGCCTGTTAATCCAGCCCCACCGCCTGCAATTGTGCCAAATGCACCGACAAAGCCTTGAAAGGTAGCTAAGTTTATTTGAGCATTATTTTCAACAGCATAATTACTTTGATTCAACTCTTGAATTATAAATTGATTTACATGCTCTTGTAATAAGCTATTAAATAACTTAGGCTCTAAATTATTATAAGTGTTATAAATACCACAAGCATTTAAGTAGTTTAGTAAACGAACAAATAACTTATCCTTATCACTATTTTTTTCTTTTAATGCCTGAATTGTTATGGCTATAAATTCAGTTGAGCTTATAGCGTTGTTCATTTTGTATTGACTTACTTTAGCAAAAAGAGCAATAAGGTTACTTAACAAAATGGTTTCGTGTTGTTCTTTCTTTCTAATTAAATTTTGTTGTTGTTGCTTTAAATCTTTATAGCTTGCATAAGCAATAGGAATGCTCACTAGTAAAAATATGGTGCCACATATACCCCCTAAGATAAATGCAGTTGTACTACCAACCCCTAAACTAAGAGCGGCACTTAAAATACCAAAAGCGGGCCATGCTACACCACTGGCAGTGCCAACGCCATCAATTGCTGGTTTTATTATTGCCATTATTTTACCTCTATTTAATCGCCTAATAGTAGTAATAACATTGTGTAAAACACAACCTTTATGGGTTAAAAAAGTAACTTAATTAATAATTTTTCATTATTTATAGCGGCTGGAGTTAAACAAATAATAGTTTACTGAAGGGCAATTCCCATTTAGCGAATTAATTTTTTTACAAGCAAAGTCAATCTAACAAATTGTGACAAATAATGTCAAATAAAGAATGACAAATAATGGCTTGTATTAATTTTAAAAATGTGGCAAAATATATGTAATTTAATTTGTCACAAACTAAGTTGTATATTAAAGGAGGTAAGTATGCTAATAACACGCGAACCTGTAGCCCAAAAGAAAGTACAGTTTAGAATCAGAATGAGCTTAAAAACTTATGAGGAAATTACGGAGTACTGTCAATGGGCTGGAATCAATAAGCGAGATTTTTTTCTTGAAGAGGCCTGTAAATATATTTTAAATAATGACCCAGAATGGATTAAGCACAGGCAAAATAGTGAAGTTACTAATTTATTATCTTTACAAAATCAAGAGATTACAATAACTGCTTTACAGGATAATGTTTCTAGTAACGAATCAAATTTAGTGATTAATGAGCTTGCTAAAGATAATTAATTAGAATCAAAATTAATTTAAATTTCAGGGAAGAAAAGGTACGCACGCAGTCAATAATAAGTAGAAGGAGAAAACCATGTCGGTAGCTATAAGTAAACATACTATTATGGGAGACCATTTAAAGCCTATAGCGCCTCAATTTAGAAGCGTCCTTTTGCCACCAATTTTAATAATTATATTGGCAACTTTAGGTAATTATTTTTATCAAAAATATATTTTCTATTTTGTTGATAAAAGTGATTTACCTGCACTTAATATTGTTGAGCAATTCAGTTATTATTTTTCTTTGGCATTAAGTTTTTATTGGTTATTTACACGTGTAATAAATAATGTAACTAAGTATTTATTATCAACCTCTTTTTTAACAGCTCATCAAACTTCAAGTATCTTATTACCTTTTTTTTCAAGTATATTAAAAACAATTGTCTTTTTAATTGTATTTAATGCTTTAATTCCTTATTTAGGTTTACCAAGCCAATTTTCCTATTTTCTAGATAAGCTAAGTAGTTGTTTGATTATATGCGCTATATCTTGGATTTTATTTAAGTTAGTTCATATCGCTGAGCAGTTACTCTTGCATCGTTATGCCAGTAATCCTGATAACGATGCTTTAGCAAGAAAAATATATACCCAAACTTTAATTTTAAAGCGAATAGCCATGGCTATCATTGCTATTTTGACTGCTGGTGCTATTTTAATGTTGTTCGATAATGTACGTGCATTAGGCGCGAGTGTCTTAACAACAGCCGGAGTTATTGGGTTAGTATTAACATTCACAGCTCAACGATCCTTGGGTAGTTTGTTTTCTGGTTTGGAAATAGCCTTAACCCAGCCTATTAAAATAGGAGACGCTGTAGTTATTGAGAAGGAATTTGGTATTGTTGAAGAAATTAATTTTCGCAATGTGATTATTAAGCTTTGGGACTGGCGACGTTTAGTAGTGCCGACAAACTATTTTCTTGAGAATTCATTCCAAAATTGGAGTCGGGAAGCAAGTAATAATTTAATTGGTACGGTTTATCTTTATGTAGACTTTACACTACCAGTTGATGAGCTTCGCACAGAACTAAAGCAGGTCTTAACTAATTCAGCCTTATGGGATGGTAAAGTTTGTAGTATTCAGGTTAGTGATGTTCAGGATAGAGTAATGGAGTTACGCATTTTATCAAGTGCGCGCACCCCTAGTGATGCTTGGGATTTACGTTGTGAAGTAAGAGAAAAGCTAGTTGATTTTATTGTTAAGCATCATCCAACAAGCCTCCCTGTTACACGTACTAAGCAGATGCAGATACCTGAGAAAAAAATTACAGCTTAACTTAGATAAAAGAAGGCATAAGTTTATAATTTATGCTTTCTTTAACTTAAATTAATTCGCTAAGGCTCTAACTTAAGTATTTAGCGCTTGATTACTACTAAGTTTATGTTTAATTATTTAGATAGCTTTTTGATAGTGTCACTTAAGTCTTCAACTTCACCTGAATAATGATAATAAACTCGCTTATGCTTACAATCGATGATACACAATGGTTCTTTAGGTTGCTCATCTAATTGTTTAAAAACCCAATATAAGCCAACTTCACTATCTTGTTGTATTACTTTTAAAAGATCGAGCATTTTATCTTTCTCAATTTCCGCATAAGTACAAACTAATCCAGCCGATTGACTCTTTATTTTATAAGCGAAATGTTTTTCTTTCATAATGAATTCCTACAAGGGCTTTAAATATAAATATAGATCTTTTTTGGCTCAATGCTGTGGGTATAGAATTTTCAGCAGTAATTTTTTAATTTGACTTAGCTATCTCCATGTAAAATAATCCAAAATTATCAATTTATTCAATAATACCCTCTTGTAACGTCAATATGTTTAAGGATAGTTATGATTGTTATCTTCGTTCATGGTTGGAGTGTGACGCATACAAATACTTATGGAGAACTGCCGCAATGGCTTGAAAGTCAGAGCAAAAGCGGGATAATCAATATTGAAGTTGGTAATATCTACCTTGGACACTATATTAGCTTTAATGACACCGTAACTGTTGATGATATAGCACGCGCTTTTGATCATGCCGTGCGTGATGAAATTGCTGATAAGCTTAGAGAGGGGGAGCGTTTTGCTTGTATCACTCATTCAACCGGTGGCCCTATTATTCGTAAATGGATGGATTTATACTTTAAGAATAACCTTGCTAAATGCCCATTAAGTCATCTTATTATGTTGGCTCCCGCCAACCATGGCTCCGCTCTCGCTCAACTTGGTAAATCTCGATTAGGACGTATAAAAAGTTTTTTTGAAGGTATCGAACCAGGACAACATGTACTTGATTGGCTTGAGCTGGGAAGCGATATGAGTTGGCAACTTAATGAAAGTTGGCTTGATTATGATTGTACTGCTCATGGCATTTATGCTTTTGTACTTACAGGCCAGAAAATTGATCGCCAACTTTATGATGCTATTAACTCTTATACCGGAGAAGCTGGATCTGATGGGGTTGTACGAGTAACAGCTGCCAACATGAATTACAGTTTACTAAAATTACATCAGGCAGGAATAAATGGTGAAAATCTTGTAGTTGCCAGCATGACCCGAACACAACCAATGGCGTTTGGCGTTTTACCTGGGTGTGCGCATTCGGGTAAAAAAATGGGAATTATCCGCAGCATTACAATGGCCAATGCTGCTACTCATCCTACCGCTATATGGGTATTGCGCTGCCTACAAGTAAAAAACAGTGACTCTTACAATAAGTTAGTAAAAGAGCTAGATAAGCTTACTCAAGAAACCCAAGAAATTGAACATACCGAAATAGTGAATACACTTATTTACAAGCGTGAGTATATTACCAATCGTTACGCTATGATTATATTTCGCCTTATTGATGACCGAGGCAATCAACTTGACGATTATGATCTTTATTTAACTGCTGGTCCCAAATATAGCGAGGATGCGCTGCCAATAGGCTTCTTTATAGATCGCCAGCGAAACCAATTTGATCGAGGAAAATTAACCTACTTTCTTGATTACGACATCATGGAAGCAGGAATTAATACACCAAAGATGCAAGGTAATTTGGGTTTTCGTATTAAGGCCCACCCCGAATCAAGTGATCAAGCGCTTGCTTATTATAAGGTGCTCGACTTTCATTCATCGCTTGCTGACATTAATAAAATTCTTCACCCGAATGAAACTGTAATGGTTGAAATCATGCTGCAACGGCGAGTAGATAGAACGGTTTCCCGGATTACCAACAATCTTACTCCAACAAAAATTAGTTGGAAACCGATTGGTAAAAAGGTTGATTGATATTTAGTGCTTATAATTATGAATTAGGTAAATTGTGCAACTTAAAACATTGAGTTTTCATTTTTAGAATTAGATGGAACTTCCTGTAAAACATCCCAGTGTTCTAAAATTTTTCCCTCATTAGATAGCCTAAATATATCAATAGCAGCATAATTTTTATCGCCTGGCCATTCTTGTAAACAATGTAAAACAACCATGTTTTTTTCAGCAATAACTTTTTTGAAAGTCACTTTTTTACCCGGATAGTCTTTGGCCATTCTATTAAAATAATCAATAAAACCCTTTTTACCATCTTTAACATGTGGGTTATGTTGAATATATGTATCACCAACGTACTTGGCTATAGCTTCAGCAGGACTGTTTTTATTAAACATTAAGTCATAAAACGCTATAACATTTTGTTTATTTCTTTCAAGGTTATTTATATTAAATCCATTAGTGCCTATAGAGTTTGATAAGTTAGCTGACACAACAATAGATGTAAGCAGTAATATAATGGAGAAAATTATTTTTTTCATCTTTTGCTAAATCCTTATATCGTTTTTTGTTACCCTTAATTTTTTATAAAAGATTCTAAAATTAAATACGTAACTTAAAAGAAAAGTTTTTAAGATAAACTCTATACCTATTTTTTAGGAGTTTGAGATTTTACATCTAGCTATATTGCAAAACAATTAATTCCATAAATAGATTACAGCATTTAAGTATGTGGCAAAGAATAGCCATAAAACGTATGGAATAAATAGTAAACCAGTAAGGATATTTTTATTTATTAAGCTATATCCAAGAAACAAATTTAAAACAGTTAATGAACTAATCCATAGTAAACTAAAACCTAATAAGTGATAGTAAAAGAAGATAGGAGTCCACAGCCAATTCATTAACATTTGTACTATATATAAGTACCAGATATTTCTTTGTGCAGAACTGGGATTAATTTTTTGGTCTTTCCATATAACCCAGCCGATAAAAGCTAACATAGCATAAAGTATCGACCAAATTATGCTAAAGATAATAGGGGGCGGCGTTAAATTTGACTTAGTTAATTTATCATACCAAGGGTGTATGTTATTTTTAGTTAGTTGCCCTAACAAAAACCCAATTGCCTCATAACTAATAACCCATAGCCCAATTTTCAAAAAATCTTTTTTAAGCAAAATTTACCTTAAGTTCACTTTTTTAAACCATAGCCTGTTTTAAAAATCCAGCCAATAATACAAAGACAAATTATTGTGAAAGTAGAAATCATTATCACACTTGTAGCAAGACTAACGTCGCCACGCTCATAAAAACTCCACCGAAATCCACTTATTAGATAAACCACAGGATTTAGCAAGGAAAATTTATACCAGAAGGGAGGTAGCATGTTTATAGAATAAAAGCTACCACCTAAGAAAGATAAGGGTGTTAGAATCAAAAGTGGAATAATTTGTAGTTTCTCAAAGCGATCTGCCCAAATCCCAATAATAAAACCTAATAAGCTAAATGTTACACTAGTCATTATTAGAAAAAAAATCATCCATAATGGATGTGCAATATGGAGCGGTACAAAAAATGAAGAAGTTAAGAGTACAATGGTGCCAATTACTATTGATTTAGTGGCAGCTGCTCCCACATAACCCAACACAACTTCAATAAAAGATAAGGGCGCAGTTAGAATTTCATAAATAGTTCCTGTGAAACGAGGAAAATAAATACCATAGGAAGCATTTGATGTACTTTCTCCAAGTACGGTAAGCATAATCAGTCCAGGTACAATAAATGCACCATAGGGTACATTGTCGATAGATTGCATACGGGTGCCTAGAGCGGTTCCAAATACAATAAAATAAAGTACAGTTGAAATTACAGGAGCAATAAGACTTTCCCATAATGTTCGTAAAGCTCTACCCATTTCAAATTTATAAATTGCTCTAATACCACGAATATTCATTTTGCCTCGATTAGTTTGATGAAAATTTCTTCCAAATTGCTTTGGCGGCTGTAAATGTCTTTTGGTCTAATGCCCTGTGCTCTCAGATCATCTAGAAATTCTGCAATATCATTGCCAACTTCATCATTACAAGTCAAAATAAGATTACTACTATTTTCATTTTTAACTAATGTTAGGGGATATTTTTTTAATTCTTCTGGGATAGTCTCTAAGGGTTTATGTAATACAAAAATCATTTGGCGATTACCCATTTTCTTCATTAGCGTTTTTTTATCTTCGGTAAGAATTAAATTACCGTTATTAATAATGCCAATACGATCAGCCATTTCTTGCGCTTCTTCTATATAATGGGTTGTTAAAATAATAGTGACCCCTGTTTCACGTAAGCTTCGCACTTGCTCCCACATTGATTTTCGTAATTCCACATCGACTCCTGCAGTAGGTTCGTCGAGAAATAAAATCTCTGGTTCATGCGATAATGCTTTGGCAATCATGACTCGTCGTTTCATTCCGCCCGATAAATATCGAATTTGTTCATTTTTCTTATCCCAAAGAGAAAGACGTTTTAATACATCCTCGATATAGCTGGGATTTTTCGGTTTATTAAATAAGCCTCTACTAAAACTCACTGTACGCCATACCGACTCAAAGGCATCAGTTGTTAGTTCTTGCGGTACAAGGCCAATAGCAGCACGTGCTTTACGATACTCTTTGTGATGATCATATCCTGCTACAGTAATGGTACCGCTGCTCGGTTTAGCAATACCGCATATGGTGTTAATTAGTGTGGTTTTACCAGCTCCATTAGGGCCAAGAAGTGCAAAAATTTCCCCACGATTGATTTTAAGATTGATATCATTGAGTGCTTTTAAGCCATTACTATAGATTTTGGTAAGCAATTTAATATCGATGGCAGGGACATTATCCATTAAAGAGTTAGCTCCATTTAATTAATAAAAAATTAATAGTATACAACTAGGAAAGTAGCGAATAAAAATTTTTTATAGAGAGTAAAGTATAAGGCATTATCAGCGATAAATTTAGCTATCTAGTCTCTAGTTAAGCTGTTTATTATTGTCATATTACTTTTTAATATTTTAATGTAATTAAATTTATGTGGACTTAATTTATAAATTATATAATATTTTTTTGCGATTAAATTATTTTTAAATTTAATTTAGCTAATATTTATTTCATTACAATCTAGTTTAATACTTCTGGAGTACGCATGTTAAAATATACCTTTTCTGTTTTTGCCTTTAGTTCTTTGATTGCTACTTCAGCATTAGCAACTAATATTATTGATAAAATAAATAAAGAATATAAACAAAATGAGGTTTTTTCTAACGTTAGAGCACATATGGATGGTTATGTTGATTTTACTGGTAATTGGCAAGGAAGTTGTAAAGAAGATGGTGGCGTAGAAAATAATTTAACTCTTAAAATTAAAAATAATAATTCTAAAATCCAATTAAATGGGCACACTTTTGACATAGGACTTTTAGCTACAAGCTCCGTAGCAAAACCTGACGTAACAGATTATGAGCATAAGCATTTTTACTGGAATACAACCAAAGATAAGTTATTAGTGCAAGAGGTATCGGTATGGACAAGATATGGTCAATCTAAAATTAATTCTAATTTTGGAACACAAGTTAGTAATAGCGTCTTTTCGTTAAATGGTGAACAACTTCAAATTAGAGGAGTAAGTTTCGAGTTTAATGATACTAATGAAGATGGCCCACAGCAAAATGGTTATGCACATACATCAATTTGCACTTTTACTAAAGTAGCTTAACAAAATTTATTATATAAATTTAAGTTTGCAAAAGTAATTGAATTAAAATTTTTAATTCAATTACTTGACCTAATAATTTAATTAATCAAAATTAACCTTAAAAAGTTCTAAAGATATACGTTGGATACTGTAAATGAACTTATACAGGGGAAGAAACTACAGTTCCTTGATGATAAACAATAAGCCAATTATTATTTACTCTGCGCCATAGAGTAGCTCTGCGTGTTATTCTTATTTGATCTTGGACTAAAGTGTAAGTTAATAAATAATTATTCGATGAAATTTTTCTACATCTAAAGTCACTTGTTTGCCAATCATCTTTATAATTAGCATCAGCATACCTTTCAAGTAAGGTATTTATTACAAATTCTTTATTGTAGATAGCACCTGAAGCGCCAACCTCCCAGAAATCGTCAACCATCATAGATTCAAGAGCTTCTTTAGTCTTGCCAAATTTATCAGGATGGTGAAAGATTGGCTCACGTTGTTTTAGTTCTTCTAAAATAGTTTCTAAATTATTCATAATTATTACTTTCAAATTTTATAAAAAATTAATTGATTTATACTACTAATATAGTAAGTACTTTATGGCTATTTAGAATGTTTTTACAAGGATAATAGTAATGATTCCTCCAGACATACCCGAAAATGAAGCCGAACGCTTAGCAACACTTTATAAATTACGCATACTAGATACAGAACGAGAAGAGCGTTTTGATAGGGTGACTCGGATTGCATGTAAGCTCTTTGATGTTCCTATTGCTGTAATTTCCTTTTTAGAGGCTGAACGCCAATGGATGAAATCAACTCAAGGTTTTGAGATACAAGAGGCGCCACGAAAAACCTCATTTTGTGGTCATGTTATACTTTCAGATGAAATTATGGTAGTTGAAGATACAACTAAAGATAGGCGTTTTTACGATAATCCTTTTGTTATTAATAAACCAAATTTTAGATTTTATTTAGGTTGTCCTCTAAAAATAAATAAATGCAATGTTGGTGTTATCTGCTTAATTGATGATAAACCAAGGCCAATAGCGGATGTCGATCAAAATGTGGTTTATGATCTTGCTAAAATGGTAGAAATGGAGTTGGAATCCTTGCAATTATCTATAACAGACGAATTAACTGGCTTATCTAATCGTCGTGGATTTTTAAAAATTGCTAATTATTTATTTCAAAAATGTCAACGAGAAAATCAAGAGTTTAATCTATTGTTCTTTGATTTAGATAAATTTAAGCCTATTAATGATAAGTTTGGCCATGCGGAAGGGGACAAAGTATTAAAAACTTTTTCAAAATGTCTTCTGCAAAACTTTCGTTGTCATGATGTGATTGCACGTTTAGGAGGGGATGAGTTTTGCGTATTTTGTTCTGGGTTAAATTCACAGGATGTCGATGGTATTACTACACGCTTAAAAGACTCATTAAAATGTATAGAAACAAAAGGCTATGCAATTGAATTTAGCGTGGGTAGCATCCAGTATAATAAAGAAGAGCATCAAACACTAGAAAGTATGCTTGTTCTTGCTGATTCAAAAATGTATGGTAATAAAAAAAGGTAAATATAGCGTCACTCACTAAGCTTTATAATTCGTTGCAAGCAAAGTTAGCTAGATAAACCCAACTAACTTTGCATTTGCAGAGCAATTTTATTGTTGTTTATTATTTGTAAATAAATATTTAATAGCAAAATCTTTGCCAATACACTCACCGATTGAATGCCCCCATTTTCCTGCATTTTGTTGATTAATAGTTGCTGGAATTTGTGAGTAGAGATCTTTCTGACACTTATCAACGCTGGCAGGAATTAAAGTAACGCATTTATCATAATTAATATTGACTTCTGTTAAGCGTTTATTTAGCGTTTCATCTTGTAAAAAGCCCTTACAAATTAAATCAGGTACAACCGCCTTTAATCTTGCTAACCATTCATCTTTGGTTAGTTCTTGTACAGAGCTACCTGAATTCGAGCGGTTATCACTAAAGTTTTTAGCCGCAAAATCATCCCCAATACATTCACCAATAGTTCTACCCCATTTAGACGCACTTTCTTGGTCAATTGTTGCTGGTAAATCGGCATAGTATTTTTCTTTACATTTATCAAAGCTAGCAGGGATTAAAGTCACACATTTATTGTAATCAATATTTGCAGATTTCAATCGATTATTTACAGCTTCATTTTGCGTGAAATTTTTACAGATCATATTAGGTACTACTTCTCTTAATTTTGATAACCAATCATCTTTACTTTGTGTAGTAGCGCTACCAGTAGTAGACATACCTGATGAAGGTGTAGTACTAGTATTTGTTGTAGATGAAGGCGTAGTACTAGATGAAGAAGATGTAGTGCTAGTTGTGGAACTACCACCGTTATCAGTTGTATCTGTTGCGGCTGAAGCAACTGCAACAGAGGATAAAGAAAAACTGATTAAATAAAGTGTTACATTTAGGATATTTTTTCTTAACATAATGATAGTCCCTTTCATAAAATGTTATCTATTAAAGAATAGCCTTAAAATAGTAGAATGCCTAATTAATTATAAAGGGCATTTTATATAGCATAATTATCAATTAAACGTACATTTCCAATATTAACTGCTATAAAACGTCGATTACCATGCTCTATAAAGTATTCGACATCTATATGATTTTCCTTTAATTGTTTACTGATCTCATCATAGGCCTTATCTTGATGAAAGATACTTGCAAAGCGTTTTGCTAGTTGTTTTTCATTTTGAGTGAGAAGATTATTCCGAGAGCTAAAAGCAAGTTGGCTTGCTTCTTCGCGAATGGTTGGACAAAGCGTTATAATAACTGGCATAAAAAAAGCACGAACCATATCACGAATTAAGCAATATTGCTGGTAATCCTTCTCACCAAAATAGGCATGTTTAGGTTTTACTAAATTAAGTAGTTTCATAACTACGGTAAGAACACCATTGAAATGTCCTGGCCGATGAGTACCTTCCATAATGGTAGAAAAGTCATTTTCGATTATTTTGTAGCGATAATTGTCTGGATAGATAGCCTGCTCAGTTGGAATTAAACAATAATCTATATGATTTTCTTGTAGTAGCAGAAGGTCTGCTTCCAACGTCCGAGGATAATGTGAATAATCATCAGGCCGATTAAACTGAGTAGGGTTGATAAAAATACTTACAGCGGTTAGTTCATTTTCCTGTCTACTGATTTGCATTAAAGAACTATGGCCTGCATGCAAATTACCCATAGTCGGTACGAACCCTAAGCTTACATCAGCTTTTAAAGTTGCTCTAAAGTTAATCCAATCATTTAAATCATAAAAAACTTGCATAATTATTCCGAGTAAAATTGATTGTGCTACCTAACGATATATTAAACGTTAGGTAGTAATATGAAATAAGGGTAATTAATAAGCATGTATCTCATTAGGAAAACTAACTTGTTGTACATCCTCAATGTATTGATTAATTGCTCTTAATATAGAAGTTTTGGTATTCGTAAACTGTTTCACAAATTTAGGCAAGAAATCTTGTTGTAGTCCTAACATATCATGCCAGACTAAAACCTGCCCGTCGGTTACAGCACCGGCACCTATACCGATAGTGGGAATAATTAAGCTGTCGGTAATCTTCTTGGCTAAATGTTGCGGGATACATTCAAGCACTATAGCCGCGCAACCGGCAGCTTCTAAATTTTTTGCTTGCTGTAATAACTGTGTGGCTTGATTATCTTCTCGGCCTTGAACTTTATAGCCACCATATTGATAAATAGATTGAGGCATTAAGCCTATGTGGCCTAAAATAGGAATACCTGAAGCAACTAGATAGGCGATAGTACGACAAGTATCCTCATCGCCACCTTCAATTTTTATCGCTTGAGCGCCAGCTTGAATTAGTCTTTTGACGTTACTTATGGTTTCAGCCTGCGATAGGCGATGACAAAGAAAAGGTAAATCACTGACTATTAATTGCTGGGTAATAGCACGTGCTACTGCTTGAGTGTGCAAAACCATCATATCAATAGTTGCCATCACGGTACTAGGATGACCATGAACTGCCATTGCAACACTATCGCCAACTAAAACACAATCAAGTTTCGATTCGGCAATAATTTTAGCACTAGGGTAATCATAACAAGTAAGCATTGTTATCTTTTTAGCAGCGCGTTTCTTTTTAATAAAATCGGTAATTATCATTTTATTTACTCCCTATCAATACAGAGTAAATAGCGATAAAAGAAAATATTGGTACCTGTCGCATCGATCAAGTCCTCCAAAAAGGATAAAGTTAGTTTTTAAAAATTAAAGTCGCTGCAAAATAGTCAGCGCAAAATAAGTTTAAAGGACGCGCAACAAATTGCAAGATAGGTTATTATTAATACTTTAAGTAAGTTGATAAGTGACTATGTTACCTTTTATTGATTTAACGGCCCCAGGTGAACATGCTTTTTGCTTTGAAGGCAAGATAGGTATGTTAGAAGCTATACTAACTGTGCCAGACCAAGTACATACCAATTATTTAGCTATATTAGGTCATCCACATTCGCTGCAGGGTGGTACTATGCAAAATAAGGTTGTAACAACAATGGCGCGTGCTTTTAAAGAATTAGGCATTCCTACAATACGTTTTAATTTTCGTGGTGTTGGCCAATCAGCAGGTTATTATGATGCAGGAATTGGTGAGAGCGAAGATATGTTAATTTTACGCCAACTTTGGCAGCGTAATTATCCTAATACACAATTTATATTCGCTGGATTTTCCTTTGGCTCCTTCGTAGCTTATCGCGCTGCAGCACAAAGTGATGCAATTTTATTGATTACCATAGCGCCGCCTGTCCATCATTATAATTATTTAGAATTTCGAGCACCAAAACATTGGTATATTTTTCAAGGTGAAGAAGATGATATTTCTCCACTCGATTTAGTAATGAACTTTGCTAACCAAGCCAATCCTAAAATTCCTGTAATTTCCTTTGCAGCAACAGGCCATTTTTTTCATGGAAATTTACTTTTATTAAAGTCTAAATTAATAGATGTAATTCGTGCACAGGTATTAAAGCAATGAGTTTATTTGAAAAGTATGATGCAGCTATTGCCTGTGGTCATATTCAAGATAACCCAAAACAACGACAAGTTTTAGTCTATTTAGATAAACTGAGTAGTGATTTAACCTCTCCCAAAAAAGTTTGGTTCAAGTGGCTTAAAAAAGACTCTTTAAAAGGCGTCTACTTGCATGGGCCTGTAGGTGTTGGTAAAACATTTTTAATGGATCTGTTTTTTGATAATATTTCTTTAAATAAAAAGCTGCGCTTTCATTTTCATCATTTCATGCAGCAAGTCGATGCTAAGTTAAGGCAATTACAAGGTACACCTAATCCTTTGCAAAGTATTGCAGCTGAAATAGCTAAAAAAGCACAATTGCTTTGTTTTGATGAGTTTATGGTGGATGACGTTGCTTATGCAATGATTTTAGCTGAGCTCATGCAAGCACTTTTTACTCGAAAGGTTATTCTAGTCGCTACCTCTAATGTAGCACCTGATAATTTATATCGTGATGGGGTACAACGAGCTCGTTTTTTACCGGCAATTAAAGCTATTAAAGAGCATTGTGATGTTGTTTGCCTTGGTAAAAAGCAAGATTATCGCTTAGGCCGAGAATTAAACCTTCAAACTTATTTTTGTCCCTTAAGTAAGGAAACTAGTCAGCTCTTTGATAAGCAATTTACTTATCTGGCACCTGCGGCACAAATCCAAGGAACCTTAATTGTTCAAAAGCGCGAAATCCCTTATGTTAAACTAGGCGAGCGTGTTGTTTGGTTTGATTTTAAAGTAATTTGTAATTTACCACGCAGTCAACTGGATTATTTAGAAATAGCGGAACGTTTCGATACTATCTTTATTAGTGATATTCCAATTCTAGGTGAAAACGATACGATATATGCAATTTTGTTAATTCATTTTATTGATGTTATGTATGATCAAGGCATCTATTTGGTATTATCAGCGGCAGCACCTATTGATGAACTGTATATGAAAGGTGAAATGAGTCAAGATTTTAAAAGAACACAAAGTCGTTTACATGAGATGCAGTCTACAGATTATGCTAAACGCCATACCAGACGAATAATGTCTTATTTAACAACTTAATCTTCTAAAAATTAGCATTTAACTCACTTTTTTTATAAAATGAGAATGATTATCGATATCATTCATGCTAATATATTGTATAAATGTAAGTTTGGTTATTGTTTAATTTAATTAAGAATAGCATGAAAAAAATGCATACTGATGATTTATCTAAAGGTGATCAAGTACGTTTAGTTAATTTTGGAGAGACTGATTTAATTTTTCGACGACGTTTACTATCTTTAGGTATAACGCGTGGCGTAGTGATAAAAGTAGTCAGAGTTGCTCCTTTAGGGTGTCCATTACAAATTGAAATTCGAGGAACATCCATTACGCTGCGTAAGGAAGAAGCTGCAAAATTAGAGTGGGAACCTGTATGACCAGTATTTTACTTGTAGGCAATCCTAATTGCGGTAAAACAACTTTATTTAATGCATTAACTGATGATAATCAGAAAGTGGGTAATTGGCCCGGTGTAACTGTAGAAAAAAAAACAGGCCTCTTTCAAGTAAACGATGAAAAAATAGAAGTTACTGATTTGCCTGGCATCTATTCTCTAAACTCCTCCGTTACAGCAAGTCAAGATGAACAAATTACAGCGCAAGCTATATTAAGCATGCCAGCAGATATCATAATTAATATTATTGATGCCTGTCATTTAGAACGACATTTATATTTAACCAGTCAATTATTGGAGTTAGGCAAGCCTGTTATTATTGCACTTAATATGGTTGATATTGCCAAACAACGTGGTATTTCTATAGATTTAAGTGTTCTAGCAGAGCAACTTAATTGTCCTGTAGTTGCGATTCAAGCCCACAAAAAAATAGGTATGGCGGCGTTACAACAAGCTATTACTACTTCCTCGATTAAAGTAAGCTGCCTTAATTTGTCGCTCCCGGCAGAACTACAACGACGAATTAATAATATAGAGAAGAAGTTAGTTGAAAATAAGCAGCTGCCCCTTAATTTAGCACGCTATTATACTTTTCGAACTTTAGAGGGAGATGATTATTTAATAAAAACTATACTAGGATTAGAAAGTATAAATTTGATAGAAAGATACCCTGATGATGATATTGTTATTGCTGATGCTCGGTATCAAGCTATTCATAAATTAGTTAACTTAGTTCAAAGAAAACGCAATGATTCTAGTGAGCATTTTACCGCTAAATTAGATCGTATTATCTTGCATCGTTTTTTAGCATTGCCTATCTTTTTTGGGGTAATGTATTTCATGTTTTTATTTGCCATTAATATTGGCGGAGCGCTACAAGATTTCTTTGAAATTACCTCAAGTACATTTTTCGTACAAGGTCCAGAGTGGTTATTAACGAAACTTCATTCTCCATCTTGGCTTATCGCATTAATAGCTCAAGGCATTGGCGTAGGAATTACAACTACTGTAACCTTTATCCCCGTTATTGGCGCTATGTTTTTCTTCTTAGCACTGCTAGAGGTATCAGGCTATATGGCACGGGCTGCTTTTGTCGTTGACAAAATCATGCGTATACTCGGTTTGCCTGGAAAAGCATTTGTTCCTATGATTGTTGGTTTTGGTTGTAATGTACCAGCTATAATGGCTGCTCGAACACTTGATTCAGACAGGGAGCGCTTACTAACTATTGTTATGAGTCCTTTTATGTCTTGTAGTGCCCGTTTAGCGATTTACTCAGTCTTTGTAGCAGCTTTTTTTCCTACAGGAGGGCAAAATATTGTATTTTGTCTTTACTTGATTGGTATTTTAATGGCTGTGCTAACAGGCCTATTGTTGCGTAAAACGACCTTACGTGGTTATTCTTCGCCGTTAATTCTTGAGTTACCGGCATATCATCGGCCTAGCCTTAAGCGTTTATTTAAAGAAATGTCTATTCGTCTGCGCTATTTTATAGTACGAGCAGGACGATTAATTATTCCCGTGTGTGTTATTTTAAGCGGCTTAAATGCTATAACAATTAATGGTGGCTTTAGTGGAGAAGCGGCTAATACACAGTCAATTTTATCCTTAATAGGGCAATGGCTTACACCATTATTTTCTCCCATGGGCATTAACATCAATAATTGGCCGGCAACTGTGGGCCTTTTAACTGGGATGTTAGCCAAAGAAGTTGTGATTGGGTCTTTAAATTCACTTTATGCTCAATTAAGTCATATAGATAATGTTCATATTACGGCATTTAATTTTTGGCACTCATTACAAACTGCTTTTTGGTCTATCCCACAAAATTTAGCTGAATTAAGCCATGCTTTAGTTAACCCAATTTTAGCTAGTGCGCCTGATAATGAAATGTCACAAACTGTCTATGGTAAAATGGCACAACTTTTTGATGGTCGTGCTGGTGCCTTCGCTTATCTACTTTTTGTTTTATTATATATTCCTTGTGTATCGACAATGGCAGCAATTCGGCAAGAAGCCAATCGTAAATTAATGTGGTTTTCAGTAAGTTGGTCATTATTAATTGCTTATGCTGCTGGGGTTATATTTTATCAAAGTGCTCGCTTTGCGGTCCATCCTCAACAATCACTGTTTTGGATTATGCTGATGTTAATGAGTATTGGGCTGTTTATAGTTAAGCTTCGTTATCAAAGCCTTTATCTAGGAAACAAGCATGCTCTTACAGATTCTTAATTATTTACGTCGTGAAAAAATAGCCAGTAATCAACAGCTAGCTCGCGAATTTGATTTGGATTTAATGGCCCTACAACCCATGCTTGATATCTGGGTCAAGCGCGGTGCTATTGCTTTTTGTCAAGACAATACTTCATGCCAACAAGGCTGTCTAAAGAGTTGCCATAAGCAGGCAGTTATATATTATAAGGTGATAAATTAGCTAGTAATTTTATCTATATTAGTTAAATTTACACTTTTTTTGCTATTTAATAATTATTACGCTTTATACTTGAATTGCAATTTTAAGCTAAGATACGAGTATGCGTTAAAACAGGTAATGATAATGGCTGATAATATAGACGTCTCAGACCCAACTTTTGAACAGCAAATGGAAGAGATGCGACAACAAATCTTAATTGATAACTACGATGATCCCATTGCGCTGATTGAAAGAATTTATCAGCTTTGGTGGCACTGGGCTGATTTCGAGTTATTTATAATTAACCCTACTATCGATCCGATTTTACCCCCTGTTATCATTGAGCCAGAGCCCATTGGAGATGGCACTGAATATGAATTTGTTTATCCTATTGTAGATAGAGGCCATAGATTAAGTACATCTAAAGCGCAGGATATGTTTACTGCTGGTATGTCAATGTGTAAATTACATTTTACAATTGAAAAAATGATTTATCTTCTAATTGAGCGTCTAAAGACTGGTGGTGTTAGTGCTGAAACAGAAGTACAAGTCGCTTTTGGTGGACACGAAAAAGCGCAACGTAAGGCTTTTGAGTCCATTATTAATTTAAACTATAATGTCGTAGTAACTAATTTTGATCCTGGTGTATGGGGCGAACGTTACCTTAAAGTGGTTAAAACAATTGCTGATAAAGGTTATGGCTATCCATCCGAATCTCCACGACAACCTTATTTACAACATGCAAGCTCAGGACCTAAAGTTTCCCGCTAAAAAAGGGATGTGTTGCTTACGGGTATGCTTGCAACTTGGTAAACGATTTTATACGAGCATTTTGACGTATGATTTTCTTGAGGCATTGCGTCAAAAGGGTCTTTTGGTACATAAGGTGTGAACGTTTAAAGTTATATTTAATTAGTTAAGTTAACTTAATCCAATTAGCTCCTTTTATCTATCTATTTCAGTGATCTTAAAGTAACTCCTGTCCATTTAAAGAGAAAATAGCAAGGATTTTTAATTTTAAAAAATCCATAAACTATGGCTGGTACAGTTAATAATAACCATAAAAAAATTTGCATGATTGTTAATCGGCCTTCAGTTATCAATTGTAGCTGCCAAGCTTTTAACCCTATTGTTTGGCCACCAAACTTAAGGCAGAGAAAAAAATAAGTAAGCATTGTCGTAACTAATAAGCACTGATACCATCGTGTATCTGCGGGAATAGCTGATTGTTTGATAATAACGCAAAGTGTGGTTATCAGCATCAATAAAGCCAGGGTGATTAGTAAGTCATAAAAACTGGCCAAGATAATTCTAAATAACATATAGCATCCTAATAGTTATTTCTCTTTTTTCACATATGCTTTGCGCTAAAAAACCAGAGTGGTATAATTCCACTTCTTGCTATATCTTTAAACGAGAAGCAGCGATTCGATTAAAATACTGCAATTAATCTATTTTATAAAGCATGATATAGAGCTGTGATTTAGCTTGGCAGTTATAATTAGTTTTAATTAAAAGTAGCTTAAGCTATATAGTTTAAGTTGCAATTTTACGTTTAAATTATATTAGATTTCTTTACTAAACCCGCGGTAGTGAGTTAAGTGGTAGGATGCGGCAGCGCCTAGAATTGCGGTGTATGTGCATGAAGATTTGAGCATTATTGCAATTAACTACTGCAGTTGAGTTTGCAAAGTAATCTATTAAATATCTATTTAGGTGGCTTTTATACTGTATTAGCTAATAATTTTGTCATTTATTTTAAAGGATAAAGTATAACGTGAATAAAAAAAGACCGGTAAATCTTGATTTAACTACTATAAAATTTCCTCCTATGGCCATTGCGTCCATTTTACATCGCATTTCTGGATTAGCCTTGTTTCTATTATTTCCTTTTATTCTTTATTACCTTGATTTAGCTTTAGCTAGTCCGGATTCCTTTGCTAATTTACAAACTATACTAGCAGGTATTGGGGCAAAGTTATTGCTGTGGGCTTTTGGTGCGGCCTTAATTTATCATTTACTAGCTGGAATTCGCCACGTGATTATGGATGCAGGTTATGGTGAGCATGTAAGTTCAGGTCGTAATAGTGCTATTTTTGTTATTGTAGCTGCAATTATTTTAACTCTACTTTTAGGATTTTGGATATGGTAAGCAATGTCACCAGTTTAACAGGAAATGGCTTAAAAGATTGGTTAGTTCAGCGTGTTAGTGCTATTTATTTTGCGCTTTACTGTTTTTTTGTATTTGGTTTTTTACTTGCTCATCCGCATTTACAATATCCACAGTGGCATGCGTTATTCCATAATATATTCTTTAAAGCGGCAACCATTATGGCACTTGTAGCTCTTTCCTTACATACTTGGATAGGAGTTTGGACTGTTACAACAGACTATGTTAAGCCTACTAGCGTTCGTCTGTTCTTGCAAATGGTTGTTCTAATTTGGCTTAGCGCTCAATTTATTTGGGGCTTAATGATTGTATGGGGGCAATGATATGAATGGGCCAATTGCAAGGAATAAATTTGATGCAGTTATTATTGGTGCAGGTGGGGCAGGCATGCGAGCGGCTTTACAGCTTGCTAATTCTGGTTTAAAAGTTGCTTTGCTTTCCAAAGTTTTTCCAACACGTTCACATACTGTCTCTGCGCAAGGCGGAATTACTTCAGCTCTAGGCAATGCGCATCCAGATGATTGGCGCTGGCATATGTATGATACCGTTAAGGGAGCTGATTATATTGGCGATCAAGATTGTATTGAATATTTATGTAAAACTGGCCCTGAAGCAGTTTATGAACTAGAGCATATGGGTTTGCCTTTTTCTCGTATGGATAATGGTAGAATCTATCAACGTCAATTTGGTGGCCAGTCTAAAAATTTTGGTGGTGAGCAGGCAGCACGAACCTGCGCAGCTGCTGATAGAACAGGGCACGCTTTATTACATACTTTATATCAACAAAATTTAAAAGCAAAAACTCATGTTTTTAGTGAATGGTATGCACTTGATTTTGTGAAAGATGCACATGGGCGAATTGCAGGTGTTACGGCTTTATCGATAGAAACAGGTGAAATTGTTTTTTATCAAACCCGAATTTGTATTCTTGCTACAGGAGGCGCAGGCCGTATTTTTCAATCTACGACAAACGCTTATATTAATACAGGTGATGGCTTTGGTATGGCATTACGTGCAGGTATTCCTCTCCAAGATATGGAAATGTGGCAATTTCACCCAACAGGTATTGCAGGCGCCGGAACCTTAGTTACCGAAGGATGCAGGGGTGAAGGAGGCTATTTAATTAACAAAGATGGTGAGCGATTCATGGAACGCTATGCGCCACGAGTAAAAGATTTAGCCTCTAGAGATGTCGTTGCTCGCTCTATGGCTTTGGAAATTCGGGCAGGAAGAGGCTTTGATCCTAACGGGATTGATCATGTCAAATTAAAACTTGATCACTTAGGTGCTGATTTAATCATGTCACGTCTTCCAGGTATTCGTGAATTATCATTAAAATTTGCCGGCGTTGATCCGATTGTTGAACCTATCCCGGTTGTACCTACTTGTCATTATAGTATGGGTGGTATTCCAACTAATATTCATGGGCAGGTTATAAATCATCAAAATGGTAGTGATGATATTGTTGAAGGTTTATATGCTGTAGGTGAATGTGCTTGCGTTTCTGTACATGGTGCTAACAGGTTAGGAGGTAACTCTTTACTTGATTTAGTTGTTTTTGGCCGTGCTGCTGGTTTACATGTTGAAGAGTTATGGTATGCCAATGAACTTCCAGATATGGCCTATGTTTCTGATGATGATCTTGCGCCAGCACTAGAACGTTATATGCGTTGGGAAAATTCCACTGATGGTGAAAGTCCTGCAGAAATTCGTGATGCTATGCAACGGGTCATGCAAGAAGATTTTGGTGTGTTTCGTACAGGTAAAGTGATGGAAGAAGGCTTGCATCGCTTACAAGCACTTCGTGAACGTTTAAAACATGCTAAACTAAGTGACAAAAGTCATATCTTTAATACAGAACGTATCGCAGCTTTAGAGTTAGATAATTTAATGGCTACAGCTTACGCTTCTGCGCATTCGGCATTAGCGCGTACTGAGAGCCGAGGTGCGCATAGCCGTGAAGATTACCCTAAGCGGGACGATGCTAATTGGATAAAGCATACGCTGTATTTTGAAGATGAAGAACGCATTGATTATCGACCTGTTAATGAGAAACCTAAATACGTTGAGCCGCTTGCGCCCAAAGAACGCGTTTATTAAGAGGATATGTTATGGCTGATAGTAGAAAATTAACTTTATCCATTTATCGTTATAATCCAGAAGCTGAAAATAATGAAAAACCTTATATGCAGGATTATACTGTGGAGATACCTGCCAAAAGCGATCCTATGCTGTTGACCCTACTAGAGAGGATTAAAGCGGAGCAAGATGTTACTTTGGCTTATAGACGTTCTTGTCGAGAAGGGGTTTGTGGCTCTGACGGCATGAATATTAATGGTACAAATGGTTTGGCTTGTATTACCTCCCTATCGCAACTTAATACAGATAAAATAGTTATTCGCCCTTTACCTGGTTTTCCAGTTATTCGGGATTTAGTAGTCGATATGACGCAATTTTATGAACAATATGAGCGTGTTGAGCCTTATTTACAAAATGATGGGGTTGAGCCGGCAAGAGAACGGTTACAATCACCAGCAGAGCGTTCTTTATTAGACGGCTTATACGAATGTATTTTGTGTGCTTGTTGTACTAGCTCATGTCCTTCTTATTGGTGGAATCCTGATAAATTTATCGGTCCTGCTGGGCTCTTACAAGCACGTCGCTTCTTAGCTGATAGTCGTGATACAGCGACGGATCATCGTCTAGATAAATTAAAAGATCCATTTAGTGTGTTTCGTTGCCGCACAATTATGAATTGTGCAAATGTTTGCCCGAAGGGACTCAATCCGGCGCAAGCGATTAGTCATATTCGCCTGCAGATGTTGAATCAGGAAACCTAATAGTTTTCTGGTTTGCTTTAAATAACGTGAATTTATTATTTAATATAAAGTCTATTAGATCATTAAGCGAACGTTATTCCATAATTGGTTGGAATTATTAAAGTAAACGTAACTGTTCACGAGCTATGCTTAAATCTTGGTGGAAGGTTGGATTTGAATGCAGTTTGGACTAAAATCATGCTGAAAAAACGAATAGATAACTTTCTACAAGCGTATTTTGAAGTATAAATTTCGTTCAAAAAGCCTTGGCACAGTATTTTAATGCAATAGATTGTGAACGTTTACAAGTAAACTCCCTGGGAGAAAAAAGATATGAGTAGTAATCTGCAAAAACAAGGGGCCTTATCTTATTTATCTGGTGGTAATATGGCCTATGTCGATGCTTTATATGAAGACTTTTTAGCAGATCCTAATTCTGTACCTGCTGATTGGCGCAGGGCTTTTGAAGCGTTACCTAAAGTCGATTCAGTAGCAAAAGAAATTTCTCATCGTGATATACGTAATTATTTCCTAGAAAATGCAGATAAAAGATTTTTTAATCAGGTTAGTGCGCCTTCAGCAGATAGCAAGCAATTTCAGGTAGCTCACCTTATCAATGCCTATCGTTCCTATGGGCATCACGCTGCTAAGCTAGATCCACTTGATATGACCGAAAGAGTTCATGTACCAAGTCTTGAATTAAATTATCATAATTTGTCTGAGGCAGATTTAAACCAAAATTTTTGTGCTGGAGATTATTTTCAAGCCGGACAGCAAATGCCGCTTAAAGATATCTTACAAGCACTAAAAGATACCTACTGTGGCAGTATTGGCATTGAGTATATGCATATTTCAAATATGGAAGAGACTCAGTGGTTACAAAAAAAAATGGAAACAGCCCGGGGCCGGCCTCATTTTGATGCAGCGAAGAAAAAAGAAATACTTAATGATTTAATTGCAGCAGATGGCTTAGAGCGTTATCTAGGAACACGCTATGTTGGCCAGAAGCGTTTCTCTTTAGAAGGCGGTGATGCATTTATTCCTATGCTAAAGGAGATTATTCGTCAAGGTGGCCAGCAAGACGTTAAAGAAATTGTTATGGGTATGGCTCATCGAGGGCGTTTAAACGTTTTAGTGAATGTTTTAGGAAAGTCTCCTGATAAACTCTTTCAGGAATTTGAAGGAAAAGTTATCTCAGAAAGAACAGGTGATGTGAAATATCATATGGGTTTTTCTTCTGATATTCGTACGGAAAGCGGTGCTATTGTCCATTTGGCACTAGCTTTTAATCCTTCTCATCTAGAAATTATTGGCCCTGTTGTAGAAGGTTCTGCAAGAACTAGATTAGAACGCCGCAATGATCTGGCTAAGAAAAACACGGTAGTGCCTGTGGTTGTTCATGGTGATGCTGCTTTTGCAGGGCAAGGCGTGGTTATGGAAACATTTAATTTTTCGCAGGCGAGAGGATATGCCACAGGGGGTACAGTTCATATTGTTATTAATAATCAAATTGGTTTTACAACAAGTAACCCTTTAGATGCACGCTCTACACTGTATTGCACAGATGTTGCTAAAATGGTTCAGGCACCTGTTTTACATGTAAATGGTGATGACCCAGAAGCAGTAGTTTTTGCGACTCAAATTGCATTTGATTTTCGTATGAAATTTAAACGTGACGTAGTGATTGATTTGGTTTGCTATAGACGTCATGGGCATAATGAAGCGGATGAACCTTCTATCACCCAACCTGAAATGTATAAAAAAATTAAGAGCATGCGTCCTTTACGTGAAATCTACGCAGAGCAATTGATTAATAAAGGTTTAATTACGCAAGAAAAAGTTAATGAATTAATGGAATCTTATCGTAATACCTTAGATAAAGGTCAACCGGTTGTAGATATGGTTCATGAAAATTACAAAGGCAAAATATCAATTGATTGGTCGCCTTATCTTAATGCGAAATGGACCGATAAAGTCGATACAACCATTAGTGAAGATGTTTTAAATACGCTCGCACAAAAATTACAAACATTACCTAATGGCTTTGAAGTTCATCCTGTTGTTAAAAAGTTGTTAAATGAACGTGAAAAAATGTCTACTGGTGCCTTACCAATGAATTGGGGCTATGCAGAAACTATGGCTTACGCCAGTCTTCTTCATGAAGGGTATTGTGTTAGATTATCTGGCCAAGATTCTGGTCGAGGTACTTTTGCGCATCGCCATGCCGTATTACATGATATTCAGACAGGTGAAGTTTATATTCCACTAGAACGAACTACTAATAAAAATGCTCATTTTGTTGTAATTGATTCAGTATTGTCTGAAGAGGCGGTACTTGCTTTTGAATACGGCTATTCTGCGTCAGCTCCTGATGCTTTAGTGATTTGGGAGGCGCAATTTGGTGATTTCGCTAATGGGGCACAAGTTGTTATTGACCAATTTATCAGTTCTGGTGAACAAAAATGGGGACGTTTATGTGGTTTAGTAATGTTTTTACCTCATGGTTATGAAGGACAAGGGCCAGAGCATTCGTCGGCTAGACTTGAACGTTACATGCAGCTATGCGCGCAACATAATATGCAAGTGTGTACACCTACAACACCTGCACAAATTTTTCATTTGTTGCGCCGGCAAGTTTTACGTAAATTTCGTAAGCCTTTAATTGTAATGACTCCTAAAAGCTTACTGCGTCATAAATTAGCGGTGTCACCTGTTAGTGATCTTTTAAATGGTCAATTCCACAATGTTATTCCTGAAATTGATGACCTTGATCCTATGAAAGTAACTAAAATCGTCTTATGCTGTGGAAAAGTCTATTACGATCTGTTACAGAAACGTCGTGATGACCAATTAAATCATATTGCTATTATACGTATAGAGCAACTATATCCCTTTCCTAAAAAATCATTGGTTAACATACTAGCTAATTATCCGTTGGCAAAAGATATTGTATGGTGCCAAGAAGAGCCGCAAAATCAGGGTGTTTGGTTTGCATCTCAGCATAATATCAAAGATTGTTTACAAGTTGATCAGCATTTGCGTTATGCTGGCCGTGGTTTTGCAGCATCGCCGGCTGTTGGTAGTCCTATTTTACATGTCCAGCAGCAGCTAGCATTAGTCAACCAAGCGCTAGTAGATTAATTATTGAAAATTATAATATTAAGAAGGTCTAACCATGTCTATTGAAGTTAAAGTACCTAATTTACCTGAGTCAGTTGCAGATGCGACCATCGCTACTTGGCATAAAAAAGTTGGTGACAAAGTAAACCGAGATGAAAATCTTCTTGATTTAGAGACTGATAAGGTTGTCTTAGAAGTGCCTGCACCAGCAGATGGAGTAATTAAAGAAATCTTATTTAAAGAAGGAGATACAGTTACTTCAGGTGAGTTATTAGCTCGAATTGAAGAGGGTGGAAGCGTTAAGCAAGCGGAAGCTTCGCCAGCAAGTACTACAAAGAAGGTTGAAGATAAAGTAGCACCTGAAGATAGCGATGATGACAAAGTTGCAGGTCCTGCTGTACGTCGGCTATTAACAGAGAATGATTTACAGGCCTCACAAGTACCTAGTTCAGGAAAAGATGGCCGATTGACAAAAGAAGATGTTGAAGCATTTATTGCTGCAAATCGAGAAAAAAATAAATCTGAAGTAGAGGTGGCAAAATCACAACCAGCTGCCAAATCGACCGCTAGTGAACAAGTATCGGCTCCGGGAGTTCGTGAAGAACGTCGTGTTCCTATGACAAGATTACGTGCCAAAATTGCAGAGCGTTTGGTCCAAGCGCAACATAACGCAGCTATGTTAACTACATTCAACGAGGTTAATCTTAAAGCTGTTATGGATTTACGTGCTCAATATAAAGATTCTTTTGAGAAAAAGCATGGCGTGCGTTTAGGCTTTATGTCTTTCTTTACGAAAGCAGTGGTCGAAGCTTTGAAGCGTTTTCCAGCTGTTAATGCCTCTATTGATGGCCATGATATAGTTTATCACGGCTATTATGATATTGGTGTTGCTGTTTCAACAGAGCGTGGTTTAGTGGTCCCTGTGATTAGAAATGCCGATCAATTATCTATGGCAGAAATTGAAAAAGAAATCATGGATACCGCAAATCGTGCTCGTCAGGGTAAATTAGCTATGGAGGAAATGCAGGGTGGCACGTTTACCATTACTAACGGTGGTGTGTTCGGCTCACTACTAGCAACTCCTATAATTAATCCACCACAAACGGGTATTTTAGGCATGCATAAAATTGAAGATAGGCCTATTGTAGAAAAAGGTGAGATTGTTATCCGCCCAATGATGTATATTGCCCTATCCTACGATCATCGCTTAATTGATGGTAAAGAGTCTGTTCAGTTTCTTGTTAATGTCAAAGAGTTGTTAGAAGACCCCGCTCGCTTACTATTAAATGTTTAATACGCCCTAGATTAGGTAGGTTTATGGCTATGTTATAGCCATAAACCTACTTCATATAGGATATATGCTCGCTCTAACAACTTATAGCCCTATGTCCGTATATATAAATCCATGATAAAATTCTGCCACTTTTAATTTAAAGATGATAAAACAGCAGGATAGTAATCAATGAATTTACATGAATATCAAGCTAAGCAATTATTTGCCAGTTATGGCTTACCTACACCTAAAGGGCAGGTTGCTTATAATGTTGAAGATGCAATTCAAGCTGCATCCTTACTTTCTACTTCAAAATGGGTAGCTAAGGCCCAGGTTCATGCTGGTGGACGTGGTAAAGCTGGAGGCGTTAAGTTAGTTAATACTAAAGATGAATTGGCAGCATATGTTAAATCCATATTAGGAACTCGCTTAGTAACTTATCAAACTGATGCTAAAGGCCAACCTGTTAATGCTGTTTTAATTGAGGAAACATGTGATATAGGCCGCGAGTTATACTTAGGTGCTGTTGTTGATAGATCTAGCCAGCGAGTTGTTATTATGGCGTCTACTGAAGGTGGAGTAGAAATTGAAAAAGTTGCTCACGAGACCCCAGAGAAAATTTTTAAAGTTATCGTTGACCCACTTGTTGGTGTAATGCCTTACCAGTGTCGTGATTTAGGTTTTAAATTGGGACTAGATAATGATCAAATCAAACAATTTACACATCTAATGGTAGGATTAGGTAAAATGTTTGTTGAATGTGATTTAAGCTTACTTGAAATCAACCCACTTGTAGTAACTAAAACAGGTCAATTAATCTGTTTAGATGGTAAAATAAATGTCGATAGTAATGCTTTATATAGACAGCCTAAATTAAAAAGTATGCGTGATGCCTCACAAGAAGATGAGCGTGAAAATAGGGCAACTGATTGGGAACTAAATTATATTCCATTAGATGGTGAAATTGGTTGTATGGTAAATGGTGCCGGGCTAGCTATGGCAACTATGGACGTTATTAAGTTACACGGTGGCGAGCCGGCTAACTTCTTAGATGTTGGTGGTGGTGCTACTAAAGAACGAGTGACTGAGGCCTTTAAAATTATTTTATCTGATGAAAATGTTAAAGGAATACTCGTTAATATTTTTGGTGGTATTGTCCGCTGTGATTTAATTGCAGATGGCATACTGGCTGCAGTTAAAGAAGTAGATGTAAAAATTCCAGTGGTTGTTCGCCTTGAGGGAAATAATGCAACATTGGGTGCAGAAATTTTAAATAATAGCGACTTAAACGTCATTGCTGCTAATAGTTTAACTGACGCAGCGAAAAAAATTGTAGCGGCAGTTGCTAAGCAATAATTAAGCAGTTGTTTTTCAACAAGGTTTACAAAACCTATTAAATAATTTTGAGGCAAGCAATGAGTGTATTAGTAAATAAAGATACAAAAGTAATTTGTCAGGGTTTTACAGGTAAGCAGGGAACTTTTCATTCTGAACAAGCCATTGAATATGGAACAAAAATGGTAGGTGGTGTCACTCCTGGCAAAGGTGGCCAGCAACATCTCGGTTTACCCGTTTTTAATACAGTTCGTGAAGCTGTGGAAGCAACAGGCGCTGAAGCGTCAGTAATTTATGTACCAGCTGCTTTCTGTAAAGACTCTATTTTAGAAGCGGCCGATGCTGGTATTAAATTAATTGTCTGTATTACAGAAGGTGTTCCTGTCCTCGATATGTTACAAGTTAAAGTTTATCTAGAAAATAATAGTAATTCTCGATTAATAGGCCCTAATTGCCCAGGTATTATTACGCCAGGTGAATGCAAAATAGGAATTATGCCAGGCTCCATTCATCTACCTGGTAAAGTTGGTATTGTTTCTCGTTCTGGAACCTTAACTTACGAAGCTGTTAAGCAAACTACTGATAAAGGTTTTGGTCAAAGTACTTGTATTGGTATTGGTGGTGACCCTATTCCAGGTACAAGTTTTATTGATGCACTGGCCCTATTTGAGCAAGACCCTCAAACCGAAGCGATTATTATGGTCGGTGAAATTGGCGGCTCTGCTGAAGAAGAAGCGGCAGAATTTATTAAATCAAATGTGACAAAGCCCGTTGTTTCTTATATTGCTGGAGTTACAGCACCTCCTGGAAAGCGTATGGGCCACGCAGGCGCAATTATTTCAGGTGGTAAAGGTACTGCTGCTGAAAAATTTGCAGCTCTTGAAGCAGCCGGCGTGACTACGGTAAGATCGCCTGCAGATTTAGGTGATGCTATCGGTCAAGTGACAGGTTGGCAATAATTGCATCTAGGTAACATAGAAATTTTAAATTAGTAATACTTTAAGATATATTACTATATTCAGCTAATAGCATGCTCTAAACTTAGGGCATGCTATGCGTTTATTAGGTTTTTTGAAATTATCATTAATGACTTCTCTTAAACAAAAGCGGTGCTGCAAACCGTTTAGGTATTTCATCTGAGCACGGCACTTTGTTTGTTTGACTTTGCGCGTTACTAACAGTTTCGAAAGAAGCTTATTCTACTGCTAAACTAAGACATATAACTTCTCTTTCACAAAGCGTAAGCATGTATGAGTCTGATGATAAAAATGAAACCTTCGCTGACCCATTATTGGATTGCTTAGTCATTTTAACGATGCTTAATCATCGGCCTTTTTCTGCTGATGCACTGCGTGCTGGCTTACCATTAGAAAATCATAAACTTACACCAGCATTATTCATACGTGCGGCAGAAAGAGCCGGCTTTAATGCGCGGGTTGTAAAACGTGCTCTACATCGTATTCCAAAACTAATTTTACCCGTTATTTTATTGTTAAAGAACAATCAGGCTTGTATTTTAAATAAAATAGGTGATTTAGGAGAAGTTGAAATCATTTTGCCAGACAATCAGGGCATTATTAAGCATAAGACTATGGCTGATTTAGAAGATATTTATACTGGACAGGCTATATTTGTCGCACCAATTTTTCAATATGAAACTCGAGCTGAATCAGGTCCTATAGAAAAAGTAGGAAAACTTTCTTGGTTTTGGAATACATTATATCGATATCGTTACATTTATTTTCAAGTTATTGTAGCTGCCCTTTTAATTAATATTTTTAATCTTGTTATGCCTTTATTTGTAATGAATGTGTATAACCGCGTAATTCCCAATAGTGCGAATGTAACTTTATGGGTGCTAGTTATTGGGGTTTTAATTATTAACCTTTTTGATTTTATTTTAAGACTATTACGTGGATATTTAATTGATATATGTGGTAAAAAAGCCGATGTCGTTATGGCTAGTGCCTTATTTCAGCAAGCATTAAGTATTCAGCTGATGAATAAGCCAAATTCTGTAGGCGCTTTTGTTAATAATTTACGCGAATTTGAAGTGTTACGTGATTTTTTTACTTCTGCAACGCTAACAACTATTATCGATTTACCATTCGTTCTGTTATTTTTTGTAATTATTGCCTATATAGGCTCTTGGCTTGTAATGATACCGCTCATTATAGTTCCTCTTCTATTACTTTCTGCCTATATTCTTGAAAAACCAATGCGTGAAGCTGTAATAAAAGCGTTGCAGGGATCAATGCAAAAGCATGCCGTATTAGTTGAAGCAGTTACGGCCTTAGAAACCATCAAGGCTTTAAATGCTGAGGGGCAGCTACAACGGAAATGGGAGCAATATGTTGGAACTACCGCAAGAGATTCACTAAAAATGCGTTATTTTTCCAATCTAATTATTAGTATTACAAATTACGGCCAACAGTTTATTACAATTGGTATGATTGCCTTAGGGGTTTACCTAGTTGAGAGTGGAGATTTGTCATTAGGTGGATTAATAGCCACAAATATCTTAGCAGGTAGAATTTTAGCGCCACTTTCTTCCTTAGCGAATATTTTAACTCGTCTACAACAAGCTAAGCTTTCCCTAGAAAACCTTAACCAGTTAATGGCTTTACCTGTTGAACGGCCAGAAAATAAACGTTTCATACACCGTCCCAAAATAGAAGGTAATATCGAGTTTGATAAGGTAAGTTTTCAATATCCGGGGCAACAGCTTTTAGCGCTTGATAAAGTTTCTTTTAAAATTAAAGCTGGTGAGCGAATAGCAGTTATTGGCCGCATTGGCTCTGGGAAAAGTACTATTCAACGCTTAATTTTAGGCTTATATCAGCCAAAAGAAGGTAATATTTACATAGATGGAATTAATATAGAACAGATTGACCCAGTTGATTTAAGAAAAAATATGGGTTTTGTACCACAAGATAGCATGTTGTTTTATGGAACAGTTAGAGATAATATTGCCATGGGTATGCCTTGGGCTGATGACGCAGCAATTTTGCAAGCTGGCCACTTAGGTGGTGTTGATAAATTCGTTAATCATCATCCTGAAGGGTTTGATATGATGATTGGTGAACGAGGTGAAGGCTTATCAGGCGGACAGCGACAATCTATTGCTTTAGCGCGAGGTTTATTATCAGATCCACCAATTTGGTTATTTGATGAGCCAACTAGCGCTATGGATATGTCTACAGAGCAAGAAACAATTCAGCGCTTACTTTCGCTTAAAGAAAAGAAAACAATTATTGTAGTAACTCATAGAGTTTCACTATTTCCTTTAGTTGATAGACTTATTTTAATGGATAATGGGCATATTATTTTAGATGGCCCAAAAAACGAAGTTATTGATGTTCTACAGAAAGCACAAACATTGGAAAAACAACAAGCACAACAAACTTCATCTTCAAATCAGACAGGTCAATAACTATGGCTTTGAAGAAGGATAAACAAATTAAAAAACACTTACCTGAAGATGAGGAATTTATTTCTGATTCTAAATCGGCTTTATTATCTAAAACCACGCTAGCGGCAAATGGTATTCTTTTTATTGTTTTATTACTTATTATTTGTGGAATAGTGTGGTCTTACTTCGGCATGATAGACGACGTTGTCATAGGTGAAGGCAAAGTTATTCCTTCTTCAGAAGTGAAAATTATCCAAAGCTTAGATGGTGGTATTATTAATAAAATCTTGGTTCAAGAAGGCGAAATAGTAAAGCCTAATCAAGTTTTAGTAGTGATTGATGATACACGCTATAAAGCAGACTATAGAAATGGTTATGATAAATATTTAGCGCTATCAGCAACAGTTGCAAGGTTAACTGCGCAAGCCTATGGCCAAACTAGTATTAATTTTTCTGCTGAATTAAAACAGAAAGCGCCTGAAACTGTAGAGCGAGAAACACGCTTATTTAATACAGCCCTTAGTTCACTTAATTCTGAGTTAGCAAATTTACAACATTATTTAGAGCTCGCTAAAGAACATACTAAAATGTATGAGCAGCTAACTGACAAGGGCTACGTATCCAAAGCAGAGTATATCCGTACCCAGGAAACCATGGCCGAAATACAACAAAAAATAATAGAGAAAAAAAATCAATATCAAAATACAGCTTGGAGTGACTTAAATCAACGTAAGGCTGAACTAGCGAGCTTAATTGACGAACTAGCCTCTTTAAAAGATAAAATGGTACGCACTCAATTATTGTCACCTGTTTATGGCGTCGTGAAAAAAATTAATATTAAAACTGAGGGAGGGGTTGCAAATCCTGGTGCAGAGATTCTGGAAATTGTTCCTCTAACAGATAAGTTGCTTATTGAAGCCCGTGTCACACCAAAAGATATCGCTTTTATCCATATTGGGCAAAAGGTTTCAGTTAAAATAACTGCTTATGATTATACTATTTATGGTAGCCTAGATGGCATTATTACTTATATCAGTGCTGATACAATTGCAGAAACAGACCAGGGTTCAGCTAGGAAATCTTCTGCAACAGCAATAACATACTATATGGTTCGTGTACAAACAAATAAAAACTATTTGGGCAATGCGAAGCATAAACTACCTATAATCCCTGGTATGACTGCTAGCATATTTATTAAAACAGGGAAAAAGAGTGTTCTAGATTACCTCCTTAAACCTATCTTTAAAGCTAAAGAAGAAGCATTAGGTGAAAGATAAAAAAGATACTATTTAATTTAAATAACCATTAAAATTCAAAAGCTTAGCATAAAAATAATTTCCTTAATTAAATTTGACTAAAATTTAAACAAGAACTAAACTTTAATTAATAATTTGATTAATTATTGCTCCTAGTGCTTGCCTTGAAAGTATTTTGAAATTACTAAATTGTTCAGGTTGGGTAATGATGCGCAGATCTAAATCATGGAAGAGTTCAGAGCTCCGCTATATGATTTAGGTGATGTTATGGCTACTCAAGTTAAAGCGATCAGCTATGGTAATAGTAATTTAAACCTAGCAATTAGTACTAGTAATGGTATTTTTATTGTAGGAAGTGGGAATGATAAAATTACTGTAGCGGGAAGCAGTAATATTCTTACTGTAGGTGATGGTACCGATACTATATCTGTTTCAGGCGATAATAATCTCTTAACTGTTGGTAACGGCAACGACTCCATAAATCTTTTGGGTAAAAATGAAGCATTAGTTATCGGTAACGGTAATAACGTTATTAATGCTTTATCTACTTCTGGTACAGATGCCATTGTGGCAGGTAGTGGTAATAACCTTGTTAATTTGGGTTATGTTAATATTGCCAATAGCATAGTGCAATTTAGTGCAGCAAATTTTGCTTTAACACTTGGAAATGGAATTAACAATATAAAAGCACTAACGACAGGCACTAGTGTTATTAAGTTTGGTAGTAATAGTAATACGGTGGATGCTGGGGTAGGTTCATCATTAGTTACCGGCGGTGGTGGCCCTAACTTGATGATTTATGAAGCAAATCTTAATGCTATTGCGCATGGCGGTTCTTCAATATATATTGATGGCAAAGGTATAAGTACTTTAGAGATTAGAGTAAGTTATGGCCAACTAAATTCGGCAGCTTTTCAAAGTAATATTACGGCATTTAAAGCTGCGGTAGCCTCCGGAGCTGAGCAAAAGGCTCTTTTTACATTTTCATCTATTCCTCTTAGCGTTCAAGGGCTTGAAAACCTTAAAATTACGGCACAAGACTTAGGAACGCCTGTCGCTTCATTTACAGCAATGCCAGCACCAGTTAAGGAAAGTTCGCCCGGTGCTCAGCTTGGAACCTTATCTGCAACAGATATTGATGCTCTAGATCAGCATTATTGGTTAATTTTAAATAATGGAGCAAATACAACCGCTAAATATGTTATTGGAGGCGAAAGCACCCAAGTTATCAATGGATTAACCTGGTTTAATGGTGTAAATGGACCTGAAACACTAAAATTAGCTGGTGGCGCAGTATTAGACGATGCAACACCAAGTAATTTACCCATTACAGTTGCCATAGCAGATATAGCTCAATTACAAGCTATAAAAGCTGGCACTTTACAGGTTGGAGCGCTAGCTACCCAAACTTATAATATTGCTGTTACTCCTGTTCCACAACCGCCTACTTCATTAACAGTCACCAGCCCCGGTGGTGATGAAAATACTCCTATCTCGTTAAATATCCATGCTACTACATTGTATGCTGGTGATATTTTAACCTATCAAATTTTAGGGGTACCTGCAGGTGGATCATTATCAGCAGGAACACGTAATGCTGATGGCAGCTGGTCCCTTACCAATCAGCAACTAAATGGCCTAACGTTTAATTCAGGTTGGAATCAAAGCTCAGGTTCAGTAGAACTTAATGTTATTGCTACTTCAACGCAACCTAATGGCTTAGCAACAAGTCTTAATCAAGTAATAGATGTTGCAGTTAAGCCTGTTGCCCAGGCACCTATTGTTTCAATATCAGCAGCGCCTAGTGGTGATGCTGGTAGTGATATTCCCCTTAACATTAGCGCTAGGTTGCCGGATGGTGATAGCGTGGATACACTAACGTCAGTTACTATACGAAATGTTCCTGCGGATGCCACTATTAAAGATGCAACGGGTAGAGCGTTGACTGCTGCTGCAGACGGTAGTTATACACTTACTCCTGATCAATTGACAGGTTTGACGTTGTCATTAGGTGCTGCAGGCCAACTAGCGAGTGCCGCTACATTAAATTTAGCCGTGTCAGCCAATACGAGAGTCGCTGATTCAGTAACCACAGCGACTGCTAATCATACGCTAACTATTAATCCTGTAGCGCTTGCCCCGGTGGTTTCCATCTCAGCCACGCCTAGTGGTGATGCTGGTAGTGATATTCCCCTTAACATTAGCGCTAGGTTAGCTGATGGTGATAAGGTAGATACCCTAACATCAGTGACTATACGTAATGTTCCTGCGGATGCCACTATTAAAGATGCGACGGGTAGGGCGTTGACTGCGGCTGCAGATGGTAGCTATACACTTACTCCTGATCAATTAACAGGTTTAACGTTGTCGTTAGGTGCAGCAGGCCAGCTTGCGAGTGCCGCCACGTTAAATTTAGCCGTATCGGCTAATACTCGGGTCGCTGATTCAGTAGCTACCGCGACGACTGGTCGTACGCTAACTATTAATCCTGTCGCGCTTGCCCCGGTGGTTTCCATCTCAGCCACGCCCAGTGGTGATGCTGGTAGTGCTATTCCCCTTAACATTAGTGCTAGGCTCGCTGATGGCGATAAGGTAGATACCCTAACATCAGTGACTATACGAAATGTTCCGGCAGATGCCACTATTAAAGACGCGACGGGTAGAGCGTTAACTGCGGCTGCAGATGGTAGCTATACACTTACTCCTGATCAATTGACAGGTTTGACGTTGTCATTAGGTGCGGCAGGCCAGCTTGCGAGTGCCGCTACGTTAGATTTAGCCGTATCGGCTAATACGAGAGTCGCTGACTCAGTAGCTACAGCGACTACTGGTCGTACGCTAACTATTAATCCTGTAGCGCTTGCACCGGTGGTTTCCATCTCAGCCACGCCCAGTGGTGATGCTGGTAGTGCTATTCCCCTTAACATTAGTGCTAGGCTCGCTGATGGCGATAAGGTAGATACCCTAACATCAGTGACTATACGAAATGTTCCGGCAGATGCCACTATTAAAGACGCGACGGGTAGAGCGTTAACTGCGGCTGCAGATGGTAGCTATACACTTACTCCTGATCAATTGACAGGTTTGACGTTGTCATTAGGTGCGGCAGGCCAGCTTGCGAGTGCCGCTACGTTAGATTTAGCCGTATCGGCTAATACGAGAGTCGCTGACTCAGTAGCTACAGCGACTACTGGTCGTACGCTAACTATTAATCCTGTAGCGCTTGCACCGGTGGTTTCCATCTCAGCCACGCCCAGTGGTGATGCTGGTAGTGCTATTCCCCTTAACATTAGTGCTAGGCTCGCTGATGGCGATAAGGTAGATACCCTAACATCAGTGACTATACGAAATGTTCCGGCAGATGCCACTATTAAAGATGCGACGGGTAGAGCGTTAACTGCTGAAGCCGATGGTAGTTATAAGCTTACTCCTGATCAATTGACAGGTTTAACGTTATCCCTAGGTGCGGCAGGCCAACTAGCGACTGCCGCCACATTAAATTTAGCCGTATCGGCCAATACTCAGGTCGCTAATTCAGTAACTACAGCGACGGCTGGTCACACGCTAACCATTAATCCTGTAGCGCTTGCCCCGGTGGTTTCCATATCAGCCACGCCTGTTGGTGATGCGGGTAGTGCTATTCCACTTAACATTAGCGCTAGGCTCGCTGATGGTGATAAGGTAGATACCCTAACGTCAGTGACTATACGAAATGTTCCGGCAGATGCCACTATTAAAGATGCGACGGGTAGAGCGTTAACTGCTGAAGCCGATGGTAGTTATAAGCTTACTCCTGATCAATTGACAGGTTTAACGTTATCATTAGGTGCTGCAGGCCAACTAGCGACTGCCGCCACATTAAATTTAGCCGTATCGGCCAATACTCAGGTCGCTAATTCAGTAACTACAGCGACGGCTGGTCACACGCTAACTATTAATCCTGTAGCGGTTGCACCGGTTGTTTCCATATCAGCCTTGCTTAGTAGTGATGCTGGTAGTGAGGTTGCACTTAATATTAATGCTAGGTTAGCTGATGGTGATAGGGCAGATACCCTAACGTCGGTTACACTACGTAATGTTCCGGCAGACGCCACTATTAAAGATGCGACCGGTAGGGCATTGCCTGCTGCTGCAGATGGTAGCTATACACTTACTCCTGATCAATTAACAGGTTTAACGTTATCATTAGGTGCAGGCCAGCTAGCGAGTGCCGCTACGTTAGATTTAGCCGTATCAGCTAATACAAGAGTCGCTGACTCGGTAGCCACAGCGACTGCTAGTCATAGGTTGACTATTAATCCTGCAGCCAGAGCTCCTATTGTTGCTGTGTCGCCAGTTAGTGGAGATACCAGTGCCCCTATTCCTCTTAATATAGGAGCATCTTTACCCAGTGGTGATACAGTAGATACATTATCATCTGTTACTGTTGCCAATGTCCCAACGGGTGATACATTACAAGCTAATGGTGTGGCTTTAATAAGAAATACAGATGGCACTTATACAGTCAGTCCTGAGCAATTAAGCTCTTTAAGTTTAATAACTGGTGGACCAAGAGCTACAGTAGAAAATTTTGATCTACTAATCACCGCAAAATCTTCTATTGCTAGTTCAATTGCTTCAGCGACAGCGCGGCAAACTGTAACAATTAACCCTTTAACCGTAACAGGTGGTGTTTCTGTAGGCGGTGATACTACAACAGGTGGTGCTGCTGTTTCTACAGGTGGCACCGGGACAGGAACTACAACAGGCGATGCTACTGCTGCTACAGGTGGTCCGAGGACGGGAGTTGCAACAGGTGGTACTGGTGTTTCTGCAGGTAGTGATACTACAACAGGTGGTGCTGCTGTTGCTACAGGTGGCACCGGAACAGGAACTACAACAGGCGATGCTACTGCTGCTACAGGTGGTCCGAGGACGGGGGTTGCAACCGGTGGTACTACTGTTTCTGCAGGTACTGACACTAGCGCAACTGCCGGTACTGCTGTTTCTACAGGTGTTGCTATTGCAGCAGGTCATGATACCAGTACAGGAACTACTGCAACAGCAAGCGGTGTCGCTGTTTCTGCAAGTAGTGATATTAGTTCAGGAGTGCTAAAAGTAAGTAGTATTGCGGGGCTAACTGCATCAGGTGTAATTGATCTTAGTCAACTTAATAATCAAGTTAATACTAATATCGCTGTAAGTAGTGCACCTATTAATGCAATTGATCTATCGCCCCAAGCTAATAATATTTTAAATGTAAGTGCCGCAAGCGTTTTAAGTGTAACTGGTGTTGATCATACTTTAACAGTTACTGGTGCTGGCGATAACGTGCAAATTACCGATCCACAAAATTGGCAAAATGCTGGAACAATTGTTCAAAATGGTGAAGCATATACAGAGTATACTTCAATTGCAGCAGTTTCAGGCCAAGCAGCAGCTACCTTATTATTGCATGGAACCTATACAGATACCGGGGTAGGTGGAGTAACAATAAATCATACACTTACTTAATGACGTAACTAGAGATGCTTCATTTGACGCCATTAGGACGCGTCAAATGAAAGTCTACTCTTCATAATAGTAGGTAATGTTTAATCTTTTTTTAATTGCTTTTTTCTTAATAATTCATCAAAAAGTTTTTGTTGTTCCTTTGATAACTCACTACGACGTAAGCTCATCATTTCTTCTATAGGTCCTTGAATACAGTCTGGTGTTAACCTATTAGTGATTAATGTTCCATTGAGATGATCAATTTCGTGCTGTAATACACGAGCATAAAATCCTTCTTCTATAGTTTCATGCTGAATGCCAGCTTCATCAAAGTAAGTCAATTTAATTTTTCGATACCGTGGTACTTTTCCAGACTTGCTACTTACTGAATAGCAAGATTCAAAGTCAACTGTTTTTTCACTTTCATCAATAGGCTCATACTTAGGATTAAATAATACATGTAGTGGGTATGATATGACTTTCTCTTTACGCAATAACGCCGCATTAAGGGGAATGTAAATAGCAATAATTTGTTTTGATTGGTTAATTTGAGGAGCCGCTAAACCAACGCCTTCAAGTGCAAATAATTTTTCTTTCATTGCATTAACGAGTTGCCAATCCTCTTGTGTAAGTGGAAATTGCACCGGCTTTGCGACACTTGTTAACATTTTTTTGTTAGCCTCTTGTTCAATAGTAATAATATTCATTGAAAAAGTGGCAGTAGTCATAACTAGTCCTAATGGTAGTAAAAAGAAAAAACATATTTTAATAATTATATTCATATTTAAACAAGGCCATTTAATATTAAACGGTAATCGTTTGAGGTGAAGGGATTTCAGGTAATTCTTCCTCTGAATCTATACTATCTGCAAACCCAAATTTAAAGGGTAAATTATAGCGCTGTTGCTCACGTGCTGATTCTATAAAAAAGCCATATCGAGGAATATTTTTAGGCTTATCAGACACGGCATCTTTAATTTGTTCAAAGCATTTTAAGGAAGTAGGTTTATAAAGATGGAGCGCTTGTAAAAGAGAAAGAAAACAATTAATAAGCCAATTAAAACTAATATAATCAAACTTTCTGTAAGTTAGCATTGCTGCGCGGAAAGAACCTGTATCAACATGGTTTCTAATTTTGTTAAAGCGTTCTTCCACGCTTTCATCAGGCCGTTTCTTTTGTGCCAGTTCAAGCAAGATATTAATTTGGGCTTTTTTAGCTCTTAAGGATTTTTCATCCTCAAAAACAGAAAGACCGCGTTTGTATGTATCGTTTGCCTTTCTTAAATAAATTTGAAAATCTGTAATTGCAGTTAAAACATAATCTAACTTAGCGTAGGTATCTAAATTTCTTAGTTTAAATGCTTGAGATCGTTCCATTAGTTTTGTTTTAATAGCAAGTTTAATATCACTTTCGTTATAAACTTGTTTAAAAAGCTCTTCTTGAAACGTTATATTTAATAAATCTTTTTCTAAAGCTTGATTATATTCACCATTTAAATTAATCAAGTCTGTCTGTTGATTAATAATTATTTGAATTCGTTTCTTAATTTCAGATTGAATATAATCTTGTTTAATTTTTTCATTTATTTTAATTTGATCAGTTTCTAATTTATTTAAATACTCTTTTTTCTGAAAAGCTACTTCTTGGGTAACTCGATAAGTTGAGTAGATGCCTTCATAATAACTATAAATGGTTTTAAGCGCTGGCAATTGTTTAACCAGTGTTTTCCACAGATAATGTGGCTTAAGTTGTAGAATCTCTGATTCAGTAAGCCCTGGTGAGAAGTTATAAGTAAGTTGTTTTTGTTTTGTTAAACTTTGAGCTATTATGCGATAATGATTAATTAGCTGTTGCTTAAGATGCTGTGAATGAGCTAAAGCCTCTTCCTGATTTAAATTAGGCACCAAAGAATTACCATTTACAGGTTGTGCTGCTAAATCTTGCCTAACATAATCATTCTCACTAGATAATGTCTGATACTCCTTAATTAATTTAATCAATTCAATAATATTGATTATGTCAGTGCATTTATCTAGCTTTTCAAGCAGTGGTTGATTATCTTTTAATGCATTAGATTGACGCTGTTCTTGCAAAATAGACTTAACTTTAAGGCTATTTTCTATAATCTCATTTCCTATCTGTTCAATTAAGAGCGGGTGAGCAGGCGGAATAGGGCCTGTAGTAAAATTACTATATTGCTCTATAAGCTTAGCTAGTTTTTGTAAAATCATAAAATGATTTGCAAAGTCGTTTGCATTAATTTTACTTTGCGCCTCATCACTTATTTTTTGGCAGGCTTCTTTTCGTTTAACAAAAGGAGTAATATCCGTTATTAAGTCAAAATAATTATCTGAATTAAAACCTAAGGGTTCGGTAAGGCCTCTATAAAATTCATCTAATATTTCTTTCATAGGGCCTGACAATAAACCAGGTTTTAAACCTAACTTATCTTCCCATTTATCTGTTTCAATAAGTATTTTAGTAAAATAAACAGTGTTTATTTCTCTAATATTATCGACTACTGCGTGATGTGTAGTAGTAGTAAATTCAGCTAGCTTTTGCTTTAATTCTTTAAATAGCCCATACATAGTAGGGGTTTCAAGAAGCAGTTTAAAATAAGAATCTGATTTAGAAATAATACGTTCTATTTTAAGGGTAATTTCTTTTGTTCGGCCTTGAATCTTTTCTAATTCTTCCTGGGAGATAGTTTTTTGATTTGAAAGAGCCTTAATATGTACTGGAATAAGCATAAAGGCTTGTAAGGTGTACCAGATAGAGTTTCGTTTAACTTGCCCGGCAACTTCCGTAACAGAGTCTGGATCAACACTATAGGGATCGGTTTGTATAAGAAATTCTTGCTGTACTTTATACGTTTTTTCAATAATTTCTTGCGCAAGTAGGGTTAAGTAAGGGTTGGAGTAAAGTGATTGTGCTGCTTTATAAATTTCATCAATACTATTGTAAGCTTTAATTAGATGCATTACATAAATGCTTTGCGAACTTTTATTATCTAAGGCTTCTAGCTGTAAACAAATTTGTTCTAAATGATATAGGCTATTGTAAATTTGCTTAATAGTGAGTACTTGTTCACTTTGTGTTAATAAACCATTTTGGGTTTCTAATTCCGGAAAAGGAAGGCCAGATTTTGCCCCTTTTAGTTCCTTTGCTAGTGGTTCAGAAAACAGCTCAGTTAAATTAAAAACCGCTTGCCTAAATTGTGCAATGGCTTTTGAATAATTAGTATGCTTAATAAGATAGTGAGCACGATTACCATGAATATAATTAGGTTTTAAAACTTGTTTATCGGTTTCAGCTTTAAACTTATCTTTAGCAAGCGCTTGATATATTTCAATCCTTTTCGTACAAAATGCACTAGCATCAGCCATTTTTTCAGTAAATAAATTATCTAGATGATTAAAATGACTTTTGTTAATTTTGACAAGGGATTTTGCGGATTGACCACTCTCTAAATTTAAATTAATTAGCTTGTCAAGATAAGTGATATTAACAGATTTATCGGAAAGAAATATCCTTAATAAGTAGGGTTGAAATGCAGTATACCAGCGACTAAGCTCTTTTTTATTACTTTTATCTGCTAAGCTTTGGCCATCATTTAATGAACTTAAAAATAGGGTAAATTTTTCTTGAGCTTCAGAAATTTTTTCCTGCTCAGTTTTATAAAATTGCAACAAATCTAAGCTTTGTTCAGCAGTAAGTGTGTCATATTTTGTGATAATAGTTTCGCTGCCTTTAATTTTAATACCAAAATCATTTTCTAAATTGGTATTTAAATTAAGAATTGCTGGTTCATTAAAATTTAATAACTCTAATACAGGATGATTTTTTTTGGTTTTTATTATTGAAGTTTGATTAATATTTGTAGTGCCGTTTGGCTCTGCTTGTCCATTAAGATTATTTAATGAGGTCCCAGGTGCTATTGGCGCTGAATTATTTGCAGACGAATCAGGCTCTGAGTTGTTTAATTCCGAGAGAAATATAACAGGTTTTGCCAAGTTACGGTCATTATCAGTTAATTCAATCGGACAAGGGGTTAAGTCAGCATGCTCGTAAATACTATCAATTGAGAGTTTGTTAGATTTAATATGAAAGTTACAAGTGGCAATGTCGCTATTTAATAAGTTCTTTAAAGTCGATTTTAAATTAAGAATTTTATTTAAATGATCGGTTGTATGGCCACGAAACTGAAGATAAACATTGCGTAGTTGATCATATCGGCTTCCGGTAGCATTTTGTAAGCCGCGAAGTATCTCATTATGTAAATCTACGTCAGTTTTCTCAAAATAACCTTGAATGTAACTATAGTATACATACAATTCTTTTTTGACTTCTTCAGGTAAATCAATAATACGATTGAAATTTTTATAATTTTCTAAAGTGGCAAAAAAGTTATGAAACGCATTTCGAATTTCCTGCGTTTTGAATAACTGTTTTTGTGTAGAATTAGTTCTTTGTTGAATTTTTTCAATGCGAAGTTTAATAAATTTAGGATCTTCTAAAGTTAATAACTCTTTGCCTTTAACTGAGAAATCAACAGGCTTAGAAGCGTATTTAATAATTAATTGATAAAAAGGTACCACCGCTTGCATAAGTGGTGTTGAAAGAGTACCTGGCGTTAGTAGTGTTTCATCCTCAATTTTATCTACTATAGCAAAAAGTTTCACTAATAAATCATACTTTAACGTACTTAGATTATCGCGAATAACATCTTGAGTTTCATCGCTCATGTGGCCCATTTGTTCAAGGGTCGATAATGCAAGCATAGTGACGTGTTGAATGATATGAAGGTAACTAATTCCTTTGAAAGTAAAGAGAAAAGTATTACTTTGAACATCACTAATGGCTTGTAACAGCTTTATAGCATTATCTTCTAGCTCATTAATTTTTGTTTTATCTAAAGTAGGCTCTAAATCAGTAATTTGGTTAGTATATTTGTGAATATATTCTGTTAGTTGTTGAATATATTTAGGAAGAACCGCACTAAATTGTGCTAAGAAATTGTAATCAATACTGCCTGTGTGAGGCTGCATTTGATCCGTTGCAATGCCGGCGATGTTACCTGCAGTATAACTAATAGGATAATCTTGTACTATTTCTGCAATTTTTGAAGCTTTATCACCATAATCTTCTGCATACTTTTCTACTTTAGACAGGAGTTTTAAGATTAAGGCTATTTCTTCACTAAATATTTGTTGAATATCTACGTCGAGATGAGTTAGAAGATAACTAGCTCTGTAGCCATGCTCAATGGTGTGATTATAAAGTGTGTTTAAATCTGATAAACGATTTTTTCCATCTCGTAGATTAACAGTTTCTAAATCGCGAAAAGCCAATTCTGCATGATAAAGAGCATTGATAACTTCTTTAAGTTGCACAACTTGCTTTGGCTGATGTGCAAAATCCTTAAAAGGTGGTTTTGCGTCATCTTCTATATGCTGGTGACCAGAGTATTTAATAATAGTAGATAGTTGTGATGTTGATAAGCCATGTATCACTTCTTTACAAGTTTGGTTATTTTCTAAAGAAGTTATGGAAAAGTAAGTTTTTAAGGCTTCATAATCTTCTTTCGTAATAGGTATATTGGTAATTACAGTTGGGAGTGCTCGATTAAAATAATAAAGTTTATGATCAGTTGTAAGAATGTAAGCTTTATGCGTGTATTTATCAAAATCTGTAATTTTAGGTTTTTCTGATTGTAAGAATAAACGACATTTAGCTATATGTTCATGCCCAGCATATTTACTGATGATATCTAATTGGGCTCCCGATAAGGCCCGTGTAATTACTTTAAATGTTTGATCTTGAGCTAAAGGTTCAACAGCTAGTGTCTCATTTAATAATTTATAATTTTCAGAAGAAATTTCAATTTCATTAAGCGGTTTTTTTAGCTCTCTATTTAGATAAAAGAGTTTATTATTCGGTGTTAGTATATAAGCTGCTTTAATTCCTTTATCAATGCTCTCAACAGTAGGTGTAGTTGACATTAGCATTAGTCTACAACCGCTTACATCATTAAAAAATTCTTGTGCTTGTTTAGAAAATTGCTCGCTTTCAAGAAAAGCTATGATTTTTTCCCGAATAGATTGCAAAAGAATAGAGAGTTGATGTTCTTTGAAGGATTCAAGTATTTGTATATAGTGCTCTAACATTGGATAACCTAAATTATTTATTATTGGTATAAATCCCTAATTTAAAGTCTCCATTAGCCACATAACTGTTTAGCTAATTTTATTTCAATTAAATAGACTACTTTTGTCACGGCCATTAATAGTCGTTTACAGCTAAAAAGTGCAAGAAATATCCCTATGCTTTACCTTCATTGCGTTTTCAACTGACTTTACTTTGTTATGACTATTTTAAAAAAAGTCCAATATATCTTTTAAAACTAATCAATAACAACTTACCTCTTATACTTAATCGTCGCTTATTGGCTGTTCTTTTAATAACTTCTTTTCTCATTATGAAGAAATAGCTACAAAATTCTTATGAACTTCCTGTATACGGTGCTTTTCAGCTTTTTTCTAAAGACCTTGTCTTAGCCTTAATAGTGTTTGGCTATAAGTCTAGTAAATAAACTTAATAAAGCCCATAAAAGAAACAAATTGTTAATGGGCAACAGTGTAATCGATACTAAGTATCGGTACAAGACAATTTTTGCACATTTGCGCTCAAAATAAATAAAAAAAGAGTATTTTTATCTCTTATTGTTATTTTTTTAACAAAAATGAGACTTGATTTGATTTTACTTGGTCATTTTTTACTTTTAGCTTTATACTGCAAATAATCTCTTTAAATTTGTGCAATGCAATGACTAATTGGCCAACAATCGCTGATATTCGTAGAGAATATGGTAATTTAAGTTTAAGTGATGATAATATCGTACAAAATCCATTCGATTTATTTAAGAGTTGGTTTGCTGAAATTCTTACGGTTGAAAAAAGTGACCCTAATGCTATGGTTTTATCTACTGTAGATGAGCAGGGGTATCCAGATTCGCGAGTCGTTTTATTAAAAGGGCTTGAACATGAAACATTTATTTTTTACACCAATTATAAAAGTAAAAAAGCAAGCCAATTAGAACGAGTACCTTATGCAGCACTTAACTTTTACTGGCCTCAAATGTCTCGTCAGGTTCGCATACGCGGGGAAGTAAGAAAAACCTCAGCCGCTCAATCAGATGCTTACTTTGCTACCCGTCCATTAGAAAGCCAAGTGAGTGCTGTAGCATCACCTCAAAGTTGTCCTATCCAAAATAGGCAGATACTAGAAGAAAATTATAATAAGCAAGAACTTATTTACAAACAAAATCAACGGCTTACTCGACCTCAAAATTGGGGCGGTTATTATTTAATTCCTCATGAAATAGAATTTTGGCAGGGACGCGATAAAAGGCTACATGATCGTCTACAATATTATAAAGAAAACGAGCAGTGGGCTTATCAACGTTTAGCACCTTGATTGTACAAAATTTAAAAAAAATGTCAAAAAATTGTAAATTTATTAGGTATGTAATTTCTTAAGATGTAATAGGCGTAAAATAGGATTTAGAAGTAGTTAATTAGAATTGAACCCTTGCGAGGACATGAACATGGACAATTTAAATTCTTTGTTGCCTTACATCAGATTACACTTTAATATCGAAAATCCTGACTTAGAAGAGTGTTATGCTTTTGGTTATGAATGCGCTAAAGCTGAAATTTCTGAAGATGAAAATCCCTATAATGTAAATACTTTAGAATATGAACAATGGCAAGAAGGCTGGTGGGATGGTTTTTATGGTGAGGAGCCACTCTATAGCTTAACTATAAGTGAAGATAAACTTCAGGATAAACAAGGTCGCGCTGAAAAAGCACCAATGATAGATGTTACTGCAGCCAATGATCAAACTTACCATCCACTATACAACAGTTTTATTGCTAGTTTGTTACGATTAAGTGGCGCTCTAGCAGCGACAGCTGTAGTTGGCTATCAAGTTATTGATTTAGTAGCTTAATGATAAGCTTGATCTATAAACACTACTTCAAAAGTAGTGTTTGTAGTTTAGGTATATCTATTCTTCTCGCACTAGCGGGAATCTATTTTTATGTAGACCTAGTGCGCATATTGAGACAGATTTCTAGCTGCGTAGAAAAGAGAGAATTCTTAAGTTGCTAAAATTAAGAGCTCACTTTTTATATTTTAGTGCAACGCACGAAAATAACGCTTAGGTACTCTCTATCTACTGTACTTTATTTAAATATTTTTAAAATCATACTGCGCATTCTTGCAATTTCAGCCGGATTAAATTCTTTATAAATAGTACTTCCAATATTTAAACAAACAGTAACTTGCTCGCCAATACCTTTAAGTAAATCAACTCCAGATAGCTTAAGAATATTAATTTCTTCACTTATCTCCTTTGCCCAAATATCAAAATAATGCATCGTAGTAAAAACCGGCAAAAAATATTGATTATTTTCTTCTAAATAAAGAACCTTGGGTTCATCAGCCGCTGAAGTTTTATCTACAGGTATGATAAAATTAGCCTTTATAAATTCAAGGTAAGCTTTATTAGCTTCCTGTTGACTGCCAGATAAAGCTAATGCCTTCTTAATAGCCTCTTCTAAATCATTCATACACTAATCTCATTAAAAATGGACATTTTAACGATTAAAAACGGTAATTAATACTATTTGCCTAATAGGCTTTATGAGAATAATAAAATTAATTAAATTCTTCCTTAAGACTCTTAAACTAAAGTTATTTCATTAAATAAATAATCACTTTAAGACTATTACGTGTATTAAATCTTTACGCTTGTACAATTGAATAGGTTGAAATCTACCTTGCTAACAGTATAATGTAGTAATTATTTTGCTTTCTTTTTGAGCAGTATGATATTTTAAGGGGTATATGAGAATTTGAAATTGACATATTTTTGTTAAATAACTGAAAAGGCATGTTTCACTAACTAAGTGAAATTATTTATTGTTAACTTACAACATTTATGAATAAATATTAGATCCTTTCTAATATATGACTTAAATTATTAATATAGTGAAATTATGAATAGGATAGCAGTGTCTCAAGTTACAAAAACCAATCCTGTGGGTCAACTAGGTTTTGCCTGGATTGTTTGGGGTTTAGCAGCCGCCTTTTATTTTTCTGATTATCTTGCACGCGTAGCTCCTGGAGTAATGCATCGGAGTTTACAAATTGATTTTGGTATCAATGAAGCGGGCTTTGGTATTTTAACTGCTTCCTTTTATGTTCCCTATATTATTATGCAAATTCCTGTAGGGTTAACAGTAGACAGACTGAGTATCCGTGGCATTTTAACGGTAATGTCACTTATTACCGCACTAGGTTGCGGCGTATTTGGACTAGCTGATGGTTTGTTAATGGCCTCTGTTGGTAGAATGTTAATTGGCTTTAGTGCAGCATTTGCTTTTATTAGTGCGCTGCGTCTTGCAACTTCTTGGTTTCCACCGGCTATGTTAGGTTTACTTGCTGGATTAACTCAGGCCTTAGGTATGCTTGGTGCTGCAGCAGGTGAAGCACCAGTTTCTTTTTTAGTGGCAAATGTAGGCTGGCGCCATAGTATGCTAATCATTGCCTTTTTATTTATTGCTTTAGCTGGCTTATTATATCAATTCGTACAGGATAAACCTGGAACAAAGAGACGTGAAATTAAGCAAGAGCAACGTTTAAGTATTTTAGATAGTTTACGCATTATTTTATCTCATCGTCAGACTTGGTTAAATGCACTTTATGCTGGGTTCTTGTTTGGCCCTACTGCGGTTATAGGTGAGGCGATAGGACCTGCCTATCTTCAATATGGCCGAGGTTTAGCTGCTCACTCTGCAGCATTTGCTACCGGTTTAATTTTTATTGGTTGGGGAATTAGCGGGCCTGTTTCTGGTTGGTTATCTGATAGAATAGGGCGTCGTAAGCCTTTAATGATTATATCAGCTATATTTGGTGTAATTCTAACCACAGTTTTTGTTTTTTACCCCCATATTAATACGCCTATAGCTTATATTTTATTTTTTGCTTTTGGGTTAACTAATACTGGCGTGGGTATTGCCTATGCTGTCTCGACTGAATTACATGATCGCAAAGTAGTAGGAACTTCAATTGCTTTTACTAATATGATTTCTATTTTTGTCGGTGCGTTAATGCAGCCTCTGGTCGGCTGGTTAGTAGACTTAGTCTCAGGCGCAAGAGGTTATAATGTAGAAAAATTACTGCTTTCTGATTTTCAAGCTGGATTACAAATTCTGCCTCTATGTTCACTTATTGCACTAATTTTAGCATTTACTGTTAAAGAAACTTATTGCCGGCCAGTTTATAAAGCGCAGTCTAATTAATGTAACCAAGATCCTGCATCAATAGCTTGAGGTAGAAGAAAATAATTAGTGAAGGTTTAAAAGATAGCTATAGAGTGTTAACTAGGTTATTTGCACCTTGGTATGCTTGTGACTAGTTGCTGTGAATTTTAGGAAAAAATTCCATTTAGTTTATGGTGATTATTGAATCACTCTTATAGAAGGAATCTAATGTCTATTTTTATTAAAAAAATAACTTCACCCGATGAGTTGCGACAGTGCTTAGCTATTCGCCTAAAGGTGTTTGTTGAAGGCCAACAAGTTCCACTTGCCGAAGAGTTAGATGGGAAAGATGAGGAAAGTGACCATTATCTTTTAACGTTACAACAGCTGCCCGTAGGCGTTGCTAGAATTCGCTACCTAAATAATATAGCTAAAGTTGAAAGAGTAGCAATCTTGCCTGATTATCAAGAGCAAGGATTAGGCAAACAACTTATGCAAGGTATTATTTCTGATCTTAAACGCGATAAGAAAATTAACGCAATAAAATTAGGCGCTCAATGTCATGCTCTCATATTTTATGAAAAGTTAGGTTTTAAAGTCTGCAGCGATTTATATCTGGATGCTGGTATACCTCATAAAGATATGATTCTTGAATTAGAATAGATCACACTCGCTTATTCAGAGACTTACTTTTTCTTATATGCTAAATATAAAAGAATAAAGCCGATAAGCGGTATAAAAATATCAGACCAGAAAATTACTCCCGCATTTCCAGGCGCAAAGTTATGAGTTGTAATCATGTCATAAATATGTACGCTTGCCGCTCCCCATAAAAACACGGCTGGTGCAATGATGGTAGCCGCGCGAAATCCAAGCTTAGCCCAAAAACTTAAAATACCAACAACAGCAAAACCTAAACTAGCATAGCCTAATTCAGCTTGGAAAGGGCTATTTTCCCAGCCAATAAATTTTGCCGTCATGGCGCCAAAAAAAACATGAAAAATAAAATTATATAAAAAACTAAAGCCAATATTAAAAAGTAAAAAATGGGAGAAAATGATATCAATGGCTTTTTCTATAGAAATATTCTTTCGTTTGAGTAGTAATGAAATTGTGGCAGAAATTATGCTTAAGATAAAAAAGGTTAAGGTAAAGTTGCTTAATATGAATTTGATAATTGTGCCCATATTTTTTCCTTAAATTTTTTATAAACTATCTTTTTAGTATGAGCGTTTTTTATAAAAATATTAATGTGGAAATTAATTGTAAAATGATCAAATAATTAAGTTTATTATAAAAAATAAGTAGAGCAATTTGTAAAGGTATAAGGCAACGGGCCGAGTAATAAATATAATAGAGTATAAAAATTATTGCTTGTTATGGTTTATAAATAATGAAGTAGTCAAAAATAAATTATTAATAAACTAAATTAACCTTCGTGTATGCCGCCCTAGTTTGGTTAATAAATAACTAACTAAAATATATTCTTAAAGGGCTATATAACAGGATTTATAAGTTAGAAATAGTAATTTTTAGCTGGATAAAGGATTAGTAGGAGAAACCCATATGAACTTGCCAAGCAAGCAATCTACTCTAAGGCAAATTTTTGAAAATACTGTTGACAATTATCCACATAATACAGCGCTTATTTGCGACAATAAATTTCTTTCTTATCAAGAATTAGAAAATCAAGTAAATAAATTAGCTAATTTCTTAATTGCTAAGGGTACTAAGCCTAATCATACTATTGGAATATTACTTGAGCGCTCAGCCAATAGCTATATAACTATATTAGCTATTTTAAAAACGGGGGCAGCCTATGTACCTATTGATGTAGAATATCCTAGTGAGCGTATTAATTATATCTTAGGCGATATGCCTTTTTATCTTGTAATTACCTCATCTGCGCAGCTTGCTCGTGCAGATATTCAATTTCCTAATTATATAGCGCTTGATCAAGAATGTGAAAATATTGCTATTCAAGCAAACACTCGTCCAGAGGAGCAAGCTGACATTGATGAGCAGGCTTCTTGCTATTTTATTTATACCTCAGGCTCTACGGGCAAACCCAAAGGCGTAGAAATTACTCATTCTTCAATTTGCCATTACGTAAAAGTAGCTAGCCAGATTTATAAAATGTCTTCAGAAGATAGAGTCTATCAGGGCTTTTCTTTAGCATTTGATGCTTCTTTGGAAGAATTATGGATGGCATTTGCCAATGGCGCAGCTCTTGTAGCCTGTACTAACAAAGATATTCGTTCAGGAGTTGGCTTAATTGACTTTCTTAATACCTATGAGGTTACAGTATTTTCGACAGTGCCCACTTTATTATCGGTGTTAGAAGGTGACTTACCTAAATTACGTTTATTAATTTTAGGCGGAGAAGCATGTACTACTAATTTAATAAAACGCTGGAGCCGGCCTGGTTTGACGATTATGAATACTTATGGCCCAACTGAGGCAACAGTTATTGCTACGTATGCTGAATGTGATCCGGCAAATCCAATTACTATAGGGAAGCCATTACCAGGCTATGAAGTACTTATCTTAGATGAAAATCTACAACCTTTACCACAAGGTCAACAAGGTGAATTATGCATAGCAGGCCTTGGGCTTGCCAAAGGATATGTGAATAAACCTGAGATTACTGCGCAAAAATTTGTGCAAAATCCCAATAAAAAAGAACAGCGCCTATATCGAACTGGTGATTTGGCGATGATTGGTGTAGATGGCAATATCTATTTTTTAGGCCGTATTGATGATCAAGTAAAATTACGCGGTTTTAGAATAGAGTTAAATGAAATTGAAACAGTCATTATGGAGTATGAAGCTATCAGTCAAGCGGTAGTCGCTTTACATGATTTTGATGAACCTAAACTGGTTGCTTATTTACTCTTTAAGAAAAATGCGCAAGTTAATTTAAAATCATTTAAAGAATTTTTGTTAAAGCGTTTGCCCAATTATATGATTCCAGCGCTACTTGAAGTCGTTGAAAGTTTACCCTTACTACCAAGTGGTAAAGTTGATCGAAAAAAATTACCTAAGCCTAATCATACAGCCGTTAGTGAAGAAATTAATTATGAAGCCCCTACTACTGAATTGGAAGTAAACATTGCTCAAGTTTGGGCAAAAGAGTTTGGGAAGGATAATATCTCAATAAATGCTGATTTTTTCTATGATTTAGGGGGGCATTCTCTGCTAGCAGCTAAAGTTATTTCTAATTTACGTAAACTCAACGGGTTAAAGAATATATCAATCCTAGATTTATATAAGTTTTCAACAATAAAACAGTTAGCTGAGAATTTTAAACATATTAAGACAGAGGCGAAGCAACCTCATCGTAGTTATCAAGCGCAAAAAAATAAAGTATCTAATTTTAATTATTATCTTTGTGTTATGGGGCAATTTTTTGGTTGCTTATTGCAATATGCAATTGGATCATGGCAGCTTCTAGCCGTTTTATTAAGTTATACGTGGTTAGCAAATCATGGCCTAAGTCTGTCCTTAGAAGCGTTAGCCATATTTATATTATTGTTTCTAGCTATGCCGCTTCTTTCTCTAAGTATTACAATCGGCGCAAAATGGCTTTTACTTGGCCGTGTGAAGCCTGGAGTCTATAAACTGTGGGGGTGGTTTTATTTTCGCTGGTGGTTGGTAGAGCGTTTACAAAAAAATATTTTTTCACCAAAACATTTAATAGGTTCGCCATTAATAACTGTTTATTATCGTTTACTAGGCGCTAAAATTGGTAAAAATTGCTATATAGGCTCCGTAAATATTGGGACCCATGATTTACTGACTATTGGTGATTATAGTTCAATTGGTTTTGATGCACGTCTTTTAGGCTATATTGTTGAAGATGGCTGGTTAAAGATAGGTAGTATTACGATTGGCGAGAAATGCTTTGTTGGTGCAAGAAGTGTCATAGGGCCTGATACAAGACTATTTGAAAATGCTAAATTAGATGATATGTCTATGTTACCAGCGCACACTAATATTCCAGCAGGACAGTTTTTTTCAGGTTCACCTGCTATTTCTGCTGTTCCTTCAAAAGACCATATTATAAATGAAGCTATTATAGATAAATCCTCTTCGTGGAAGAGCTTTAGCTTTGGCTTACTACACTACCTTGGTTTAGTATTTACAATGATAATTTATTATTTATCTTATTTTCCCGCACTTACCTTTATTACCTATTTTCATGAAAATAGCCATTACCTTCTAACTGTTTCTTTAGCAGCACCTATTGGGGCTGTTACTTTTTTAGGTTTGTATTATTTAGGTATTGCTATTAGTAAACGATTATTAATGAATAGAATAAAGCCAGGCGTTTATCCAATAAAGAGTTTCTATTATTTGCGTCAATGGATTATCAGTAAAATGATGGATCTTGATGAAATATATGTTATGGCAGATACCTTATATTTTCCTTATTTCATGCGATTTTTAGGAGCTAGATTAGGTAAAAATGTAGAAATGGGTGAAACACCTCATATTATTCCAGAATTGGTAACTATCCAGGATGAAGGATTTATTGCTAGTGCAGCTGCGTTAGCTTGGCCTAATGTTTATTTAGGAAATATTAAATTCGCACCTGTTCAAGTTGGTAAACGTGGTTTTATTGGTAATATGGGATTATTGCCTTCGGGAGGACAAGTTGGAGAAGGAGGGCTATTGGGTTGTATGTCAATAACTCCGCCCGATAACAAAGCTGCAGACAGCCATACAGCATGGCTTGGTTCACCTGCTGTATTTCTACCTAAGCGTGAAATTTTTAGGGGTTATTCAAATAAAGAAAAATTTAGGCCATCTTGGCGCTTATATTATACTCGTTTAGCTATAGAATTTATTCGCATAATTATGCCAACAACGTTTACTCTAATTGGCCTATTTAATATGCTTTATATATTAAATATTTTATCTTCTTACTTTTCTTTAAGTACTATTTTCATGCTTCTTCCCGAAGTAGAGTTAATTGTAATATGCGCTTTAGTGGCAACTATAGTATGTTTAAAATGGATTTTACTAGGGAGAGTACAGGCTGCTGCTAAACCTATCTGGAATATATTCATCTGGAAGAATGATATTATTGAATATACATACAGTTATTTTATTTGTCCAAATTTTACTAATGTAGTCCTAGGTACGCCATTCGTTTCAGCTCTCTTAAGAAGTTTTGGCGCCAAAATAGGTAAGAAAATTTTTCTAAATACAGCTGATTTTACTGAGTTTGATTTAATTAGTATTGGTGATGAAGCTTGCATTAATTCTGAAACTATAATTCAAACCCATTTATATGAAGATCGTGTTTTTAAAATGTCTACGGTTAATATTCAGCAAGGCTGTAACGTAGGTGTAGCTTCTATCGTTTTATATAATACTGTTATGGAAGAAGGCTCAACATTGGGTAGTTTTTCATTGTTAATGAAGGGCGAACATTTGCCAACTTATACAAGTTGGCAAGGAATCCCAGCACAATCAGCAGTTATGCAAGATGATCAACAAAAAATTGATATAATAGGTATTGAAGAAGGCTTAATACAAGCTTAGAATAGCTTTTAAGCTAAGAATTTTTTTAAGTGATCTTAGCGCTGTATGAAATTATTGCTGACTATTAATTTGCTATTAATAAATAAAAGTTAAATAGTTTTTTGTGTTTAACTATTGCTTGCAGTATGTTTAAGTTGTACCTTTACTTAGTTAGCTAATTAAAGCTATTATTGAGTAGTTTATTTTAACTACAATCATTATCCTATAATCCCATTTTAATTTTTAACTCAATTTAATAGCTTGTCTAAATTGTAATAAGCTTTTAACGTAAAAATGTTCTTTCTTTAATTAAATTAAGTTAGAAAATTATAAAAAATTTTATTAGTTATAAATACCTACTTTAACTGGCATGAGTTTTCTTGCTACACTCGTCTAGGTAAACTGCTAAAGTAAGAATTCAACCCGGAGATAAGAATGAGAAAACTGGTGGTATTAGTGGTTGTTCTAGCGATACTAGTCCTTGGCGGCTATTATGCTATGGGCGCTATCACGGAAAGAACGATAAAGAGTAATCTTGCAACCGTTAATAGAACTAATGGAATAAACGCTCAGGTGGAGAAATATCACCGTGGCTGGTTTACTTCTGCTGCTTTGCTCCATTGGCAAATTAATATCCCTGAGCGGCAAATGAAAGATGCTAATGGCCAGATGCAAACAATTCCGGCGCAAACCCTTACTGTAAAAATGCCTTTAAAAATTTATCACGGGCCTATAATTTTTGCTAATAAGACAGTGAGATTTGGTATGGGTTATGGTAGTACGGATATACCATTACCAGATCAATACCAACAGCAGTTTAATAGCTACTTTACGAATGGTTCTACTCAGCCTAAATTAAATTTAAGTCTATTTGTAACTTACTTAAATAATAGTCAAATTGAAATGGCTATTCCTAATTTTAAATTAATTGCTCAACAAGACCAAAGTGAGTTTGATTGGATGGGGATGAAGGGTAAGGTTAATGTTACCTCAAAAGCAGATAAAATAAATGGTGATTTCACTATTAAAGGCATACAATTTAAGAAAGCTGATAATATAGCTGTTTTAAGCAAGGTATCTAGTGAGTACAATTTACATAATACTGAAGCTGGTCTTTATGTAGGAACTTTTAATGTCAAGTTGCCTTCTTTTGTAGTAGATAATAAAGGACAACGCATATTTGAACTAAGCGATTTTGATATGGATAGTAATAGTGATATCAAAAATGGGTTGCTCAGTTCAAATTTTAAATCTTCAATTAATAAAATTATTGCCAATGGGAAGCAATTTGGTCCAGGCAACTTAGAAGTGGCTATTCGTAATCTTGATGCCGACGCGCTTGGGCGCATAAAGCAGCAAGCACAGCATATTCAGCAAAGTGCTACTGATTTAGAAAAACAACAAGCAATGTTTGCAATATTACCTGAAATTCCAAAGTTATTAAGCAAAGGTGCAGAGTTTGAAATTTCTAAGTTAAATTTTGTTATGCCTGAAGGTACAATAGAAGGAAATTTACAGGTTTCTTTACCTCAAGGAGAGCATAATAATCCACTAGAATTAATGCAAACGGTACAAGGTAAAGGTCGTTTAAGAGTTCCAGCAGAAATTATTAGACGTGGTTTAGTTGAAGCAAATAGACAAAAGTTAGTAGCTCAACATACAACTGCAATGCAGCAGCAGAATGTAAACTCGACTACAACAACTACTAATAATATGAACTCAACAACTACAATACAACCTAATAACGCTACAAGCGCTAATGAGCAAACTCAACAGTCAACTAGTAACCAAACAACCCAGCAACTAGCTGCCACTGTACAGGCAGGACTACCAGCTGATATATCACAACAAGCAGTTAATATGACTAATCAACAGTTAACTTCATTAGTTCAGTCTGGTGTGTTGACTGTAGATGGAAATTATTATGTTATAGAAGTAGCTTTAAAGCAGGGACAGCTACAGGTAAATGGTAAACCATTTAATTCTGCAATGCTTAAATTTTAAATTAATAATAACAGCTTTATTGTAATGGGGTAATCTGATTAGTTTAGTCTTGCAACCTAAGCTTTAGAAGATGCAAATGAATGAGACAACGAACTGTGCAAGATATTCGTGGCTTAAGTCAAGTAAATTTGCAAAGCAGTCTAAAGCTTAGAAGATGTTATAAGTTTAAGTTAATTGATTTTAAACAAATATAAGTCTTTTACTTGTCAGGATTTGCCCAATTCGATAAGATGCTGCATTTTAAGGAGGAGTTAATAAGAATGACAACAATCAGTAATGAAGTCGGAGATAATACTGCATCATCATTAGCAGCTAGTGTAACTCAGTCTGTGCAGAAGTATTTCGCCGAGCTGAAGGGGACTGATCCTGTTGATCTTTATCAGTTTGTTTTAGAAGAGATTGAGACCCCATTATTTCGTGCTGTTATGGAACATTGTAAATATAATCAGTCTCGTGCTGCTGTCATGCTTGGCATAAGTCGCGGTACTTTAAGAACAAAATTACGACGCTATTTTGATGATAAATATGTTGGTACTCGTGATTAATCTTTTCTTTAGTCCGCATTGCAGGAGGGGTTGTTAAGCAACTTCGCTCCTCGCCCCACTCTAATTTATAACTTCACTGGTAAAGAATAAAAGTTTTCAGGGTACTTTGCCTGTTTCGATATAAACAAACGTTATTTTGTAATGTAAGTAGCATTAATAGTGGATTGGGGCAAATTTTTTTCTATGTAATATCTAGGCTGCTTTACAATTTATTTTGATAAAGATGACTGGTTGTTAACTCAGACTAGCGACATAGAAAAGATGTGTCTAAGCAGTTTAAGCTTGATTATAGATCATGAAGAAGTAATAAATCAGGAGGTATCTTGAGCCTCGGTGAGAGGTTTGAATTTGAGTGCTGTTAGGGTGAGAATTATACTAAAAAAGAGCAGTGTAGCTTGCTACACGAGTATTTTGAAGCCTAATTTTCTTTCAAAGAGAATCAAATAAAACCTTTCGGCGAGGAGCAATTTCTTACTATTAGAGAATTTTATAATAGGTAATTAGAGTTTGCTGCCAATTGATTTTACGGTTGGAATTTAACTTAAATTTGTCTATTGCAAACAATTATCAAGGCTCTAGTTTAATTTACCAGTTATTAAAACTGGTAATTAAACTTTTAAACCATATTAACTTACATGAATTACTCAGCAAACATTGAGCTAACAGATTCTTCAACATTTACACGTTTAATAGCTTGTGCAAGCATCTCGGCTAAACTAACTACACGAATTTTTCGACATTGTTTGGCTTGCTCTGATAAAGGAATTGTATCGGTAACAACAACTTCATCTAATTCAGAGTGAATAATATTATTTAAAGCAGGTCCTGAAAGAACAGGATGAGTAATGTAAGCACGAACACTGATTGCACCATTACGTTTAAGCTGATGCGCTGCAGAGCATAAAGTACCTGCAGTATCAACGATATCATCAATAATAATACAGTTCCTACCGGCTGGCTCACCAATAATATGCATAACTTCAGATTTGTTAGGGCCTGTACGTCGTTTGTCGATGATAGAAAGCTCAACATCGTTTAAACGTTTAGCCATCGCACGAGCTCGTACAACACCACCCACGTCAGGCGATACAACCATTAACTGAGATAAATTTTGTTTCTTAATATCTTCAAGTAAAATGGGAGTAGAATAAACATTATCGACAGGCATATAAAAAAAGCCTTGAATTTGATCGGCATGTAAATCTACGGTCAAAACTCTACAAATGCCAACAGAAGCCATCATATCAGCCACAACTTTTGCGGTGATGGGGACACGAGCTGAACGTACTCGCCTATCTTGTCTAGCATAGCCAAAATAAGGAATAACAGCTGTTATCCGCCCAGCTGACGAGCGTCTTAACGCATCAGACATAGTTAATAATTCCATTAAGTTGTCATTAGCGGGGGCACAGGTTGATTGTACGACAAATACATCTTTGCCACGTACATTTTCTAATATTTCAACCATAGTTTCGCCATCACTAAATTTTCCAACCGAGGCTTGGCCAAGAGGAATTTGTAAATGGTTTGCTATTTTAAAAGCAAGATCCGGATTAGCATTGCCAGTAAAGATCATCATTGTAGACATGTGTGAAGCCTTCGATTCAGTTAATCAGTCACTTAAACACATAGCAGAAGACAGCCAAAAAGATATAATTATTATTTGAGCGATTGAGTAACGCATCCTTTCCAGATATCTTCTGCCGTCTGTTTACTTGAACCGACATGTTGCGCCTTCAATTGTATTTATTCTTAGTTGAAATAAAGCTATCTCATTCATTAGTATTAAAATGAGATTAATAGAAACTATAAAATAGCATCCATATTAAGCTTAAACCTAAACTTAGACATTATTTAGGCCTTCAATAAGAATGGCTGGGGTGCTAGGATTCGAACCTAGGTATGCAGGGATCAAAACCCTGTGCCTTACCGCTTGGCTACACCCCAAAAGCTGTAGATTCCTTCTCTTCCTTGAATATATTACATCAAACGCTGCAATACGGTGGGTATTTTGCAGAGAAAATAAGTTATTGTCAACGTTAAGCTCTGAAAATATTTAAGTAGTCCATATTGCAGCCATTATTTGTAAGGTTTTCTTATTATATGATCATTTATAATTCACGATATAGTATTATTTAGGGAGCATTTAAGACGAAAGTGCAGGAAAGAAGTAGTGATTTATAGCTAGAGCCATAATCAACTCTATGGGCTCTAGCTAAAGCATTTGTGTTTTTAAACTACACACTCCAGTGGTTGATAACTAGCTTTATAAAAACACCATTACCTTGTAGCCGTATATGTGTAGGTAATACTGTTTTACCTACACTACGATATCCCAAATATTGAATAGTATAGCCACCTTGACGTAATAATAGTAAACGGTTTCCTGAATCACGTTGTGCTGATTGCACTCCGCCAGGTGCTGGTAAGCCACGTACCCAGTAATATAGGCTACTTACAGGTAAGCGGATACCTGTTTGTTGTAACAGTAACTGTTCAGCATTAGAGGAGCGAGCTACTTTTGCGCCATCTTGTAGCGTTATTACGCCACCACGTTTAGCAATCATAATAGTACCGCTACCTAGTGGTCCAAAAAGACGAATTTGATAGCTACCTGCACCGCGTTGATACCAGTTAATTGAAGCAGTAGACGCTTTATTCTGACTACGTACAGCTAAAGCGCCAGATAAATTCCATGAAGAGGGTGCTGTTTTTGCTCCGGTAATAATTTGTTTACCCGTTAGTTGGGTCTTACCGGCTTTAGGGTTAGTTTCAATTAGTTTTCCGTTTCCGGTGACTAAATTTTTATCATCCATATTAATTTTATTTTGCGCCAACTTAGTATCTTTAGTTGGAATATTTACTTCGTTTTTAGTAGATCGTTTATAGTTTCTAACAGGTTGTTTGCCCTCCTCAATAGGAGAGTTATATTGTGGTGGTAATGGTCCTAAGTCCATAGGTGGACTATTAGAAACGCAAGCTGTTAATAGTGATAGGGTAAAAAGACTAAGATATTTAAGTACTTTCATAGTTATTCCTTTATTTTTAGATCCATTCATTATTGAAAGTGGGCTAATATCGTTAAGAAGGACTATTTTAATATTAGCTTATTAATAGAATAATTTTTTTTTATTTTGCACTTCAGAAAAAGAAGTAGTCTAAATTTTACTGAATTAAGGCTCTATACAAGTTAGCTACTTTACTGCAAAACTTTAATTTATTTTACTTAATTATTGTTTAATTAATCATATTCTCAGCTTTTAAAAATCTGCATCATAATAAATTAACTTTATAAATGTTAAGCTTACTTCAGAATGAATAAAATGCTATTTATTAGCTTTCTTAAAAAACAGTTTGTAGGTATTAACTATTTTAAATTCAAGGATAATAGTTTTTTACAAAACAATACGTTAGACTAATTTTATTTATAATAAATGTTTATTTCATGAAACAGCGCGCTATTTATCCCGGAACGTTTGATCCTATTACTAATGGCCATATTGATATTATAAAAAGAGCTGCCCAAATCTTTCCTGAAATTATAGTTGGTGTTGCAAGTAATGAAACTAAAAATCCTTTTTTTCCTGTAGAAACACGCATTGAATTAACAAAACAAGCATTAGAACCAATACCGGGAGTAAAAGTTGTTGGCTTTGATACTTTATTAATCGATTTTGTTAAACAACAGCAAGGAAATATTATTTTACGTGGATTAAGAGCTGTGAATGACTTTGAATATGAATTCCAACTCGCTGGCATGAATCGCAAGTTATGTGCCGATATTGAAACCATATTTTTAACGCCTTCAGAAGATTTAATGTTTATTTCGTCAACCTTAGTTAGAGAAATAGCTAGATTAAAAGGCGATGTATCACAATTTGTACCACTTGGAGTTATAGAGGCATTAAGGGAAAAATTAAATAAAGAGCATGAATAAAATTTACTTTTGGTTAGCTTTTACTACAGGGATTAGTATTAATCATTTAGCGTTAGCAACTGATTTAATAGCTGAGACGCCACCTGGTTATGCTGTTGCAAGCGCGCATCCAATGGCTACGAATGCTGGACTTGAAATCCTTGCTGCCGGAGGTAATGCTTTTGATGCTGCCATCGCTGTAAGCGCCACGTTGGCTGTAGTTGAACCTTACCATTCGGGATTAGGCGGCGGTGGCTTTTGGCTATTTTATGATGCTAAGGCTAAAAAAAATATTATGCTAGATAGCCGAGAAGTAGCGCCTTTAGCAGCACATAAGAACATGTTTTTAGATAAAAATGGTCAAGTTATACCTGGCTTATCGCTTAATGGAGGACTAGCTGCCGCAATTCCAGGTGAACCTGCAGCCCTTGCTTATATCGCCCAACATTATGGCCGTCTGCCTTTTGAACAATCCTTAGCACCTGCTATAAAACTTGCAGAACAAGGCTTTGCCGTAGATGCTCAATTAAATCATTTTTCTCAAATGAGCGATCGTATGCAGGTTATGCTACGCTACCCTGCAACAGCAGCTATATTTTTACATAATAATCAACCTTATAAAATTGGTGAAATTTTAAAACAGCCTGATCTGGCAAAAACATTAAAATTATTAGCAAAGAAAGGCCATGATGGCTTTTACCGAGGTGTAGTGGCTGAAAAGCTGGTTGCAGGTATACGTGCTGCTGGTGGTATATGGACCTTAGATGATTTAGCAAATTATCAGATTAAGATAAGAGAGCCATTACAAGGTGCTTATCATAATATGCTCATTATTACAGCTCCACCGCCTTCGGCAGGCGGTGTTATATTGTTAACTATGTTAAATATACTTGAAGGCTTATCCTTACAATCACTTAATAAAGCGCAATTAATCCATTATTTAGTGGAAACGATGAGGCTTGCTTATTGGCAGAGTCGACAAACGATTGCTGATCCTGATTTTGTAAAATTTGATTTAGAGAAGTTATTGTCTTTAGACAATGCAAAACAGTTACGTGCTCTAATTCCTAACGATAAAGCTTTACCTAGTTCACAACTGCAGGCAAAACTCGATAATCCTAATATCCACAACAATACTACTCATATCAGCATTATTGATAAAGAGGGAAACCGGATCTCAGCCACATTGACTATAAATTATATTTTTGGTTCAAGTGTTGTTGCTCCTGGTACAGGCGTTCTGTTAAATGATGAAATGGACGATTTTTCAGCAAAAGATGGTGTAAAAAATCAATATGGACTAGTAGGCCACGAAATTAATAGTATTGCGCCAGGAAAGCGACCTATGTCTAACATGACCCCAACTTTCTTAGAAATGCCTGAGCGTGCAGCGATTTTAGGAACACCTGGTGGTAGTCGTATTCCGACAATGCTTTTACTTAGTACGCTACAATTTTTTGATTATCAAGGCGCTATTAGCATGGTTTCTAGAATGCGTTTTCATCATCAATATTTACCTGATTGGTTACAATTTGAGCCTGAAACTTTTTCACCAGATGTACAAACACAGCTAAAAGCTATGGGTTATCGTTTAATGGCTTTAAAGCAATATTATGGCGATATGCAAGCAATAAGTTGGGACAAGAAAATCAATCTCCTTACGGCTTCTTCTGATCCTCGCGGAATAGGCTTAGCAGTAGCGGTTAGTACAAACCATGGTGGTTATGGCCTTAAATATTAACCCTCTACTAGCTCTTTAATGGCTTGGTGTACTTTAGTTATTAATTCATCTTTATTTTCTAAAGTATATTTGGCTGCATCAATAGGCTTACCAATATGTATTTCAGCTTTTTGATTTAAATTAAAACGCATTGTTTTTGCCGGTAAGATATTGTAAGCGCCACGAATTCCAATAGGAATAATAGTTGCTTTTGCTTCAATAGCTGTAATAAAGGCGCCTTTTTTAAAAGATGCTAGCTTACCAGTTTTAGAGCGAGTACCTTCTGGGGCAATCCACATTACAATGCCACTTTCCATTAACTGGCGTGTAAAAGCTAAATCTCTAATTGCTTGATGTCTATTTTTACGATCAATAAAAGGAAATTCTGCGGCCGTCATGCCTTTACCCATAATAGGAACCTTAGAAAGCTCTTTTTTAGCTAGCATGCGAATAGAATGATTAGGAAATGCTTTAAAACTTAGAGGGATATCATAGAGGCTACTATGGTTACACATAATAATTGTTGCTTGACCTGCTTTGGGAGCTACATTATAAGGATTGATAACTGTATATTGGACACCAATTAAATTAAGTAATTTTGTTGACCACTTATTAATAGTAGCGTCCACCCAAGGGCGATTAATGGTGCCACGTATTCGTCTAATAACAGCATGGCCGCAAATTTTTGCAGTATAAAATGCAGAAAGTAGGGCTATCCACTGGGTACGCAGTTTACTTATTCTCATAACGCTCTAATTAATAATAATGTTATCTAAATTAACTATTCAAACTAGCTCAATTTTAACTAGATTTCGTATAAATGCTACGCATTTCACATAATATTTAGGTGGCATTGAAATATTAGTTACTCTATAGCGAAATTATCTAGGTAATCTATCTACTGTAATTTTATGCCTTGCAAGTTTTATGGCTTTAATGGCTGGCAATTAGGGCAAAAAGTGGAAGCTCGCCCGGCAATGGTTAATACTAATATTTTATTACTACATTGCAAACATGATTTTCCTTTACGACCATACATTTTTAACTGATTGACAAAATAGCCTGGTTTACCTAAAGAAAAGAAGTCGCGTAACGTGGTGCCTCCACAGTCAATGGCTTGTTGTAATATCTCTTTGCTGGAGGTAACTAGTGCATTTAATTGCTCTATATTTAACGTGCCTGCCGGTTGAGATGGGTGAATGCCGGCTAAAAAAAGGCTCTCAGTTGCATAAATATTACCAATACCGACAACAATCTCATTATTCATTAATAATGACTTTATGCTTTGCTTTTTACCACGAGCGCGTTTGTATAAATACATAGCATTAAAATCATTTGTTAAAGGTTCAGGACCTAAATGATTTAATAGCCGATGTTGTAGAGGATCTTCCGTTAGATAAAGCCAAAGGCCAAAACGACGCGGGTCATAATAGCGTACGATTAACCCATTTTCGAGAAAAAGTTCAATATGATCGTGTTTTTCAGGACTAATAGTGGCATCTGCTAACCGTAGGTGACCGGACATCCCTAAATGAATTAATATATAACCTTTTGAAAGTGATAAAATTATGTACTTAGCTCGTCGTGAAATAGCCTGTATTTTTTGACCTGGGCAACTATTACGTAATTCAGATGGCACAGGTAAACGTAGTTGTGATTTTCTAATTTCAACTTTTTTAATAATTTGATTAACTAAGTAAGGGCTAATTGCTAAGCGAGTTGTTTCAACTTCAGGTAATTCAGGCATTATTTTTTATCATCATGTTCTATAATTCTTCCATCAGAATTGGAGGTTACTTTTTTAGGGAAAAGAAAGTTTTTAATTATAGCGGCAAGCCAAAGAATAGCGCCAACAAAAATTCCCCAAACCAATATATAGGAAAATAGGATAAGTAGTCCTATTAGCATGGCAATAGCTATACCAATAATTAGAAAGGGAATTAGCGTTTGCAAAATGTAATTTACTTTATTACTCATGAATTATCCTAAAATAAGTCGCTTTATGGTATCATGATATTATAATTAATAATAAGACTACCTTAATTTAATACTTATTGTAAAAAAATTATCTTTATAAAGTTTAGCAGTAGTTGCTTCCATTTGTATCTAACAGCATAATACTGGAACCATGTTGCATCAAATTTTTGCGAGGAGCAGTGTATGATGTTTGGAATATTAAATCTTTCTTTTTGGGGTTATGTTATTGCATCAATAATATTAACCCAAATTACAATTGCGGGTGTTACTCTATATCTTCACCGCTATCAGACCCATAGAGCTCTGACCTTACACCCTATTGTTAGCCATTTTTTTCGTTTTTGGCTTTGGTTAACTACTGGCATGATTACGGCAGAGTGGGTAGCGATTCATCGTAAACACCATGCGACAACTGATATGGAAGGTGACCCACATAGCCCTAAAGTCTTAGGAATCAAAAAAGTATTTTGGGAAGGAGCGGAGCTTTATCGGAAAGCAGCAAAAGATAAAGATATGATTGCTAAATATTCACATGGAACTCCTAATGATTGGATAGAGCGTAATCTCTATAGTCGCTTTTCGGCTAAAGGGATTTTGCTGATGTTTATTTTAGATTTAATTCTTTTTGGTATTCCGGGGATTACAATTTGGGCTGTGCAGATGTTATGGATTCCTGTGCATGCTGCTGGTGTGGTTAATGGTATCGGACATCATTGGGGCTATCGTAATTTTGAATGTCATGATGCGGCAACTAACATTATCCCTTGGGGTTTTTGGATAGGCGGTGAAGAGTTGCATAATAATCACCATACTTTTGCGTCATCAGCTAAATTTTCAGTAAAATGGTGGGAATTTGATTTAGGCTGGATGTATATTCGTATCCTGGCTTTTTTAGGCTTAGCCAAAGTTAAAAAATTACCACCTAAATTAGCAACTGATAAAGGTAAGCTGCATGTCGATTTAGATACTGTTAAAGCTGTTATTAGTAACCGTTTCCAAATCATGTCATTTTATTATAAGCGTGTTGTACGACCTACGTTAAAGATGGAAAAACGTTTAGTTAAAGATGACAAGGCAAAGAGAAAATTATTTCAACGAGCTGGTCGATTATTGCGTTTACAAGATAGCCTCTTATCACCCCGAGCTAAAGCTAAATTGCATAATCTTTTAGCACAACGTGAACGTTTGCAGGTCGTTTATGCTTATCGACAATCGTTGCAAAATATTTGGCTAAAAACTGCTAGTTCACAAAAGGAATTAGTAGAAGCCCTACAGCATTGGTGTAAGCAAGCAGAAGAGTCTGGTTTAGAAGTTCTCCATCAATTTGCTCAACAAATTAAAAAATTTGTACCAAAGCAAATTAATATTTAATCCTTCCTTTCGTTGGCATAATTACCCTAGATTATGCCAACCTATATTACCTTCGTTAATATCATACCCTAAGATTATTATTTTCTATTTTGTTCTGGATTTAAGTCTCTGAAAATACACTGATTACCTTCACAAAATATTGAAACTTGAAGACTAAATTTGCCATCCCGGAAACGGTGAGAAACATACCCTAATAGGTGTTCTCTGTTTAAATCAGCTGTTTTATACAATGAATAACCAATTCCTGCTTCTGAACATTCTTTTTTATTGGCAATGACTAATTTAGTACCATCGCCAGGCAGAATGATATTTGGACCACTATCTACGATACAACCAGTTTCAGGCCATGATCTGGTCTTAACAAGGGTGTATTTGGTGGTGCCTTGGTTGCTTTGATTAACGAAATTAGAGCTATAATAATCTTGAGCAAAAGCGATTATTGGAAATTGCAAACCAAGCGAAATAAAAGCGGCCGTGACAAAATTACTTTTCAATAATCTTTTCATACGAACTCCTTTTAAACAGTCTCACTTCTTTCTAGTTTAGATAGAAAATAAAAAATATTTTAATTTCTTCTCTCTTTCATGAGCATAATAAATAAAAAGCGCTAATATTATTAATTAGGCTTGGCCCTTATTTTGCTTTAAATTTTATTTAACTGTATCTCGCTATAGGATTATTTATGATGTATTGGGCATAAAGTAGCTTCTATCATTATTAAGTTACTTTATAAACATCTATTAACTTGTCAGAGGTCTGGTCATATGGACAGAAAAATAGCTGTCGTTACTGGTGGAACAGGTGGCATTGGCTCAGCAATTTGTCAAAGGTTAGCAAAAGATTATCAAGTGATTGCTTGCTATTTTAAAGATGGACGACATGAAGAGGCTAAACAGTGGCAAAAAGCGCAGCAAGAAGCTGGCTTTAATATTGATATTGTTTATGCTGATATTTGTAAATTTTCAGATTGTGAAAAGGTAACTGCGCTTGTGACCGAGCGTTATGGACATATTGATATCTTAGTTAATAATGCAGGCATTACAGTTGATTGCAGCCTTAAAAAAATGTCGCCAGAACAGTGGCAGCAAGTAATAGATGCTAATTTAACAAGTGTGTTTAATATGACACGTAATATTATTCCACATATGATTGAGCAAAATTATGGCCGTGTTATAAGCATTTCTTCAATTAATGGTCGTAAAGGACAATTTGGGCAGTGTAACTATGCTGCTACTAAGGCAGCGCTTTTTGGTTTTAGTAAAAGTCTAGCTCAGGAAGTGGCAAGTAAAGGTATTACCGTTAATACTATTTCTCCAGGCTATATTGAAACCAATATGCTTACAAGTATGAAAGAAGAGGTGTTAAAAAGCATTATAAGCAATATACCTGTTGGTCGTTTAGGTAAACCAAGTGAGATTGCTGAAGCAGTTGCTTTCTTTGCTGCTCCTGAGTCTAGTTTTATTACTGGCGCAAATTTAGATATAAATGGCGGCCAATATATGTAAAATAGAAAGAAGACTTCTTTGAAAACTATTAGTGCCAAAACTAGGTTAAGCGAGAACGGCGCTGAAAAAGTGTTGTTTACTTGGAGTAAATAAGCATTTTGCAGCGTTTTTTTGTTTGAGATTAGCTATCAATAGCAATTTCCGAAGGAATCTAATAAAGATTAGTTAAGTTTATGAAATAAGGTTAAATAAAATGCAAAATGGAGAAGTTGTATTAATTACTGGCGGAACGGGTGATATTGGTACCGCCATTGCAAAACAGTTAGCGCCTTCTTATGGGCATATCTTTGCCCTTGATGTAGTTGCTGATAATAAAGGAGAGCTTTGGCAAGAGGAGTTAAATAAACAAGGCTATACGCATTTGCATTTTCGCCATATGGACGTAACTAATTTTGCTGAATGCGAAAAAGTTATTAAAGAGCTCATTACAAAATTTGGTCGAATTGATGTATTGGTTAATAATGCTGGTATTACCCGAGACGCAGTTTTTCATAAAATGACAAAACAGCAATGGGACGAAGTACTTCGCGTTAATTTAGATGGAATGTTTAATGTAACCCGGCAAGTAGTTGAAGCTATGCGTATTCAGAAAAGTGGCCGTATTGTAAATATCTCTTCAGTAAATGCGCAAAAGGGACAATTTTCGCAGGCTAATTATTCTGCTTCAAAAGCAGGTATTTATGGTTTTACAAAAAGTTTAGCGCAAGAACTAATGCCATGTAATGTAACCGTTAATAGTATCTCGCCAGGATATGTTAATACCCGTTTAATGAAAGGGATTAGGCCCGATATTTTAGAGTCAATTATTAATTTAATTCCTGCTAAGCGGCTTGCTGAGCCAGAAGAGGTAGCTTGGGCAGTTGAGTTTTTAATTCATGAACGAAGTCGCTATATTACCGGTGCAAATTTAAGTATTAATGGTGGTTTGCATATGTATTAGATGCAGAGATAATCTTATTTATTTTACATGATGAAATTTGTTTAATTAAAGTGTTATCCTATAAATTAAAAGTATTTACACAAAATACTATTTAAAATCAAATCAATAAGTTAACGAGGCAAACTAGAGAATTTTTTGTCTTGTAACTTCTATTATTAAATTAAGGGATTGCAGTGAGGCTAATTAAAAAATATAAAAATCGTCGTCTCTATGATACCGAAATAAGCCAATATATTACTGTAGAAGAGCTACAGAATTATGTTATTAAAGGAATTATTTTTCGCGTAGAGGATAGTAGTAGTAATCAAGATATAACAAGCGCAACATTATTACAGATTTTAGTTGAAATGGAGAGTACGACCAGTCAATTTTTATCTGCAGATATGTTAAGGCAGTTAATTATATTGGCTCGTCATCCGATGAATCAGGCCTATAAAAATATTTTAAAAGAATTATTTGCTTCATTTGAGTCATCAATCCAGAAAAATCTTTACTTAAAAGATTATCAGCAGGCCACCGCCCTATGGCAGGAACAATTTGGGGAGATGTTTAATCAATGGCAAGCACTCTTTAAGCCTAAATAAAAATCAATGATCCAGTAAGTCTTAGCTAATTTATAGGAGTTTAAATTTATTCGTCTTTATGTTGCAGTGCAAAAAAAATTATAAATTTGATTGACTTTGTTTCTTACAAGAGCTAATCTAATATTGTGCAGTGCAACATAAGGAGATTTCTTATGAATCAAGTATATTTAGAACGTTGGACTGAGTTAGCCAGAAAAGCTCATGAACCTTGGCAAGCTATAGCTGAGTTGAATGTTAAAACCTTACAAAATTTTAATTATCTAAAGCCTGAAGAATTGGCAAAGATTAAAAAGCCCGAAGAATTGTTAGAAAAGCACATTAGTCTTGCTGTTGAGAACGGGCACAAAACTTTAGATTATATGCAAAAATCATTTGAAATTTTTGAAAAGGCTATGCTTTCTGCAGTTCAAGAAGTAAAACGCGCCGATAAAAATAATAAATAGTTATACTATAAGACTCGCTATCGCATCTATATTGCGATAGCTTTTTGATTTTATAAAGCTCATAAAACACTCTGTGGCTGCAAACTAACTATTATAAAGCATTTAGTTAAAATAATTTATCTCCTCGCTCTTAACCAATTTAAATCATTTATAAAAATCAAACAATAAGGTGAAATAAAAAGCCAGAACATTAATTTTGTCCTATAGTTTGGAAAGGGATCTAATAACTAATTAGGAATTTATTAATGCGCGTATTTTGCTTCTTACTTTTAGTTGCTAACCTAAATCCTGCGTTGGCTGAAACAGCGGAGGCAATATTTGCTGGTGGCTGTTTTTGGAGTATGGAAGCGGATTTTGCAAAATTAGATGGGGTGCTTGAAGTAATTTCTGGCTATGATGGAGGGACAACGCCTAATCCCACGTATGAAGATGTAGCAACTGGAAAAACCAATTATGCTGAAGCAGTGAGAATAATTTATGACCCACAAAAAATAACTTATAGTCAAATTATTAACTATTTTTGGCATCATATTGATCCTACTGTAAAAGATGCTCAGTTTTGTGATTATGGTCGTCAATATCGCACAGCTATTTTTTATTTAAATGAAGAACAAAAGAAAATTGCTTTAGCTAGCAAGGAGCAACTAAAAAATAAATTTTCTAATGTTTATACAGAAGTGGTTCCTTCAACGCAATTTTATGCGGCTGAAAGTTATCATCAACATTATTATCTAGATAATCCTCTAAGTTATAAACTTTATCGTTACCGTTGTGGCCGTGATCAACGTATAGATGAAGTTTGGCAGCAGGGAAATGCCTTAAAATAACAGCCTCTTTGTTAAATTATTTGTTTAATAGTAAGTCAATTTTGTTATCTAGGTCTAGAAAGATTAAATTGAGGGGTTATGGACAATAACTTAAACTATTTAAAAAAGTTAACTTTAAAATCTAGATTATTTTTTTTTATGGTATTAATAATATTTATACTTTTTTTAACTTTAACACTAGATAATTACCTAAATTTTTCTACGTTAAAAGCACATCATGCTCTTTTAATTGGGTGGACACAGAAACATTATTTAAGTGCCGTTTTTCTATTTATTACGTCTTATACTTTAGCAGTAGCTATTTCAATTCCAGGGAGTTTAATTTTTACTTTACTGGGCGGATTGTTGTTTGGTGGTTTTGCAGGAACCATCTATGTCGTTTTTAGTGCAACACTTGGTGCTACCTTTTTGTTTATTACTCTACAGACGACAGCAGGACGATGGTCAGGTGGCAAATTATTTTTTAATAAACTAGAGGTAATACGCGAAGGCTTTCAAAAAAATGCTTTTACTTATCTTTTAATATTAAGATTAATTCCTATTTTTCCTTTTTTTCTAGTTAATATCAGTGCGGCTTTGTTAAAAGTCCCTTTGCAAATATTTATTATTGCGACAGGAATAGGAATTATTCCTAGTTCAGCTATTTACGTATGGTTAGGGAGTGGGTTGAGCTATTTCTTTTCTCAAGGTAAAAACCCTGATTTAACTATTATCTTTTCTCTTCCAATTCTACTGCCTTTAATAGGTTTAGTTTTACTTTGTTGTCTACCGCTTTTATACCAACGAATAAAATAAAAAAGTATTTCCTTCACCGCCGATCGGCTTTATTTGGCTACAATGCGCTTTTTCAGCAGGATTTTAGACCAAACTGCACTCAAATCTAACCTTTCATTAAGCTTTAAGATACACCTTCATCTTTTACCGAATAAAATGCAGTAATAGACATCTGCGGAAACTGCCATTGCCGGCTAATCTTAAACGAAAAAAGCGCTTCAAAATCCTAGTTATTTTGGTGTTATCTCTTCTAAATTAGAAAGTAGCGCTTTTACTTTTTCGATACCAAGATGTCGTAAAAGAGCCATATTGTTAAGAGGTATTTTTTCAGTATCCCCATAAAAAGCAATTGCTTTTTCTACACTGTCTTCACGTAAGATATGAATCATGGGGTAGGGAGAGCGATTAGTATAATTAGTAACATCTTGATCTATAGCATCAGCAAAACAATAATCAGGATGAAAGGTAGCCAGCTGATAAATTCCTGCGTATTGCTTATAGATAAATTTTTTTTCAGCCAAATCAATAAAATCTAGATAAACTAAAAAATCTTTAAATAAAACGGGAAATATAACTAAGGACGTTTCAATAGTTTGATTAGCCTCTAAAATCTTTAGCTCCTCATGTAAATCAGCTAAGGCTGCTTGTTTCGTTTGAGCAAGGCTGACTTTAAATTGAATTATATTATTATCAACTACATACTTTGCGAAAGGACAAAGTTGTAGCGGAATAATAAATGAGCTAATCCAATTTTTTGTGTGTTTAACGATTAAATCAGTATTAAACATATTAATTTTTAAACTAAACTTAAGGACAAATTAAAAGGTGCTGATAGAGAAAGTCTATACTAAAAATAATAAACTATTAAGGAAGATTTTATGAAAAAATTAATAGTAAGCTTATTAAGTAGTTTATTCATCTCGCCAATCGTATTAGCTAGTGATACTTTGCAAAGCTCACCCGTAGTTCAATTTAATCCTAATCAAAACTTACTTCCTTCGCCTTTCCCTGCTTACTTCATCCCAAATATGGGAATCGTAAATCATCCTTACCCAGGCGCACAGAAAGTCTTAATTCCTACAGATAACAGCTATGGTGGTATACCAGGATGTTATATTGCTTGCTATTCACATCAACCTGGAGTTTATCCTGTATCATCATCAATATCCGTTATGGGCCAAATACGAGTAAAAGGCAGTTATACTAATCGTATCTGTCAGCCAGAAGGTTATCAAAATCGCGATATTAGCGCCGAAGCGTATTTTAAAAATCTGTGTAGCAGCAAAATTTCTGCCTGCCGCACAGCGGGATGCTGGGCAGGCGGTGATACTGGTGGTTGGTTTGGTATTTCTAATTAAGTGGTTTCTTGGTTTTTATTAGGCTCCTTAGCCTTTTCAGTACTTGTTCGTGAGGTCGTTTGAAAAACATAGCTACCTGGTGAATGCATTAAAGGTTTATATGGCAGCTCTTTAAATTTAGGCGCAGGCTTTAATGGACCGGATTTCTTTTTTAACCATTTAAACCAAACAGGCCACCATGAGCCAGAATGTTTAACGGCATCAGCTAGCCAATCATCTGCCGATTGATTAGTGTTTGGATTTAGATAGTAGTTATATTTTTTAGCGCTAGGTGGATTAATAATACCAGCAATATGACCAGAGCCTCCTAAAAGAAACTGTTTTTCACCTTGCATGGCCTGAAAGCCAATATAGGTTGTTTTCCAAGGCGCAATATGATCTTTTTGTGTAGAAATAAAAAAAGTTGGCGTATCAATTTGTGTAACGTCTAACGGAATATGATTTAATTTAATTTTACCAGGTTTAATTAAATTATTATGCAAATACATCCATCGTAAGTATTGAGAATGCATCTTTGCGGGCATATTAGTTGCGTCAGCATTCCAGTATAAAATATCAAAGGGGACAGGATTTTGCCCTTGTAAATAATTTTTTATAAAAAAGGACCAAACCAAATCATTAGCACGTAATGAATTAAAGGTACTTGCCATAAAGCGGCCATCTAAATAACCCTTTAATTTCATCTGCTCTTCTAAATGTCTAATTTGATGCTCATCAATAAAAACAGAAATATCACCTGGATCACTAAAATCAATCATGGAAGCTAAAAAGGTAGCACTGCGTATTGGATTTTTTTTCAGTGCTTTATAATACGCAAGTAGGCAAGCTAACAACGTTCCGCCTATACAAAAGCCTAATGTATTGACTTTTTTTACTTGTAATTGTTCTTTTATGACTTCAATAGCTGTCATAGGCCCTTGACTTAAATAGCTATAAATTCCTTTATTGGCGTAGGTAGCATCAGGGTTAACCCAAGAGATGACAAACACGGTAATGCCTTGTTTAACAAGCCAGCCAACCAAAGAATTATGTTCGCTTAAATCAAGGATGTAGTATTTATTAATCCAGGGTGGAATCATCATTAAAGGAATAGTGTGAGTTTTTTCAGTCTGAGGCTTATACTGAATTAACTCTATCATTTCATTACGAAAAATTACTCTTCCTGGCGTAGTTGCAACATTTTCACCAATTTTAAAGGCATCCATGTCAGTCATTTTAATAATTAAACGTGCTGAGCCTGACTCCATATCAGTTAACAGATTTTGCAAGCCACGTAATAAGTTTTTGCCATGACTTTGTAGTGTTTCCGCCATTAATTGAGGATTGGTATGGATAAAATTAGCAGGTGATAAAGCATCTAAATACTGACGACTAAAAAATTGAACACGCTTAGCAAGTTGCTTATCAGCATAGTCGAGTCTTTCAAGTAGCGCATTTAAATGTTCGCTTGCTAATAAATATTGTTGGCTTAATAAATTAAAAAAAGGATTATTAACCCATTCATCGCTGCTAAATCGCCTATCTTCAATAGGCATTGGCTTGCCTTCTAGCCAATAAGTAAATTGTTCTTGTGCAAGGCTCATGGCGTCTTGCCAATAAGCAATTTGCGATTGCCAGATTTTTTCTGGATTTTTAAATAAAGTTGCAATTAGCGCTTGGAAATCACTAGTTAAATCAATAAAGCGATTAATCCACAAAGGAAGCTGTGGTGGTTGATTACGAACGCTTTCTATCAGTTGAATACTTTTTTCAGCAACTGATTGCATCAGGTGGCTTAATTCAGTATCGTCGGTCATCCTATCTCCTAAGCAATACCAATACTTTCTATTCGTAAGTGTTTACATCCTATGTACCGAAGGGCTATATTTAGTCCATTTTGAACTAAAAAAATGCTGCAAAATGCTCATATAGAAGGCTATACTGCGCTTTTTCAGCATGGTTTTAGTCCAAATTGCACTCAAATCAAACCTTTCACCAAGGTTCAAACATATCCCCTGAATGGATACTTCTATTCTCACGCGTTTTAAGGTAAGTTGACAAGTAATGAATGAATAAAAAGTACTGAATAAATACTAGTTAATAAAATTTTTAAATATTTAATCTTAAGTGTAGTCTGAACTTGTTTATTAAGTAGGCTTTAGTTAAGGATAATTGAGTATTTTCTTATAAAAATTTAAATGATTTTTAATAATTTCAACTCAAAACCTATTAGGTATAGTATTTATCTTCTCCTCCTAATAGCCTTAAGGTACAATTTTATAATATTTTATTACCTTAAGACTGATGCATTTAAAACAATTAAAATTAGTAGGATTTAAATCATTTGTTGACCCAACAACGCTGCCTTTTCCCAGTCATTTAGTAGCTGTGGTTGGGCCTAACGGTTGTGGAAAATCAAATATTATTGATGCAGTAAAATGGGTATTAGGGGAAAGTTCAGCAAGAAATTTACGTGGGGAATCATTAATAGATGTTATTTTTAATGGTTCAACTAGCCGAAAAGCGGTGGGGCAAGCCTCAGTTGAATTAATCTTTGACAACTCCTTAGGCCGAATTGGTGGACAATACAGTAATTATCAAGAAATTGCTATTAAGCGATTAGTGGCTCGAGATGGTAATTCTACTTATTTTTTAAATGGAACCCGCTGTAGACGCCGTGATATTAATGATCTTTTTTTAGGAACGGGAGCTGGGGCTAGAGGTTATTCAATCATCAGCCAGGGAACAATTTCTAAAATAGTTGAAGCACAACCTGAAGAGTTACGCGCTTATTTGGAAGAAGCAGCAGGGATTTCTAAGTATAAAGAGCGAAGGCGGGAAACAGTTGTACGTATTAATCATACTCGGGAAAATTTAGCTCGCGTTAGTGATATTAGAGAAGAGCTTACCAAACAATTACAACGGCTTGAACGGCAAGCGAAAGCAGCTGGCCGCTACCAAGAATTAAAGCAATTAGAAAACACTTACAAAGCCGAAGTCGTAGCTCTTAAATGGCAAGATTTAAACAATAAAGCTCAGCAACTTGAAACTCAATTAAATCAACTCTCAACAGAGGATGAACAATGTCAAACTCAACTTACCCAATTTTATAATCAAAATACTGCCTTAAAAATACAAATTGAACAAGCAGAAGATGAGAGTGCCAGCGAGCAAGCGCAATTTTATCAATTGACAACAGTAATTGCGCGTTTAGAAGAACAAGTCCAACAACAACACCATGAAAGACAACGCTTGTTAGTAGAAAAGGAACAATGTTCAATAAAACAGCAAGAGCTCACTAATCAATTAACACAGGAGAAACACTTATTAATAGATTATGAGCACACTATAAGTAGCAGCGTAGCTAAATTAGAAGATGCAAAAAAGCAATTAGTGCAACAACAGCAAGATTATTACGCAATACAACAAGAACAACGGCTCTTACAAAAAAATATCGAGCAAGTGCAAAGTAAGTTAGCCCAAGTAGAAAAAGAGATACAAATCCAACAGGTACATACCGAACATATCAATGGTGAACAACAAAGTGTACAGTTGCGTCTGGAGAAAAATAAGGAGTTATTATACTCACTTAATCATACTATTGAGACGATTGATTTAGCTGAGCACGAAGGTAGCTTAAAGCAATTAGAAAGCAAAAAAAATCAACAAGAAAGTGACTGTCAGGCTCTTATTAATTCATTAGGTGAAGTACGTCAGTGTTTAGTGCAAGCTGAGACAAACCTACATAAAATTCAAGATCATTATCATCAATTAAAGACAGCTCATGCCGCAGTGGTAGCAACGATAGCAACAGCTGTTAAGCTTAATACTAGCTCGGCTATAAGTAATTTACCGCAAGTTTTTGAAACAATAACGGTTGCTAAAGAATGGCAATATGCCTGTGAAATAGTTTTAAAAGATATCTTGCAGGCAGTTATGGTCGATTCACTTAAACCAATTTTAAATGATTTAGCAAAATTAATCGATACACCTCAAAGCTTCACTGTCACTCAAGCAAATACTGTAAAGCAAAAAAATTATCCTTGTTTAGCTGATAAAATAACCGGGCCACTACCTTATTTTCTACCTAGTCTTTATAAAATATTTACCGCTTCAACTATTAAGGAAGCTTGCGATTGGTTTCATGAGCTGAATCAAGATGAGTCAATTATTACTAAAGAAGGCTGCTGGATTGCTAAAGGTTGGGTAAGAATTTCTGGCAAAACTACTTCAGATTCATTTAGCTTATTAGCAAAGCAAGAAGAATTAAATACTTTAACTAGTGAGCTTAAGCAGGTAGAAAATCATTTAATTAATCTTAAGCAAGAGCGAGATACATTTTATTTAAATCTACAAGCTATTGAAAACGAACTAATTTTAGCAAAAAGTGAATTAGAAATTACTCAAGATGAAATTCGAGTAGCCAATACTGAGATTGATAAGTTATGTTTGAAGCAAAATCAACTCTCTTTGCAGAAAAAAGAGCTTTTGATGGAAGGTGAGCAGTTGGAACAACGCTTAATAGATTTGGCTGAACAAGCTTTTAAAATTGAGCAAATTGTTGTGAACACGTTGCCTTTAAAACAGCAATTGCAGAAAGAACAAAAACACTTAGGTGAGAAGAAACAAAACTTTGAATTAACTTTTCTTGATATACAAAAAAAAGTCGAGGATATACGAACGTTAGTTTATCAATTAGAAATAGAAAATGAACGTAATCATCTTGCCCAAAAGCAACTTATTGCCAATATAGCACATAATCAGGATAAGCTAATTTCATTAAATAAACGGCTAGAAGCAATAAGTACACAGTTAATAACTTCTACAACATCGAATCATTCTTTAGAAGAAGAGTTAGCAACTAAATTAGAATCTTATAAAATAGTAGAAAAAAATTTAAAAATAATGCGTGCTAAGCTTAATGATTTTAAAGTTGAATTTGTAGCGCGAGAAGCCAAAATTAAAGCTGAAGAAAAGCAAATTAAAAATTTACAAGAAAAAATGCAACAACTGCAGTTAGAATTGCAGACATTTCGAGCGCAAATCGGTAATCTATTAGATAGATTAAAAGAGCAAGGCTTTCAAGCGCCCACTCTTCTTAAAAATTTACCGCCTGAAACAACAATTATGGCGCGTGAACAACAAATAACGGCAGTTATTGAGAAGATAAATCGACTAGGCGCTATTAATCTTGCAGCAATTGAAGAATATACTAGTGAGGCGCAAAGAAAAAATTATTTAGATGAACAATATAATGATTTAGAAAATGCTTTAACGATGCTTGAAGCAGCAATTGAAAAATTAGATAAAGAAACGCGATCTCGTTTTCAACAAACTTTTAATGAAGTGAATGTCACATTTCAATCCCTTTTTCCACGTCTTTTTGGCGGAGGGGAAGCTAGCTTAGAATTAACTGGTAATAATTGGTTAGAGGCGGGCGTTTTAATTACAGCTAAGCCGCCAGGTAAGCGTAATAATACGATTTACTTGTTATCAGGAGGGGAAAAAGCAATGACAGCAGTAGCATTGATCTTTGCTATTTTTCAACTAAACCCTTCACCATTTTGTATGTTAGATGAAGTTGATGCACCTTTAGATGATGTTAATGTCGGACGTTTTTGTGCTTTAGTAAAAGAAATGTCGAAAATAGTACAGTTTTTATTTATAACACATAACAAGTTAACTATGGAATTGGCAGAGCATTTAATTGGGGTAACAATGAGAGAGCCAGGTGTATCTCGCATTGTTGCAGTTGACGTAGGGCAGGCTTTAGCAATATCTGAGGCGAAATAATAAGAAATTTTTCTCTGCATTAGAACTAGAGAATAAGAACCTATCTTTAGAGTCATGAGAGTGAGACGAAAGGAGTTGATTTTAAGGACCGTAGCGCAGCATAGAAGTATGTGAGCAACAGACCACAAAAACTAACATTTTCGGCCACTATAGTAGGCTCTAGAGACAGGTTCTAAGTCTGATGTAGTGGAAGTTAATAGGAGTCAATATGCAAGCAAACTGGAGTCTAGTACTCAATGTAATATTACTTATTGGCGTTGTTATTGCAATAGGACGTTTGATGAAGGCTAAACGGCAGACAAATCATTTATCAACATATCAGCCGCCACTAGGTAAAATCGAAAATAAATCCTTTGATGATATTATTGCTGTACGTAAGGTTACCAAGAGCTTATTAGAAGACGAGGAAGAGGAAACTTTAGCTAGTGTAAAGATTAGCGCAAATGAACCCTCCGATAAAAAACCCATTCTAGCTGATGATCTTACCAACGATGACTCCGTTTCTAGCGATTCCTCTAATGAGCCAGGCCCATCAGTTATGATGTTTCTACTTGCGAAAGAAAATCGCTTACTTGCAGGCTATGAACTACTCCAAACAGTTCTAGCAGCAGGTCTGCGATTTGGTGAAGGACATTTATTTCATCGTCATCAATTTTCCAATGGACAAGGTCCAATTTTATGCAGCCTTGCAGCAGCAACGTCAACAGGTGTTTTTGATTTACAAAATATAGGCGGCTTTTCAGTCAGAGGCCTATGCTTATTTATGCATTCTTCTGGTAATCCTACCATTGATAAAGAGCGATTTGCCATTATGCTTGATACAGCAAAACAACTCAGTGATGAACTAGATACACTTTTACTCGATGAGAAGAAAAAACCATTAACTGATGAAAGCTTATTAAATTATTATCGATTATTAAATATCACCGACATTTCTAATTTAAAAGGATTAAAAGAGCACGAAAACGCTTAAATTACTACATGACTGTTAAAAGGAAAGACGATCTAAGGTAGTATTTGCCTTTCCTTAATAATTTATATTGCATTTTACCAATGTTGGTGTGTAAGGTTAATAATTACTACACTTTTTTTAATTGCTTTCCCTAATTAATGTTATGAATATTACAACTCTAATTCAACACTTAGGCTGCGAATATAATATGCCTCTTTTTGTTACAGGCATTTCTATTGATAGTCGAAAAATTTTACCAGGCCATTTATTTATTGCTTTACGTGGTGAAAAATTTGATGGTCATCATTTTATTAATGAAGCACAGAATAAGGGTGCTGTTGCGGTTTTGTGTGAGAGACAAGTTGAAGGAATTACTATTCCACAATTTGTAGTCAACGATACGTTACAAGCAATGACCGATATGGCTAAATGGCATCGAAAAACAATTCATTGCCCTATAATCGCTTTAACCGGTAGTAACGGTAAAACTTCTGTTAAAGAAATGATTGCCTCCATTTTACCAAAACCTTCTCATGCAACGCCAGGTAATTTAAATAATCATATAGGTGTGCCGTTAAGTGTTTTACAGCTAACGTCGAAACATCGATATGCTGTATTTGAATTAGGTGCTAATCACCAAGGTGAAATTGAACATACTGTAGAAATAGTACAACCACATGTGACCTTAATTAATAATGTTGCGCCAGCGCATATTGAAGGTTTTGGTTCAATTGACGGTGTTGCTCGAGCAAAAGGCGAGATTTACGCAGGCCTTGATTCAGAAGGAATAGCTATCGTTAATGACGATGATGATTATGCTCATTTTTGGGATGATTTATTAGCTAATAAGCAGGTTATTCGTTTTTCACTAGTAAAACACGCAGATGTTTATGCAAAAGACTTATCTCTTAACGACGCAGGTCTTGCTTCTTTTAAGTTAGTCACTAAGCAAGGTGAGCAAGCAATTAGCTTGCAAGTTCCTGGTGAACATATGGTACGTAATGCTTTAGCAGCGGCAGCCTGCTGCCTTGCAGCAGGTATCTCCTTAGAAGAGATCGTTATAGGCTTACAACGTTTTCAAGGTGTAGCTGGACGGCTAACTTATTTACAAGGAAAGAATGAATCTTTAGTAATTGATGATACTTATAATGCTAATTTACGCTCTGTTCTCATAGCTCTTGAGGTATTAGCTAAGCGCCAAGGTCGCCGTATTTTAGTTTTAGGTGATTTAGGGGAATTAGGTGCTTGGACACAACAACATCACGAAGAAATTGGTTATACAGCACAACGTAAGGGAATAGATTTATTAATGACTTGTGGTAAACATAGTGTTTTTTCCAGTAAAGCATTTGGTGAAAGTGCCCGTCACTATACGACGAAAGAAGAACTAACAAAAGATTTATTGCCGTGGCTTGATAAAAATACAACCGTGCTAGTAAAAGGATCTCGCTCAGCCGGTATGGAAAAAATTGTGCATGAACTAGTGGGTTAATGCTTTAGGCATGTGATATGCTTGCCAATTTTTGTACGAGCTATTTGTTTAATCTAACTAGGACTCGCCCTAGATAATTTAAATTTATGCAAGAGGAAAAGATATGCTTTATTGGTTAACGCAGTTAATACAAGGACAGTATCATGCGTTTCGTGTATTTCAATATTTAACTTTTCGGTCCATTTTAGCTGCTTTAACTGCCCTCTTAGTAGGCCTCTTTTGTGGTCCTTTAATGATTAAATGGCTTAGAAATTTACAGCTTGGCCAAGTGGTTCGAGATGATGGCCCCAAAACTCATTTGACTAAGGCTGGTACACCAACCATGGGTGGAGTTCTCATCTTAGTTGCTATTACGGTTAGCTGTTTGCTTTGGGGCGATTTAACTGAGCCTGCCCTTTGGATAGTGTTATTAACAACACTTGGGTTTGGTATTATTGGTTGGATCGATGATTATCGCAAAGTAGTTCGTAAGAATAGTAAAGGATTGTCAGGTCGATGGAAATATTTATGGCAGTCTATTATTGCAATAATCGCTATTTTAATACTTTACTTTAGTTCTAGCGTGCCTTTACAAGCCGAACTTAGTATTCCTTTCTTTAAAAATTGGCTAGTCCAACTAGGGGCTTTCTTCCCAATTTTAGCTTATTTTGTCATTGTCGGAAGTAGTAATGCCGTTAATTTGACAGATGGTTTAGATGGCTTAGCTATTGTACCCATTGTAATGGTTGCAGGCGCCTTAGGCGTATTTGCTTATGCCAGTAGCAATATGCTTTATGCTCATTATCTGGGTATCCCTTACTTAGCGAATATGGGCGAGCTTACCATTTTTTGTTCTGCAATTGTGGGCGCAGGCTTAGGCTTCCTTTGGTATAATACGTATCCTGCCCAAATTTTTATGGGGGATGTTGGGTCGCTTGCTCTAGGTGCTGCTTTAGGTATTATTGCTGTTATGGTTAGACAGGAGTTAGTTCTGTTGATTATGGGAGGGCTATTTGTTATTGAAACCTTGTCTGTAATTCTTCAGGTTGGCTATTTTAAATATACAGGTGGTAAAAGATTATTTCGAATGGCTCCGCTGCATCATCATTTTGAGCTTAAAGGGTGGACAGAGCCTAAAGTTATTGTACGTTTTTGGATTATGACTGTTGTTTTTGTCTTATGTGGTTTAGCAACTTTAAAATTACGTTAGGTGAAGAATGAGTCAATCCATCTATTTAGTTGCAGGCCTAGGTAAAACTGGTCACTCTATCGCGAGCTATTTGCAGCGCCGTAACTTACCTTTTGTCTTTTATGATACCAGAAAAGAAATAAGTAACCTTGCTGAATTTAAGCAAGATTTTCCTGGTATTGATATTTTTTTAGATAATTTACCTGCGAGTCTCTATCCACAAATAAAAGAAATTATTGCCAGTCCCGGCGTGGCGCTTGATATTCCAGTATTTATAGAGGCACGTCGTTTAGGTATTCCTATTATTGGTGATATCGAATGTTTTGCACGTGAGGTTAATGCACCTGTTATTGCTATCACAGGAACAAATGGTAAATCAACGGTAACCACGTTAGTTGGTGAAATTGCTAAAGCAGCTGGACTAAAAGTTGCCGTAGCCGGCAATATTGGTTTGCCGGTTCTCGATTTAATCGATAATGGTGAAACATACGACTTATGGGTATTAGAATTATCCAGCTTTCAACTTGATTTAACATTTTCGCTGGCGCCTTTAGCTGCAACAATCTTAAATATATCCCCTGATCATCTAGATAGGCATCATAGTCTTATAGCTTATTGTATTGCTAAGCAGCGGATATACTTAAACACCCAATTGATTATTTATAACCGCGATGACGATCAAACTTATCCTACCCAATTTATAGAAAGTGATCGGTTAATTAGCTATGGTTTAGATAACCCTACACCAGATAATTGGGGAATAATTTATAAAGATAATACTTATTTTTTAGCACGAGGCAATGAGCCTTTTCTGGCAACCAACTTATTACATTTAAAAGGTAAGCATAATTGGCAAAATGTTCTAGCTGCTTGTGCTTTATCTTTTGCAGCTGGTATCAGTATAGCGACAATGATTCCGGTTTTAAAAACTTTCCCTGGCCTTTCACATCGTTGCCAATGGGTTAGAACGTTAAATGGAGTTGATTGGATTAATGATTCAAAAGGTACGAATATTGGCGCTACTATATCTGCTATTTTCGGGCTTGGTGGGGCAACACAAGGAAAAATAGTCTTAATTGCAGGTGGATTAGGCAAAGGTGCTGACTTTAGCGAATTAAGAACAGCTTTAGTGAAATTTGTTCGTGCAGTTGTGCTTATAGGAGCAGATGCCTTCAAAATTGAAAAAGCAATCGAAGGGACTGTTCCCTCTCTACATGCTACAAGCTTTGAGCAAGCTATTAATATTGCTGCTTTACAAGCCTGCCCTGGTGATATCGTTTTATTATCGCCTGCTTGTGCGAGCCAAGATATGTTTCGTGATTTTAACCACCGCGGTGAAGTGTTTATGAATCTTGTAGGTGAATTATGACTATGCAGCCACGTCATTACACTCAGCGAGGCAAACCTACACATAAGCCATTAGCCCTATATGATAAATGGTTAATGAGCGCGGTGCTTGGCTTAATTATTATTGGGCTTATGATGGTATCATCAAGTTCGGTTATGATTTCAACGAAATATTATCATAATCCTTTTCATTTCTTAGTTCGCCAATTTGTTTTTCTGTTTGTTGGCTTTTTTCTTGCTTTAATAGTAATGCGTGTAGACAGTAGCCTTTGGGAAAAAAGCAGCATGCCATTGCTTTTTATTTGTCTCATTATGTTAATGGCTGTCTTAATTCCTGGAGTAGGACATACAGTAAATGGAAGTCGAAGATGGTTATCGCTTGGCCCTATTGGTATTCAAGTTTCAGAATTAACAAAGTTAATTATGATTTTTTATGTTGCCGGTTATTTAGTTCGCCAACAAAAAACTATTGAAAAATCCATTTTTTGTTTTATTAAACCTATGATTATTTTAAGTTTAGTTGCTGTTTTACTATTACTTGAACCTGATTTCGGCGCAACTGTGGTTATTGCTGGAACAGTCATGGCTATGTTATTTTTAGCAGGTGTAAAATTGCGTTATTATATAGGCCTACTCATAGTTGTAATCTGTAGTTTAGCTATACTTGCTATTTCTTCACCTTATCGTGTTGCTCGTTTAACCGCGTTTTTAAATCCTTGGGCAGATCAATTTAATAGTGGGTATCAGCTGACTCAATCTTTAATTGCTTTTGGACGAGGGGGCTGGCTTGGTGTAGGATTAGGCGATAGTGTACAAAAATTGTTTTATTTGCCTGAGGCGCATACTGATTTTCTTTTTGCAGTTTTAGCTGAAGAACTAGGCCTTTTCGGAGTTCTTCTGGTATTAGGCTTATATAGTATATTGGTTTTTAGAGGTTTATTAATTGGTTATACGGCTTACAGTCAAGATCGATGCTTTGCTGCTTTTACGGCCTATGGTTTGACCTTTTGGCTAGGCTTACAGGCAGCTATTAATATGGGCGTAAATTCAGGGTTGCTACCGACTAAAGGATTGACACTACCAATGTTAAGTTATGGCGGTGCTAGTGTGGTAGTAAATTGCATGGTTATTGCTTTATTGTTACGTATTGATCATGAGAATCGTTGGCAATCTCTGGGATTGCGATCGCCGACTTCATAAAAGGGGAATGTTGTGGAAAACTTAGGATATTTTCTTCCACCAAGGATGGGGCGTGTAGAACAAATTCATTTTGTCGGGATCGGCGGTGCAGGTATGTGTGGTATTGCTGAGGTCTTACATAATGATGGTTATCGAATTACGGGTTCTGACATTAGTGAAAATCGTGCTGTAACACATTTACAATCATTAGGTATTCAAGTTTTTATCGGTCATCAAGAGCAAAATGTTGAAGGCGCTGATGTTGTTGTACGTTCTTCAGCAGTTGAAGATACAAATCCAGAAATCAGTGCTGCTCATAAACGGCTTATTCCTGTTATTCCGCGTGCTGTCATGTTAGCAGAGTTAATGCGTTTTCGTTATGGTATTGCGATTGCTGGAACGCATGGTAAAACAACGACTACAAGCTTAGTAAGCAGCTTATTAGCTGAGGGTGGTTATGACCCTAGTTTTGTTATTGGGGGTAAATTAAATAGCTCGGGTACGAATGCCCAGCTTGGTAAATCAGCTTATTTAGTTGCTGAAGCTGATGAAAGTGACGCTTCTTTTCTTTATTTAAAACCTATGATGGCAGTAGTAACTAATATTGATGCTGATCATATGGGTACTTATAATAATAATTTTGATAACTTACGAAATGCATTTATTGAATTTCTACACCATCTTCCTTTCTACGGTTTAGCCGTTGTTTGTTTAGAAGATGAAGAAATAAGGCGAATTTTACCTGCTATTGAGCGTCCTACCTTAACCTATGGTTTTCATGAAGATGCTCATTATCGTGCTTTAAATTGGACACAAAAGGGCTTAATAAGTGAATTTACTGTACAAAGACCTAGCCCTCATCAACCATTGAGTATTAAATTTCAACTGCCAGGCCGACATAATGTTTTAAATGCATTAGCAGCTATTGCTATAGCAACCGAGGTGGGTGTTGATGATAATGCAATTATGCAAGGCTTATTAAAGTTTCAAGGAGTGGGTCGGCGTTTTCAAATACTTGGCGAGAGGCAATTTGAAAAGGGCGTTGCCGTTATCATTGATGATTATGGTCATCATCCTAAAGAGATTCTATCTACTGTCGAAGCATTTCGCCAAGTTTGGCCTAACAAGCGTTTAGTGCATGTTTTTCAGCCACATCGTTATACACGAACACAGGCTTTGTTTGAACAATTTATTAATGTGTTAAGTTCTGCTGATCAATTACTATTAATGGATATTTATTCAGCTGGTGAGACAACAATTCCAGAAGTAACTAGTCATGCCTTGCTCCAAAAAATAAATTTAAAATGCCCTAATGCTCGTTTAGTAAATGAACAAAATTTACTACAAACATTAGATGAGATCATTACGCAAGATGATGTTATTTTAATGCAAGGTGCAGGAAGTGTAGGACAGTTAGCAATTAATCTAATGCAAAATTCGCGAGAGACAGCATGAATACAACTAACCTGGCTTCGGGACAGCAGATAGCTTATCAGGGCAAATTACTTTGCGATGAATCACTAGCTTCCTATACCACATGGCGTGTAGGCGGGATAGCAAAACACTTGTATAAACCTGTAAGTATTGAAGATTTAGCTTTATTTTTAAAGCAGCTATCACCACATGAGCCTATTTTATGGCTAGGTTTAGGTAGCAATTCATTAATTAGAGATGGCGGTTTTGCTGGCACCGTAATACTTACACAAGGTTGTTTGAAGGATATACAGCTAAGCAGTGAAAATTATATCAGGGTAGAAGCTGGGGTTTCTTGTGCCACGATGGCAAGATTTTGTGCCCGTAATAATCTTTCTGGAGGCGAGTTTTGGGCAGGTATCCCAGGCACTATGGGCGGTGCATTACGAATGAACGCCGGTTGTTTTGGTAGCGAAACATGGCAATCAGTTATAGAAGTAGAAACTATAAATCGTCAAGGTGTAAGACGTATTCGTAACCCTCAGGAATTCTCTATTGCTTATCGGCATGTTGAGGGCTTAGAACAGGATGAGTGGTTCATTGCTGCCACATGCAGGCTAACCTCGGGCGATAAAGAAAAGTCTTTACAACGTATTAAGGAATTGCTAGCACATCGTGCCGATACCCAGCCAACTAGTGAATATAATTGCGGTTCAGTCTTTAGAAATCCTCCTGGCCAGTATGCAGCTAAGCTTATTGAGGCTTGTGGCCTTAAAGGTAAGCAACTTGGTGGCGCAGCTGTATCAACTAAGCACGCCAATTTCATCATTAATCAAGAAGGCCGTGCCTTAGCAAAGGATATTGAAGCATTAATTGCTTTTGTTCGTGATACTGTTAGTCAACAGACCTCGATTGAACTTATCCGTGAAGTACATATCATTGGAGATCACTAATGTCTAAACCTATTAACTTAGCTCTTTTATACGGCGGTAAGTCAGGCGAGCATGAAATATCTTTAATTTCTGCAGCTTCTGTATTATCAGAGCTTGATCCTAATAAATACAATATTATTCCTATTGGAATGGATAAAGAAGGACGTTTTTATTTAAACAATTATCATGAGCTAGTAGCATTTAAAGACAGTTTACCAGTTATAACAGCGCAATCTAAGCCTATCGCTAATTTCCTTTTAAATGGACAGCCAGCAATTGAGGTTGATGTTGTATTCCCCGTTGTACATGGGCCTTTATATGAAGATGGCTGTTTACAAGGACTATTAAAACTGGCTGGTATTGCTTATGTTGGTTGTGATGTTTTATCGTCTGCAATTGGTATGGATAAAGATATGGCAAGGCGATTAATACCTGCTAATAAAAATATTTATCATGCTCGCTATCAAGTATTATCTTGGCATAGTAGCGATGTAGAAAGACAACGTTTTTGTCAGCAAGTTAGTAATGATTTTGGTTGGCCTCTCTTTGTTAAGCCATGCTCGCTTGGCTCAAGCGTGGGAACGCATAAAGTAAATAATCTAGAGGAGTTAAATTTAGCTATTGAAGACGCACTTCGTTATGATGAAATGATTCTTGTTGAAGAATATATCAAAGGGAGAGAAATTGAACTTGCTGTTCTTGAAAATATAAAACCTAATAGTGCGCCAGAAGTAAGCTTGGCAGGCGAAATCAAGGTCCACCATGCTGATGGATTTTATTCTTATACCGCTAAATATTTAGAAAGTCATCAAACGGAATTAATTATACCAGCAATGCTTGAGGCTGGAATTTTACAGCAATTACAGTCTATAGCTGCAGATATTTTCACCTATTTAAAATGTAGAGGAATGGCCCGAGTTGATTTTTTTGTTAATGAAGAAAGCGGTAAAATTTACTTTAATGAGATAAATACCTTACCCGGATTCACATCAATTAGTATGTATCCTAAATTGTGGCAAGCCAGTGGATTAACTTATTCAGCACTTTTAGACCGCTTAATTGATTTAGCAATTGTACATCAAAACTGTCGCAAAAATTTAATAACAAATTACCAATAGGTGCTTGAATTATATTAATTTTTTAAAACCAATGTTAAAAATAATAATAATAAATAGGTAAGGCAAAAATGAGTGCATACAAAGGTCAATTACGTTATGCAAGTCTACTAACTTTTTTGGTTCTTTGTGCACTTTGCCTTGTCGCTCGTTTAATTTATTTATTTGTTGCAGACTCCCAACGTTTTCCAATCAATACAGTTAAAATAATAGCGGCCTATGAACATGTTTCGCATAAACAATTAGAGTCCGTTTTAGAGGGATTTAATAATGCTAGTTTTTTTTCAGTACCTATTAGCCGTTTACACGCTGCTCTTTCTTCGTTAACCTGGGTTAAAAGTGTCCAAATAGAAAGAGTGTGGCCCGATACGTTAAAAATTAAATTAATTGAAAAAAAACCGATTGCAGTTTGGAATAATAGAATGTTAACTGCCGAAGGTGAGTTATTTGATGGGGGAACAGAAGTAAAAAATGTGTCATTGCCTCAATTGAAAGGACCTATTAATCAGCATCAACAAGTCTTACAAGTTTACGAAAAAATGAGTAAGATATTAAATAATTATAATTTACAGGCAACAGCATTAGAGTGGCGTGATAATGGTGCTTGGGATGTTATGCTCTCTAATGGTATTCAGTTGCGATTGGGTAAACGCGATCTTGAAACAAGAATAAACCGATTCTGTAAGGCATATCCTGCCGTTTTTGCAGGCGTTTTATCAGATAAGCCAGAACAAATGGCAAGCGTTGATTTACGTTATCCGCGTGGTATGGCGGTGCAATGGAGAAAATAACGGGAAGATAATGGCTAAAAAATCAGAAAGAAATATCATCACCGGCTTGGATATAGGTACCTCAAAAGTTGTTGCTTTAATAGGTGAAGTAACACAAGATGGCGCTATTGAAATCATCGGTATAGGCCGCCATCCCTCCCGCGGGTTAAAACGCGGCGTTGTTGTTGACATCGAAGCAACAGTTAACTCTATTCAACGGGCTGTTCAGGAAGCTGAGCTGATGGCTGGTTGTGAGGTACGTACAGTTTATGCTGGTATCGCCGGTAGTCATATACGTAGTTTAAATTCGCATGGAATTGTTGCTATACGTGATCATGAAGTTTCTCCAGCTGATGTTGAGCGTGTCATTGAAGCAGCAAAGGCCGTAGTTGTTCCAGCGGATCAGAAAATTTTACATATTCTACCCCAAGAATTTATTATCGATAATCAAGGCAGTATAAGAGAGCCAGCTGGTATGGCCGGTGTACGATTAGAAGCACGAGTTCATATCGTTACGGGCGCTGTGAGTGCTGCGCAAAATATTGCGAAATGTGTAAGGCGCTGTGGGCTTGAAGTAAATGATATTATTCTTGAGCAACTTGCTTCAAGTCATGCTGTATTAACAGACGATGAGAAAGAGCTTGGTGTATGCCTAATAGATATTGGTGGAGGGACTACTGATATTGCCGTTTTTGCAGAAGGCGCTATTCAACATACGGCTGTTATTCCCATTGCAGGCGATCAGGTAACTAATGATATTGCTATGGCTTTGCGCACACCGACTAAAACTGCCGAAGCTATTAAAGTAAGACATGCTTGTGCTATGCCTGAGTTAGCTAATAATAATGAAATGATTGAGTTTATGAGTGTTAATGAGCGCCCAGGACGCAAAATATCAGCTAAAACACTAGCTGAAGTTGTAGCTGCACGCTATGAAGAATTATTTTACTTAGTAAGAAATGAATTAAATCGTAGTGGTTTTGCAGATAGGCTCGCTGCGGGTATGGTGATAACAGGTGGTGGGGCAAACGTACAAGGTGGTATGGAGCTAGCTGAGATGTGTTTTGAAATGCCTGTTCGTCATGGCTGCGCACATTATGTATCAGGTTTAGCTGAAGCAACTACTGATCCTGCCTTAGCAACTGGTGTAGGCCTGTTACTACATAGTTATAAGCAACAATATGAAGGTACGTATAGTGTTCCAACCTTAAATGATACAAGTAAAAGTGTTTGGTCGCGAATGCGCGAGTGGTTTCAAGGGAATTTTTAACTAATTAAGTGGGTGCGAAATGGTTAAATCGCACTATCCTAAAAAATGTAGCGCATTTATATAGGATTTAAATTAAGTAGGCTCATTAAATAATAAAAATTAGCCTATTTTGTAGAAAACTCACATTAGTTAGAGAAATAAGGCTAATAGACAGAATTTAGAGGAGAGGCAGTAATGTTTGAATTGACACAATGCCAGGAAAACAGTGCCATTATAAAGGTAGTAGGTGTTGGTGGCGGTGGTGGTAACGCACTTGAGCATATGGTAAGTGAAAATATTGATGGAGTTGAATTTATCTGTGCTAATACTGATGCACAAGCATTAAAAAATTCAAGTGCAAAAATCCATATTCAATTAGGTGAGGAATTAACTAAAGGCTTAGGCGCTGGTGCTAATCCTAAAATTGGTCGTGAGGCTGCAGAAGAAGACAGAGAGAGAATTCGCGAAGTCCTTGAAGGCGCCGATATGGTATTTATTACCGCTGGAATGGGCGGTGGTACAGGGACGGGAGCCGCTCCTGTATTTGCAGAAATAGCCAAAGAGCTCAACATCTTAACCGTAGCAGTAGTTACTAAACCATTTTCTTTTGAAGGAAAGCAGCGGGCGCTTGCTGCAGAAGATGGTATTCGTCGTTTAGCAGAGCATGTTGATTCCTTAATTACTATTCCAAATAATAAATTATTAAGTGTCTTAGGTAAAAATATTTCTCTTTTAAATGCATTTAAAGCTGCTAATAACGTACTTCTTGGTGCTGTTAAAGGTATCGCTGATTTAATTACCAGACCTGGTTTGATTAATGTGGATTTCGCTGACGTACGAACAGTAATGTCTGAAATGGGCATGGCAATGATGGGTACGGGTAGTGCAACAGGCGAGCAGCGAGCTAGACAAGCAGCTGAAGCAGCTATTGCTTCACCATTACTAGAAGATGTTAATTTTTCTGGTGCTAAAGGTATATTAGTTAATATTACTGCTGGCTTAAATATGTCTATTGGCGAATTTGAAGAAGTTGGTGATGTAGTTAAAGAATTTATTTCAGATGACGCTACAGTTGTAGTAGGTACTGTCATTGATCCAGATATGACTGATGAAATGCGTGTTACAGTTATTGTGACAGGGTTAGGTGGAAATGAGCGTAACCGGGGAGTACAAACAAGTAATTCTAAATTAAGAATTACAGAATCTACTCGAATAGATGGTTCGCTTGACTATCAACAACTAGATAGGCCTGCTGTTATGCGTAAACAGGCAGCAACGCCACCTAATACGGCTACTAAAAAACCTGCTGAGCCTGCGGTCCCTGACGTAGATTATTTAGATATTCCTGCTTTTTTACGTCGTCAGGAAGAAAGAATTGATTAAAGTTACAGTATAAGCTCTACTTAAAATTAAGAAGCATGTCATCATTTAGTTCAATTAAAAGACAAAATGTTCTTTGATGACATGTGCTAAAAAACGTCTTTAAATTTTAAGCAAGCAAAAAGGGAGAAATTGAGCTAAAATAGCATCTAATTAAGATAAATAATTAATTTATATAATAAAAATAAATGCTATTTTAGGTGAATTATTCTCTTATTAGCTAATAATAGTCTGAAAGGCGTTTTCTAGACGAGTTTATAATTATTTGCTATGCTGAAACTGTCTGTTGCCTAAAATAGGTTATCAATAAGGTGATCACCGAATGATGAAACAAAGAACTCCTAAGAAAATGGTTCAACTGACAGGCATTGGTTTACATTCAGGTGATACTGCCGAGCTTAAAATAAGACCTGCTCCTATTAATACCGGTATTGTTTTTAGACGTGTTGATTTAGATCCAGTTGTTGAAATTCCAGCCTGTTATGAAAATGTTAGTGATACTATGCTTTGCACATCACTACATTATAATAATGCTAAAGTAGCTACAGTAGAGCATTTGCTTTCAGCGCTAGCTGGTTTGGGTATTGATAATGCTTATATTGACGTTAATGGGCCTGAAATTCCTATAATGGATGGAAGTGCTGCGCCATTCGTATTTTTGTTGCAAGCAGCCGGGATTCGTGAACAAAGTGCTGCCAAACGTTTCATTCGTATCTTAAAGCCTATCCGTATTGAAGAAAAGGACAAATATGTTCAATTTCTTCCTTATAATGGCTATAAAATTTCCTTTACTATCGACTTTAATCATCCTGTATTTAACGACAAACCACAGATGGCTAATTTTGATTTCTCAACAACTTCCTACGTAAAAGAAGTTTGCCGCGCTAGAACTTTTGGTTTTTTGTCAGATTATGAAAAATTACGTGAGTGCGATTTAGCAAAAGGTGGTAGTTTAGATAACGCTATTGTTGTTGATAAATACCGAATCTTAAATGAAGATGGCTTACGATTTGAGAGTGAATTTGTTGCTCATAAAGTATTAGATGCTATCGGCGATTTGTATCTTCTAGGTAGTGGTTTGATTGGAGCATTTGAAGGTTATAGATCAGGTCATGAATTGAATAATCGTTTATTACGCGAGTTAATGGTTCGTCAAGATGCATGGGAATATACTTATTTTGATGCAGAAACTTATCAACCTTCTTTCGGGTTTACCACGATTGCGCTTGAAGCATAGCAATATAACAGTAAGTTAATAAACTAGCTTACTGTTCATTACCAATTTTATATAAGGGATCACCCTCTTATCGAAAGTATTATTGGGCTCGTTTTGAATTAAATAGCAGATTAAACATGCATGTAGGATACACTGACTGCGCGCAACTAGAAGTTATTTTATAGCAAATAGTACTCAAATCTCACCTTTCCCAAGTTTTAAAAGACCTTAATCTATTACTTAGTTAGCGTATTGTCTTTATAACCACTGAGACGTTTAAAAAAATTGAATGGAAAGCGATAGCATGTCATTCAGCTAACTGATGCAGTGCTTTTTTTAGTGGATTATAACTACATAAATCGCCTGTCTCACGAATAAGATTACGCGCTTTCTCAGAGAGAGGCTGCTGGCTTAGTGACTTTTTTATTTCTTCTATATTATCAGTAGTAATAAATTGTATTTTAATATTAACTAATTGGTATAGGCCTGCTTCTTTTCTTAATTTATCTCTTAAAGTCGGCAAATAATAGCGAAGTTCTGTTGCCCAGGTAGGATCGTCAAGAGTAAGCAGTAAAGAGCCCTTATTAAAACTGCCTACTTTACAATGTGCTTGTAAATGGGCAGGTAGAAGAGGGCCTAATAAAGCATTAAGCTTATCTAGCTGCATGACTTGTTGACACAAATCAGTTAATTGTTTATTCAGGCAACGATTAATAGGACGCATACATACTTTACAGTTAAGTAGATAAGAATTATTTAAATAAATTAAATATTAGCATATTCTTGCATTAAGGAAATGCAAATTACTTTAAGTTTATAAAACAAATGAAAGTCTAGATATTTAGTAGTAAATTTAAAACATCTAAATTATTATACTCTAAATTGTTAATGAATGAGATTAATAATGGCGGACCTGACGGACGAGAACGTCGTATATATAGCAAAGCTTCATTGGCTTTTATTTTTTTGGCCCCTGGTTTTGACAGGGTTTGGTTTATTTTTAGGCATACAGGTAGTACAGCTTAAAGAAGTGGCCTTAGTATTGGTAATTATTGGTGTTATTTGGCTATTTATTACTTGGGTTCATTATCACTTCTCTTCATTGGTTATTAAAAAGAAGCAAGTTATCCTTCGAACAGGCGTTTTAGTAAGACAAACAGTAGATATTCCTTTAACCAAAATTGAAAGTATGGATATTCGCCAAACTTTATTAGGTAGTATTTTTCGTTATGGCGCACTAACTATTATTGGTACAGGTGGCACAAAGCATTTTATTAATTTCTTGCAAAGACCTTTAACTTGCCGTCGCTATATTGAGCAATTAACTAATGAACAGTGAACACTGGGCTTATAGTTTATTAAGAAAACCTATTGCCTCTATTACTTCTTTACAAGGTGGAATGCAGCATTACCTTGATTTAATTGAACTGATTGACTCAAGTAAATGGGTATGTAAAAAATTTACAAATAAGACCTGGTTAGGTGAAATTACTTATCAGCAAATTTTAAACTCCGAAAAAATAGCTAATTTAATAGATGAGCGATTAGGCTTGACTTATAAAGCGCTATGTCATGAAAATGGTTCGCCCGTTTTAAAACTTAAAGAAGGCTATGGTGTTGTCAGACCTTTTTGTGCCGGAAAAACTACTGCAACCGTAACTATCAATCAAGCACAACTCTTAGGCGAATTATTAGCGCATATTCATTTGCTAAATATTAATTGCATGGATGCTATGCCATTTCCGGCAATAAATTGGCCATCAGAATTTAATTGCCCACCATGGCTAAAAGCGATTATTTATGAGTGTAATGACATATTACCGACCGATTCTTGGTTGGTGAGTCATCGGGATATCCATGGTTCAAATCTTATTTGGCAAACCCCGGATAAGGTAAATATTCTAGATTGGGAGAGTGCAGGCTTAATCCATCCGGGTATCGAATTAGTTGGGCTAGCTTGTAATTGTGCAGGGTTGACTCGAGGTTATTTCTTAGAGCATTTATTTACTGCTGTATTACACGGTTATCGTCAAGTTAATAGTTTTATTCCACCGATTCCTGCGCGGTATTGGGTTTTAATCTGGCAAAGCTGGCTTCTTTGGTACTTATATGTAATTCAAAAAAATTTTAAGCAAGAGATTTTAGCAACAGAAGCTATTTTACATTTACTTAAAGTAAAACAACCATTTTTAGAAGTACTATATAAACAGCAATTGAAATAGTATAGCTCTTCTAATGGTATCAACTTAAGAGTAACTTTATTTTTCCTGTCTGTACTCGGAAACGACAAATTTAATTTACCAAACAAGAAGTTAATAGATTGGGATTAACCTATAATGAAATTAAACTCCCTTAATTCTGGTGATTATGTCTTTTCTTAAATTTCTTATAACACTAGCTATATTACTTTTAAGTTATAATTATAGTTATGCGCTACGTTGCGGTACCTCATTAGTTTATGAAGGCGATAGTAAATTTTTAGTGCTAAGAAAATGTGGCGAGCCTTTAGCAAAAGATGTTTATCAAGATCCAAATCTTTTAATCAATCAATTTAATGTTCCTTATGGCATTGCTTCAGATATTTATGAAGTCTGGACCTATCAGCCATCACCAAATGATTTTATCTATGAAGTCTTATTTCAAAGTGGTCATGTAGTTAAAATCAATGCTAATCGAGCTATTTAATACCAACTAATAAATTTAAATTTATTTACCTCATATTATAAATTGGTTTATTAGGATTCATCTGCCTCCACCATATAACCACATCCTTCTTTAGGACAAATAACTTGCCGTCCACTGCGTTTAGTTTCTTTAACAGTAAGTAGAGGCCAATGACACTGTGGGCAAGCTTTATCGATTGGTTCATTCCAAAGCGCATAATTGCACTTAGGATAAGCGCCACATGAGAAAAAGATTTTTCCTTTACGCGATTTACGCTGCAGAATTTTTGCAGAGTGACATTGTGGACATTCAACGCCGGTATCAGTTGGCCTTTCTATAGGTTCTATGTGTTTGCAATCAGGATAATTGCTACATCCAATAAAACGTCCATAACGGCCTGATTTAATATGCAGTGGGTTTGAGCATTCAGGGCATACTCGTCCCTCAACTACAACAGGCTCATTTTTTTCGCTTTCATTATTAAGTGGTTGAGTGTAATCACATTCCGGGAAACCTGTACAGCCAATAAAGCGTCCACGCTTACCAAGGCGAATAGATAGCGGTTTACCGCATTGCGGACAAGCTTCTTCAAGTGTTTCAGTAGTCACATCCTTGCGTTGTATATTTTCATCAATAACATGAATCTGCTGAATAAAAGGCTGCCAGAAGTCCTTTAACACTGGAATCCATTCTTTTTCCCCGCGAGAAATAGCATCTAACGTATCTTCCAACTGGGCTGTAAATTGGTAATCAACATAACGTGTAAAATGACCTGTCAGGAAACGATTAACGATACGACCAACGTCAGTAGGAACAAAGCGTTTTTTATCAACTATTACATATTCTCTTTGCTGCAAGGTATGAATAATTGTGGCGTAGGTTGATGGCCTACCAATATCATATTCTTCTAATGCTTTAACTAACGTTGCCTCAGAATAGCGAGGTGGAGGCTCAGTAAAATGTTGATTAGCGGTAATATCTTGCAGAGCGACTTTTTCACCTACTTGTAAATTGGGTAAGATAATTGGTTGCTGTTCGTCATCTTTAGTATCATCTAAGCTTTCCTCATAGACAGCAAGGAAACCGGGAAACGCAATAGATGAACCGTTAGCGCGAAATATATTTCCCTCGCCACAGGCTAAATCAACTGCTACCGTATCAATTAGGGCGTCTTCCATTTGGCAAGCGACACTACGGCGCCAAATTAAATTATATAGTTTATATTGATCAGGCGTTAATGATTGCTCTACTGATTCTGGAGTACGTAAAATAGACGTTGGGCGAATAGCTTCATGTGCTTCTTGTGCATTTTTAGACTTAGTTTTATAAATACGCGGACTTGCAGGACAATTATCTTTACCATAACGATTTGCTATAAATTCTCGGATTTCTCCAATAGCTTCTTGTGATAAATTAACAGAATCAGTACGCATATAACTAATTAAGCCAACAGTACCCGTCCCAATATCAATACCTTCATAAAGCTGCTGGGCTACCATCATCGTTTTACGTGCTGTAAACCCTAGCTTGCGTGCTGCCTCTTGCTGCAACGTGGAGGTAATAAAAGGTGAAGCTGGTTTTCGTTTGCGCTGTTTTTTCTCAACATTCGTGACTACTAGCTCGCCTTGGGCTAATTGTAAAAGTTTATCACGAATTTGGTGTGCTTGTTCTTGGCCTTGAATTGTAAATTGCTGTAGCTTTTCTCGGTCATAATGCGTAAGTTTCGCAATGAAATTGGTATTTTTACATAGACACTTAGCCAGTATTTTCCAATATTCTTGCGCCGTAAAACGTTCAATTTCTTCTTCACGCTCAACAATTAATCGAAGTGCAGGGCTTTGTACTCGACCCGCTGATAAGCCACGTCGTATTTTTTTCCATAATAAGGGGGAGAGATTAAAGCCTACTAAATAATCTAGTGCCCGCCTTGCCTGCTGAGCATTGACTAAATCCATTGAAATATGACGTGGATTATTAATTGCTTCTTGAATGGCAGACTTAGTAATTTCATTAAAAAAAATACGATGAACTTCTTTATTCTTTAAAAGATTGCGTTCACGCATAAGCTCAAAAATATGCCATGAAATGGCTTCGCCTTCGCGATCAGGGTCAGTTGCAAGTAGCAAAGATTGCGAATTTTTAAGTATTTTAGCAATAGAATCGATATGTCTGATATTTTTTTCAACTGGCGTATAAGACATAGTAAAATTTTTATCGGGATCTACAGAGCCTTTGCGAGGTGCTAAATCGCGAACGTGACCATATGAAGCTAATACCTCATAATCCCTTCCTAGATATTTTTGAATCGTCTTAGCTTTGGCAGGTGATTCAACGATTACCAAATGTTTGCTCATATAGTTAACCTTTTAATAATTCTTAAAGAGTGCTGGTGCTATTTATGAATAAAATTAACTTTCTCTCATATCGCTTTAAAATGGCCATTGGCACACAGCAGAGCTTAAATCCTTATGTATCTTAAGGTACCTTTTATTAATGAAAATATGAGTTTTTGCTATTAATTTTGCAAAAAAAACCGCATTTTCATTAGCGAAAGGTATGATACGAATTTTACGAAGCCTATTGCTTATCTTATAGACTAAAAATTTAAATTTATGCATCTAAGACTTAAAGATAAGCTAAAATACTTAGTGTAGTGGTAACTTATCTTCCTTTTGGTATAGCACAAGATCAAGGAAAGCAAGTTGAGATTCATCTAAATTTTCGGCCAAAAGATTGCGAATAGTCCATTTAGTCTCTTGTAAGGTTACAAAGCGAGATTCTGAATTAACAAGTTGATTAATAACCAATTCCAATGTCTCTGGTGCTATTACACCCCACAATAACATACGAGTTAAAAATTGATAGGTTGCTTTAGTAAATTTAATTTGCTCTTCAATTGTAAAGATACGCATGGATGTATCACGAGCAGCGCGTACAACAAAAGCAGAACTTTGGGCTGCTTCACTTCCAGTATCTGCTGAGTCATCTTCAGCATTATTAGCTTGATTTTTCGTTAATTTAGATAAGCTTTTTTCAAAAAAATTCATCAATAGTTCTAATAAATTATCTTTCATTTCAACACCTTATATAGCCACCAGGCACTGCTTTAATAATACCTTGTAATTCTAATTCTGTTAAATTACTTATAACTTCATCAATACCTAATCCGCTTTGTTGAATAATTTGATCAATAGTTACTGTTTCAAAGCCTAAGCACTTTACTAGGTTTTTATGATTTGTTGCAAGATTAATTGAGGATTCTTTAGTATTAGGAGAACCATGTTCAATGCCTAACTCGCTAAGGATATCATTAATTGATATTACCAGTTTTGCCCCCTGTTGTAATAAATAATTACAGCCTCTTGCTTGTGAATTATTAATCGAACCAGGAACTGCCATAACCTCTCGATTTTGCTCTAAAGCTAAACGGGCCGTAATCAATGAACCACTTTTGATTGCAGCTTCTACGACCAGTATGGCTAAAGATAAACCGCTTATTATACGGTTTCTACGAGGGAAATGTCCAGCCGTTGGTTGGCTTTTTAATGGAAATTCAGAAATTAATAAGCCATTATCAATAATTTGATTGGCTAAAAGCCTATGACTTTTAGGATAAATGCAATCTACTCCTGTCCCAAGTACAGCAATTGTTCTTCCATTAGCAGCAAGGCAACCTTTATGAGCTTGAGCATCAATACCAAGCGCTAAGCCGCTTACAATAGTAACTTGATTAGTAGCCAGCTCAAAAGCGAATTGCCACGCATTTTGGGAGCCAGCTATAGAAGGTTTGCGTGTACCAACGATTGCTATTGTTAAATGTTGCAAACAAGTTAAATCACCTATGGCATACAAAATAGGTGGGGCATCATAAATCTGGTTAAGTAGCGACGGGTATTGCTCATCTTCCCAACTAATAAGATGGTGATTTGGTTGGCTTTCCCAGTTTAAATCTAAGTCAAGCTCAGCAAAATCAAATTTTTTAATTGCATAAGCTAATTTAAATGGTAGGCCTGCGTTTTGTAACTGTTCTTGTGATAAGGCAAACATCTCTTTTAAGGAAGGCCAATGAGCTAGTAATTTTTTTATTGTTTGCGGCCCAATACTAGGGATACGATTAAGAGCGAGTAAATAGTGCTTGTTATTCATGGATTTGTAACTATATCTCCCAAGTGAACTGCTTTAATAGAGCGAACTACTAATGCAAAACTAGTTTGCGTAAAGGTTCGAAAAATCATTGCTTCTCCTAGACGCTCGCGTGGTAAAAGTACTGATTTAGAGCATTTTAAAGGATTAAAACAATCGTGTGGATCGCGAATTAAACGGGCCGGCGAATAAATACCTAAAACATCACCAGCTTGTAATCCCGCATCTTGCCCACGATTAATTACAGTAACTAAACCAACAGCTCCCTGGGTATATTTAGGCAATACATCGATAATTACTCCACGTACAGGATAAAGCGGTGTTTGTGGTAAAAAATTAAAATTAAAGGCTGGGAAGTCGTTAAACAATACGCGATCGCCTATTCGTACGCCTTCTGTAACTTCAGTAAGTAATACAGTTGCCGGCTCGCCTCCTTTTACTAATTGACCATATCCAACTAAACTAGCTTTATAACCTAAAATTTTCTTAGTAATAGGGTCTTTATAAGGACAATTAGGTCGATAAAAAGCGTAAGCAACTGTAGCATCGTTACATGCTTCAGGGGCACGATGTAATCTTCTTACATAAACTTCATCACCTTGGCCACCTAGCATATGCTCACCTAGATAATCAACCACATAGGGGGCTGAGGCAAGTCTATTGTCATCCATAATCAATGAATTATCTAAAAAAGGTTTAATATCTGTCAGTGAGACGGGTAAAATAGGATCACCTAAAAGGTGAGGACGTACGTAAGGCGAGAGCTTAAGTGTTCCATTAGCCAAAACACGAATATAAGGATTTTTCTTAAAAAACCGTAATTCAAGTATTGCGCCGGTATATAAATGTTCTGGGTTTGTAATTTGTGGGTTGGCATGCCATAACTCTTTCCATTCCCATGGGCGATGAAGATATTGATTAGCAATACTCCATAAAGTATCGCCAGGTTTAACAACATAGCGTCTGGGGTAATCATCTCGTAGCGATAAAGCTTCTGTATAAAAAGATACTAACAAACCAATGATAATTAGCACATAGCGCATTAATCAATCCTTGAAGGAAAATTCCTGTCCCAACTGTAAGATTTTCGCTACCTCTAGTTAATTTAATTACTATTTAACTGCGTTTATCAAGAGGCTATTGATTAATAACGCTTAAAATTTAATTAAAAAAGGTAGTAAGCGTTTTAAAGTGTAGATAACTTGCAGCAACTAAAGGTATTGGCGATAATACCACGCATTCTTATTATTAATACAGATCTTATGGCTATCAGAAAAATTCTTTACTTACCCGATGCCTGTTTAAGGCAAGTTGCAAAACCTGTAGAAAAATTTGATGAGCAATTACATCAACTAATCGAAGATATGTTTGATACGATGTACGATGCTGATGGGGTAGGCCTTGCAGCCCCCCAGATTGGGGTTAGCCTGCGTTTATCTGTCATAGATATTAAAGGTGATAAAAAAGAGCAGCTCGTTTTAGCGAATCCAGAAATTATCGCCTCTGAAGGCGTTGCTGATTATCAAGAAGGTTGTTTGTCAGTGCCAGGCGCTTACGACACCGTTAAACGAGCTAAGAAAGTAACCATTCGGGCTCAAGATCGTTTCGGTAAATTTTATGAGATGAGCGGTGAAGGCGTGCTAGGTGAATGTTTTCAACATGAAATTGATCATTTAAATGGTAAATTGTTTGTAGATCTTCTTTCTCCCTTAAAGCGCGCTATGGCGAGAAGAAAGCTTGATAAATTTAAACGTCACATGCAGGCACGTAATAAGTAATGACTAATCTAAGAATTGCCTTTGCAGGTACACCTGAATTTGGCCTACCTTGCCTTGAAGCGTTATTTAACTCTAACCATCAATTGGTAGCTATCTATACCCAGCCTGATAGGCCTGCTGGACGAGGAAGAAAATTACAGCCATCAGCTGTAAAAGAATGGGCTTTAAAACATGGATTACCCGTTTATCAGCCGGTTAATTTTCGTAATCCCGAAGAGGTTGCTAGATTAGCAGCGCTTGAACTGGATTTACTTATAGTTATTGCCTATGGCTTAATTTTACCAAAAAGTGTTTTGTCTATACCGCGTTTAGGCTGTGTTAATGTGCATGCCTCTTTATTGCCGCGTTGGCGAGGCGCTTCTCCTATTCAGCAAGCTATTTTACATGGTGATGAATATTCCGGCGTAACAATTATGCAAATGGATGTCGGCATGGACACCGGCCAGATATTGAGTAAAGTACAGTATAAACTTAAACCTGCAGAGACTGCTGCTTCCTTACATGACAAATTAGCCCAATTAGCTGTAGCGCCCTTACTAGATACGCTTAGTGCTTTAGCCAAAGGCTATAGTGAGCCTGTAGCTCAAGATGAAAGACTAGTGACTTATGCTGGAAAGATTAATAAACAAGATGCGTTAATTTTTTGGGATCAGAAAGCAACTAAAATCGATAGTCAGATACGGGCCTATAACCCTTGGCCTATTGCCTATACCCATGCTGATGCGGAAGTAGTACGTATTCATCAAGCAGAGATTGAAGCAACCACCTATACACTACCCCCAGGAACTATAGTTGCTATTGATAAACAGGGTATTTTAGTGGCAACGAGTGAGCAATCTTTGCGTATTCAACGCTTGCAGTTTGCAGGTGGGAAAATTTTATCTGTAGCTGATTGGCTTAATTCTGGGCGCACACAACTTAAAATTGGTCAGATTCTTCAATAGACTGCTTTCCAAACCGTCATTGAGGAGATAAGGTCAGTTGAATAACGTAGCGAAAAAGTGCACTAAGTATAGGCATTTTGCAGTGTTTTATTCAACTGAGATTGGCCGTCAATGGCAATTTGGAAAGAAGTCTTATGAGTAATCCACGTTTAGAAGCTTTACATGTTTTATTAAAATTATTAAAAAATAAAACATCTTTAATGCAATTATTGCAAGACAATGTAGAACAAGCGCCCTTAACAAAAGCAATTTGCTTTGGCGTTTGCCGTTATTATTATCGACTAGAAGCGATAGCCAATCATTTACTTAATAAAAAACCTAAGCAACTAGATTTGTGGCTAACTGTATTAATAGGACTTTATCAATTACAGTTTTTAGATAAGCCGGAATATGCTGTAGTACAAGAAACGGTAGCTTTACTTGATAAGATAAAAAAAGGATGGGCAAAAGGATTAGTCAATGCCGTACTGCGCCGTTTTTGTCGGGAAAAGAACGAAATTTTAACTAGCTTAGCAGAACAAGAAAACTTTAAGTTTAATCATCCCAAATGGTTTATTAATCAACTTAAAAAAGATTGGCCCAAAGAATGGCAAATGATTTTATTAAATAATGATGTTCACCCACCAATGAGTCTAAGAGTTAACCAAAGACATGTTGATAGAGATACTTATTTAAAGCGTCTGCAAGCAAGTGGTTTAAATGCTAAGCCTCTCGTTTATTCGTCAGTAGGGGTTGGACTAGATGAACCTTGTGATGTACAAGCTTTACCGGGTTTTATAGAAGGCGATGTCGCAGTACAGGATGAAGCGGCACAACTCGCTGCAGTTTTGCTTGAGCTTAAACCTGGATTGCGGGTGTTAGATGCATGTGCCGCACCTGGTGGGAAAACATGCCATATTTTAGAAACTGAGCCTCAATTAACAGAATGTATTGCACTAGATGTTGATGCTAGGCGCTTAGAGCGCGTACGTGATAACCTACGTAGACTACATCTTAAGGCTACTATTTGCCAAGGCGATGTACTTAACCCTGCCAGTTGGTGGGATGGTCAACTGTTTGATCGTATTTTACTTGATGCACCTTGCTCGGCAACTGGTGTAATAAGGAGACATCCTGATATTAAGTTGTTACGCACACTAGATGAAATTAAGACAGTTGTTAAATTGCAACAAGCCTTATTACAACAGATTTGGCCTTTGTTAAAGGCTGGTGGAGTTTTAGTTTATGTTACCTGCTCGGTATTAAAAGAAGAAAATACTAACCAAATAGCAAATTTTCTAGCAAAACAAAAAGATGTTTTTTATAGTATGGAAGAACAGCCTTGGGGAATAGCAACTGCTTATGGTTATCAACTTCTACCAGGCTTAAATAATTGTGATGGCTTTTTTTATAGTGTATTGAGAAAGGGAAATCATGTCATTTAATTGGCCAACTATACTCTTTTTATTTTTTTTAGCGTTTCCTGGGGTTTATATTGTCATCCCCAGGTTAATTCATTTATTGCTTCCGCATAATAGTAAAGAGTTAAAAAGCCGCTTTACACGTATTATGACGGTGCAAACATTAATAATGGTTTTATTAATGAGTGCAGCAGGAAGTGTTTTATCTTTGGCAACCGGCCTTGGCGATCCTGTTTTAACAGCCCTTTTACAAGGGCAATCTGTTTTTGCCTCAATTGAAATCCTACCGGTTTTAATTGCTACTATCTTTGGACTTATTTTATTTCTCTTTCTTTATTATGGTATTGCTAGCAAGGTTCTTGATCCCAAAACGCTAACTGTTATGAAAACCCTACGCAGTACATTTGGGATTGATGGCTGTTTATTATATGGTAGCGTCGTTGAAGAAATTTTAGCACGTTGGGGTTTGATTAATGTCATTACTTTTTTTGCTTTTTTATATACTGGTGATAAACAGCCGGTAGTTATTTGGACTGCAATTATTATTAGTGGATTAATGGTAGCTATTGGGCATCTACCAGCTTTTATTGCCGCTGGCTGTTTAACATCTAGACGTTTTATTTATATAATGCTAGTACTGCACCTGACACAAGCTCTTATTTTTGGTTGGATTTTTTGGCACTATGGTTTGTTATTGGCTATTTTTTCGCATATGCTTTTCTATTTAGGTTGGTATTTCTATGATAGAGCTTAAATGACTACAATTTACAAAATCTTACCTATTGAAGCTCTGCAAAGAGGCAGTTATCAACCTAGGCTTCATTTTGATGAGCAATCTTTACAAGAATTAGCGCATTCTATTCAAACTCAAGGTTTAATCGAACCCTTAATAGTTAGAGAGATCATAGCGAATCGTTATGAAATTATGGCAGGTGAGCGGCGATGGCGCGCTGCTAAACTTGCTAAGCTTACTGAGGTCCCATGTTTAGTGGGTAATTACACTGATAAGCAAGCAGCAGCCCTTACCTTGGTTGAAAATATTCAACGCGAAGAATTAAATTTAATTGAAGAAGCACAAGGTTACCGTCGTTTATACAATGAATTTAATTTTCAACAAGATGAAATAGCCATTTTAGTCAGCAAATCTCGTAGTCATATTGCCAATATTCTAAGATTGCTCACTTTAAGCTATAACATACAAGAAAATATTATTTCTGGTAAGCTAACCTTTGGCCATGCACGTTTGCTAGTAGGACTTGACCCAGCATTACAAGAACAGCTAGCCGAGCAAGCTATTGCTAAAGAGTGGTCGGTGCGCACTCTAGAAGCTCAAGTTAAGGGACTAAAAAAGCCAAATAAAGATAAAACTGATTTTAATTTAGACATCCATTATCTAGAGAATAAATTAGCGGAACAAGTGGGCGCGCCTGTACAAATAGTTACTCACAGTACAGGTGGCTGGTTACAAATTAAATTTTTTGATAATGATACCTTAGCAGGCCTTCTGGAGCGAATGGGCTTAAGATATGATTAGGTAATAATTTATTTAATAAAGGATAGCTAACTAATGAAAAGGATTTTCACGCAAGTAGCTTTATGGTTAAGCCCAACCCTCTTATATGCCAGTATTCAGGCTGGTGCTGATAAGTTAATTAATCAAATTGATCCCAAAATTAATATGGGTATAGAGGTAGTTGATCTCACCACCGGCGTGACCTTATACCAACGAAATGCCACCAACACATTTATACCAGCCAGTAATATGAAGTTGTTTTCAGATGCGGCAGCGCTAATGGTGCTTGGGCCAGATTACCGCTTTAAAAATAAGTTAAGTGTTAATTCCTCACAGATTCAGCAAGGTGTATTAAAGGGTAATCTTTATCTGCATCTACCAGGTGATCCTTCTTTTAGTCGAGACCGTTTAAAAGAATTAATGACTGCTTTAGGTAACTGGAAGATTAACCGTATACAAGGTAACGTTATTATTGATAGCAGTCATGCAGGGGTTGATCCCTATGCACCAGGTTGGTTGACGGAAGATTTAGCCTACAGCTATGGCGCGCCTTTAGCTCCCGTTATGATTGATGCTAATCGCATGGTTGTTACCGTTAACCCTGCTGATAAGCCAGGTTTGCTAGCAATTGTTGAAGTAGAAGATGACAGTCGCAGTATTGTACTTAATAATCAGGTTACCACTAAAGATAAAGCAGCCTCTTGTGGCGTTAGCTTTGTTATGGATCAAGATAATCATTTAAATGTGCATGGCTGTATTGGAATTGGCCAGTGGGCAATTCAACAAAAAATGGCTATCCGCAATCCATTGCTCTACGCGCAAGGTTTAATAAAGCAGCAATTACTACGTAATAATATTATACTCGATGGGCAGGTGCTATTAGGAAAAGCGCCAACCGGTACGTTATTAATTGCAACTGATAATTCAAAACCCATCGCACAGTTATTGGCAGATACTTTAAAACCTTCTGATAATTTATATGCTGATAGTTTATTTTTGCATGCTGCAGATAAGTTAAATAGCGCACCTGTTAATTGGTCAGACGCGCAGACTATTATTAAGCAGTTTTTACAACAGCAAACTGGAATTATGCTTAAACAAGCTATCTTAACTGATGGTTCTGGATTATCGCGTTATGATTTGTTAACTCCAAATCAAACGGTTAGCTTGCTACGTTTTCTTTTTGATCGTTTTCCCCTAGCGTATGAATATATTGCTGCTCTACCGGTGTCAGGTCGAGATGGTACATTACAAAAAAGATTTAAAAAGCCTAATCAGCAAGATTTAGTTCGTGCTAAAACAGGAACAATGCGAGGCATTATTAGCTTATCGGGTTATTTGTATACCGCCAATGCTCATACCTTGGCCTTCGCTATTTACGTTAACACACGTCGTGGCACAAACCCTTCAGTTTCTGGCCGTTATCGCTATCTAGTCGATGCCTTATGCACCTATTTTTTACAGCAAAAACCTAATAATAATATTTTTGCTAAAGCCTTTACGCCGCAAACTAGGATTAAGTACCAACAAAATCCAACTCAAGCTGAGCAGCAGCGTGGTAGTCAGGCTAAATGGCGCCGCCTTGAATCAGTTATTAAACAAGCATTAAGAGGCCAGCCGGTAACAGTAATTTATCGCAATAATGAACTAATTCTACAAGATAACCAAGGTGATATTGGTCATGTGTTAGCAGTTTTGCAAGCTACGCGTAAAAAATATCCGTTTTCCATTGCCCTAACTTCTAAATCTCTGCCGGCGGTCAGCGGTAAAAATTTATTTTTATGGATTGAATCTACTCTTCTGCCACCAAAGACACAGCGTATATGGACTATACGAGAGGCGGTCAGCTAAGTTAAAACTTAAGAGATGATAGGAGCTCACTGAAGGACGGTATTAGATTAAGTTGTCAGATTAGGGCTAATAGCCCTTAAGTGAGAAAATTAGTTAGTTTATTTTAAAATTTAGGTCTTTTCACCTATATTGCGCGGCTTTTTTGCAGACTCTAACTTCGCGCTTTTATCTGGATTCCGCGGACAAGCCGCGGAACGTAGGCAGGAAGTAAGGAAAAGTACTTGGACTGACCTACAATTACTACAAATTTTAGTGCGTAGTTTTTAAATTAAATTTATGAATTAGGCCTTTTAAGCTACCAAATACAGGTGGTGTTACTGCAACTGCCATCAAAGAATAGTCTTTATTGGTATAGATGCAACCCCACATACCTTTATCTTCTTCAGGGCCTGCCATTAAGGTTAAGCTTGGTAGCGCTTTATTAGCTTGGTTTATAGCGTCACGTGCATTTTTAGCTTCAATTGGTGTAACTACTAACGTCCATTTATTAGCCGTTTCAAAGCTATTGCTTGGTTGATAAGCAGCCCAATTATTTCCTTCAACAGCTACCGCATCGCTTACACCAACCGCGGCAAATGCTTTGACGCTAGGACAAGCAGCTGGTTTATCTGAGGTTAGAGCAAATACTGAATGAGACACTAAAAGTGGTAGGGCAAAAACTAATTTTTGAAACTTCATCGATAAAACTCCTTATATTGACTTCCATAAGTGAAGCTATGAGCATTTAATTTACAGCGTAGAAATGGTATGTAAACTGAGCCTATCCTGTCAATAGATTTTTAAGGTAAATAATTAGTGAAACTTATGTTTTAATGCTTTAAATCAAGGCTCAGAAGTAACTTGTATATCAAACTTAATTACAAATTTTAATGCACAGTTTTTAAATTAAATTTATGAATAAAACTTTTTAAATCCCCCAATAAAGGTGGTGTTATTGCATCAGCTATCAACGAATAATCATTACTGGCATAGACACATCCCCATCCGCCCTTAACTTCCTCAGGGCCCGCTATTAAATTTAAGCTAGGAAGGGCTTTATTGGCCTGATTTATCGCGTCACGAGCATTCGTAGCTTCAATTGATGTAACAATCAAGGTCCATTTATTAGTAGTTTCAAAGCTATTACTTGGCTGATAAGCTACCCAGCTGCCTGCGTCATTTTCGGTCACACTTATAGCATCACTTACGCCAATGGCAGCCAATGCTTCTACACTAGGACAAGTAGTTGGTTTATCTGAGGTTAGAGCAAATATTGAATGAGAAACTAAAAGGGGTAGGGCAAAAACTAATTTTTGAAACTTCATCAAAAGACTCCTTATATGGACTTTTATAATAAACTAGCGGGTTCATTTTATAATGCACAAACACTATGTAAACTAGTTTTATGCTTAAGATGAAATAAGGGTAGCGAATGGCACTAAATTAAGGTATTGGCAATAATTATGAGCAAGCTCAGCTAATATTCTTTAAAACGATAAAGGTAAAAATTTAACTAGTTTAGATTAAGTAATGACAATGAAAAATAGCTTTATCATAGCTTTTTACTATATTTGAATAGATATAATCAGTAGGAATTTAGATGAAAGAGAATAGATTTCATTATGGTGATGTAGAGCTAAATGTTATGGAGGGGCCCAAGCGGGGCGCTCCTATTTTACTTTTGCACGGCGCAACTAAAAACTGGCAAGCGTTTCTGCCTTTAATTGATGAGCTTTCTTACTATTTGCATGTATTAGCTATAGATTTTCGTGGCCATGGTAAATCAAAACACATGCCAGGCGCTTATAAATTAAAAGATTATTTAGCTGACACTCACTGCTTCATCCACGACTATATCAAACAACCCACTATTATTTTAGGGCATTCTCTAGGGGGAATGATAGGGCTAATGACTGCTGCTTATTATCCTAAACTAGTACGCGCGCTAATTATGATTGATGCTCCGCTAACCACAGCTGCGTTACAAAAATTAATTACAGAGCAGGGCGAATTTGCTAATCATTTAATTCAATGGCTTAAAGTTAGCCGGCTAATAAATATCCCATTTAGTAATATTCCAATTCCAGACAGCCTAAGTCAATGCGACCCAGACATGCTACACGCTATGATTAATGATTTCGATGCGACCTTTCACCAGTATAGTATTGATGAGTTATTTCCTAAAATTAAGTGCCCGCTTTTAGTTATTCGTGGTAACCCTGCTATTGGCAGCTTAGTGAAAGACAGTGAAATTGAACAAGTTAAAAAACATGTACCCAATCTTACAGAACTTAAGCTACCTTATGTTGGCCACTCACCCATGGGCCAAGAAAGACGGGCTATTTTAAGTGCAATAGGGGATTTTTTAGGTAAAAATCCTTTGTAAAAAGATTGTAAAAATTGTTGTTTAAATAGAAAAATAATACTTTCGTAAGGTAGTAACTGTAGAATATATATATGCTAAGTTTTATTTAATCCATATGCCATTTTCAAGTAGTTTAACTGAAGACCTTGCTAAATATAACATGAAAAAGAGTCGCTCTATCGATAATAATGATGTTGATAAGGTTAAACATGATTTTTTTAAGCAGATTAAAGATCTATTAGATAAAGATGGATTAACGGTTGACAGTTTAACTAACGAGCTGGAAAACCTTGTTACACAAATAACTGAGTGGAACAAATTATTTTATCAAGGCTGGTCTGATGAAGCGTCTAGTAAAAGCCATGCGGCGCAATTAGTTAGGTGCTTATATGCTGAATTAGGTGTATTTTTTAGTGATAAAGACTTTGATAGTTTAATTTGTGAGCGCAAGCTAAAAATACCTGAAAAAAATTCTCCCTTCTCTGCAAACTTAAGTACCGAACTTGATACATACCTTGAAGAGAAACAAGCTAAACTAAAGAAGAAGCAATCTGACGTTGATACAGTTAAATATGATTTTTTTAAACAGATTCAAAAGCTAAGGAATAAGAGAGAATTAACTGTTGCCCGTTTAACTGAAGAGTTGCATAAGAATATCGATGTTAAATCTCAACGTGATAAGTTATTTTATCGAGGCCTACCTTGGGGGTCATCTAATAATAGCCATGCAGCCCAATTAATTAGGAGCTTATATGCTGAATTAGGTGTATCTTTTACTGATGCGGGGTTTGATAGTTTAATTTATAAAGGCGAGTTAAGAAATGCTGACGAAACTGTACCCTTTTATTATGAACTTTGGTCACAAAATAAATTTTTACCCATTAGAACTGCACGCTTTGAACGAGAATTAAAAGGTTATTTAGTTTTACCAGAGCCAACTCGAGATGTGTCTTTAGCTGAAGCATTATATGAAGAAGCGAATAAGCACTCCAGTAATGTAAATCCTGATAACAAAGAAGAAAAAAGCATAAATCAATATATTTCTTTTGAAGAAGCGCTTTTTTCAAGACACTTGAATTTTAAAGACTTTTTAACTGTAAAGCTTACTTCAATTTTAGAGAAAACACCTAATTATTTACCTTTTTTAATAGATAAACTTTATAAGGAACATATTAGCAAAGCTAGTAGTGAAGTTAAAAAAAAGTGGTTACAAGCTCTTGCCGAAATTGCTGCTGAAGATTCTCGCCTGTGCACTTTGATTATTGATGTAAATATAGAATGCGCTATTGATTTAATTAACATACATCCGAAACTTTTTTTCGATATGTCGCAGTCAATGCAACAAGCTGTGTTGACTCGGTTAAGAAAAGAGCTCTCTAAAGAGAATGAGTCTTCTATAGACTATGCATTGATTTTAATTAAAGTAAATCCTAAGTTCTTTTCTATGTATCTATCAGAGTCAATGCAAACAAAGGTTCAGAATTATTTAATAGCTGATCAGTCGATAGAGTTTGAGAAAACAAAAAATGAAATTTCTAAGCTTATTAATAACGGCTCACTAGCAGCCAACTCTATTGAAGGTAATAGCGATGCAAGCGAAACAGATAGGCAGGAATTAGAGTGGTTGAAAATATATAATGGTAACCCAAATACCGAAACTAAAGCAGCAAAAGAAAGACTAGCTCAAATTATTTTTGACCGCCTTTGGAATCGAAAATCTCATGGGTTAAGCAATATAAGGGAAGCAACTAAAAGCGATAGAGAAAAGGAAGCAGAAACGATAACCAAACAAGCTAAACGCTTGATCCAAGACTATCTAAATTTAGCACCTAATAGTTATAAGACTGAGTTTTTTGAAAACCTTTGGAAGCGAATCTCTGATGAAGGCTTTACCTTAGAGATTCTTCAGAACGAATTAGACAAGAAGGATAAAAAGCAACTATTTAAAACGTACATTAGTATGCATTCACGTAGCCAAGAGTTAATAGAAAGCTTATATACTTTAGTTAGTAAAAAACCTTTACAGCCTGAACAACGCGATGAGTTAGCTGAAAAAGGCCTATTACCTATATTACCAGAAGTTGAACCATCTCCTGCTGATGAAGAATACTTAGACCCAGCCCAAAGCAATGTAAGAAGAGAAATTAAAAGTTACATAGCTAGCGATAGAGCAAGAGAAACTGCTGTTATAAAGAAAACTATAAGTAACAAGGCTATGAATTTAATCAAGAATTATCTAGATTCAGATCCTAGCAGTTATAAAGCGAATTTTTTTAAAAAACTTCAAGTGCGGATTGTTAAAGAAGGTTTTACATTGGCGATTCTCCAGCAGGAATTAAATAATACAGATAAAAAGCAATTATTTAAAACATATATTAGTAAGTCTTCACATAGTAAAGACTTAATAGTTAATTTATATGAATTAATTAGTGGTAAACAGTTAACAGATCTAGAGCGCGAAACTTTGACTAATGATGGGAAATTACCCACATTACCAGAAGTTGAGTCACCTTCTGACGAAAATTATTTAAAAGATAAATTACATCACTTACTTAACCACCCAGAAGAAGCAAAATACTCTAAAGTTGGCCGTGCATTCGAAAAAGAATTCCATCACCTACAATCTATTTATCGCCTAGATCAACATGAACGCGTTTATTCGCAAAATCGTGCGGAAGCGCTTTATCAAGCATATATAATTGCAAAAGGGATCAAGTCAGCTAAGGAAAAATCACAACTACAACCTCTAATTTTTGACCCACAAGGCCATGTATTAATTACTACAGAATTAAAAATTCAAGAGCTACATGAAATTTTAAATGAAATAATTAAACCTGCTAGCGCTCAATTTAATAACGAACAAGAATATCTAAATGCACTTGCTCAAATTTTAGGTAACCCTGTTACTAAAAAAACATTTTGTAGCTTAGATATTATGAATGATTCAGATTTAAAAAAAGCCTTCTACGCTAAATTAGATATAAAGGATGAGGCGCGGGAGCAGGAGCCAGATCCTGGGTCAAAGAATGAAAGAGTTTCATTAGCTAAGTTTTACAAGCAAGAAGAATTAGTAGGTTCACGTAACAGTATTATTCCTCTACAAGAAGAATTAAGTATGCATTTGAATCTATGTTTTAATACGTTGCAAAAGAAAGCAAAGGGACATGAAATTAGGCTTGAGGATTATGAATATGTTTTGTCTGAGGTGATTGCTAAAATTAATACTCGTGTTTTGGAAGCTTTTAAAACAGCTTATGAAAATACAAAGCCGCCTTACAAACTTAATTCGCCAGATGGAAATGATGAGTTTTTTAGTAATTTAAATAAAAGATTAGATAAGGAGCGCTTAAATCTAGCTCAAGAAGCCCGGGCGTTGTTAGCCGAGAAATTAAAATCTCGGCTTAAGTTATTTGATAAACTAAACGCTTTTCAGAAAGCTTTAGAGTCTCTTACTGACCATGACTTTACGAGTACTCCGGCAACGGAGTGTGACTATTTACATACTGATATTCAAAATGAAACAGTAGCTAGAATTAATGCTACTGGACACACTGCGCATGATAAGAAGACTGGCCCAGCTAATCAGGCTTTGCGCTTAATTAATCGTAATCATCTTAGCTCGGCTGAAAATGGAGATACGCCAATTGTTACACCTTATTTTAGTTTTACCCAAGAAGCACGCGTACCTTCTCTGGCTGTATTTAGTGAAGAACGCACCACGGCAATTAATGATGTAAAGAGCAAGTTAAGACATGGTTATCAGTTATTAACCGCTAAAAATCCACAAATTAATGGGCCTATTATTTATAATCTTCTAACTTCTTTATATACAGAAGCTTATGATAAAACCATTGAAAGTAATAATAAACAAAGACAAAGTGCTGAGTATATTTTACTAGGTGCCCATGGCTTTAATCGAGAGCAAATTTTAGCAGGTAGACCAGAACAATTAGTTTATGTCCAAAATATTCCAGTAAATCAGCATACCAGAAAACTTGATTATCATGATTCTGATGATGTGACTGCAGAAGCAGCACTTATGACGGATTTATCTTTATTAACGACTTTTAACCAATATAGTGCTTTATTTCCCTTAGAAGTAGCTATGGAAATAAGTGAGTTTTGTGAAAGCGCACAAGCATCCTATGTTCGATTTTTATCTAAAAATAAAGAAGGCTATTTTAAAGATTCTATTGAAGGTAAGAATTTAATAAAGCAACTTGATAACAAGAAAGCTTTTTGGGCCATGTTTGTCAAATTGCAGCCTGCCGACTTAAGCATGGAAAGTCTAGCACTACATACGTTATTTAAACTAATGATTTCAAATGATTACCATGATCCACAATTTGGTATGTTGGCTCAAACGCTTTCTGTTTTTCTGGAACCTATCTCGGAAGCAGGTTGTAAGAGTGCTAATGAGCGTTATCAAGGCGTATCTGGCCGCGTGGATATATTAAAAAGTACTAGCGAAAAGAAAGAGCTTAATCTTGATCAACAAGCTTTACAAAATTCTTTACGAGCTTATGCTTCAAGTCAAGCAACAGCAAGTGACGTCCAGAAACATTTAGATATTGTTTATAATAAATATAATTTATATGGTGTGGCTAAATCATTAGGTTTTGAAGATCAAGGGGCTGCAGCAAAAGTTAAAGCGGCCAGAAATCGATTTTTCGATAAAGGTTATATTTTTGATCCATTCGATACAAATGTTGCAGAAACTGCCTATTTGACTCGACTACAACAAGGTTGTGCAGGAGATATGCAGTCACATAAGGCTAAGTTAGCGGAAAAGTTTAGAAGTTTATTTGCATCAGAAGAGCTTGCTAGCAGACCTATTTTCAATTAAAATCTTTTGATTAAAAGCCTTTCCGGTCCAGGGAAAGGCTTTTGTAAAACTAGATTAATATCTTTTTTATTCAGAATAGTCTTTCTTACTGCGGCTACCTCCTTTCTTATCTGTTTGACTTAAACTTTTGTGGCCGCGTGATTGCGTTGAGTGACGATGATCCGCTTGCTGACCACCCCTTTTTCCAGCTGCACTTAAAGATTCATGTCCGCGAGTTTCAGCTGCTTTTTTACCGCCCTGAGTTGTTCCAGTCATATTAATTCTCCTTAAGTTTTACTAATTAAAATTCACCTGATGTCAAAATTATTTTGACATTTATTGCAAACATCAATTGTTAATAATTAACTTAACATAAATGACATGTATGTCAACACCTTAATTAAATTTTTTAATTAACGGTGGCAAAAAATAAAAGACATATTATGTATTATAAATGGTGATAAGTTTTTGACAGGGCTTAAATAATAGAGCTAGTTGTAATAAATCAGGATAAGCGAGCTTTTAATGGCGTAAACTTAAGTTTTTCCTTCTCCCAGTACCGGGAGAAGGTGCTCACAGAACGGATGAGGGTAGATAAAAAGGCAAAACCTTATTAGATCATCCCTCATCCGGTGCTTTGCACCACCTTCTCCCCGCAGGGGAGAAGGGAAAACTTGTTCTGACAGCTAGGCCTAAGATCTAATCTACATAAAACTTAAGTTGCCGCCATTAGGTGTTCTCTTACAGCTATTTAGATTTTAAAATAATCTCTGCATTAAAGAGGTTTAATTCGAGTCGTCGTTACATTTTCAGGTCTCTCGTCAACCACTGTTACGTAATGATAGGGCGGTGGCGTTACCACAACTTCTCGATAATCAATGACTTCTGAATTATAGAAACCACAGGCAGTGAGAAAAATTATTGGCAGTAGAGCTATCCATTTCATGGGGTTATCTCCATTAATTCCTTTTATAAATTGTAGTTTAGCTGGAGTATGTCAGCAATGAGTATTTCGCTTGTAAGAAGATATAATTTCCTTTTCTGTAATCGCAAATGTTAAATTTACTTGTCAGGGCTAAACTCCATTCACTATACTGGCAACCCGAGCTAGCTAATAATAGTAATTCATTTAAATTATGGTAAAACAGGTATAGCTATTATCTATAGTAATCGTTCACAAAGTATTTTCGAAACAGCGTGAATGTTTAATGGTGTTAACTTAAGAATTAGTCATTTCCGTGCAGGCAGGAATCTATCTTACTACTTGCATTAGGCCTACATAAAATTGATTCAGGCCTATGCGAGAATAACAGAGATGTTCTTAGTAGACGCCATTAGGTGAGCATTACCATTTATTAGCTTAAGGACGTAAAAGATTGATTTTTTCAAAACTGATTTATGTACACAAAGTTTTTTAACCAAGTGTAGGAAAATAACTAAGGAATTTTTTGGAAAAATTAAACTACAGGGTGTAAACATGTTAGATAGAGCAAGTGTAGTTAATGAGCAGTTTATTCAACGTGTTAAGGAAGGCAGTTTTCCTAGTGCAAAAAGTAAAACTACGCTGCTTGCAGCAGGCCTAGATAAAAAAATAGCTGTTGACTTATTTGATTCACAAATTAAATCACGTTTATTAGATATCATCGCTCGTGAACTTAAAGAAAAAGGTTTATCTTTTTATACTATTGGCAGCAGTGGCCATGAAGGAAATGCAGCAGTTGCTTATGCTTTCCGCCATACGGATATGGCTTTCTTGCATTATCGCAGTGGTGCTTTTTATCTCCAGCGTGCCAAGCAGCTTGCTAGTTGTGATGGTGTACATGATATTCTTCTGTCACTGGTTGCCTCAGCTCATGATCCTATTTCAGGCGGACGCCATAAGGTATTTGGCAGTGTTGCATTGACTATCCCGCCACAAACCTCAACCATCGCTTCACACTTGCCAAAAGCCCTAGGTACAGCGGTATCTATTACTCGTGCAAAGGAATTAAAGATAAATAGTAAGCTTTTAGCTGATTCAGTTATCTTATGCTCTTTTGGGGATGCATCTACTAATCATGCTTCTGCGCAGACTACCTTGAATGCTTGTGCTTGGCTTGCATCGCAAAATTATCCTCTTCCTCTTGTTTTTATCTGTGAAGATAATGGTATTGGTATTTCAGTACCTACACCGCCTAATTGGATTGAGCTTTCAATTAAGCAGAGGCCAGGATTAAATTATATCGCTTGTGATGGACTAAATATCGCTGATGTTTACTTAAAATCGCTACAAGCAGCGCACCTAGCGCGAGTTAAAAAGCAACCTGTATTTTTACATTTTAAATGTGCACGGTTATTAGGCCATGCAGGCTCTGATATTGAGTCGCAATATTTAAATCAAGCCACAATTGAAGCTACTGAAGCACAAGATCCTTTATTACATACCGCAAGAATGCTTTATGAAGAAGGCTTAATGAGCTTGGAATCAATAATAGAGCTTTACCAAACTAACCGCTCCCTAATTGAAGCTAAGGCATTGGAAGTAATTCGTTTACCTAAGTTAAACAGTGCTGCGGAAATTATGGCCTCTCTTCTACCAAGAAAGAATAATCATGGTGTTTATTTGCCTGCCTCTGAATCAAAGCGCAAAGAAGTGTTTGGTGGTGCTTATAATCAATTAGCTATGAAGCGTAATTTATCACAACATATTAACTTTGCCCTTACTGATTTGATGTTGCAATATTCTAATATGCTTATCTTTGGTGAGGATGTAGGAAAAAAAGGTGGTGTTTATCGCGTTACTGCTGATTTACAAAAGCGCTTTGGTCAGCGGCGCGTATTTGATACGCTCTTAGACGAGACAACTATTTTAGGTAGCGCCATTGGTTTTGCCCATAATGGTTTTCTACCTGTTCCTGAAATTCAGTTTTTAGCTTATTTACATAACGCTGAAGATCAATTACGTGGTGAAGCCGCTACCTTGTCTTTTTTTTCGTCAGGACAATATCAAAATCCTATGGTTATTCGAATTGCCTCTTTAGCTTATCAAAAAGGTTTTGGCGGGCATTTTCATAATGATAATTCTATTGCTGTTTTAAGGGATTTACCAGGCGTCCTTGTTGCTTGCCCTTCAAATGGTCCTGATGCTGCCAAGTTATTACGTACGTGTTTACGCCTAGCTCATGAAGAAGGGCGAGTGGTAGTTTTTTTAGAACCTATTGCTTTATATATGACTAAGGACTTACATAAACCAGGTGATAATGGTTGGTTATTTGACTACCCGCCAACAAACGAAACAATAGAATTAGGTGAAGTAGGCGTCATAGGTGAAGGAGATACGGTGATCTTTACTTATGGAAATGGCTTTTATTTATCCCTGCAGGCAGCTAAGCTTTTAGAAGAAGAACATAATATTGCTGTGAAAGTAATTGATTTGCGGTGGTTAAATCCCTTGCCTGCAGAGGCTATTCTCCGTGAAGCAGCTAATGCAAAAAAGGTCCTCATTGTTGATGAGGGACGAAGAAGTGCTTCTATAAGTGAAGGATTAATTACTTTATTAGTTGAGCAGGCAGCACCTAATCTAATAATAAAGCGGCTAACAGGCGAAGATTGTTTTATTCCATTAGGCAATGCTTGGCAGTACTTATTACCCAGTCGCGATTCTATTATCGCGTCAATCTTAGCATTACACTCGGCGAAAGGAGAGAAAAAGCGTGGACGATCTGTTGTTTCTTGATGAGCAGTTACAAGATGATGAGCGATTAATTAGAGAAAGTGTTACTCGCTTTGTAAGTAACGATGTAATACCTTTAATGGCTGATGCTTTTGAAAAAGGAGAGTTTCCTCGTGAACTTATTCAAAAGTCAGCCGATTTAGGCCTATTGGGCTTAACCTTACCAGCAGAATATGGTGGGGCTGGCGCTTCCTATGTTGCTTATGGCTTAGTTTGTCAAGAATTAGAGCGTGGTGATAGTGGTCTGCGTAGTTTTGTCTCTGTGCAAAGCTCATTGTGTATGTATCCTATTTTTCGCTATGGTAATGAGGAACAAAAGAAACGTTTTCTGCCTGCTATGGCTAGTGGTGAGATCATTGGCTGTTTTGGTTTAACAGAACCTGATTCAGGCTCTGATCCAGGTAGCATGCGTACTTACGCGAAAAAAGTTTCCGGCGGTTGGCGGTTAAATGGCGCTAAAATGTGGATTACCAATGCACCTATTGCCGATATTGCTATTGTTTGGGCAAAAACGGATGAGGGGATTCGTGGCTTTATTGTTGAGCAAAATGCTAAAGGATTTACCCGTCCTGAAATTAAGCATAAGATGTCTTTGCGGGCTTCTATCACCGGTGAGCTTGTTTTTGAAGACGTGTTTGTCCCTGACGAAAATCTATTGGCTGGAACCCACAAAGGTTTAGGCGCAGCTTTAAGTTGTTTAAGTCAAGCTCGCTATGGTATTGCCTGGGGTGCTATGGGTGCTGCTATGGCTTGCTTTGATATAACACGTGACTATTTATTAGAACGCAAACAATTTGATAAGCCACTTGCCTCTTTTCAGCTAGTACAGGCTGAATTAGCTCAAATGTATAGCGAAATTGTTAAAGCCCAATGTTTAAATCTGCAAATTGGTCGCTTAAAAGATGAAGGACGAGAAACACCTGTCATGATTTCTCTAGCTAAACGCAATGGTTGCCGGGAAGCCCTAAATATTGCTCGTAAATGCCGCAATCTTTTAGGTGGTAATGGAATTAGTTTAGAATATCATGTAATTCGTCATATGCTCAATTTAGAGTCTGTCTTTACTTATGAAGGTACCGATAATGTTCACACCTTAGTATTAGGCCGTCACATCACGGGTATTAATGCTTTTGGTTAATGCTACGCCGGACTAGTTTAAACTAATCCGGTCATTACTCTATTAAGTTGAATTTAAAGAGATTTTGCTTTTTCTGTCTAATGAGGCGTTAGAGAAACCATTAATTAAGCTATTGTATTAAATTTTATCAATTTCCTTATAAAAGCGATATAATTATACTATTAGTATTTTATTTGGTTATAGATATGGCAAAGATTGAAAAGAACGATAAAACAAGTAGTACACAGGCAGGAAAAGCATTTAAAAAAAGGTATAAAGATAATAAAAATAATAAAGATGATAAGGAAGCACTGATGCCCAATCTGCATTTAGATAAATTGACAGTTGATCCACTAAGGCCTATGGAGGGCGCAGCTGAATTGGCAGAAAAAGTAAAAAATGATCTTGCTCTTGCCGGGACCAGCAATGAGTTGAACCAAAATCAATTTCGTGGTGCAGAAATGGGTAATTTGTTAGGTGATGGCGTTCCTGGTTATGAAACCACGGGCGAGGAGCATCCCATTGATGAAGTTGAGAACCAAATTGAAGCACAAAATCCACGTAGTAAATAACTTAAGTGGATTGTGATAATAATGCTAAATTAACCTTGCAAAAACCTAATAAACACCACTCTGTCGGTTTATTAATCAGGAGAAAATACCAATTATATTGCCATTTATTATTCAATTCGAATTAAATAAAATCAAATTCTGGTAATTTTTCTGTTAAGTTGTTCATTTGGTAATTAAAATGATACATAATGCCCATCCTGTTTAAAATTAATCAAAGGTATTATGAAAAAGCGTTATCTAATTGCCTTAAGTTCTTTTTTCTTTATTCAATCAGCAAGTTTTGCAACTAACGTACCGTCAACATTATTTAGCCCCTATGCTGACCTAACTATTAACACCCATTGGGATTCGCAATACCAAGATATGGAACCAACGGATTTAGCAACTATTGCGTTAAATCAAGGAATTCGTAGTTATCACTTAGCATTTATTACCGATAGTGGTGTTTGTAAACCGGCCTGGGGCGGACAGGAATCTTACAGTGTTGCTAATCAATGGGGAAAACATTTAACTGATAAATTAGCACAAAATAATATTGCTGTTGCTGTGTCTTTTGGTGGTGCAAATGGAACAGATATCTCATCCCATTGTAGTCCTGAACAATTAATTACTTTATTTAATAATACGGTCGATATTTATCATGCGAACACACTAGATTTTGATATCGAAAATGGTACCGCTAATGTATCTAAATTGATGCAAGCGCTTCAGGTATTTCATCAAAAAAATCCTGCTATTGAATTGAGCTTTACGTTACCCGTTATGCCTGAAGGGCTTACACCGCAAGGTAAATCAATAGTAGAGGCAGCAAAAAATGCGGGTTTAAAGTTTCATGTCAATATCATGGCTATGGATTATGGCCCAGCTTATTCAGGTGACATGGGTGAGTATGCAATTCAGGCGGCTACGGCCTTAAAAGATTATTTAAAAACACTTTATCCTAATTATTCTGAAGCAGAGCTTTGGCGCTTAGTTGAAGTAACTCCAATGATAGGTGTTAATGATGTTAATGTTGAGCAGTTTACTCTCCAAAACGCGGATAGACTATCGCAATTTGCCAAAGAAAAAGGGCTAAGTATGATAGCGATGTGGTCTATTACTCGGGATAAACCATGTGCCGATAAATGGGCAAGCCCAACCTGTAGTGGTAATAATTTACAATTAGCTGAATTTGAATTTAGTAAACACTTACAATAACCTCCCTGTTAGGGTAAGTTAGTCATTTACTAAGCAATAGCTTGTTATTCCCTAAGAAACAAGCTATTCTTCACATCCGAGTCGGGGCGTAGCGCAGCCTGGTAGCGTACTAGCATGGGGTGCTAGTGGTCGAAGGTTCAAATCCTTCCGTCCCGACCAAAAAAATGATTTTAAAATCAGCAAGTTAAATAATAATATCAAAACATTTTTATTCTGCAAATTCTTTTTAAGTACACATTTAGGTACACTTTTTAAAAATAAAATAATAATTTACAAAACTTAATGTTTTCCAGTGAAATTTTAAGTGCTAATTTCATAGGGATGTTTGATTAATTGAAAAGCAAAAAAAAGCAGACCTAAAGTCTGCCTGTTTAATATATTGGAGATGTTAGGAAGCGTCTTTCTCACCATTTAAAATAGTTTGCTCAATCCATTGTTCTACTTCATCGCTATGCCAAGCAAGCGTTGTTCCATTAAGCTTGACTGGGCGCGGAAATCTATCGGTAAGCCACCAGCGGCGCAATGTTACTCTGTTTCTACCGATCATTCTTTCAAGGTCAGGTATGAATAATACTTTTTGAGAAATTTGCTTTTGTACTCCATCAATCACGTTGATCTCCTTTGCATCAGGTTTTGTTCGGTCTATGGTATGATTTTGATCTTTGAACCTAGCGTTAATAAATGTTTTAAGCATAAGATTGCTTCCAATAAAATTTCTTTTATTAACCATAAAGAGAGCTTTGTTTCTGGTTTTCGTTTATTTCAAGGACAATCTGATATAACTTCATAAGTTCAATTTCAGTTTTAAAACTGTTTGGTAAGGAATTGTGACAATAGATCATTCGAATATTATCGAGGGATGAATATGATAACTGTGCTATGTGTTTCAAAGTGTAGTGAGTTGAGTCTAAGATATACTGAATCATTCCTTTATAAATACTTAACTTTGAATGACATTCCATGGGTTAATCTCCTTCTTACTGCAACATATGTTAAGGCTGCACGCTTTAACTGAATATAATTCCTTCTAAAACTACAAATAATCTACGTAAAATTGACGTAAATTATGGTAATATCTTTTTTTACATTAGTGTAACTTGTTACATTGATGTAAATTATTACATAAATGTAACTAAGTCAAGGCATGTCTACTACTATTTTGAATGAATCGAGCCAATTGTTATTGGCAAAGACACTTAACGAATTAATTAGGCGTGATAAAAAATGCTCACCCGCTGCACTCGCGCGTAATTTAGGCATCCCAACCAATAAAATCACCAGAATTTTGAATGGTGATGTGACCGATCCGAAAGCCAGTACTTTAGTTCAAATTGCACATTACTTTAATATCAGTATTGAACAATTACTTGGTCTAGAACCCATCGTTCGACTAGGAGAATATGAACAGCAAGAAGTAACAAGACCTTTACCTGTTTTTGACTTTAGTAAGATAGCGCAATCAAAATCACCGCAGGAATGGTATCGATGGGTGGAGAATGATGTCGATGGGGAGTATTATGCTCTTTCGATTGATACTGATTTATATGAGCCAACATTCCCTAAAAACTCCTTACTCATTATAAATCAAGATATCATGCCAGATGATCGTTCATACATTGTTGTAAAGAAGAAAGATAGCTCACATTACTCAATTAAAAAATATGTTGTAGAAGGGAATGAGCGCTATTTGTATCCCATCAACCCCAAATTACCTGTAGAAATTTATGATGATAATTTATACACTGTTGTCGGCGTGATCCTCGAGATACACCAAAAATTGCGTTCTAAAAAATAAGTTGTAAGTTGTAAGGATGTAACTATGGAAAAATGGAGTCCCAAAAGCAAATTTCTACGCCTTGTCTATCAACAAATTGTTGTGCGATTCGCAGGACAAGTCAGAGAGCCGTATTTAATACGCATTGATAGGATTTTTACTCATCCAAATACGAATGAATTATCCATTGCATTTCACATTGCGAATAAGCGTGTTAATCAGGAGATGTCTGTAGCCGAGTTCGTAAAGTCAGATATGATTTATCTTATTGATCCGCGAATTGTCTTCGATATAGGACAACAATTTGGGGCACATGCAGAACAGCTCACCATTTTGGAAAAGAAGCAACTTAAATTAAAAACAAAATGTTTTATTGGCTTAAAGCGAGTATTTGTTGATGAATAGCCAATTGATGAGTAAATCAAAAACGCCGCTTCAATTTAAGCTGTTTCATACATTGATAGGATTAACAGTTTTCTTCTCCTTAATTACTGTCCCAGCCGAAGCACAAGTTATCAATTTATTTGGAATACCAGTAGCATCAGAACTTTTGTGGTGGCCTGTTGTATTTTTTTTATTTCAGCTTATATACAACATTTATGGTTTTGCCTATCTGCGCCATACAGTGTATTTGGTAGTTTTATTTCACGCTATTTATACTTTATTTTTAAAATTTGCTATTTGGTTGCCTGCATCTTCGTTCTGGCAAATGCAAGACATTTATATACAGGTGCTTGGTAGGGATTTATTCTACTTCATTGAGAGCTCGATGTTTTTATGGACAGCTGCTTTTTTGCCCATTTGCTTTTTTAGCACCTCAAATGAAAAAGCAGCCTGCTATGTGTTTTTAGCTTCTCTTATGATATTTTCGCTGCTAAATATGTTATGGCTTAGCCCTAAAGATACAGTCAGTGCGACTCAACTTATTATTCCACTATTGATTTATTGCTTTCTCAGTATTTTTTCACATTTTTTGCTGAGTGTTATTGTGAATATTGAAAAAATGAACTGCGAGAAAGGCATTAATAAGCAATTGTTTAAATTCCAGCTGCCAGATTCAGATAACAAAAATAATAATATTTTTAAATATCACCATATCTTATTTTGCTCCAGCATCGTATTTTTTATTGCATCAAAAACCATGGCGGCCAAATTCATCTCCATTGGTTTCTTGACAATTAATGTAGGGGGTATTGTATTTTCATTGGCTTATCTCGTTGCTGATATGATGACGGATGTCTATGGGATTGAACGTACTAAGCAAATGGTTCTATTCATTATATTTTGCAATTTACTTTTTGTGTTCGTTGTTTGGATCACTAACCTGTTAGCTATCGGAGAAAATGAATCATTTAAATTAATTTTACATAACCAAGCACGAATGTTTATTGCTTCGGCTACAGCGTTTTTCTTAGGAATGACAATTAACTCGACTGTAATTTCAATTATAAAATTAAGACAACGAAGGCGCGGTATTTCGCTAAAAAAAGAATTCATCATCACTGTTTGGACAAGAATAGCTACATCTTCAGCTTTTGGGATCATGATTGATGTAAGTCTATTTTCCTTAGTAGCTTTTTATGGCATTGTACCAGCCGATAAGCTGGCAAGTGTGATTATATTCGAGGATGCATATAAAATATCTTATGAAATCGCGTTGGCTCCAATCTCAATTCTTTTGATCTATTTCCTCAAGGTGAAAGAAAAAGTGGATATTTATGATGAATTAACCAACCTAAATCCATTTAGAATTGATACCAATTACAAGATTAGCGCCAATAAGTTTGATGAAAATTATATTCAAGTAAAGAGAAGTAATGATGGATAAACATATTTATGATTTTATGACAGAAACAATAAAGGTAGCATCAGAAAATCCTATTGCTCCATATGGAGCAATTATTGTTTATGATGACAAAGAAATTCTCTTAAAATCAGTTAATAGTGCGCATCATCATCCTTTGATGCATGGTGAATTGTCGGTTATACATACGCTATTTAATAATGGTTTTGATGGTGATGTTAATAAGCTGAGCTTATATACAACTGCAGAGCCTTGCCCTATGTGTGCTGCTGCTATTTACTGGGCGATGATTCCAAAAGTAGTTTATGGTTCTTCGATTGCATTTTTGCATGATCTGTTTGGCCGGCAGATTCAGGTTGGGGCTGAGGAAGTTTTGTCTAAAACACCCGATTTTTATAGTTGTCACTTAATTGCTGGGGTGATGGAAGAAGAATGTAATAAGTTATTTGCAAAGGCGAAGCGATTGAAAAATATATAAGGCTAATCATGGGGAAGACGGAATTGAATCTAAAAGTTCACATATGGCTTCCTTTTTCCAAACAACACCTATATCAGAGTCGTCACTAATACGCCCCGAATAAATTCCTAGTAATTGATGCCCTGACCAGGCAAGTGCAGTATGTTCATTTTTCATTTTAACATTTTCGCCTTGACGATAAAAAACCACAGGCGAACCAGATTGTCCTCTTCTTGTTCTTGCATCAATATAAAACTGCGGCTTGCCTTCAATATCTATATCAAAATCACTGGCTAAAAATCCAGTTATCCATACCCCAAAATTATTCATAGTTCTTTTTCCAAAAGGAAAGCCTATTATATTTAAGCGAGTACCTGGTTTTAACGCAATATCGATTCCACAGCTATCTAGATCATAAGAGGGAGAAACATCTATAAGATTGTTATTAATATCAACTTTAAAAGCAACCATATCAGCAGAATCCTTTAAATTAGGGTGTTCGTACCAGGCTGGTTCACTATCGTTTAGCAAGGAATAATCCACACAAATATTTCCACCTACTTTCCCATTTAAATTGAAATAAACCTGCATTTTGTTAGGGAAAGCAGCAGTTGTTTTATCCAGTAACTCCCCTGTATTTTGATTTCTTCCAGTTACATTATGTCTATTAGTTAATAAAAAATATTTATTGTTTCTTTTAGCCACAAAAGAGGTGGCTTTTGCAAGCAGGGTATCATTGAAAAATAATTCGATATACAGGGAGGCCGCTGATAAAAGCTCTATATTAATAATTTTAGGCATCATCATATTCCAGAGAATTAACGCATTGTATTCGCATAAGTTTATTTAGAGATTATGTCCAAGGAAAAACAGTATAAACATACAAAATGCTGTTAGCATTATCGCTGATGTTAACAATGTAAATATACTGGATTTCCGTGTCTGTAGTTTTAGAGCGCGAGCCTCAGCCAGTGAACTCGAGATCATTTCTCTCATAGTAAGAATAGATTCGCTGATAGCTTCCTGTGATAACTTAGACATAGCCGCTTTACTACCAGCCAATGCCGCATTGAGGATTTTTTCAGCTTTTTCCTTGGCGTCATCCCTCCATTGAGAGGAAATGCCTTCCATTTCCTCTTTGAACTGGGCTAGCATTTCTTGTTGGGCTTTTCGATTTTCCTTAAGCAGCCTCTCGTTCATAGTTTGCAGAATGAGTATCGGATCATCTTTACCCAAAACCACACCATGTTTGAGCGCAATGACTTGAATGGTTTCATCAATTTTATCTGACATTAGATCACCATGGCGTCATCAATCTGGTTAAATAGCTGATCTCGTATAAGCTTTAATCGCTGTCTAGTCATAATATTTCGTTCAGAAGAATCGATTGCTTCATTAAATGTAATTTTTTGCTGAAGCATGTTTGAAAGATCTAGTCCGAAAGTTTCTTCCTTTAAGCTAGGGATATTGATTATCGCCGCTATTCTGTCTTTTGTTTCTTTATATACTCTCATCTGCTCAAAAGATTTCCCTTCATTCTCAATTTTGCCCCAATAGGGATTTAGCCATACAACGAAGCGAATATCTTGTGGAAATTGGGTTACCAGTTGAGAAAACCCATGTGTTGTATCCAGTAGCGCTTGGCCACCAGTGATAACAGTATGGATTATGAGTTCATGTCCTAGTTCTTTTAGCAAGGTGGGCACCTGATTGGCGAGTAAGTAATGCGATAGAGGAACAAATGAACTGGCACCATTATCAATAATCACATCATTTTGCGTGTTTGCAATTTTTTCAATTAAAGCGTCAAAGTGACGTGGGTTTATTTCATCACCTTCCATAATATCCAGGCGTTCGACGTTAAGTGATTTAAAGCCATGAAAAGTTGCATTAATGGGATCAGTATCAAAACAAAGGGGGAAGTGCTCTTTGTATATTTTATATTGAGCAGTAGTTGCTGAGACAAAGGATTTGCCTACACCACCTTTGCCTTGCATCGTAATATGTATTTTTGCCATTACAAGAGTTCCTCAGGGTTAGGTATTGGATTAAAAGTAAAACCTTTGATCTCATGTGTTGTTTTACTTTTGCTCTGTTTCTCATCCCTGGTGTTTTCCTGCTCTGACCTAATTAACTTAAGTACATAATGTCTAAATGCTTTATAACCGAATGAAATTTGACCCTCATCAGATAAAGTTTCCCAAACAGCTTTCATCGAACATCCTTTATCAAGGGCTTCCCGAATGTCATTTTTCAGTGCGATAAATTCAATCTTAGCACTGGCTCGCTTATTCTTTTTTTCTGATTGATGTTGAATTACCCGTTCAGAAAGTGGTCTTTTCATTCTTCGTTAACGTCAAATTTTTATTATTTAAAAAGTCTAAATCATAATTTGGATTGGAACAAGAATAAAAAGAATATCTTGGAATTATTAAGAACTTATTAGAATATAATAGAAATTTATTTGGTTTATAATGGAATAATTTGGATTTATTTGGTATTTTCTAATGAAAAATTCTATAAAAATCGTTGCAAGCTCCAAAAAATTCCTGATATTATTCTTAAAAGTGATCTTGAAAAGCAGGGCAAGATAGGTGAAGTTAGCTAACCAGCAAGCTGGCTAACAAACTCCACAAGCCTTATTCGCACCTTCGGTGCTCAACGGAAATCCTGCACTTTAAGCTAAAAATTTGATACCCAAAGGATTGCATAACCACTTTATTAAGAGGTCAGCATCCTTATGGACAATACGCTTAAAACACCTACCAGAAAAAATGGCCGTCATCTTCGTGTTCCAGTTCTTTCCAGCGAAGAAATTCAAATTAAATCTAATGCAGCCACTGCAGGACTTTCTATTGCTGAATACTTAAGACGAATTAGCTTAGGCTATCAAATCTATAGTGCCATTGATAAAGATTATATGTTGGAGTTGTCTAAAATTAATGCCGATCTAGGAAGACTTGGGGGTTTGCTAAAATTATGGCTTAGTCATGACAAACGCGTTGCACATTTTGATCGTAAAAAAATAAGAACATTGTTAAACCGCATCCAAATGACTCAGGAAGTACTGTTGGAAGTGGTTAAGAAGCTATGATTATTCGACACATCCCGATGAAGGCAGCAAGACTGAGTAGTTTTTCTAGCCTTGTCCAATACCTTTGTGATGAACAAAACAAAATGGAGCGTGTGGGTAGTATAAGTATATCAAACTGTAATAGTGATGAACCCATTTGGGCTGTTCAAGAAGTATTAGTAACACAAGCTAAAAACCAGCGAGCTAAAAATGATAAAACTTATCATATGTTGATATCCTTTGCGCCAGGTGAAATGCTTTCCAACAATGCTTTACAGACTATAGAAGAGCAAGTGGTGTCATCTATAGGATTTAGAGAACATCAAAGAATTAGCGTTGTTCATCACGATACAGACAATCTTCATATCCATATTGCCATAAATAAAATTCATCCCACAACCTTTAATATGATTGAGCCTTTTAGAGCTTATAAGGCATTTGCTGAAATTGGCTCTAAGTTAGAAATTGAATTCGGTCTTAAAGTAACTAACCACCAAACCTGCAAAAGCCGCTCAGAAAATCTTGCCGATGACATGGAGCAACATTCAGGCATTGGAAGCTTGATTAACTGGATGAAGCAGCATTGCAAAGAAAAAATTGAGGTGGCTAATAGCTGGATAGAGATTCACAACATACTTACAGAACATGGCTTGGTAATACATAGCAGAGCTAACGGATTTGTTTTTTGTAACAACCGAGGTCTTACAGTTAAAGCAAGCTCGATTTCCAGAAATTTTTCTAAAAAAAATCTTGAAGCTAAGTTGGGTACATTTGTCCCGTCGCCATTAAAAAATACTACCTCTGCATCTACTGTATATCATTATGAGCCATTGAATAAAAGTGTGCTTGGCTCTGAACTTTATACACGATATCAGCATGAAAAAGCACATAACAAAATCTTTCTTTCAAAACAACTCAAACAGCTACGCGAGGCTAAAATCCTACTCATTGAAAAAGCCAAAAAAAGAGGAAGAATTAAGCGAGCTGCTTTGAAATTAATGAAACTTGCCAGGATGAACAAAAAATACCTTTATCAACAAATTAGCAAAACGCTTATAAATGATATTACTCAAATACAGAGAAATTACGCAGAAGCGCGTAGCCACCTAATAGATAAGCACCAAAATAAAATATGGGCTGATTGGTTACGCTATAAAGCACAAGCAGGTAATCAAGACGCCTTAACAGCCTTACGTTATCATAATCGAAAAAATAAAAATGATTATACATTATCAGGAGCTGAAGCATTTTTTTCCTCTACGAATATTGAGCAAGTTGACTCTGTTACCAAAGAAGGAACTCAGATTTACAAAATAGATAAGGGGATAGTCAGAGATAGTGGAAAAGAAATAAAAATTTATAAAGGCGCTTCAATCACTATATTGAAAAAAGCTATTGAAATGGCAAAAGAGAAATACGGTAACTGTATCCAAGTGAATGGCTCGCCACTTTTTAAAAAAGTTATTCTTGAGATCACTGTCAAACATAATATCTCAATCACGTTTGGTGACCCAGATATGCAAACCCAACTTATAAAAATGACTTCACAGGAGAAGCACGATGAACGAACACAACGATTTAATGATGGAAGAAGAACTTCAAGAAGCAATAAGATTATTGGAGCAACCCATAGAGAAAGAAGACAGCAAAATTCCAGAGCGAAGCCCAACGTTATCAGCCTTAGAAAAGGCCCGCCAGCCGAAGGTCAGAACAGCTTGCGAGACTTGTCCGAACTCAATGTGGTTCAGCTCGCCAGAAGAAGTAAAGTGTTACTGCAGAATAATGCACATGATAAGCTGGAGCGGCAAAGATTCCAATCTGATAACAATGTGCGACGGAAAGTTTTTGGAATAAAGAACAACTATAAGAAATAAAACTACATATATAAATTGATAGGTATGAATATTTGCAATCGAAGCACAACTAATTAATTTACTCTATATTTAACTTAATGATATCTATGGATTTGGAGTTATTTATGGAAATTAAGATAACTGGAGCTGACGAACTGCAAGCAAAATTTGACGAATTACGAGCAAAATATAAGGAACTTGATAACAAAATTATACCTATTGACGAATTATTTCCTGATAGTTTCATTCAACAACATACAACTGCATTAAGTCTAAGTGAATTTTTTAAACAAAGTGGCTTTATAATTAATTCAAAAGAAGATTTTTTAGCAATTCCTGACGATAAATGGGAAAAGTACATTACTGAAAACACTAAGTTTGAATCGTGGATTGAGATGCAAAGAGTTGCACAAGAAGCATGGCTGAAAAAATGGCTAAAAGATAATAAAATGGTTTAATAAAAGCAAAAGAAAAGACCTAGCCCTTTATTTGTTTAAAGTTTTAATCAATTCTTTATTAGTAACTTTATCCGAAGGTTAGATGATAATACTTGGATTAATGATTAATAGGTTTTAAAGTTAAATTTATCCTAAGTAAAATTCACAAATTGATGTTAAAAGCATTAAGTGAAGAGCATAACTTACTTTATATAAACTATACTTACTATTTTCAAGCCCTCAGCAATAACAATTTAACAACAAGGATGTAAAATAAAATGTCAATATTTATTTTAAAAGCTAAGGATTCTAACATATCAAAACCCATTATTATTTGGGCCGATAATATAGAGAATGCGCGAATAAATGCTGAAATAGCACCACATACTTTGCAGGCACGGTCCTCAAAGAAAACTATATTAAATGAAAATGATTGGGAAGTATTTAAAAATCCAAATATCTCTACCTGCGATCAGTTAAAAGAAGATGAGTATAAGATTATATCAAACAATCTCCTATCACTTTCTATTCGCTACCGAAATAAAATCTATAATTTACAAAAAAACAAAAGTGAAGAGCTATAAATGGAGCTATCTATAAATCTGAAATAATAAAAATGAGCAGTATAGGTTTAGACAATCGCAACACATTGTTCATGTGGTGCAAAAATTGTTAAAATAATAAAACCATTAACAGCACTTGCTGTCTCTATTGCTTTCTCCTTACCTGGACTAATCTCCTGTGTCAGCTTTTTTCCTCAACGTAGGCTTTACCCATATAGGTGTAATCACTCCTTTAATTTGCCTTAGATGAACAGGGCCATAATATCGACCGTCAAAAGACCATTCGCTTTGGCTGGTCATCGTCATAATCTCATCTTCTTTCAGCTGATAATTTACAGTGCGCCATTGAGGCAATGTGCGATGCATGCCATCGATTAGCTTTGGCTTTGAAAGGGGAATAATTTTTTGATTTATAAATACACCTTCAGTACTAATGGTTACTTTATCACCTGCAATTCCCACTACTTTTTTCATTAGATATCCATAACTGCCAGGGCAGAGCCCATAATTAATATAATGTCTTTCAAGTCCTTGTTTGAATGCTAGTCGGTCATCGGGGCAAAATATGACGAAGGAATTTTTGAGACTGGTCAGATTTGTAATCCGATAAAGCCCAACTGGGATAGAGTTGGTAAGATTTAATCTAAATCCCATAGCCATTAAAATAAGCGCTACAAAGATAAAATTTATTAAAAATATAGCAATGATACTTGGCAATCTTCTCATAATCTGATTACCTCATCATCGTTTAAAGAAATGCGTAAAATATTCGAGTGCTTAGGTGCTTCAATGGAAGCTCGGGCGATGAAGACAGGATCTTTGAAATAAAGTGGCTGTTTGCCATAAATAGCAGGAAAGCCCGCTGCATAAATGACCATATCACCCGCTTCAACAATCAATCCATCGGCATCCTTTTTAGGCCCAGGCATACGCAGACACTCATCAACTGTTAAAAGCGGTCGAGATACCTCCTGAACAGTTTTGGACATTTGCGTTAAGAATGTTGCAAATCGTTTGCCGCTGGTAGTGATATGTTCTTTAACAATAGTCGTTTGGCCAGTTAATTTGGAGAGGTGCTCTGCCGTTTCTATCCTGTTAGGAGGATAAGCATTTTGAATATGACAGTTAGATGTAATTGTTTCATCAGGTCCATAACCATTCTCACGGCTTTTAAGCTGATTAATATCCTGGCAAATTAAATAGAACTTTAAGCCATAACCGGCAACAAAAGCCAAGGATTCCTGAAGAATATCGAGCTTTCCAAGGCTTGGAAATTCATCAATCATACAAAGCAGCCGATGCTTATAATTTTTTTTAGCTCTAATATAAGAAAACCCATTATTATCAGGCACGCGCTCAAATTCCATTTTATCAGCCAGAAGCCGTACTACCATGTTGATCATCACTCGAACCAGCGGCTGTAGTCTTACCTTGTCATTAGGCTGAGTTACAATATAAAGACTTACCGGACTTTCATAATTCATTAGATCCCTAATGCAAAAATCCGAGGCCGATACATTATAAGCCACCACAGGATCACGGTATAAAGCCAGATAAGATTTTAAAGTTGATAAAACGGAGCCAGCCTCTTCTTCAGGCCGGTCTATCATATCGCGGGCAGAAGCACTGATGACAGGATGCGTTTTACCCTCAATATGCGGATATTGTGTCATTTCAATTAGCAAATCAGCAATATTGATATTAGGGTCAACCAGCATTTGATCGATATTAGGGAATGTAGCGGGTTCGCCCTGATTTTTCAGTTTGTAAATTGCATGCAAAATAAAACCAACTAAAAGCGCTTGCGAGGTCTTCTGCCAATGAGTTACAAGTCCTTTACCGTCAGGATCAATTACAAGCGTTGCAAGATTTTGTACATCACCCACTTCGGATTCTGTGCCAACTCTGATTTCATCAAGTGGATTCCAACGAGCGCCGCCTTTTAGTATTGCGGGTTCAAAACGAACGACTTTATTAAAGGCATACTTTTGTCGCCAGCCAGCAGTCATTGCCCAAAGCTCACCTTTTAAATCTGTAATGATGCAAGAGTGTTTCCAGGATAAAAGCGTGGGAATAACAAGTCCTACTCCTTTACCTGAACGTGTCGGTGCATACGTTAAAACATGCTCAGGACCATTATGGCGCAAATAATGAACCTCTCCCTGCTCATCTTCAAAAGCCCCAACATAGACGCCTTCATCATGTCCAATTAGGCTAGCATTTTTTAAATCCTCTATATTGGCCCACCTAGCTGATCCATGTAGGTACTCGCTAATATTTTCTTTTTTAAAATACTTACTAACCAACACAATCATTAACAATACACAGCCACTCATGACCATCATGCCAAAGGCTGCATTAAAATAATTAGGATAATATTGATGAAACTTCATATTCCACCAAAACACCTGCCAAGGCATATAAACATGAGACAATGAAAAACCCAAGCCATTAGCATAATGAAACTGATGCGCTATAAATTGAGTGCCTATTTGCATGCTAATTAAAAGTGAGCTTAAGACTAAGTAGGCAAGAGAGATGTTTGTTCTGCTATGATTTTTTTTTCCTACTTGAGGGCCAATGGCTTTATTGGGCTGGCTTGGACTCATTGTTTACCTCCCGATGCCTTTCGATTAACAAACTGAGTAACTTCGTCTGAGGTTTCATCACCTCGGCTAAAGCTTCCTTCTGGAGCACCCATCGATACGACAGTTTGCGAGCCTGTCTCTTGAGATTCAGATGCTAATTTGTGAGCCTTACTTTGGTTTGCATCAGCTATCTTTCCGCCAGCCGTATCAGCGATTCTATTTGTAAATGACGCTTTTATGCTGCCACTTTTCTCGCGGGCAACATCCATAGCACCAGATGCCAAATGTGAGCCAAAAGAACCAGCAAATTTGGATGCTTGGCCAATAGCTTCTGCTAAGCCACCAGTTTTTGAACTTGAATTAATTCTGGCAACAGAACCTGTATCGCCTGAGCTAAGTGTTTGACCTGCAGCCTTAAAAGCGGCATTAAGCGCATATAATCCACCAGCACTTTGCATCATGGCAGCACTTGTTGCTCCTGTCATAGCAGCGCCAGCAATACTAGCAGCGCCCATTGCGCCTCCAATACCAATACCGCTGCCACCCGAGCCACCACCTAATATAATGCCTGATAGAGCCGGTGGAATTTTATTAACGAGAACCAGCAGAAGTACGGCAACCACCAGCATGACAAACATTTCTTTCAGCATGATATTGGATGACATTGCCGCATAGTATTGATCTACAAAGGACTTTCCGATGCCAATAATCAAAATCATGGCAAATGCCTGTAATGCAATACCTAATACTGTTTTGTAGTAGTTAATCGCAATATCTTGCGTCCAGCGTCCGCCGCCAAAACCTAATAAAATGATGCCGCCATACGTTAAAATCCAGGCCGTAATTAGAATAATGAGCATATTAATACTGACTAATGCCAATATAATCAAAATAAGTCCCGCAACAATCAATCCCACAGTAGTAGCGGCTGGAGACCAGATTGATGAGCTGTCAATTGCTTTTGAGACAATATCAAAACCCACATCCACAATATCCGAAGGCGAGACATGTTCATTCATACCAGAGGCTTTTGCCGCAAGCTGGCGCATGGAATCTATGATAGCTGTTGCAAGTGCAGGCCCATTATCTAAAATCCAATAGAAAAATCCGATTACCATAAAAAAACGTATGGTTTCTGCCATAAATTCTTGAATATCTGCTTTACGCAACGCCATAAGACCATAAGTCCATACCATACTAATTAAGGCCAGCGACCAAAAAAGATAACGGGCATAGCTCAAAATAGTTTGGCTCCACATAGAAGATGTATTAGCAAAACGATATAAAATGTTATCCAGCAAATCTCTACTATCCATACGGCTTTCTGCATGGCAGCATGCTGAGAAGGCGATTAAACAGAATAGAATTAAATAAAGGGTTGTCTTTTTATACATGGTATTACCACTTCTTTCCTGAGCTTTTAGAATAATTTCCACCTCTGAAACACGCATCTCCGATTGCTTGGAGCTCTTCTTTTGTACGGTCTTCTCTGCTGCTATCACAGGTTAATGAGGCTAGATTCTCTACCTTACTTCTTGATTTAGTATCAGCCGTGTCACAGCTTGAAAGTAAACAAATTAATATCACAAGAGGTATGCTTAAAATTTTCATTTTTTGTCCTTAAGGTTGTAGTGAATTACCATTTTTTACTTGAACTTTTATGGTAAGTACCCGCCCTAAATTGCGTATCCCCTGCAGCCTGTATAGCTTCTTTATTTGTGCTAGCGGCATCTTTTACTGCCTGGGCATTTTGTTGCGCCAATAGTAGGCCTCTTATTTGAAGTAATTGATGAGATTGGTTGCTGGCTAATTGAGAAGCTGCCTGGAGTGCTTGTTTCTGGCCAACGGCACTTTGTGCTTGAGATTGTAAAATACGTAGTTTTGCTGAATCCGTTTTTAAGCTTTGTTGTTGCTTATCAATACCTTTGAGCATGGCATCATTGGCACGCTTTTCGGCAACAGATGCTGTTAATCTACTTTGATTAATTTTCCTAAGCTCTTCAGGTGAACACGGACCATTACCATTGAAGCAAGACGTTTTTTGATAATATTCTTGGCTTTGAAAACGATCTAGGTAACCTTGCAGGCTGCCTGCTTCCTGCTTGTAATAATCAATTGTATTAGTCGACTCCAACAGATTGTTAATGACAGAGTTAGCATTGTCCCATTGAAAGGAGGTCAGTGATTTGGTGTTTTCCAGCATATTTTGGTATTGCTGAAGCTGATTTTTGTATTGATCAACTTGGGTTTTATACTCTTTAATCTGATTCAAAATCATCTTTCCATTTTGAATCCAATTAGCAACATCGAATACGGGTGCTCCGCTTGCAAAGACATTTAACGTCCAGAGATAAATAAACATGATTTTAAACTTCATTACATTCCCCTGTATTAATAAACAAATTGTCTATACGGTTCTTTAAAGGTTAAATCTTTTACGACAATGATATTGAAGCGGTAACCTGGACGAATGTTGAGGGTGGGGGATACATTTAGGTTTTTTGAAACCATCTGTGATGTTACTTCACCTAGTTGTTGTCCTAATGCCTGACTCAAGACACTACCTACTGTAGGCTGGTTATAACCAAACTGGTTAGGCTGGTTTATATTTTGGCTGTAGGTAATACCTGCAACAATGCCAGACATTAAAAGTGCTGAGCCATAAACTCTTGCATAATGATGATTAACTTGATCACGAAAGCCGGCGAATCCTGCACTATCAGCGCCAGGCATGGAGCCAATATCTAATGCTTTACCATCAGGAAATACCAATCGCTGCCAAGCCACTAATATTGAATTTTGGCCAAAATTTACGTCGCTAGAATAAATGCCAACTATTTTAGTACCTTGTGGAATTAAAAGATATTTACCTGAAGCGGTGTCATAAACGTTTTGGGAAACCTGACCGATAATTTGTCCTGGTAATTCAGAGGTAATGCCACTGATCATTATGCCTGGGATTACGCTACCCGCTCTAAGTTCATATCGACTACCTGGGTTTTCAAGCTTTGAATTTAAATGCCAGCGCGTCTCATTTTCTCTCCCACCCAATGTTTCTGGCATAGGTTTATTATTTCTTCCTTGTAAGGATAGAAGTTGCTCTTTAAATGCAAGCGATGTATCAGCATCGAAGGTGATGCCAGGATTACGTATAGCTCTTTTTATATTTTCCCTATTATTAAGCCGTGTGTTATCCACCATAACAGATGTTTTTGCTTTGACTGCTTCTTCAAATGCTTGTGTTTTTTCCTGGCGAATACGCTCTATTTCAGCATCCGGCACATCTTGATTAACTATCTCTTGCTTTCGAGGTAAGTTTTCTTGTCCAGGTACGGGCAGATAAACCTCTTGATTGGTGGCTGTTACTTGATCTTGTGGCGGCATCACAGCAACTTTGTGATTTCCTATTACATCATAAGCCAAATTCATGGTGCTTTTTTTAAGATCTTTCACCTTTGCCATCTGAATTGGATGATCTTGTGCCATTGCTCTTTTATTGGCAACGAGTGCTATCAACACGACAAAAATAGTCAAAATGCCTACAGCAATGAACAGTGGAATATTGTTTACGCGCTTTACACCGACTGGCTTAAGCTTTTGCGGTGAGTAGTCCTTTGATAGCAATTTAGTATTTTGATCCATCAATTTTACTCCTTATGAGACCATGCGCTGACAGGAAGAAGTTTTTTGTTTGTTTGAGCATAAACTCTACTGAGAGCCTGTGAACCAATATAAAGGCTGGTTCGATAAAGGTTGCGTGGCTCAATTTCATCAATAACATAGAAAAAATTGGTCTTTTGCTTAGGACAATTATTTTCAATCACGCCATAACCTTTCTTTCGCATTTCGTAAATTAAGCTGATGCCAAAGGCATCCCTTAATTTTTGATTAATGCAAAACGTATGTTGAGCAGGTGGATAGACATGTCTTAATTGAGATACCGCATCTTGTGCTAGATAAGCATCCCGGCTTTGGGAGGCCTGTGTAAAATTCCCATAACGTATGCCAGTACAACTTGACAGCATCATAGCAAGCCATAAAATACTTAATTCCCTCATTATTAGCACCTCGTAATTGTAATTTTTTCTTGTGCTCTTCCACTTCCGACAACTAATATGGCCTTATCAAAAATGCTATCAACGATGTAACGGCAACCTTGCAGACGATAATTCACCATGACGGTTTCTGACTTTTGGAATAGGCCATGGCTTCTTAAAACCAGTAGGGCAGGCGCTTCGCTTTGAGCTATAGCTCTAGGCATCTCAATAATAGTTTTTACTCCATTGTTATAAACTCGAACTGGCTTAAATCGTGCATTGCCATAAATTCGGTAGTTAAAGTTAAGATCACCAAGGTACTCATTGGTTTCTGGCAAGGTATTCTCTTTGCGTCTTTCTGCCTGAATTTGCTGAATTAAACGCCATTTCGCTTTTGCATCGTCAGGATAAATAAAAGATACGTAAGGCATAAATTCAGAGCGGTCTGACTTTAGTCTAAAATGATAGGTTCTTCTGTCTGTGCTCACCACCAATGAGGAATCAAGATCAACATCTTTAGGCTTAATGAGTAGATGAATTTGTTGATTGACACCTGCGCCTGTAATAGATGGCTCGATGATGAAACGTGGATCGCCCACATTAATATCATTCAGCTGCTCTCCTGGTTGCAAAGCAATATCGCAAACCTGCAAAGGTGCACAGACCACTCTGATTTGTCCTGAGCCATAAATAAAACTTACAGAGCCATCGGCAGAAGCGAAAGGTTTACTGGTTTTATTTCCCTTTTGCCAACGTTTCGCAATGTCTAAAGCCTGTTTTTCTTGGCTTGAGAGCTTGGAGTCATTATCAGAAAAATAACGATTCGCTAGCTCCTTATTATCTAGAGCAAAACCAGCCAAGGGCATCAGTAAGCAAAATGAGAGTATTATTTTTTTCATCTGTTTTCTCCATGCTTTAATTCATATGACCAGTTAAAATCACGAACGTAAATTAAGTGAGGGTTCTTCAAAATAGACTCATTAGAAACATCATTAAGTTCGTTATCTTGATACATCGTTAGCATGGCTTTCATCATGTAAGGCTTTTCTTTAAGCGTTCCGTCACGGTTTCTCACCGTTTCAACCCAAGCAACCTGCCAGGTTTCATCAGACTCCTGGAGCACTGAACGAATTTCAATACTGACAATCTCATGTCTCGCTCTTTCAAAAGGATTAGATTGTTGTTTATCGTTGTAAAAATCCTGAACTTTGGCGAGTGCTGCATCATTAGAGTTTAAATAGGAGTAAACTTGAAAGATTGCTTTCTTTTGCAGTGCGCTATCAACACTAACCATGCGGATGCTTTCAATGAAGTGGGCCGCTGCTGCTCGATAGTCATCTATACTGACCTGTCCAACTCTATCCGCACGAGTGACTGACAAGGTATTGCCATTGGCATCCTGCTGAAAAACTAAGGGAATAAATTTGGATTGGCTACCAATGGATATTAGTCCGCCAACAGCGGCTATGGTCACTAAGAGGCTACTTAAACCCACTAGTTGCCAAACCTGTAGCGATTTCATCAAGCCTGCCGTATGAACGTTCCATGCTCTTTTAGCGTTGAGATAGGGATTATCAGTTAACGCTTCGTTCTTGCCTTGAGGTTTTGGAGTATTAGTCAGTTGTTTTATTTTTTTCATGCTGCTTCTCCGTACTGTTTCATCTGGACTCCCTTTTCTGAGAGCCAGTAGGATACCCATTCGTCACCATATTTCGATTCGAGCTGCTTCATACGTTCAATAGAGTCAGGATCAGTCGCCCCTACAAAAGCGAGTGCCATAGGGCCTAAAGCAAGTTGATAAAGCCGTTGTCCTTTTTCGCTGACATAATAGTAATCACGCTTAGGTTGAGCCGATGCAATAATGTCAATTTGACGTGGATTTAAGCCCATGCGTTCATAAATCACACGCGTTTCAGGATCGCTTGCATACAAATTGGGTAGAAAGATTTTGGTAGCTGTTGATTCAACAATAATATCTAAAATGCCAGAACTCGCTGCATGTGATAAATGTTGTGTTGCCATAAAAACCACACAATTTTTCTTAGCCATGGAATCAAGCCACTCAGCAATCTTGTTTTTAAAGACAGGGTGCGCGAGCATCAGCCATGCCTCATCCAGTAAGATGAGTGTTGGACGCCCATCGAGTGACGTTTCAATACGCCGAAACAAATAAAGCAACACAGGAAGGGCGAATTTTTCGCCCAAACTCATTAAGTGCTCAATCTCGAAAGTCATAAATGAAGACAAGCTCAAGCCATCACGTTCAGCATCTAATAAATGACCCATCAAGCCATCAATCGTATACTGCTTCAGGGCCTCTCGAATGGATTCATCCTGAATGGTCATAACAAATTCTGATAACGTTTTAGAGCCACTTTGATGCATGCTGATAATGGCGTGAGCGATTTCATTGCGCTGAATAGGTGTGGTATCTAAACCATTTAATGTCAAAATTGTATCAATCCACTCCATAGCCCAAGCTCTGTCTGCCTGGGTATCTAAAAACTGTAAAGGAGCAAAGGAAAGGTGCGAATCTTTATCAGCAATCGTGTAATGCTCACCGCCTGTTGCTTTGCAAGTTGGATACATAGACAGACCCTTATCAAAAGAATAAATACGGGCATCTTTGTAACGTCGCCAGGATAAGGCAATTAAGCCAAGATGTGTGGATTTACCAGAGCGGGTTGGGCCAAACATAATGCCATGACCTAAATCTCTTACATGAAGATTTAGGCGAAACGGCGCATTACCGCTGGTGACACAATGCATTAAAGGCGGTGATGACGGTGGAAAAAGGGGGCATGGTGCACTATTTTCACCTGTCCAGATGCTAGAGGTGGGTAATAAATCCGCTAAATTCATGGTGTTAATCAAAGGCCGCCTGATATTTTCGACACCATGGCCAGGTAGGCTGCCTATAAAGGCATCCATGGTATTAATGGTTTCTGTTCGTGCTGTAAAGCCCAGCGCATTAATGTTTTTCTCAATAAAGAGCGCCGCTCTTTCAACTTGTGCCCGATCCTCATCCATTAATACAACCACTGAGGTGTAATATCCTTGGCCCACCAGCCCTGAATTAGTTTCAGCAATGGCTGCCTGCGCATCTTTCACCATGTCCATCGCATCTTCATCAATAATGCCTGAATTGGTATTAAAGAGTTGATCGAAAAAGCCTCTAACTTTTTGTTTCCATTTTTTGCGAAATTTAGTGTAGTGCGCTATTGCTTCATGCGCATCCATAAAGATAAAGCGAGAATTCCAGCGATATTCAACAGGTAGTTGAGTTAGCGCTGTTAAAATACCCGGATAAGACTCCATAGGAAAACCTTCAATCGCCACGCATTGAATAAATTTTCGACCAAGCTTTGGGATAATGCCTGTAATTAATTCTTGCCCTCCTATCATGGCATCGAGATAGATAGGATTTTTAGATAAATTAACGGGATGATTTAGTCCCGTAGTGCAGAATTGTAAATATCTTAAAAAATGGTCTTGCACAACAACGTTACCTTCATTATCAACAAACTTTTCAGCTTTAAGTCTTTCCAAATGAAGGGCTGAACTCATGCGTGATTCAAAATTTCGGCAGGCCTGCTTAAACTCTTCAATGAGCTGATTCGTTTTTGCTTTCTGACTTAAATGCTCACCTGAATCATCAAACATCAACTCAACAAAACGCTTTTGTGCCAGTACTGGCGGATACCATGTTAACGTGATAACAAAATAGCCTTCATATAAGGTCCCTACACCTTCAAATAGTTGCCTTCTTTCTTCATCAACTGCCATTGATATGGTATCGGGAAAGTAAGAATAGCCACGCTCACTGTAACCAGGAGCAGCCCGTCTGATTGCATCCATATGAATCATCCAGCCATTGCCCATGGCAGACAACGCTTGATTGATGCGAAAGGCCATTATTTCACGTGCTTTATCCGTTATATTGGCAATATCCTCACCTTGATAAAGCCAAGCCGCCATAAATGAACCGTTTTTACCGATAATAACGCCATCATCGACAACTGAGGCATAATTAAGCAAATCAACTAGTCCCGCTGTATGGCTTCGATACTTTTTGATAGAGGATTTACGGCTTTTCCTACGAACTTCCCAAAACAACGTACCTAACAGGACAAGTCCCACGATGCTGATTAAAAAAGTAATCAATTCAATCATGCATAACCTCGTTTATTGTTTCTAAAAGGGGTTGAACGAGCAGGATAATAAGATTGATAACGTCTTTGTCTTAAATAAATCGCTCTCATATATGGATCCGATTTAGCCATGATTCTTAAGCCCTTCAATGATGCAAACCATAGTAGAATACCCACAACCGCTGCTAGCCAGTCTTGGGCCGCAAAGACTAAAATGGCCGATAGTAACCCTGAGAACATAACCAACTCGCGGTCTCCGCCCATAAACAAGCTGGGACGGTTGCCGCATCTATGTATAGGGATAGTACGAAGAGTCATACTCTCAACTCCATTACAATCTCCTCAGCAGAAGGCTTTGAAATTTCTGCCCCTTTGCCAGTAATGGCTGTTAGCGTGTTTTCTGCAGCAACTAAGAATGAAAGCACCAACACAAAAAAAACTAAGGAGCGCATAAAGCCATTCATCTCGCCACCAAAAATAAGTGTGGCGCCAGCAGCGACCAACCCAATAATCGCAGCGGAAAAAGCAAAAGGGCCTGTCACTGATTTTTGTATTTTGGTTAGCCATGAGTCGAAGGGAAGGCCACCACCTGCATTGGTTGCGCATGCAGGATGATTCATTAGCAATAGCAATAAAAAGATTGTTCCTAGCAACCATAGGCTCTTAGAATTGAAGTTAATTACCTGATTCATTCATTCTCCTTAAACAAGTTTTTCAATGTTGTAATGACCATTTTTGTAGCCATTTATGGATATGATTTCTTCTACTCGGCGTCCTATGGGGGTCCTGGCGATATACACTACACAATGAACCGCTTCAGCAATTAAAGGTTCGATTTCAGCGGGCGCTGCAGGATTTCGAGTGATAAGAGATTTCAAGCGATAAAGTCCGGAAAGCGCGCTATTAGCATGCAAGGTAGCAGCGCCACCTTCATGGCCAGTATTCCATGCATCAAGTAAATCAAGCGCTTCACTACCTCGAACTTCACCAATGAGAATTCGATCTGGCCGCATTCTAAGTGTGGTTTTCAAAAGTTGGGTCATACTGACATTCAAAGTAGTGTGGTATTGAACAAAATTCTTAGCGTTACATTGAATCTCGCCTGTATCCTCAATAATAAAAACGCGCTCATTGGGAAAATTAATAACCATTTCATTGATAATGGCGTTTACTAATGTGGTTTTACCCGAACCAGTGCCGCCAACAATTAAAATGTTTTGATGTGCAACGACTGCTTCCTTAAGTAATGCATGTTGCGCTTTTGTCATAATTGCCGATTGTACATAGTCATCTAAGCTAAAAACCGCTATAGCTTTTTTACGAATCGCAAAGGTCGGTTTTGAAACCACTGGTGGTAATTGTCCTGCAAAGCGAGAGCCATCCAGCGGTAGCTCTCCTTCCAAAATTGGATTAAAACGTGTTACTTCTTTACCATGAAACCCTGCAATTGTTTTAATGATGGATTCTGCACGAGCTTCACTAACACTACCTATGCAGCGCATCGTCTCGCCAAGTCGTTCCTGCCAAAGCCTACCATCAGCATTCAGCATGATTTCAACAGTTTTGGGATCATTTAATGCTTGTTCAATCACATCTCCTAAATCGCGCCTTAGCTTTTCACGAGCTCTGTCTTTAACTGTTATTCCTTGTTCTTCTGATGCTTTCATAAGCTTATTTCCTAAATCTTATAGCTAATCATTGATGGCTTTCAGCCGCTCTGCCATGTTTGAATTTGCTGATTAAACGCTCAACAATGCTTTCTTTATTTGGAAGGTGATCATTGAACCAATTATCCTTCTGCCGCTCCCGATAAATCCGCCTTTGAATTTCATCACGGTGAACTGGAATTGACTGAGGTGCATCAAAAGCGAGTCTAACCTCACCGTTACGATATCCAACCACCGTACAGTAGACATCTTCACTAATCACAACTGACTCTCCGATTTTTCTTGTTAAAATCAACATGCTCTTTCTCCTTTCGTTATAAATGGGCACAAGGCTTCATTTCTCTTTAATCTTGAGCCGCAGAACAATTGAAATTTTTATCGTTAGCGAGTTTGAGATTGGCCAAACGTGCACTCGCTAATTTGCGCATAAAAATTTGTTTGCCATCGACATCAACATGAGGGGGAGCTTGAATACCTACTACGACGTTGCCGTCATGCTCAAACAAAATTTTGATTTTGATTTGACCTTTATTAATTAAAATTTGCTCGCCAACGCGACGGGTTAAAATGATCATGTGCTTTCTCCTATAGTTTCATGTTTAACTGTTGTTTTATTTTTGCGAGATTAAATGCCGCCACTTCTAAATTACGCGGGTGCTCTTTTTCTACCCGCCTAATAAAGTTATGTCTGCGTTTAATATCACGGCATATATCAACAAACTGAGGTAAAGTGGGTGGAAATTCGCGATTAGTACGACACTCTTTAATTGCAAGCTCAAAAATCCTGTCATCAATTTCGCAGAGTGCTTCTTGCCACTGTTGCTTCATAAATTTAATAAAATTTTCCTCTTTTAATTGGCTCCGCCAGAGTTGCCCATAAAACGCGCCAAATTGTAAAAACAAATTATCAATACGTTTCGCGTTCATTGGCACGCCTTGCGAAGCTGATAACATTGCTGGCTTCGTCTTCGCCGTTTTTTCCAGATTCATTTTCACTGCCGGAACCGCAGCTGCTCCAGAGCGGGTCGTAAGCGGTAGGTTGTGTATGACTTGTTTCATAATTTGCATTGTTAATGTCCTGGGAATATTGTGTTAACTCATCAGCCCAGCATTGCTGTGTCAGCCAATTTGCTGGGTTTTTCCAATTTGGTACCCAAAGGCCTTGCGCTTTTTGTTGTTGGATAAAATTAACTTGTGCTTGCAGCGCTAAAAGGATTTGTTCGATTAAAGTGCTTGAAGGGTTTAGTTCTTGAAAAACTTGCCATGCTTGTTGCTGAGATTTTTTGACAGGATAAAGTTCCCAAAATTTTTCGAATTGCTTAAATAAAAAAATATAATAATTATTATATTGAGGTATGGCGGCTTTTATAGTTTTTGGTGTGGCGGGATAAATGGTTTTATTGCCGAAAACCCTTATATTTTCTGTGTTGTCTTGATTAGTAGGGGTGGCGACTTTCTGTGGTGGCTTTATGGCGGCTTTATTTTGGACAAAATAATCCGTTGAAGCTAATGGACATTTTAAAATGAGTTGCATACCATCAGATTGAACTTCAATTAAGCCTGCACGAACTAAACCATAAACAGCACGACGTACTTGATCGCGCGAAAAGCTTTGGCTTTTAATACCTTGATGCGGCTCAATGTAAAGCTGTTCAGATATAGATTGATGGCTAATTCGCCGCTTGATACCTGTTATTCCTGTTTTCACATCCATATACGGCCTTATTCCTCTAAGATAAGTCAATTGCTGGATATGAGTTAAGCCACTCATTGCCGCCAGCTCATTACTATTTATGACAAAATCTAACATCGTCCCTATCCCTGTTAATCCTCGTTTTTATTTTCATAGTGTGATATATTTATTAAATAAAACTTAATTATCACAAATTGTGAATAAAGAGCTTCACTATATATCACAATTTGTGATATATCAATAGGTAAACTAGATTTTTGAGGTAAATTTGACTGTACCTAACATCAAAAAAGAAATTGGCAGGCGTATCCTCGAAGCCAGGAAATCAAAAGGCTTAACTCTAAAAGAGCTTGGTGAACTTGCAGGTGGCCTTAAGCAAACACGCCTAACCAATTGGGAGCAGGGTATTCGTGCTCCTGGGCCAGAAGAAATAAAGCAACTAGCACTGGCGCTGGATATTTCGCCAGCTTTTTTAATGTGCTTGTCAGATGAAGTACGAGTAAAAAAGGCTAAGAGTCCTACCCATTTAATCCCACTTTTGGATCCTCGCCAGGCTTGTGAATCGAAATTACATATCAACGCAATTCGTGAGCAAGGCACAAATGCTAATGCCGTATTTATTTCTATTAGTGCTGCATTAGTACCAGAATTAAGTAATGAGGCGTTTGCAGTGAAAATGTCAGATGAAAGTATGACTCCTGAGATTCGAGTGAATGATGTTCTTGTCATAGATCCTTTGGAGTTTTTTAAGCCTGGAGATTATGTTGGTGTTAAAATTAAAGAGCGGCAGGAGATTATCATTTGCAAGTATAAAAAATTGTCTTACACCACGTCGGAATTTGAGCTTTTGACTTTAAATGATGATTGGCCAAATATTAAAGTAGTTGATGATATAGAAATAGTTATCGTTGGCAAAGTTATTCAAAAAATCTGCACATATTAATTACTGACGCATAAACCTATTATTAGTTTGAATAAACTGATTTTGATAATACAATCGCGGATACCGCCGGATATGATGATTATTGATTGCGGATTCCAAGGTTTGAAAAATGAAAGCCAGCGCCCTAAATGAACACAGAATTTTTGATTCTAATCTTCTTGATAACATCACCTATATATTAAATAAGAAATTTACTGCAGAGGTTAAGATAATTTCCACTCAATTTTTAAGTGAGCCTGAGCGTAGAAATTGCGTAGTAAGACTATTTTTATCAAGCCAAGCGAAAGAAATTCCTAAAAGTATTATTTTAAAGCAACCTCTAAGAGGAGACACGGATGCTGATGATGAAGAAGCATATGCACGATTTGCACGGAATAGGCAGGTCTTGAGTTTGCCTCTGAGATTAAGCAAAAAAGCCATAATGTCCCAAAATTTTATGGTGGAAATAAAGAGCATCGCTTTATTCTGATTGAAGACTTAGGAATTCAGCATGGTAGTTGCCAAGCTTAAAGAAGATAGTTAAGTTATTATTCGTAAATATAAGCAACTTTCGACATCAAAAACATAACCAGAATTTGAATTAATTGCATCTAAAGATAATTATTAATTCTGATATAAAAGCGATATCCTAGGCACTGTAATTAGTTTGCAAAGAATAATTAATAGATGATTTTAACTTTAGATAGATTAATAGACGCCTCTAGTTAACTAAATTGATTCATTAAAGATAATCGGCTATTTCTATTACGTGTACTAAACGTTGACATACTTATTTATTTTTATTGGCTACGCAATGCTAATATCTACTTTACTTGAAATTCAAGATTTCTAAAGAAATAAAAAGTCAAAAAAATAGCTCATTTGAAATAATTCAAGATCACAGCATTTTCCTTAAGGAAAATTATCCTAAATTTGACAAAATACCCCACGGGTATATGCCTATAGGCGTATATAGGAGAAATTTCATGTCAAGCCATCCAGAGCACCGTAACGAAGTATCACGCATCAATCGCGCCATTAATGAGAGGTAAAATAGGCTTAATATAGGCTGTATCATTTAACCAATTCAGTATACACTAAAAGGGTATGCAATGGATAGATTTTAAGGCAAAGGATGCGCTATTTTTCACAGTTAATAATTTTAATTGCGGTTAACTTTTTTCTTTCGAAAGCACTTGCCTCTACCCCTTTGACTTTTAAAGAAGCTTTGGCAACTGCTTATTGTAATAATCCTGAGCTACAAGCAGAAATAAATAAAGCCAATGCAATGCGCGGTTCATTTATCCAAAGTGGTCTCTACCCAAATCCGCAAGTAGCGCTAACCGCGGAAAACTTTGGCGGCTCTGGCAAATACTCAGGCTATGAAGCGGCAGAAACAACCCTTGCTATCACTCAGCCTATTCCTTTAGGCAATCGATTATTTTATTTAAAAAATGCAGCTTATGTTGATTATCTGGCTTCACTTGCCCAGATAAGCGTGCAGCAAGCAGCTCTTTATCGTGCGGTCGGGATTGCTTATGTGGATGCATTTTATGCAGGCCAATGGCATAAGGTCACCCAAAAATTAGCCAACCTTAACCAAGGGATTGTGGCTGCTATTGAAAAGCGAGTTAATGCAGGCGCAGGCTCTCAATTAGATTTACGATTGGCACAAATTCGGTTAGGGGACGCTAAAATCCAAGAAAATAGAGCCGCACGCGAAGCATTATTGCAACGAGCGAAACTCGCACGCTTATTAGGGGATAGGTTAAAAGTAAATAGGCCGCTAGTCGATAAAGGTTTGCCTAGCGTCTCACTAAATTGGTCAGGATTGCTAAAAAAACTATCCCAAAGTCCCCAGCTCAGGCAAATCCAACTGCAGTTGCAAGCTAAACGTGCCAGCATTTCTGCAGTTAAAAAGTCAGTTTGGCCCGATTTAAATGTTCAATTAGGCGCTCGTCACTTTGCAGATGATGATAGTTTGGCTGCAGTCGCTGCAGTGGCTGCACCAATACCTGTCTATGATCGCAATCAAGGAAGAATTTTGACCGCTGAGGCGCAATATAGCCAAGTTGCTTATGAGTTTCAAGGTATGAAATTAACCATAAGACAAAGTGTATATACGGCTTTTTTGCAAGCCAAGCAGAGTCGTTATGAGGCTAATTTAGTGACTAGCTCCTTATTGCCTTTGGCACGTAACGCAATAAATCTAGCTCAAGAAGGATTTAAAATGGGACGCTATACCTACATTGAACTGTCCACAGCCCTTAATATGCTTTATGAGGAAGAGCGGCATTATCAACAAGCCCATGCTGATTATCATAAGGCCTTAATTGAGCTCACCGCCCTCTTAGGGCTAAATTCTGTTAAGGAGAGCAAGTGAAGTCTATAAAGTTAATCCTTCGAAACCTTACGCTTTTAATTCTTTTACTAGGATTAAGTCCTTCATCTTTATGGGCAGATGAAACGTCTCATGGTGATGAAGAACGTGGTCATCAGGAAAGTATAGAAAAAGGCCCTCAGGGCGGAAGATTATTTAAAGAAGGGAGTGTGGCACTTGAGCTTTTAATGTTTGAACGCGGCATGCCACCTCATTTTCGTGTCTATCTCTATAAAAATGGCGAGCTTATTAAACCTAATACAGCGCAATTAGCTATTCAGTTAACTCGCTTTAATGATAAAAAAGAAGACATAACCTTTACTGCTATTGAAAACTTTTTACAAAGCAATCAGGCGATTCGTGAGCCTCATTCCTTTGATGTTGTGATTGAATTAGTCTTACAAAATAAGCGCTATACTTGGCGTTATGAAACTTATGAGGGCCGAATTAAAGTTGCAGCAGGTATTCTTAAGGCTACCGATATTGAAACAGCCATTGCCCAAAGCCAAACGATTAAGACGAAACTAAATGTGGTAGGAAAGATTGTGCCTAATCGCGACACTCTGGCGCCTATTTATGCGCGTTATGTGGGTATTATTAAGTCAATGACTAAAAATCTGGGTGATGAGGTTAGAAAGGGTGATGCTTTAGTTGTTATTGAAAGTAATGAAAGTTTGCAAAATTACACAATTAACGCACCCATTACAGGTACTATTGTACAAAAATCTGCAACGACTGGGGAGCTTGCCCAAAATACCAAACCTATTTATGAGGTGGCCAATTTAGCGAATGTATGGGCAGATTTTACCTTATATCGAAAAGAGGCGCCTTTGGTCAAGCAAGGCATGGAAGTAGACGTGACAGGCGATGAAGGAAAACCCAAAACAATAACTACCGTTTCATATATTGCGCCTTTAGGCATTGAAGACAGTCAAACTACCTTAGCACGGGCAGTGCTTCCTAATGAAAATCGCATTTGGATACCTGGCATGTATATTAATGGTGCCATTACCATTAAGGAGACGATAGCGCCTGTTGCTGTTTTACTGTCTGCTGTTCAGCGCATCAATCAAAAAGAAGTTATCTTTATTCAACAAGGGGATTATTTTGAAGCTACACCTGTTATTTTAGGCCAAAAAGATGAGCAATGGGTCGAGGTTATTTCAGGGCTAGATAAAGGGGAGCGCTACGTGAGTAAAAATAGCTTCTTTATGAAAGCCGAGCTTGGCAAAGACGGCGCAAGTCATGAACATTAAGGGTAGCTGATGCTTCAGAAAATAATCCGTTTTTCCTTAAAACATCGTTGGTTTATCCTTTTATTTACCTTAATGATTGCCATTTTAGGTGTTTATAATTATCAGCGATTGCCTATTGATGCCGTGCCTGATATTACTAATGTGCAAGTACAAATTAATACCCAGGCATCGGGCTATTCTCCTTTTGAGGTAGAGCAACGTATTACTTTTCCTATTGAGCTTGCCATGAGTGGGTTACCAAATCTTAATTACACCCGCTCTTTATCACGGTATGGATTATCGCAAGTGACGGTAGTATTTAAAGATGGTACTGATATTTATTTTGCACGCCAGCTTATTAATGAGCGCTTGCAAGCCGTTAAAGATAAATTACCCCCAGAAACTGAAACCACTTTAGGCCCAATTTCAACCGGCCTTGGCGAAATCTTTATGTATACGGTGACCAATAAGCTTAATACCCCGGCAAGCCAACGTTATAATCCGACTGAGCTTCGCACCATTCAAGATTGGATTATTAAGCCGCAATTACGCAATGTCGAAGGGGTTGCTGAAGTGAATACGATTGGTGGCTATGAAAAGCAATTTCATATCACGCCTAATCCCATGAAACTTGTACGTTACCGATTAAGTTTGAATGATGTAGTTCAGGCACTTCAGCGCAATAACGCTAATGTTGGCGCTGGCTACATTGAAACAAATGGCGAGCAAAATTTAATTCGTGTTCCGGGACAAGTTCAAAATATTGCTGATATTGAAAATATTGTTATTGCAAGTTTTGAAGGAACACCTGTTCGAATTCGTGATGTTGCAGAGGTAGCCTTAGGTAAAGAGTTACGTACAGGTGCTGCTACCGAAAATGGTAGAGAAGTCGTTTTGGGTACAGTGTTTATGCTGATAGGTGAAAACAGTCGGACGGTTTCAGAGCGCGTAGCACTTAAAATGAAGGACATTAATAAAACGCTCCCTGAAGGCGTTGAAGCTGTAACCGTGTATAATCGCACCTTGCTAGTCAATGCGACCATTGATACCGTTAAGAAAAACTTACTTGAAGGTGCTCTACTTGTTTGTGTAATTTTATTTTTGTTTTTAGGTAACATTCGAGCCGCTCTTATTACCGCCATGGTCATCCCTCTGTCCATGTTATTAACCATTACGGGCATGGTAACGAATCAAATAAGTGCCAATTTAATGAGCTTAGGCGCGCTTGATTTCGGTTTAATTGTTGATGGCGCTGTCATTATTGTTGAGAACTGCATTAAACATCTAGGCGAACAGCAACATGCGCTACAGAAAGTCTTAAATTTAGAAGAGCGGTTAAAAGTGATTGCTCATGCAACAACGGAAGTCATTCGACCTAGTATCTTTGGCGTGTTTATTATCACTGTTGTGTATTTACCTATTCTCACCTTAACCGGTGTTGAGGGAAAAATGTTTTTACCGATGGCTGAAACTGTCATTATTGCGCTTCTTGCCTCCATGCTTTTTGCTTTGACTTTTGTACCAGCGGCAGTTGCTATTTTCTTAGGAGGTCGGGTGCAAGAAAAAGAAAACTGGTTGGTATATTACTTGTCACTTGGTTATGCCAAAGTACTGCGCCGTTGTTTTCATGCAAGAAACTTAGTGATAAGTCTTGCTGCTTTATTGGTTGCTATCAGTCTCTTCATTGCCTTTCGCCTAGGCGGGGAATTTATCCCAAGTTTGGATGAAGGCGATATTGCGATGCATGCTATGCGCATTCCCGGAACCAGTTTAACCCAAGCCATTACTATGCAGCACCTTGTTGAAGAGCGCATAAGCCAATTTCCAGAAGTAAAGCGGGTTTTTTCCAAATTAGGTACGGCCGAAGTAGCAACTGACCCCATGCCTCCTAACGTAGCGGATACCTTTATTATTTTAAAACCTCGCAAGGACTGGGCTGACCCTAAAAAAAATAAACAAGCATTGGTGCAAGACATTGAGCACGCTGTAAAAGAACTTCCGGGTAATAATTATGAATTTACTCAACCCATCCAAATGCGCTTTAATGAACTCATTTCAGGTGTTCGTAGTGATGTGGCGGTAAAAGTATTTGGTGATGACATGACTACTTTGCTTTTAATTGCTAATAACATCAACGTTCAATTAAAACAGGTACCAGGTGCTGCCGATGTCAAAGTAGAGCAAGTCAGTGGTTTGCCGCTTCTAACCGTTAAGATTAATCGTGATGCCTTGGCGCGTTATGGGTTGCAAATTGCAACGGTTCAAGATGCGATTGTCATCGCTACTGGCGGTAAAAAAGGCGGTGATCTTTTTGAAGGTGATAGACGATTTGATTTAATTGTCCGCCTACCAGAGTCATTGCGCACCAATCCTAATGTACTTCGCCAAATATATGTTCCTTTGCCCTTGTCAAAAGATGGCGAGCAACATTTTATTCCCCTTAGTGAAGTGGCCTCCTTCGTTCAAAGCGAGAGCCCGAATCAAATTAGTCGTGAAAGTGGCAAACGGCGCGTGGTTGTCAGTGCCAACGTGCGTAATCGGGATTTAAGTTCGTTTGTGAATGAAGCAAAACGGCGTGTTGAGCAAAATGTTAAATTGCCCAGCGGCTATTGGATTAGCTGGGGCGGCCAATTTGAGCAGCTGCAATCGGCAGCTGCACGATTAAAAATCGTAGTTCCCATTACACTGCTAGGTATTTTCTTATTATTGTTTATGAGTTTTGGCAATGTAAAAAATGCCCTACTCGTGTTTACCGGTATTCCGCTGGCCTTAACGGGTGGCGTTTTTGCTCTATGGTTGCGCGGAATTCCTTTATCGATTTCTGCGGGCGTGGGATTTATCGCCTTGTCAGGTGTTGCGGTATTAAATGGCCTTGTCATGATTACTTTTATCAACACATTACGTGAACAGAAAGGTGTTTATTTAAAAGATGCCGTCTTACAAGGTTCGCTTGCTCGTCTGCGTCCGGTGCTAATGACAGCGCTTGTGGCCTCATTAGGTTTTATTCCTATGGCGCTTGCCACAGGTACAGGCTCTGAAGTGCAAAGGCCATTAGCTACTGTCGTCATAGGAGGGATTATTTCATCGACTTTCTTGACGTTGCTTGTGTTACCAGGCCTATATTATGTGTTTCATAACCGGCGAAAAAAATTAAAATCTACGCCTAATGTTAAGTAATCTTGGCTCTTTATTGCTGGTATTGTAAAACCTCCAGGGTTTTGATTTGACAAATTATCAAAGTTAACTATATTTTAGTTAAATACTTGTTTAATTGTTTAACTATTATGTTAACCCAAGACCAAATCATAACATTAAGCGACATTTTGCATTTAATGGGTGAGGCAAATCGTCTAAAACTTCTTCTAGCATGTCTTAATAACCCACAAACAGTCTCAGCGCTTGCAGAAAAATTACACCTATCAGTGCCCTTAGCTAGTCATCACTTAAGTCTTTTGCGTTCAGCTCGCCTCCTAAGAGCGAGGCGCCAAGGGAAACATATTTATTACAGCATTTTTGATGAGCACGTAAAGTGTATTTTAGATGATTTGCTAAAGCATTTTACTGAAGAAGGGGAGGTTTAATATGAGCTTTTTAAAACGAATCTTTAATAATTATATGAACAGTCATCATGGGGAAAATAACAATCATGGTGGGTATAGTTCCAATCACCATGGCTCCCGAAGAGGGGGGCATCACAGCAATAGACAGGATACCCCTTATTACTCTAATAAAGAAGCACTCAGAAAATGTCCTTACTGTCAGGCTACTATGGATAACCAGTCTAAATTTTGCGGGCAATGCGGGAAAGACTCAATCAGTGCGGCATGTCGATGTGGCGCATTAATTATACCTGGGTCTAAGTTTTGTGGTCAATGTGGGGCTTCATTATGATTTCTTTAACTAAAACCACTTTCTTCGTTGCAGGGCTTGATTGCCCTTCAGAAGAAAAACTCATTAGAAAGCAATTCCAGGATATGCCAGAAGTTGAATATTTGGATTTTAATTTTATCACTGAAGAAGTAACGATTCATCATCGATTATCAGTGATTAATGAGTTACAACGACGGATAGAAGCTTTAGGGATGGATGTACGCCCTAAGACTAATTCTGTTGGTAAGCAAGACTCTAACGAAAGAATTATAGATTCATCTTGGACGCGACTTATTACTGCGGGTGTTTTTGCATTGTGCTCCGAGTTGATTACTTACTTCTTGTCGAATGACTGGTTTATTTTAAGTGTGATTGCAGCACTCATTGCAATTGGTTTAAGTGGGCTTACTTTATTTAAAAAAGGTCTTATCGCTTTACGCACAAAAGCAATGAATATTAATAGCCTAATGTTAATTGCCGTAACTGGAGCTTTTTTTATTGGCGCCTGGCCAGAGGCTGCTATGGTTACTGTTTTATTTGCCTTAGCGGAGCGTATTGAACGGTATTCTTTAGATAAGGCACGGCTTGCCATAAGAAGTCTCATGCAAATTGCTCCAGAAAAAGCATTAGTTAAACAAGAAAATGGGGCATGGGAACTCCAAATGGTTGAGCAAGTTAATGTAGGCTCCATTGTGAAGATAAAGCCTGGCGAGCGTATTCCGTTAGATGGTGAAGTTATCTTGGGTCAAAGTACGGTTAACCAAGCACCGGTTACGGGTGAGTCTATGCCAATAACCAAGCAAATAGGAGATGAAGTATTTGCCGGAACTTTGAATGAACACGGTAGTTTTGAAATTAAGGTTACTAAAGTATCGGGAGATACCTTACTTGCAAAAATAGGCAAAGCGATTGAACAAGCACAATCGGAACGCGCGCCTACAGAGCGCTTTGTCGATCAATTTTCCAGATATTACACACCGATTATGGTATTGGTTGCGGTCATTGTTGCCTTTGTCCCACCACTTGCACTGGGATATCCGTTTTATGATTGGATTTATAAGGCATTGACCTTGTTAGTCATTGCATGTCCTTGCGCTTTAGTTATTTCAACTCCGATAACCATTGTCAGTGGCCTAGCTTCGGCAGCAAAAAAAGGGTTACTTATTAAGGGAGGTAATTATTTAGAAAACGGTTATAAACTAAAAATGATTGCATTAGATAAAACGGGAACCTTAACGGAAGGTAAGCCTAAGGTAACTAATTTTATCGCTTATGACTCAAGTTACGATGAAGAGCATCTACTATTACTAACCGCAAGTCTTGATAGTCACTCAGAACACCCTGTTGCGCATGCATTAATGAATTATTGGAAAGAGAGACAGCCTGAGTCTCCTTTAATGAAGGTTGATGAATTTACCGCGCTTCCTGGGCGAGGTGTAAAAGGACGAATCAATCAGGAATTATATTATGTAGGCAATCATCAGTTGGCAGAAGATAATCAGGTATGTAACGCCATAGTAGAGCAACTGCTTAAGCAACTGGAAGAGGAAGGGAAAACAACTGTTATCTTAAGCAATTCCATTAAAGTTTTAGCAATATTTGCGGTAGCAGATACTTTACGCACTACGAGCAAAAATGCCATTGAGCAGTTGCACCAACAGGGAATTAAAACCACCATGTTGACTGGTGACAACGCAATTACAGCTCAAGCTATTGCCAAATTAGTCGGTATTGATGAAGTAAAAGCCAATGTTTTACCTACAGATAAAATGGATGCCATAGAGAGTTTATTACAACAATATAAAACAGTAGGTATGGTAGGTGATGGCATCAATGATGCGCCTGCGCTTGCTAAAGCTTCAATAAGTTTTGCCATGGGAAAAGGAACCGATACCGCTCTTGAGACAGCAGACGTAGCGCTTATGAATGATGACTTGGCAAGATTGCCTTTATATATTGATCTAAGTCATAAGACCGTTCGAATTCTTCGTCAAAATATTAGCTTATCTATTGCGATAAAGGGAGTGTTTTTTGTTTTGGCGCTAGGAGGAATAGCCACGTTGTGGATGGCGGTCTTTGCAGATATGGGAGCCAGTCTAATTGTTGTAGCCAATGGGCTTCGTTTACTGCGCTATCCTGCCACTAATGAGGAGGCCTAATGACAGTAAATTTTTGGATGATAAGCGGCTTTATTGGGCTATTGATTCTTATTTTTATCATTATTTTTTTTATTAAAGAAAAAAAATCATTACCATGGATGGGCTTTTTAATTATATTTCTGATTTTTGCTGCCGTTTTCTTACATGGCATATCGGGTGCCTTATAAAATTAAACGCTTTTAACAGGAGTAAGCATGGATTATCTGCATTGGATAAATACTGATCCCAGTTATTTTTGCGCATGGATTCGTTGTATTATTTTATTTTGTTTAAGTGTTTTGTTATTTCGATTTACCAATCATCGATTTAATATAAGCACGCCTTTAGATTTTTTAATTATTGCTATAGCAGGAGGCCTAATCAGCAGGGGTATCGCGGGGACAAATTCTTTATGGTTAACGGTCGAAGCGTTGCTAACTTTAGTGGTCCTCCATTTCATTTTATCCAAACTTTGTTTTTTCTTTAACAAATTAGGGTTTCTATTTAAAGGATCCTCTCACTATCTCATCAAAGACGGCGTGATGGATTATAAAAGTCTGCGCCGCTTTAGCATTAGTGAAAATGATCTTTTGGCACAATTACGCCAAAGATTGAATACTGAAGATTTTTCTTTAGTAGAACTTGCCATTCTAGAACGGACAGGAAATATATCTTTTATCTTAAAAAAGAACAAATAATATAGCCTTTATTTGACGTAAATTGATGAAGTGAAGGCTAATATTTTGTCTGCTGAAAAAATGCAAGCTATTAACCGCCTATTAGAGCAATATAAAACAGTGGGTATGGTTGTTGATGGGATTAATGATGCGCCCGCCTTGGGTAAGGCGTCTATTAGCTTTGCCATGGGCAAAGGAACGGACACAGCGTTAGAGACAGCAGATGTGGCGTTAATATGAATGATAATTTAATGTTGCTGCCCTACTATATAGACTTAAGCCGTCAAACTGCCCGCATTTTACGGCAAAATATTAGCTTATCTATTGTCATTAAAATTATTTTTTTGGTTTAGCACTTGGCGGTTTTGCTACACTTTGGATGGCTGTTTTTGCCGATATGGGGGCAAGTTTAATTGTGGTTGCTAATGGTTTGCGCTTATTAAATTTATCTAATCCCGTTAAGGTAATTACTTAATGAAAAAAACTATATTACCGATATTGATTATGGTATGGTGGATATAATCAAATCACCCTTGGATAAGGAGTTATCAATGAGTCATCTAATGTACAGAGCAATTTTCTTTTTAATGAGTTTATTATTTTTAAGTTTAAATCTCATGGCTTGCAATCAGACTGCTAAGCAAGAGCCTAAGTCAGAGCTTTATACAGGTGATTTTGGCGGCGATGGTGGGCATATACATCAAAATAAATAAAGAATAAGTCGAGCCTTAAAAAGAATTAAAATTGGTATTGGCTATGTTATATTGAATTTAGCAACTCTATCTATGTGTTTATCCAATTAAGTCGATATTACTAGAAATTAAGAGCAGTAAATACTATAAGTTTCTTTGTTTGACAGTAAGGATTTACCCTCATGTCCTTTCAACAAAGGACTGAAGTAAATACAGTCAATGAATTTTTAGTAGGTAATAGCCTTGAAGCAGGCATGTTATCAAGAGGACCCTAGATTAAGATAAGCTTTTGAAAAAAATTACTCTAGCTCATCTGGGGTATTTTGTCTTTAAAATAGATAAATCAAATATAAAATACAGAGCCTAAATAATGGATAAAGATGACAACAACTGGGATAGGATTGCTTTTTTATTTGAAGGGGGTGGTGCTTTAGGGGCATTTCAAGTCGGTGTTTATGAAGCACTATGGAAGGCTGGCTATTTAGTTAACTGGGTCAGTGGAATTTCTATTGGGGCTATTAATGCGGCTATTGTAGCCGGCAATAAGACAGAGCAACGCCTGCCAAAATTGAAAGAATTCTGGCAAAGAGTCATTACGCCCAGTTATTTAAATTGGTGGCCTTTATTGTTTAATCCAATGCATCTGAGTGAATTAAATGATGTTTGGCAAGCTCAAACCTCTCTGTTTTGGGGGCAGCCAGGATTTTTTTCTCCAAAGCCAATTAACCCTCTTTTTTTATATCAAGAGACGCCAGACAACGTGAGCTTTTATGATACGTCGTTGTTGAAAGAGACGCTTAGGGAGTTAATTGATTTTGATATTCTTAATAATGGTGAGGTGCGTCTAACTTTATCGGCGGTCCAGTTAAGCACCGGTCAACAGGTGCAATTTGATTCAGCAAAGCAGTACATTGGAATTGAACATATTATGGCTAGCGGTGCACTACCCCCAGGTTTTCCAGCAGTAAAGATTGATAAGGAGTATTATTGGGATGGTGCTTTAGTGAATAACAGCTCGCTTGAAATAATATTAAATGACCTCCCCAATATAAATACCCTTTGTTTTATGATGCAGCTTTTTGACCCCGATGGAGCCTTGCCGAATTCACTAGATAAAGTACTGTTAAAACAGAAAGAGATTATTTATACCAGCAATTACCAGCATACCTTAAATAATTTTTGCGAAAATCAGGACTTACGCCATACACTCAAAGAAATTTACAATCTTTTACCAGCCTATCAAAAAAAGAAGCCTCAGTATAAACATATTCCTTTAATGGGAAATACGACAAAAATGACTCTTGTAAAGTTTCACCGCCATGCGCAGAAGAGCGACCGCTCATCTAAGGACTATAATTTTACTAAAGCAGCTGTTAAAGCAAACATAAATATGGGTTATAAGCAAGCCTCTCGTGCTCTTAAAGAGTCAGTGTGGAAGCAGTCCGTCACGAACAATGTTAGTGTGGTTTTATATGATGTGTTTGCTCATAAAACTGAGCAAAGAATAGTTATGCATGGTAAAGAAACACATAAATCCCTTTAAACAAAAAGCGTAATTTATTCGCCTTGTTAGGAAAAATAATGAATCAAGCTGCTCATCAAGATTTAAAGGGACCTTCAAAGGAGCGCTCACTTTGGCTTGCCCTTTTATTAACAGGCGGGTTTTTAATTGCTGAAGTGGTTGGTGGAATTATTACAGGGAGCCTTGCCTTACTATCTGATGCAGCGCATATGTTAACGGATGTAACAGCCCTTATAATTGCATTAATTGCTATACGAGTAAGCCGCCGTCCAGCAGATACTCGTCGTACCTTTGGTTATTATCGTTTTGAAATTTTAGCGGCCACATTTAATGCAGGCTTGCTTTTTTTAGTGGCACTCTATATTTTATTTGAGGCTTATCAACGGTTAAAGCAACCGCCAGAAATTTCCTCGTTAGGCATGTTAATTATAGCCTTCATTGGTTTAATCGTTAATTTAATTTCAATGTATCTTTTATCTCGGAATAAGGATGAAAGCCTAAATCTTAAAAGCGCCTATCTTGAAGTCTGGAGTGATATGTTAGGCTCTTTGGGCGTTATCATAGCAGCACTTTTCATCCGCTTTTTGGGATGGAGTTGGATAGATTCTGCTATTGCTGTTTTAATTGGCTTATGGGTTTTGCCGCGCACTTGGCTGCTCTTAAAAGAGACGGTTAATATTCTCTTAGAAGGCGTGCCAGAAGGGATTGATTTAGAAAAAATTAAAATTCAAATGACGCAAGTAGAAGATGTGATAGAAATACATGACTTACATATTTGGGCTATTACAAGTAATAAAATTAGCCTCACAGCACATGTTGTTATTGCTTCAAATGCTAAAGAAGAATTGGTAAGAGCCAATGTTCAGAAAATGTTATTAACCCAATTTAATATTCAACATACAACGTTACAAACCGAATATAAAAAAACCTCTGATAGGGACGAATCTTGTGGCTTTGCTACTTACCCAAATAATAAGGAAAAATTCTAAAATTATTTTACTATTCGCTCACTGATATTATAAAAAAGTTAGGCTGAAAAATCTATATTCTATCTTGGTGAGTTAACTTTAAAGGCATGTCTTAAGCTTAAGCGGTTTTTTCTTTTGCTAATTGGATTAGATTACAAAAATTGTTAAACCAATTGCGGGCAATGTATCAACTACTTGCTTCTCATTAAGGACTTTTTATCGTGTTATTACCTAATACTTTAAAGAGTATGGTATTGACCATGCTCGCTTTCAATGTAGCGTCTGCTGAGACAAACGCCTTGCCCACTCAAACAATCTCCCCTTCTCAACTGCTTATTAAAAAATATCAAGTCCAAGTCAATGGGAAGCGTGTGGATTTGTTTCGTATTGAGCAACCGGATGGCACGTGGGGTTATCGAGGTATGAAAGGCGGGATGTTTGACGTCGTTGTTAAAAATCAAACCGATAAACCAACGGTGCTTCATTGGCATGGGTTAATCGTGCCTAATAATCAAGACGGGGTGCCTTATGTCACTCAGCCACCCATTCCTGCCGGTGGTGAGTATCATTATCGCTTTAAGCTTAAGCAAGCCGGAACTTATTGGATGCATTCGCATCATGACTTACAAGTGCAGCAATTTTTATCCGCACCGTTGATTATTGCTGACCCGAGCGATGTGCCGTCTAGCAAAGAAGTCACAGTGTTTATTGGAGATTTTAGTTTTAAAAAACCTGAGGTTATTTTTGCTGAGTTAAAAAAAGGAAACATGCCTGGTATGCAACATGGTAATGGGATGTCTGGCATGCCGATGAAAAAACAAACAGCGACTGATTTAAATGATGTGGCGTATGACGCGTTTTTAACCAATTATCGGACGTTAAAAAATCCTGAGGTCATCCAAGTTAAGCCAGGCGATAAGGTACGTTTGCGTTTTATCGCAGGCGCTGCCATGACTAATTTTTTTATAAACACGGGCCTTCTAGCAGGAGTTGCAATTGCGATTGACGGTGAAGCGATTAAGCCTGTGAAAGGCAATCAGTTTCAGCTGGCCGTAGGCCAACGTCTTGATGTCATAGTTACCATTCCAGCAGGCGAAAATGCTTATCCTATCTTGGCACAAGGAGAGGGTACGAATTTGCAAACAGGCCTTATTTTAGCAACGCCCAAGGCTAAAGTTCCTATGCTTAATGAACGAGCTGCATTCACAGCAGGGGCGCTTAACTATGACCAAGAATTTCAGTTTAAAGCGGCAACGCCTTTAGCAAAAAAAGCGCCTGGCCAAACGTTAATAGTTAATTTAGAAGGCGACATGATGCACTATGTTTGGACAATCAATAATCAGGTGTGGCCTAAGATTAATCCATTAAAGGTGAGTGACAATAAACGAGTGGAAATGGTATTTAATAACAAGACGATGATGGCCCATCCGATGCATCTGCATGGTCACGTGTTTGAAGTCACTGAAATTGATGGTAAAAAAATTGATGGCGGATTGCTGCATGATACCGTTTTAGTACGACCTAACTCCACAGTTAAAGTACAATTTGATACCGATAATCCAGGCAATTGGATGCTCCATTGTCATATGCTCTATCATCAGGAAAGTGGCATGATGACGATTATGAGTTATCCGGGCGTTAAGGCACCCGCTTTAACCATGCAACACGCGACACATTAAAGATATAAATGGATTTAAATAAAAGGAGAGTCAATTAAAATGAGAAGAATTACTTATGGCGCTATACCTGTTGTATTGCTGGCACTAGTAGGTTGCAGTAACAATGCAGCACTACTACCTGAAGCACACCTTGTCACTGTTGCTCAATCGCGTACAGCAATTAAACAGTGTAAAAATTTAGGCAAAATAATGGCTTCTGATGTGAATGGGGTCAGTCAAGCCTATCAGTCGCATGAGCATTTATATCAAGATGAAGTGAACATATTGAAAAATAAAACAGCGCAATTAGGCGGTAATACGGTGGTTATTATTAGTGACAAAGCAACGTACAATGGTAATCCCAAAACACATTTAGTAGACACCCATACCTTAGAAGGCATTGCTTATCAATGCAGACGATAAAAAAAGATAGCACCGTTTTTTGCTTAAAAATACGTTTGTTTCCTGCTGTTAAATGGACACATTAGCCTTAAATTTTTTTATCAGGGATTTAACACGCCATTGTCATCAATACAGTGGCGGTTAACCTCAATTAAGACGCTATCGGTTTCGATGTTTTTATCCCGTGTTTGCTGTGGTCCATCTCGTGATGTTTGCTGAATTCATACTTCAGGGAATGGAGGGTTCTACGCACAATCGCCTACCGAGTGATGCTATAATTTATTTATTTTCCAGAAGAAAGTCTAAATGGTACGTATACGAGCGTTGTCTCCAACCTTAGCCGCTTTAGGCGCTGCTGTGTTTTTTGGTGGCAGCACCCCCTTTGCTAAAGAGCTGGTTGGGCAAATCTCGCCTTTGTTACTGGCTGGCTTGTTGTATGCTGGTAGTGGTATTGGGTTAACGCTAGTACGCTTTATTAAAGACCGCGGTTGGCAAACTTCGGGGTTAGTCAAAGACGATTGGATTTGGTTGTTGGGTGCTATTGGTTTTGGCGGCATTTTAGGCCCTATCTTATTAATGGTTGGCTTACAGCAAACGAGTTCTGCAACAGCCTCTTTATTATTAAACCTTGAAGCTGTACTCACCGCCTTATTAGCCTGGCTTGTTTTTAAAGAAAATACAGCCCCACGAATTATACTTGGCATTTTTTTGATTGTGGTAGGTGGCGTCTTATTGTCATGGCCTCAAGGTCAAGCAACAGCCTATAATCTATTTGGGCCAGTTGCTATTGCAGGGGCTTGTCTATGTTGGGCGATTGACAATAACCTCACACGCAAAGTATCTGCGGGCGACCCTTTGTTCATTGCAGGAAGCAAAGGCCTTGTCTCAGGTATCGTGAGTATAAGCTTGGCGCTTTCCTTTGGATTAACATTGCCTGCCTTCTTAACAACCGTTTATGCCTTACTGGTTGGATTTATTGGTTATAGTGCAAGCCTTGTTTTATTTGTTCTTGCTTTACGAGGCTTAGGCACTGCCAGAACAGGTGCATATTTTTCGACAGCCCCTTTTATTGGTGCGGCAATTGCCATTTTATTTTTTCATGAAAATACATTTATGACATTTTGGATTGCATCTGGATTAATGGGGATTGGTGTGTGGCTACATCTCACCGAACATCATGAGCATGAACATACGCATGAGCCACTAGCGCATAGTCACAGTCATACTCATGACGAACACCACCAACATTCACATGCTTTTCTCTGGGATGGCAAGGAGCCCCATACACATAACCATCATCATGAGGCGATAAAGCATTCACACCCTCATTATCCTGATGTGCATCACAGACATGATCATAAATAATTTTTACACCTATTTTCTTGTCAATTTAGAATAGATATATAAGAAAAACACTTTCGTCTTTAACCTTTTTTCACATGGTATAAATACGCCATTGTCGCCTTAAGACTAGAATATGCCATAAAATAACAAAGGTGGGTCGAGCCTTATTATATATCAAATTTCTATTGCTTCACATTGAGTCGGAATATGCAATATCCTAATAAACGCGAATATTAAAATTATTGAATCGAATAAATGGATCAATATACCGTTGGATACCGTTGGATACCGTTGGATACCGTTGGATACGGATCGCAGCTTATTTATTGATTAATAACCATTTTGTTAATCTAGCTTGGCCTCGGGTGGTAACTATCCCTTTTGTCTTTAAATGATTTAAGTTCTCACGAATGGTGCTTTCAGCAAGCAACACTGGTAACTGTTCCCTAATTTCTTTTAGAGACATCTCTTCTGCATTCTTTAATAGAGAGATAATTTCCCTTTGACGTTGAGTTAAATTAATTGTTGGTTCTGAAGAGAGGCCTGTATTCATTGCTTCCTTAAAATTGAAAGTAACTGAAAAACCATGAGAACTATCAGTAAATTCAGGTTCGGGAGTATTATTTTTTCTACAGTACTCTATCATTCGCGTAGTACCTGTTCCCCATTTTTCTATCCAGCCTCTTTTATAAAATACATCTGCAATTAATTCATTGCGTGGATATGAATTATGTGGTTCTTTAAGTTGTTCTATTTTGATTTCAGGAAGCAAACCGCCTGGATTCCATAGTTCTAAGCGATCATCGTAAATTGCAAAACTGGTTGTTGCTGCACGAACACTATAATCTTTATGACAGATAGCATTGATTAACGCTTCTCTTAGCGCTAATTGTGGAACCGCAGGTTCATCTATTCTTTGTAGCTTTCCTGGCACAAAATAGCTTGCGATAGGTAAATGGCGGTTAGCGAAATGGTGGGCAAGGGTGATGAGTTGAAAAGCATTTCCTCTTTCCCATTGATTATCAATAAAGCCCTCTACTTTAGTGCGCCCTCTAAATCGAGCCATTTTTATTTCGCAGCGTGAAAATATTTTTTCTGGATTTTTTGCGAATAAGACTACTGCTGCATTAGTAAGCTTCCCATCTTTGATTAATTTAAAATTATCTAAAATCTGTTCGATGCTATAGTTAATTGCTGTAGGACTAATACGGTTTTTGCTAATTCCTTCTTTAATGGTGATTATAATCTCTTGATGATCTAGATCATCAACTTGGAATTCGTCAGTTAAATGTTCTTCCCAATCATGATTGAGATAATTTCGTTTAATAATCATTTGCTCAAGTCGGTGCTGAGTCATTCTTGATGTAGTTGAGGTTGTGCGTTCAAATGGGCGACCATCGTAAGTATAAGGAACGTGTTTTCCTTCAGGGACGTCTAATACGATTATTTGTTTATCATTATTTAAGTGAATATAATGAATATCGATAAATACAGTTGGCTCGATTTTTCTGATTTCACGTGCTATCTCTTGTTTGGTATTATCAGATACATTTTGTCCAATCAGTTCCCCGTTATTTTTAACTCCAAATATGATAAATCCACCTTTTAAATTTAAAAAAGCACATGCTGTTTCAAATGCGGATTTAAGTTGGCTGGTAGAGATTTTGAATTCTAAATGATCTGATTCGCCCTTCTTAACAAGTTGTCTCAGTTGATCAATATTCATAGAGTACATCCTTTTCAATAATGGATGTATAATAACTTTTGTCTTCGGCATAGACTAGTTTTTCAATGTATTTTGCCCATTTATCCAGGGCTTCTTTACGTTCTGGCAGCATTTCATTTTTATTATAAGTTGCCATAATTTTAGGCATTTTATGTCCTAAACATTTTTCAATAACAACGGGATCAATGCGTAGGGTTTCTCCAAGCTGAGTAGCAAAGGTTCTTCGAAGGTCATGAGCTGTCCATTTATTAATACCAATTCTTTCTTGTAGGCGGATTACAGCTTTCGGTAGGGCGCGGTCAGAAAGCGGGCTTTGACCGTCTGTGCCACTTAGGACACAATTACCCATGCTGCAATTGTATAATTCCATAAAAAGTGATTTAGCCATGTTTGTTAAATGAACTCGCATAGTTATGCCAGTTTTGGTGTTGGTAGCAGGGATGGTCCATAATGAGTTTTCAAAGTCAAACTCATTCCAATTGGCTACTCTTAGTTCGCCAGTGCGAACACCTGTTAACAGTAATATCTTGAGAGCATTTTTGATTTGTAATGAGACGCTGTGTTTGCCATTATCTAAGAATTTCCAAAGTTGTTTGATTTCTTCTAATGTTAAAAATCGCTCCCGAGGTCTTTCGACACCGCCTATATCTCTTGCACGAATATGAATCGCTGGATTGCTCTTAAGTTCACCTCTGCTGACAGCGTAGTTGAAGGCCTGCTTGATAGCACTTAACACTTTATTCGCATGGACATTTGAGCCTCGGGCAACAATTTTATCTAATGCTTTTGTGATATCTTTGGCTTCTATTTCATCGATGTATTTTTCTCCTAGAAGGGGAATAATATCGGCATTAATGAGCTGGCGGATTTGCAGGGGTTGTTTCCTATGTTTGAAGACATAATTGCTATACCAGCGATTCACTAGTTCTTTAACAGTATCTTTATCTTCTTCTATTTTGGGTGTAAGAACTTGTTTAGGATTGATAGATTGGCGCTTTAATTCTTTTAATTCAAGAAATTTTCTCTTAGCATCTGCCAAACTCATACTAGGATAGTGGCCTAAACTGACTTTTTCAGTTTTATCGTTTATCTTATATCGATAGATCCATGTCTTTGTTCCTGCAGGAGAGACCTTAATACCAAACCCTTGACCCTCATATTCTTCATACTGCTTATTTGGCCGAGGTTTTAAGTTTTTAATATAAGTATTGGTAAAGTTACTCACAACAAGAATCCGTTTTAGGTACACTTTTAGGTACACTTTTTTGTGTTATCGAATGATATTCGATGTTATCATTTGATACAAGGAAAATACGAAAATAGACTGTTTATATGGGGTTTTTCAGATAAAAAATACCAAAATGTAATTTCAATTATATTTGATATCAAGAGCATGGGGTGCTAGTGGTCGAAGGTTCAAATCCTTCCGTCCCGACCAATAGAATTAGATAGGTCTTCCAAACTCAGGTCTTTCCCATTTGGGGCAACTTTTTGGGTCTTCCCTATTTACGGGGGCATTAATCAAGAACACAAGACTTTAACTCTCAACCTATAATTTTCAAAATTTCTAAAGCCATAAGCACGGCGCTGAATGAGCTAGAGTAGCCTGGATGTAGGCGCAGCCGTAATCCAGGATATAGGGCTTTGAGCATCCCGGATTTCGTGTCACTTCATCCGGGCTACGCTGGCTGGGATAGTTTACTTCCGATATTTGCCAATAGTTTTATTAATACAAAGCAATCCTGTGATTTTAACATGGTATTATTCTCTAAATGACATAAATAAAGCATATCGCGGATGTTCTTTTGTTTACGAGCAGAAGAACAGGGGAATAGCAAAAGCGATAGGCAGCGAGATGAAATAATGCAAGCAGCAAACTATAGGAAAAATCTACAATTAAAGGAATAGCAGAGCACTATAGTTGAATGAAATATTACTATACAATTGAACTGATATTTAGCTATTTAGTATCGCCTGTTGAAATATAAGTGGTATATAATTAATGATTTTATAATATGGAAAATCATTATGAATTTTTTCTATCTATTCAAACCATCTCCCCCCAATGTTTCATTTACCTCGCTTATTCCACCAAAAGGTAAGACCTATCTACATACTTTAGATGAATTGGAATTTGAGTATAATCTGACTGATGGGCAAATGGCTCAACTATTTGAGAAATATGTAGAGGTAGGCGAAGAAGGGTTGAAAGGAAAAAGAGTTGCATTTTATGATGACAAGTTAATTGCTATTGCTACGCGAGAAAAAACATTATTATTGAGCATATTAGCTTATTTGAAGGAACCTTCTTCAGAGAAAAGAAATAATAATCACGTTACTATAATTCATCAATTGCCTAAGACGCTTATAAATGATTTAAAGCAAGCACTTGATGCGCAACAAGGTGAAAAACCTGAATCCAAGTTCTGCTGTATCATTTAGTAACTTCTTAACCTTCCACACTATTTGCTAATAGTATGGAAGTAAGCTAGTTCTTTAACAGTTTTAAGCGCAATTACCCCACTTTGGGACTCCCATAAATCTTTCTCGTCCTTTTTGAGCTGTATCATGACAACCTTATTTATTAGTATCAGCTGGTGTAGCCTGGACGTAGGCGCAGCCGTAATCCAGGATATTGGGCTTCGAGCATCCCGGATTTCGTTTCACTTCATCCGGGCTACGCTTGCTGATTTGCGATGGCCTTTTTGTAGAAAATATATGTTGAATAATTCCGAAATGTTTTGCACTTGCTTTATTTCACCTTCACGCTGTGCTTTTAATCCTTCTGCAATAGCAGGATCTAATGCTTTTATACCATACCTGAGTATTATAGACGCCTGGATGAAAAGAAATTAGTATGGATAAGTTCAAATCTCATCCTCTAACAGTGATGGAGATCAGTTTATGAAGTTAAAAAAGCTAATACAGGAAGACTGGGAAATATGGAGGTCATTTCGATTAGAAGCACTAAAGAATGAGCCTGAGAGTTTCGGATCCTCTTACGAAGAGGAAGTGCTTATGTCTGACGCTGATTTTCAACATATGTTAGATAAGAGCTATGTCTTGGGTGCCTTTGTTGATGATGTCTTGGTGTCTTGTGTTGGGTTCTATATGCTTAGTTCACTTAAGATGAAACACCGTGGCGTGCTTTGGGGTATGTATACTTGTCCAGATTACAGGAGAAAAGGTATTGCAACAGCATTAATGCAGACTTTGATACAGTATGCTAAATCCCATGCCACTCAATTGCACCTAACCTGTGTAATAAGTAATTTTGGAGCCTGCTCATTTTATCAACAACATGGATTTAGGATTTATGGTATCGAACCTAAAGCGCTTAAAATTAATGATACCTTATATGATGAATATTTAATGATACTGGATTTCAATGAGGAACCAATGAAAAAACTAGGTACCTATCAGGATCTTTGTACTGAAGTATATGAGTTAAGTAAACCTAATGCACCACAAGATGAATACTCATTCTACCGAAGCTATGTTCTAGAGGCTAAAGGCCCCATTTTAGAACCTATGTGCGGCACAGGACGATTTTTATTGCCTTTGAATGAAGAAGGATTTGATATTCATGGATTTGATGCAAGTCAGTCCATGTTAGAGCGACTGCATACAAAGGCAAATGGCAAAAATCTTAATCCCAAAGTCTGGCATGGTTTTATTGAAGATTTAAATCAAGCCGATAAATATTCTTTAATTTTTATACCTAGTGGTTCATTTGGTCTCATTACAGAAAAAGCAGATATCCAAAGAGCTTTAAAAACTATTTATGAGCATATAGAAGACAAAGGGTTTTTTGTATTTGAAGTAGAAACACGCCATGCAGTTCCTAAAGAATTAGGTATATGGAGAGGCACAAAATGGCCAAAAGAAGATGGCACAATCATTCTATTCAGTCAATTAGCTATGCTCAGTGAGGATGTTTGTTGCTCTATCGGTAAATACGAACTAATTGCTAACAACCATGTCATTCAAACAGAGGTTGAAGAATATAGAATTCGCATTTATCAAGAGCCTTCTTGGTTGCTTAACCTACTTACTAAGGTGGGTTTTAGTGAGGTACGAATGGTTAAATCGTTTGACCGACACGCATCGCCTAGTGAAACAGATAAAAGCATTGTTTTTGAATGCAGAAAATAATTAAGGTAATAAATGAAAACACAAGAAATACCCAAAGAGTATCAGCATATCTCGCCAGCAGGTGCTGAGGTTCGATTACTAATGAATAATCATTTAGGTGGAATAGCTCACTGTACTTTAAAGGCAGGAACGATTTCTAAAGCAGTTCGTCATAAAACGGTATCTGAATTTTGGCATGTTCTTTCAGGAGAAGGTGCTATTTGGCGGAAGTTAAATAACGAAGAGAGCATTACTTCTTTAGTCCCTGGAGTCAGTATTGATATTCCCTTGGGAACACATTTTCAATACAGAAGTGATACAGTTGATTTGGTATTTATTTGCGTTACTATGCCACCCTGGTCCGGCAGTGATGAAGCAAGTTATGTAAAGCATGCTGCCTGGCCTCCTACAGTGGAATAGAATTCAATGACTTTAAATATCCCAAAGCTAACTCATCTGCATTCAGCTATCGTAGCCTGGATGTAGGCGCAGACGTAATCCAGAATATTGGGCTCCGAGCATCCCGGATTTCGTTTCACTTCATCCGGGCTACACTTGTTACTGTTTTATCCGTATAATTTGAACTAATTGTTTTAGTGTAAAATTATGCCTACTCTAACTTTAAAAGATAAAATAAAATTAGCACAAGATTTTTTAAAACGAGATCCAAAAAATCTTGAGGCCATAGGTAGAGGCGAAGCGCCTTATATTAGTTATGAAGGACTTACTCTATTGGTGGCTGATTTATGTTATAAAAAAAAATCCGATCAACGCTATAATACAAATAATACCATTGTGGTTTGGGATGAGAAAAAACAAGCTGTAAATCGGCCTTATCAATTTACTCATCTTGAGTCTTTATTAGATGGCATTAATAGATTAGATGAGCATGAAGATTTAAAAATTATTGCGGGAATGTCGTTTGCTTCTTTAGGTCATGCAGTTTCAATATATTGTCGCCGTTCTGGTGGTCTTCTAAAATGTTTTATTTATGATTCGACAAGAGGATTAACCTTTAAATCAACTAGTTCTCATGAGTTAATCATTGCTCTTAGAGCCTTGGCAAAACGCCTAGGGCTAGATTATAAAATTATCATCAATAGTACTATCTTAGAAAAAGATCATCATACCTGTGCTGTATTTTCCTTTTTGAGTCTTCGTTATTTTATGAAGCATGGTGTGGCATTATTTGATAGTATAGATGTTGCTGAAAAACAATTTCCATATGATGGCCTTTTCGCAGAAGCGCCTGATGAGCGTGTGGTTTTTCTCAAAGCAGATCAATTGCCAGAACAATTATTAAAATGGGGGCAATATGAAACTTTGGATGAATTTATAAGATATCATCAATTAAAAGTACAGAGAATACGTGAAGTATATGGCATGCCTGCTGAAGATATTTGTATTAAAGAAAAGCTTCAATATGATAACCCTGACCTATTTGCTTTAGGCAAAGATAACCCTAAAAGCTCTACTATTGTTAGCGCTAAGAAACAATATACTTTGGCGCACTATAGGGAGGCATCTCGAGGCACAGTCTATGATCCTCAAACAGGTAAAGTAAAAAAAGAAAATGCGCTTATGGCAACCATTACAAAGGAACAAGTATTGCTTATAAAAATTGTTGATATCTTAAACCAAGAGGGAGCAATTACTCAATCTCTAGAAATTGATGAGGGTAAGTTGTCCACTTTATTAGTCCGAGCCCAGAAGGTCTTATCTGTTCAATCTAGGGCTCATAGTTTTAGTTTTTTTCCTGAAGTTAAGTCGAAGGTGTTAAAAATTGAGAATCAACTAGGTGGACTTAAGCCCTGAGGTACTAGTGTGTTTAGGAGTATGTTAACCCATAGCAAGTCACTATTAGATTACTATATGAGTCAATTTTCTTACTGCCAAAGCTAATTCATCTGCATTCAGTCTCTCTTACTTGTTGAGTTTTTATAATTTAATCCCAATTTAAATCCCCACTTAAATATAAAATCAACCATACGATGGGGTAGTAGATTTAAAAAGCGTATTACATTGATGTTTCTTCCTATGTAATAAGTGGATTTAATTTTTCTTTTTAGAATAAGTTGATGAAATAATTTAGCGACCTGTATTGGATTGGTAGACTTAGATAAGTCGGCATCAATCGTTTTTAAGCCAAATGAAGCTACCTTTGCATAAAAGGGAAAATCCGTTTTGAAACTTAATTCCTTGGCACCCTCCCAAATAGGCGTCTTAATGGAGCCTGGGTGTATAATGGCGAATTGCACTTGATAATAGGTAGGATGATGTGCCATTTCTCGGCGTAATGAAGTAATCAAATAATCAATAGCTAATTTAGAAATAGGATAAATACCCATAAAAGGAATGGTTGTAGTTGCCGACCCTGAGCCCATGGCAATAATTTTTCCCTGAGTCGCTAAAAAGGGAAGTACCGTTTTAATTAACTTCGTTGTGCCAAAAAAATTTATTTTAAAAATTTGTTCAAAGGTATCTTCGTTGATTTCGAGCATCGGACCCCAGGTAGAAACTCCGGCATTTGCAATTAACGTATCAATAGTGTAATTATTTCGCAAAAGATAATCTTCAAGCTTTTTAAAATCCTGATGATTGCCATAATCTAAAACAAAGTATTGAACTTGAGAATATTGCTTAGCTGTCTCGGCTTCATATTGTGTTTTTAAACCAGCTAAAATTTTAATTCCTGGGTCATTACCAAACTCTTCTAAAAAAGATTGACCAATACCGCTACTTGTTCCAGTAATAAGAACAGTTTTCATAAATGGTTTCCTAGGTATTGAATAATTTTATCAATTTGCGTGTTATCATAAGCAGGAATTTCAAAAATTTGCACATGAGAATAATTGCATTTTATAAAATTGAGCATTTTCTGATAATTTTTCTCTAACTGGCGGAGGCCAGATAAGTTTTCATGCAATTCTTTATTGCTTTGACTTTCTTCTGCTCGTCTATCAATGTTAGCTAAAACTGTTTCCACTTCTGGATGAATATAAATAATGCCATCGGGCATTTTCGTTTGATAGCGAAATTGCAGTTCAACAGTAAGTCTTATCCAGTCTAATTTAAAAAGCTTAAGAATTTCCTCTGAAAAATTCCAAATGGAAGATTGAGACTTCGTTCGCTGCTTATGCAGTTCAAACCACCGCAAAATAAAATCCCAAGGCACTTGGCGAGCTTGCAATTTTGATAATAACTGAGCAGAAAGGGTACTAGTATCGTTTTCTTTCACGTGTTGGCGATAAAGTTCTCCATAAACTAAAGAATCAAGTACTGGATGACGTTGGGATAAAATGATGGCTGGTTGCCAGTTATTAATAAAAAATTGTTCAATAACCCCAAATAAGGTCGCTTGTAAGTATAGTGCAACACCTTTGAGTTCAAAAGACTGTAGTTCATCACAAAGGGAAGAAAAAATTTCTAATTTTGCCGAGAGATCTTTAAAAGGAGAGTCCCAACTCTCATGGTAATTGGGGGCGTTAATAAAGGTAGTACTAGGTTGAGTAATCTTAGTTGTTGCCATTAGCCGATGAACTAGCGCAGTTTTACCTGAGCCATCAATACCTAAAATAGTATAGTGTTTACTCATAAAGCCTCACAAACTTGAATAGTTTGAGGATGAAGATCAAAAAACGCTTCGCGCACAGGTTCCATAATTTCTCCATCCATCTCCAATAAAAAGGGTGTCAATGATGAAACTTTTATAGAATTAATAGAATGAAAACCTGAGTTTTTATCATTAAGGAAGGCCCCTTTGTGGAGTTTAATAAACAGGGAAAATAACTGGCCAATATTTATTTTTTTGGTAAAAACAAAATCAAGTAAACGATCGTTGCGCTGTACTGGTGTACCAAAGTTCATGCCACCGGATACATTCGGTGTTTTGAGAATTCCCATGTTTGACATAATTTCATCAAAGACTATTGTTTCGCCCTCAGAGGTAATTAATTCTAAAAAAAATTGCTGATGAGAGATATTTTTTAATAAAAGAAGCAGCGTACAGAAATTAGCAACATTAAAATTAATTTTTTTAAAATGTTGGACTATGGGGTTGGTATTGAAGATGTAATTTCCCTGTGCTGTTAGTCCAATACTGGCATTGACTAGAAACAAAGTTTCTTTTGATTCTCCTGTTTCGTTAATCATACGACATCTCCCCACATCATAAGCAGTGCTTTGAGTAGACATTCGCAAGCTATGTCCTTTTAAGAGCTTATGATAAGGTTTGTGAAAGTCATTGCTACTGCCTAAATTAATGGCCCCAAGCTTTATTCTTTTGCGCTGCGGCTCAGAAAAAATTTGAAAGATTTTGTTTATGAGCGTGTGAAGTGAACCATCTCCGCCCGCACTCACTAATTGGATGTGTGCCGTTTCTGAGGTTTGTAATGTAGCAATCTCTTTAAGTTGTTGGGTGAGTTCAGCAATTCCCGCCGTGAAAATAGGCCGATAGTTAATGGCTTGTTCTTGCAAAATTAGCTCTACCTGACGCCACTTCTTGAGTGCAGCTTGACCTGCCGACGTGGTATTGATAAAAATATAAATCATAACAACTTTTCCTTTTGAATATCTTCAAAAACAATGCACGCCAGATCCTCGATACTTAAATTAGTATCTAATGTTTTCCAGTTGGGCTGTTTAATTTTATCCCATTCCTGTAAGGCATTTTTTTGAAAACTAAGAAAGCCTTTTTTTCTATCCTCTGCATTGCCGCTTTCATAAGCTGAAATCACTTCCTTTCTTTTAAGTAAAGTCGCTGGAGAAATATCTAAATAGTAAACGAGGTCTGGTTTTGGGAAAATTTTTACTATAGCATCTAGGTCACTGCGAGGTGCACCGTGCAACAATTCAGTGATATAGTATTTATACCAATAGCTATTGATGATTAATAACTGCGGATTTTCTTTTTGTGCCACATGAATAGCTTGGGCCATCCCATGTAATAGAAAAAGTGATCTTGCCTGGCTTGACAAGGCCTGAAGATATTTTGGAATATTCTGCTTGCTTACAGGAGCAATAAAAAGATTTTTGTCTAAAATATCCCAAATAGTGGCCACCTCAACTTTATATCCCTGGAGTTGCAGTAACTTTTCAAGCGCGTTGCAGAGTGTCGTTTTACCTGCTCCGTCGACACCAGCAATGACAATTGTTTTCATGTAAAGCTAGCCTTATTTTGTAGATAATGGATAAGAGCTTGGTAATTTCCGCGGGCAGTCAGTCTTGAATCATTAAGATTAGCAATCACATGTTGATTTTTTGCTGTAGATAATAAAAACGTATTCATACCCACACAAGCTGCTGGTAAATCTTTTATGGGATCATTGCCAATCATAAGACATTCGTGAGGTTGTAATTGAAATTTAGATACTAGTTCTTGGTAATACTCAACTCTAGGTTTAGTTCTTGTCATATTTTCTGCATGGGTAACGCCATTAAAATAATTTAAATCAAGCCCACCTGCTTCGAGGCGAGTTTTAATTGCTGAGATTGGAAATACCGGATTAGTCGCAAGAATGAGACGATAATTGTTTTTTTTTGCCCAAAGCAAGATTTCTTTGTTTTGCGGAATAGGGTAAAAAAAATGTTTTAAACGAGGGAAATCTTTGCTAAAGATTTGACGAACTAAGCGTTCAATGGTTGCCTTGTTCTTGCTCCTTGAACAGTCAACTAAATGGTTAATGAAAACATCAAAGTTTGTAAGCGATGTGGTATTGTTCAATAATTTTTGCACAGCCTGATGGAAAATTCCCTGAAAGCGGATCATGCTAATTTCAGGAAAGAAACGATAGAGGGTCATAGCTAATAAAGGAAAAGAAAAAATACGATGCATTTCCACTAATGTTCCATCTAGATCAAAACAAAGGGTAGTAATTTTATGGCGTTCCAAGTTAAGTGCCTCCTTCCACATAAACTTGCCCGGTATTGCCATTAACTGTAATGATTTGATCGTCATTAAGTAATTTATCAATGCCAGGAATGCAAAGAACAGCGGGAATTTGGTATTCTCTAGCTGAAACAATGCCATGCGATAAAATACTACCTGTAGAGGTTACAAGCCCTGTTGCTAAAGAATACAAGGGTGTAAAAACTGGGTTAGGACTTTGGGTAACAATAATGTCACCGAGATTAATTTTTTTAGCATCTTCAATAGATTTAATAATTTTGACTTTGCCCTTAACTAGCCCCGGAGAGCCACTTTCACCGCAAAACAAAGTTCCGTTAGCGTGCTTTGTAAAGGTGGCATTGATATTTTCCTGTTCAATGTAATCACCCAAGTAAGAACTAACCGGTATTTGATTGAGATTGGTTTGAAATTGTTTTTTTCTTTTTCTAGCCATAAAATGAAGTGCAATAGGCTTCTCATTTTGAAAGACCTCTTTTATTTCTTCTTCTGTTAAAAAATAAATTTCATCAATCTCTTTGATTTTATTTTCGGCTACGAGGCGGTGAGCGATTTCATGATAGAATGCTCGGGTGGCTTTAAATACTCGCGAGCAATAGAAATGATGTTCTTCATCAATTCTCATGAATTCTCGGATGAAGTGATTAAGATTTTTTAAAAATGTCATCGCCACAGGATTAAGACGTAATGAAGCAAACAGTTGTTCACAAAATTGGTTATGTTCCTTGAGTCTGCTCTGCATACTTTCTTCTAGTGCGCTTTCAGAATTCATGACTGATGTCCTAATAAAAGGCATCAACCTGATAGGATCTTCTTCCCAAGTGGGTTCACGAATGTCCCAATTACTCGTGAGATGGCCATTTTTTTGCAAAAAATCTAAAAAATAGGCTTTCTCTTTTAAAAGTGTAAGAGCCTCTTGCAGCTGATTGGTTTGCAACAAATTCAATAGATTGCTGTCTTGTTTGATCGTTTGAAATAATTTTTTAAATTGAATATTCATTTCAAGCGTTCTATTTTTTTCTAAACTTTTAGAAAATTGCAATAATAAAAAATCCGCTGGTTCGTTGGGAAATAGAGCTTTGCTCATGGTGTTAACCATCCAAACACAGGCCGTCTTGATGACGTAAATAGCTAAATCTGGCCCCATATAAAGAATTGCAATTTTTTCTAAGCGGTCGCGGTATTGATAGGTCTTTTTTTTATCTTGGATATCTATTGTATGTTGATATGCTTCATCAAAGTCTTGAATATATTTGGGAAGCTCTTGATCCCAACGTTTAATAATGTCTTTAGCATGCCGAAAAATATAACCAGAAAATAATCCCATAAGCAAAAAAAGCTTAGACGAAATTTTATGGCTAGAGCTAAAAAAATTACTTATCCAAAGCAAAGGAAGCGCCATGCATGATTTGATGAGTGCCTTCATTAAAAAAGGAATGTATTTTAGCTGATGCCAATAATTGGTTTTAATATTGTCCGGAAACTTGAAAAAAGAATCGTTGGCATAAACGTAATCGTTGATAACTTTGGCTACTTCATTAGTGCTAGTGGCTTGTAATCCAAAGCGTTTCTTTAGCGTATCTAAATTGACTTGAAAGACACTATATAAAATTGACCAACCTAAAGGAGATATTGCCTCAGGATATCTTTCTTCTGTTAGCATTCTAGACCAACGAATAGGATTTAAAGCACAACTAAAATCAATGTTTGGAATAGGACGCATTTGAAAAAATATCAAATGGCCATTTTTTATTCCCCATTCTAAATCCAAAGCTAAATTAAAATTACGTTGCAGTTTGAGCCCACTATTAATCAGTTGTTGAAGTGGTTTTGTAAGATGCATAAACTCTTTAGATAGCTCTATTTTTCCTTCATTAACAAAAACGGAGTGACCACTTTCAGAACCACTCATTAAGGTATCGCCATACCCTTTTTTAAAGGAAATGACGCCTTGTTGGTAGTTGCCTTTGGGTAAGGGATTGCACGTAAAATAAGTCCCAGACCAATCGACTGCTATTTGCTCTTGGATTAAGAGTGCTGGCAGTAACGCTTGCAAGGGAATACCTTGTTCTAGCGTATAAAAAATAGCCCTTTCGGAAAAAGCTTGCGCGAAAATTTCTTTAATTTTATCTTTAAGTTGTTCTAGAGAGTCTAAATGCAGACATGATTCAAAAATCCCAGCATAGGCATTTTTTAGCCCATCTTCAATACTCATAGAAGAACGAAGTGCCCAACTGTGTTGATTTAGCCTCGTTAAATAAATATGCTCCAGTTCGTTAGGTAAAATAATATTCAAATTATCAATTTCATTGCGTAAATCAAGACTGCAACGCGAAATCGCTTCCTGGTCACAAGTAATGGCTAGAGCAAGTAATTTGGTATAAGAAGGTAGTTGTTGAGGGTCAAATAAGTAGTTTTGAAAATAATCTGTAGTTAGTACATAGGTTGTCGGAATCGGGAGTTTTTGCTTTAATAATTGCCATAAACCCAGTCCTTTGCCGCCAATAATCTTTTGAAATTTTGTATCAAGATTAATGTCAATTTTACACCAAGGGTTCATTCAAGCCTCTCTTTCAATTGATTAATTTGCTCAACGCTTAGACCTAAATCATCACAAAAATCTTGAAAACTCTTTTTCTTTATTCCCAAAAGATTGCGAATTCCGGATTTAATTAAAGAATAAATAAGATAACAGTGCAGTAAAAAATAAGTTTTTGTCCCTAGCTCAGCACTTAAGTGTCGACTTATCTGCAGTGGTACTAATAAACGTAAAAAAGGAGAATAAGTTGGGCGAAAAGTAAGCTTTTGAATTTGGTCTACAGGAGGGTAAAAAATTAATTTCCAAATTCTAAAAAAGTGGGAATGTTTTTCAGCAAAACTACTTGTGGCTTTAAATTGGATAAATTCTTTTTCAATAGCGCTTACGTAAGTTGTCCGAGATCTTAATAAAAAAGAGCGAGAAGAAATTTTATTGGCAAGTGCTTTTGATATTCTAATAAGATATTCATGTTTTAATTTTTCTAAAACCTTAGCTATAGCGCTCAACGGATAGAATGTCTGAACTATCGCAAGGGATTCATAAACTTTTTGCGCACTATGAGACTCTTTTACATTTCTATAAAATAAATCCCAATCTATATTATTGGATTGAATAAGATTATAAAAATCGGCTATTTCTTTAATGCCAGATTTATAAAGTGAAAGATGAATACAAAGATGAAGCAAATTATCTTCAGGAGCTAAATGATAGCATTCAACATCGTAAAAATTTAAGGGCTTTGCTCTTTTCCACATTGCTTCATAGTTTAATTGAATAAAAGAATGTGTGGAAATTAGGCCCCAGTGTGTGCCAATCATGCAATGTAAATTAGGGCTAAAAAAAGGCGGAAAGTGGTGAGAGTATGCTATTTGATCTTGCGCTGAGTCGCCTAGGAGAGCACTCACACAAAAATAATTAAGTTGTTTAAAAACGTCCAACACACGCCTAGCATCCTTCTCAAGAATTAAAATATCAATATCATTCATTTTTTTATAAAAAGGATTTTTATAAACGCTTTCTGCAAAGAAAATTCCTTTAAGCAATGCAACTTTGATATTTTTCTTGGCAAATTCCTGAAGCAAAATTTTACCCGTTTCAATTCTTAACTGATTGGCTTTAGCGATATCGTTGGCATAACCTTGCATTTGCTTGACTAATGATGTGGGGCAGAAAGGTAGCAGCTGATGGGTACGTAAATTATTTAAAACTAAAGGAACTGTTTCATTAAGCTCGGCCAATTGATATAAAAGCTCCCAGTTGAAATCGGATTGATGACAAATTTCTTGCAGCTCTTTTAATTCTTTAGCATCAATTTTAACTAAGCTAAGTAAAATAATCGCTTTATCAACAGTGTTGTTTGCAGGCAAATGCATAGGAGAATCCTGTAGGTTAAGGAGAAGGAATAATTCCTCTTCGCCTGGCCATCCTAACCAGTTTATCGATGGCATAATCCAGCTCATGCTGTTCAAAAGTTGCCATCATGCTTAGGCGGAGCCTTTGCTTATTTTTGGGAACAGAGGGGTATTCAATGCCATTAATAAAAACCCCTTCATCATGTAATTCAGCAACAATCTCTTTAACGGAGTGTGGCTGGGCAATAAAAATGGGAATAATAGCTGATTCTGTATGCGCATTAAGCCCCGCGTCGCAGAGCTTTTGTGTCATATAGCGAGCATTATAGTGAAGCTTTTTAACACGATCTGGATTTTGTTCAATAAATTCAATCGCGGCTAATACGGCAGCTACTGAATAAGGAGGTAAACTAGCAGAAAAAAGATTGGAGCGTGCATTGACTCGTAGAAAATCGACCAGATGTTTTTTACCTGCAACATATCCACCTGTCACACAGTAAACTTTAGAAAAAGTTCCCATGTATAAGTCAATCTTACCAGTTAATCCAAAATGTTCTTGAGTACCGTGACCATGCTCGCCCATGACACCAGAGCCGTGTGCATCATCAATGCATAGTAAAGCAGCATAATCATCGCAAATTTTTCTAAACTCATCGAGCGGGGCGATATCTCCGTCCATAGAATAAACTCCCTCCACGCAAACGATGATTGTTGAGCGTGGATGAGTTTGGCGAATGGTTTTCAAACGTTTTTGCAGCGCAATAGGATCATTATGCAGAAAAGGCATGGAATTAAATTGCTTAGTTTTTAAGCTGTCATAAAGTGACCCATGACTTTGTAAATCGTAGATTAGCCAATCGTCTTTTCCTAGTAAAGCATTGGGCCACCCCACATTCGTTGAGTAACCAGAAGAAAATAAAATGGCTGCTTCCGCCCCTTTAATGCTAGCAATTTTATTTTGCAGTTCAATATGTAATGAGGTATTACCATTTAAAAGCTGCGGGCCGCCGCACCCAATACCAAATTTTTTAACTGCAGCAATGGCTTTATTAATAATGTATGGTTCTTGGGCTAAGTCTAAATAGTTATTCGATCCAAACATTAATACGGTTTCTTCTTTACCAGTACGTGGATTGCGTACAAGCGTATTTTTGCCGATATTGCCGCAAATTTCTCGCATGAGAAATCCTGTTTTAATACAGGTCTCTTGAAGTTTGTAAGAAAAAGCATGAGCCTTTTCATCAAGTGAATCAAACTTTATTTGCAGAAAATCTGAGACATTAAAATTTTCTAGGTTTCTTACGTCGTCAGCTTCTTCATTGTTTAAATTTTGGCTCTTCATTCTTAATTACATTCTTTAGAGAGTTAACCATTATAGAATATAAATTGCTTATCTGAAACAAATAATGTGCAGTATGTCAAACTAAAATTAAAATTTTTCCTTTATCTCCCATGTTTGTGCTTACAAAAAGATTATCATTTTGACTCAACCCAAAAAACCTAAAGCCAAGCTAGATGAGGGGAAATTTGCTTAATTTTAAACCATATGGTGCTCTAGGGGTCCTACCTGTACGCGTTAAGCAAAAAGCAGGGAAAGTTTTGCAAAGCGGGGTCTTGCGACTAAAGCTTTAGCAGCACGGAAAGAGAGCAAGGCTAGCAAAATCCCAGCGATACCATCTAGCAAAAAATGCTGTTTGGTTGTGAGAGTAGAAGCTAGAATTAAGCAAAGATTTACAAAAAAGAACAAGCGCTGAGAAGGTACTTCTTCTCTGATTATAAGATAAAAAATAGTCGAATACCCTACATGCAAGGATGGAAAGGTGTTAATAGGCGAATCCACAAGATAGACCCAGGTTAAGAGTTGGCTTGATAGACCTCCACCAGGGATAACTGAGGGTCGCGGATAGGCCATCGGAACTAACCAAAAAAACGCAAAAGCAATGAACCCTGTGCATAGGGTAGCAAGGAGCGCGGTGACTAAAATTTCTGGTCTGCGAGCTTTCTCAATGATATATGGAATGGGTAAATAGAGACCAATTAGGTAAATCCATACAGTCCAGGGCCAAAAAGGGATAGCTTTGTCCACCTGTAACTGGACAAGGGGTTCTCTTGGAACGATAGAGGCATAAGAAATAAAATAATAACCAATAATTAAAACAGTAAGCCCGCCACCAACTAGGAACCATTTCTTTTGTCTGAAAGACAGGGCACAAATCCATCTCTTCATAATTTCAGGCTCCATAATATAATTGCACCTAAGTAGGCACAGAAAATTTGATCCTCGAATGGGATACAGGTGCATTTTTGTATTTTTTTATTATGCAAAATCGAGGGAACAGGTTTTCTTGTTAAAAACATGGGCATGGTTTCTATACATGCGCATGCTTAAAATAAAGGCAGATAATAACAAATGCAAATGAAATTGTAATCCTGCCAATTTAAAGTTTATTTAAAAAGCGAATTCTAAATAAGAATTACTTAAAATCAAGGAAGGCTATGATCTGTAAAGCCTCTGCCTATATCCGCGTTCATAACTTTTAAGCTGGCTGATATCCTGGCAATCGATTAAAAATAACTAACTAGTTCGTAAGCCACCACTGCCTACCAATCTCAAAAAATTTCGTTTTCTTATTGAATTTTCTGTAATTTTTCGCTCATCTTTTGACATAAATGGTAGATACAAATAGTAATTATGATTAGAATCGCGCAAATTTTTAAATAAGTAGAGGTAATAGTTATGAAAGGTATTTTGTATCAACGTGGATGTGAGGCTCGAGATGACTATCAAGATTTTGAAAGAGCGGTTCGTTATTTTGAAGAAGCCAATTCTTTTGAAAGTCTATTTGCTTTAGCCGAGTTATATCAGTATGGTGCAAATTCTCCTTTTACCTCCAGATCAATTGCAAAAGATTTAGAAAAAAGTGCTGAATATTTTTTAAAAGCTTATAAAATCAATGAAGCTAACTTTGTCATTAGAGTAAATAGATATTCTTTTGACCATTTTAGTATTCTTCCTATCTCTCTTGAAAAATCAGATGAATTATTGGCACAAGCTAATCAACTAAATCCAGAAGCGTTATATCGTTTAGCACTTTTTTACAAAAAAGAAATGAGTTGCGCAGTAGAAGAGCGTGTTATTGAGGCTAATTCTGAACAACTTGCTCAATGTATCAAGGCTTGCTTGCAGGTATCAGCCAATCAATACCATCCACATGCAGCTTATTTATTAGTACAAGACTACTCTCAAATGTTTTCACCTGAGGAAAAACTTAAATATTGTCGTATTGCTGCAGATCCTGATTTGGCAATGAAACCACTTTTTTCTAGTTTTGCTTCTCAAATTCTGTATCGAGGAAACAGGCCAATTAATACCACTATTGAACTGCAAAAGCCAGATGAATTCCCACTTGAGCTACGAAGAAATAAATCTATCTCTTCAGGAACTATTAAAGGCTTAACTGCTCAAGCAACAAACCATTATACTTCATCAGTATTACCAACAAATCACCGCCCATACAATAAGGCTCAAGCACTTGGGGGTAGTGCGCCTGTTCTAACCCAAGAGGCTCTTAGAGCGCTACGATTGTTGCGATTTAATGCTCCTAAAGTTTCAGAAGCCTCATCAGAAAAAATAGATTCTACACCCACATCACAATTCAACCGATAGCCTAAATTAGTTGCAATGATACTATTAATGGTACCATTGCAATTTAAGGATTTCCGTTGCGACTAGCTTATGAAGATTTTTATAATTTATGAAGTGCAATTAATTCAAAGTGAGTTTAGCAAAACTTAAAATTCCTCAGTAAATGTAGTTTTGATGATGGCTTGGCGCTATAACTTAGTTTTTCTTCGTTTTGATTAGGCTATTTGTTATTATTGTCGATTAAAATAAATAGATTTCTTCCAAAACTGCTATTACTAGCCAATTTTAAATGAACAGGCTTGATCCTGTCTTGGCAATATCAGCTTTTGGAGAAGTTGAACAAATTAAGGGAGTCTACTAATGTCTAAACCATGTACAATTATCGTTATCTTTGAAGCGAAAGCAGGTAAAGAAGATGAGTTGGCTTCGGCTTTAAGAGCAGTTGTAGAGCCCAGCCGTTCAGAAGATATTTGTTTGGAATATAAATTACATCAAAGTGATGATAACCCAGCACAATTTGTAATGTATGAGCAATGGGTAAGCAAAGATAAACTTCAAGAGCATTTTGATAAGCCGTATATTATTGAATTGCGTAAAAAATTTGAAACGTTATTAGCAAAGCCCTCTCAAATGATTTTTGCAACCGAATTAATATAAGATAGTTATTCAAACTAATAAAAGTCTTCTTCGGGCGTGCTTTTCTTTTAAGCTAGGCTTTACTTTATTGTAGCTAGGCTACTTTCTTTAATTTAAGAGTGGAAAAAATCCTTAATGAGTAAGCTAAATAAAATGAAAGTCTATGAAGTATATGATGAAATCATTGATTGGTTTGATAACGCGCGCACTAAAAGTCTTATGGAATCTGAATATCTTAATTTAATCGTAAATACCATTCCCTCAAAAGGTAGCATTTTGGATTTGGGTTGTGGGACTGGAGAGCCTATTGCAGAGTTTTTGATTGACAAGGGATTTAAAGTGACAGGGGTAGATGGTAGCCAAAAAATGATTAAGCTATGTAGTAAGCGTTTTCCAAGCGAACGCTGGATAGTTGCAGATATGCGTGACCTAAATTTACCGCAACAATTCGATGCAATAATTGCGTGGCATAGTTTTTTTCACCTTGACCCTAGCAGCCAGCGTAATATGTTCAAACTATTTGCGTCGCATCTTAAGCCAGATGGTGTGCTAGCTTTTACCTCTGGAGTGGAAGAGGGTGAAGTCTGGAGTGATAATGGCGGTCAACAGCTTTATCACGCATCCTTATCTACCCAAGAATACGATAGTCTTCTTAAAAATTTCTCATTTAAAGTGTTAGTCCATAAAGTATCCGACCCTAAGTGTGGTGAAGCTACAGTTTGGGTGGCACAAAAGATTTAAGAAACTAAATTTGGGATTAAATATTTATTCCTTTATCAACGGAGTAACTATAGGGAGTTTTTTTCAATGAAGTCTCACCAAGTAAGTTTTGCATGAGCGCTTTGAATTTTTTAATCTTTTTTGGGATAACTTTAGATAAGCCCGATGTTTACCTACGATTCAGGCATTCTATACCGTAGGTGTTAATAGCGCTGTAGCATATCTTTTTTAAAAAAGCCTCGCCAAGGAGAGATTGCAAAGTAAGCATTTATGTTGCTAATTTAAGTTTTTAGGTTAATGCTATTATTTGAGCATTGACTCTATAAGTCCGTAATCCTAGTTTCACTGCTGTCAGGCTATCTATTAAATTAAACTCTAAACAAGAATTAAATAGATTTTTGCCAGAATTTTTCCTAATTACAATGTCCTTACTGTGGTTTTAATAAATTTGTCTTATGTCACTTCTGCAGTAGTAACTATTATCTTTAAACCTAAGATAAACAGGTTGCCAATTATAAATTTTAAGCATTTTAGTTAAAGAATTATGTAAACATAAAAAATTGTTAAAAATTTTTTATATTTTTCAAAAAGTTAACTTAAATAAAATAAGCCTAGCCTACTAATTTACTATTTCTTTCTCTAAGTTTGTAAATCGTAATTTAGCAGAATAAATTTTTAATTTTATCAATTATCTAACTTCTATACCATTTTTCTATCATACTTAATAATTAATTAATTAATATTGTTTATAATATAAACAAGTTGTGAAATAAATTGCATGTTATAAATCACTCTTCATTGTGCTTTGTAGATAGTAAATCCTTCATTGATTATCTGATAAGTGCACTTGAGGTAAGGAATATGCCACTAAATACAGGACGTGAAGGTATAACTAACAGTTGAAAGTTTATTAGTGAGAAAAGCCATGCTAGAAAAAGAAGAGATGCAGAGATGCCATTAGCAAGTAAGTTTTTAAAGTATGTAAGACAGGGTAAGTATTTTCGCGCCCTAGAATTTATAAGCGAGGTTACAGAAAAATATCAAGCAGTTTTTGATAAAGAGCATAAAGTACTGACAGAATTAGCCATGCTAAATAAAGAAAAACTGCCAACACGCCCAGTCATAGGAGCAGGTGAGCTAAGAGCACTACTAGAATATGAACTTTGTCTAGTTGAGCTCACTCAGGATGATTTAGATAAGCTCAAATTTTTAAATAGTTATCTTGCTGATCAAGTTGGGCTGGGTCACTTAAGACTTAGTGCGTATACGCTTTTTGAAACGGCTATAAGAGTAAAAAAAATACAAGATGATGGAGAAAAAACAGACCTTAAAGGTGTTCTTTCACGCTTAGAAAACCAATTGACATCTATAAAAGCTATTAAGAGTTTTTCAGCAGAAATTCCTGACACTTCAGAAAGTTCTGAACTTTCTAAGCTTTTAGAGCAAGCTAATAATAATATGACTAAAGAGGACCTAAAATTTAAGGATGAGCCTCTAGAAGTACCGGAGGTTAAAAATCATATTAAAGAAATGGAGCCGTCAACATTTAAAAGTTTTAAGATGAGCCTTGTAAAATATGGTGATAAAACAAAGGTAGATATATCAAAGGAATTACAAGAGTTAAAAGCTATACGATTCGGCCCGGACTTTACACCAAAAATTGGTCCAAGCTTTGCACAAGAATGTGTAGATCACTTAAGAAAAGGCGAATACTATCAAGCTGCCCAGTTTATAGCTGTCTTAATGTCCAGATATGAAAAGATTTTTAAATCGGCTGGCAAACCGATCGCTGCTGATGAATTAATTCAATTAATAACTTATGAATTATCACAGACGGATCTTAATGAAGAGGATCTAGAGAATCTTAATGGCTTACTGGGTTATATCGATCTGAATCAAGCCTTAGTAGTAGGCGGAGGCCCGTTAGTATTTTATTTATCTACACTACGTTATAGTATGCTCCCTGTTATCAGTCTTAAGAAGAGGGCAATAGCGGAGTCCCGAGTTGCAGAGACAAAGGAAATTGTTGATTCAACCTCTATTACATCTTATGCCGATTATAAAGCTTTTAACAAGGATGATTCTGATTTTTCGAAGGCTGTGAGTAAGGCAGGGGTTAAATATGGAGTAGCTTTGCCTCCTGTAGAGAGAACTGCTGAATCAACAGGCTTGGCACATCCATACATAACACAAATGAGCGATGAAGTTTTTGATAATTTTAGACAAGATTTTAAATTACTTGAAAAAGAAATAAGAAAGGTGAAAGGGGCAACTTATCGGATTGATATGGATAGCCCAATAATACAATCTGAGCTAATAAGACGAAAAAAATATAAGGAGTTAGCAGAAGTAGTTAGAAGTCGAATTGCTGTAGCTCGAGGTGAATTACCTGACAATGTAGATAAAAAATCAGTAAGAAAAAGTATAAAAGATGAATTGGTAAAAGAGTACTTAGCAAATGTAATTATATGGGAAGGTATACAAGAAGGTAAGAATATCCAGCAAATAGCAGCTTTGCTTACAGAAGCTATAGAAAAGGCCTATGATGATAAACCGACTAAATTTCAATCCGAAGTAAAAGGCTTAAATATAAATGATTATATAAGAAAAAGGATAGTAGAAATAAGTCCATGGGAAGCTATGGAAAGTACAAAAGACGCTAAGGAGATAGAAGAGGAAGTAGAAAATTTTATAAGTAAGTTCTATCCTGATCAAGAAGTTTCAGAGGTAGTAAAGCAAGCAACAGGTTTAACTATAAGCGATTATATAAGAACAGAAATAATAAAGGAAAGTATAAAGGATGCAGTAAAAAAGGGTATAAAAGATGCTCAGAAGATAGAAGAAGAATTCACAAAAATGATACAACAGGCATATTCTGAAAGTTCTGTTTTAGAAGTTGTAATGAAAGCGATAGAGGAGAAGTCAGTAAGAAATAATATAAAGGATAACTTGGGGAAAGAAAATCTAGTAAACATACTTATATCGAGTGCTAGAACCCAAAAGACCGCTCAGGAAATAGAAAATTTAGTAAAAGAAACTGTACAACAAGTTTATCCTGAGAACCCTACAATTTCTAAAGTAGCAGGCTTAGATTTAAAGGACTTTATAAGAAAAAGGATAGTAGAAAAAGATATATGGGAAGTTATAGAAATAAGAGAGTTAAAGGACGCTCAGCAGATAGAAGAAGAATTCACAAAAATGATACAACAGGCATATCCTGAAAGTTTGGTTTCAGAAGTTGTAGTGAAAGCAACAGGTTTAACTATAAGTGACTATATAAGATCAAAAATAATAGAGAAAAGTATAAATGATGCAATAAAACGGGGTATAAAAGATGCTCAGCAGATAGAAGAAGAATTCACAAAAATGATACAACAGGCATATCCTGAAAGTTTGGTTTCAGAAGTTGTAGTGAAAGCAACAGGTTTGACTATAAGTGACTATATAAGATCAAAAATAATAGAGAAAAGTATAAATGATGCAATAAAACGGGGTATAAAAGATGCTCAGCGGATAGAGAAGATAGTTAGAGACACTCTAGGTAAGGCTTATCCTGATATAGCGGCTCAAGATCTAAAAGGCTTAGTCCAAGATGCTTTAAATCGCGCCTACCCTAGCAACTTCCCTGCAGTTAAAGCAGCTGCAGCTAAAGTAGCTGTCGTTATACTTCCCGCTGTAATAGGTGCCATTATAGGTACATTATTAATGCCTGGTGTTGGTACTGTCATTGGTGGCTTAATTGGTGGCGGCGGTGGCGCTGCATTAGGCTTAAGTGGGGTTGGCTTTTATGAGTTATATAGAAAAAATGCGGCTCTGGGTACACTGGTTACTACAGCTGGTAGTGCAGGCTTAGGCGCTGCAGTTGGGGCGATTATAGGTACATTGGTTTTTCCTGGTGTAGGTACTGCCATTGGTGCAGCGCTTGGCGCAGGCGCCGGAGCCGCCGTGAGTCTTACCGGCACAGGCTTATATAACTTATGGAATAAAAATCGTGCGGCAGGAACAGTCTTAACTACGTTAGGTAGCGCAGGTTTAGGTGCAGGGATTGGCGCACTTCTTGGTACATTAGTCTTTCCAGGTATAGGAACGGTTATTGGTGCAGCCCTGGGTGCTGGAGTTGGCGCTTCAGTAAGCTTAGTAGGCACTGGTATTTATAATGCTATAAAGACCAATCAGATATTTGGCATAGCCCTCACAAGCCTAGGTACAGCAGGCTTAGGAGCCGGCGTAGGCGCCTTATTGGGTAGCCTTGTCTTTCCAGGAATTGGCACTGTCATTGGCGCAGCTATTGGCGCAGGGGTTGGTGCAGTTCTCCCTGGACTTGCTGCTCTAGCAATTAAATTTTGGCAATTTATTGCTAATAAGCCAGCAAAGAAAGAAGATAAAACCGAACCAGATATAAAAAAGATAGAAAATAAGAATGTAGAACACTCTAAAGATAACGATCCTTTTGCCCCTGCCAATCTTAATGTTATAGGTTCAGTTTTACCTCCGCCGAATAGGGTAGTTAGTGTTGAGTCTATGCATGTCGTTCCTCCTGATACCTCTCCTTCTAGGCCGATAGAGGTAGATGAACCAGTAGGAACGGGAGTAATGAATCATACTAACGACGATAAACAGGAAATACCATCTCCTCAGTCCAATTCTTATAATGGGTCTGTAATATCGTTAGTGCAGGGGCTTCAGGCTAAGGCTACACTTGGTGAACAAGAGTTTAAGGACGATTATAATCCTAGCCAAGATGATTCAACAACATATAAACGATTTTTTGTGTCTCAACCAAAGCCAAATTCAACTGACAACGACCAGCCAAAAGAGAAAAAAAGTAGTCGTAATATGCTACTTTAGATTGGTACTAAACAAAGATGTTTTGCTTTAAGCTTAACAGCTACACAAATAATAAAGTAAGCTTAACCTGGGTGAAGGCCGTCAAGGCTAATACCTAGGTTTCACTTTTTTCACCTAAGCTACTTTTATTAACAAGAATACCACTGACTTTTTGACCGCTCAGCTAATTCTAAATTAATTTAATCAGAATAAAGCTCTATTGCTTACTAAAATTAACCTGAGATGAAAGTATTATAAATGACAAAATGAATCTTATTACAAAGTTATTTTGTCTAAATTATGTAATCCTTTTTTTAGGATTTTAAGCTGGTATTGGTCCATTCTTAGCAATTTATTTAAGCTTAATTTCTCTAAGTAGCTTTCCCTAATTGGAGTTCGTATTTGTTCAATAAATTTAAATTTTTAAAATCTAATACAAATTATTTTTATGCACTATAGTTATAAAAATACTTAAAAGCCTAGCATGGCAGTTCCAGTAAAAGGGAATAGTTATGGATGAGTTAATTATAAAAAAGGAAGTCTCAACTTCAATTCCTTCAAAATATGGCTCTTTTGAGCTCTCATTATTTACCACTAATCAAGATAATAAAGAGCATCTTGCTTTGACATTCGGTACTGTACAAAATGCTGATAATATTTTAGTTAGAATTCATTCAGAATGTATGACGGGTGATATCTTAGGATCATTGCGTTGTGATTGTGGTGAGCAGCTGCAAATGAGTATGAGTCAGATTGCGCTAGAAGGGTTTGGCATTATTATTTATTTACGCCAAGAAGGGCGAGGAATTGGCTTAATTGAAAAATTGCGTACTTACAATTTGCAGGACTTAGGAAAAGATACAGTCGATGCTAATTTAGCCTTAGGGCATAAAGAAGATGGCCGCTCTTATGAGGTTGCAGCCCATATTCTCAAAGAGCTACAAGTTAAATCTATACGGCTGCTTACCAATAATCCACAAAAGGTAGAAGCTTTAATTCAGTCTAATTTAAATGTAATTGCCAGAGTTCCTATCAAAGGCACTATTCATTCTCATAATGCTTTTTATTTATTGACCAAAAATAAAAAAATGCAGCATATTTTTGAAGAGCATGATTTAAAAGAATTAACCGATAAATATTCATCTTTAGTTAAGAATAATAAACCTTTAGTGACCTTAGCTTATGCGCAAAGTTTGGACGGCTCTATTTCTTATCGTCAAAAAAAGCGTCTTATGTTAAGTTCAGAAGAGTCTCTGGTAATGACGCATAAATTACGTGCTGAAAATGATGCCATATTAGTCGGTATAGGGACTATTCTAGCTGATGATCCACTTTTAACCGTTAGGCATTGTAAAGGTAACAATCCGCAGGTGGTTATTTTAGATAGTAAATTGCGAACTCCACTGACAGCACGCATTTTAAAAAATACAATGCCGCCCATTATATTTACAACTATTGCCGCTAGTTCTGAAAAAATAAAAGAACTAATCAAGAAAGGTGCGAAAGTTATTTTAATTAAAGCAACCAATGAAGGAAAAGTTGATCTAAATTTAGCTTTAAAAGAATTATTTAGTTTAGGTATTAAAACACTTATGGTTGAAGGTGGAAGAGGAGTTATAACGAGCTTTATTAATGAAAACCAGGTTGATAAAGTTATTATTACAGTCGCTCCTATTTTTGTCGGTGGAATTTCAGTGCTGTCAGAAGAGATGCAGGAAAATTTCGGCTTCCCTAAATTAAAAAATATACTGCAATATAAATTAGGTAAAGACATTATTATTATGGCTGACATAGCAAGGAGTTGATAGTGATTTGAGAACAGCGCTGTTATCTCTGCGTAGACCAGAATCTATTTTATGTAGGCACGGTACCAGTATTGGGATGGATTTCCGCCTGCGCGGAAATGACACTGTTTTAAGTTAGCCCTGTCATTCCCGCGTAGGCGGGAATCTATTTTTATGTAAGCACAGTGCCAGTATTGGGATGGATTTCCGCCTACGCGGAAATGACAATAATGATTAGGTAGCGCTATTTAAAACAGTGCTGTCATTCCCGCGTAGGCGGGAATCTATTTTTATGTAAGCACGGTACCAGTATTGGGATGGATTTCCGCCTGCGCGGAAATGACAATAATGATTAAGTAGCGCTATTTAGAACAGTGCTGTCATTCCCGCGTAGGCGGGAATCTATTTTTATGTAGGCACAGTGCCAGTATTGGGATGGATTTCCGCCTACGCGGAAATGACACTGTTTTAAGTAGCACTATGGGGAAGAATAGCCCTGTCATCCGCCTGCGTGGAAATGACAATAATGATTAGGTAGCGCTATTTAGAACAGTGCTGTCATTCCCGCGTAGGCGGGAATCTATTTTTATGTAGGCACGGTACCAGTATTGGGATGGATTTCCGCCTGCGTGGAAATGACAATAATGATTAGGTAGCGCTATTTAGAACAGTGCTGTCATTCCCGCGTAGGCGGGAATCTATTTTTATGTAGGCACGGTACCAGTATTGGGATGGATTTCCGCCTGCGCGGAAATGACAATAATGATTAGGTAACGCTATTTAGAACAGTGCTGTCATTCCCGCGTAGGCGGGAATCTATTTTTATGTAGGCACAGTGCCAGCATTGGGATGGATTTCCGCCTGCGCGGAAATGACAAAATTTAAGTTAACGTTGTGATATAAATGCTTACAGGAGTTGTCAGTGAAAAATTACGTCTTATATTTTGCAAAAGAAAATCAAGCTGCCATTCTAGCAGAGCCAATTCCAGAGCCTAAAGGCGATGAGGTACTGATTAAAAATCTTATGTCGGGAATAAGTGCTGGCACTGAAATGCTTTTTTATCGCGGATTAATGCCCAAAGATCTCTGTCTAGATGCTACTATTCCTTCACTGCAACATAAACTAACTTATCCTTTTAAATATGGTTATTGCTCAGTTGGTAGAGTGATTGCTACAGGTAATGAGAAATTAAATTATTTACTAGAGCGCCTGGTATTTGTATTTAACCCTCATGAAAGTTATTTCTGTGTCAAAGAGCAACAAATTATCTTATTACCAGAATTTATTTCGCCTCAAGATGCTTTATTTATTCCAAATATGGAAACGGCAATAAATCTTGTTTTAGATGGTTCCCCATTAATAGGGGAAAATGTGCTTGTTTTAGGCCTTGGCATTGTTGGGCTTCTAACTACTGCGCTTTTGCAGCAATTTCCGCTATCTACTCTTATCGGCTCTGACTTATACACTAAACGGCAAGAGTTAGGGCAAGCATTAGGAGCCCATGCTACTTTCAATGCAACTCACCCTGAATTTCTTGTGGAATTGAAAAATTATTTAAGTAATCTAAAAAATAGTGATATTGATTTAATTTATGAGCTAACTGGTAATCCAGATGCACTTAATGCTGCTATTGCTCTGGCTCCTTATGAAGGGCGTATTGTACTAGGCTCATGGTATGGAGATAAGCCTTGTAATATCGATTTAGGTGGTCATTTTCATCGCAATCGAATCAAAGTTATTGCCAGTCAGGTGAGTTCTATTGCATCTAGGCTACAAGGAAGGTGGACTAAAGCTAGACGATTTGACATGGTTTTTAAAATGCTTGCAAAGATTAAACCGGCACGTTTTATTTCGCACACTTTCCCCATTACTGAAGCTAACAAAGCTTATCAGTTACTTGCTACCAACCCAGAAGAGACATTATTAGTCGCTTTAAATTATGAGGAATAACATGCATAGCTTAATGTTAAGAAAAAATTTCATTGCCCAACATTTTTTAATTGGAAAAGATTTTGGCCGTGAAAATGACAAACATTCTCACCATTATTGTTTTGAGCTTGAAATTGAGAGGCCAGAACTTGATGCATATAATTATATCATCGATATTGTCGAGGTTAAAAATTATATTGATCAAATAATTGCTGAATTTCAAGATAAAACTTTAAATGAACTTCCTGAATTTATAAATCAAAATCCAAGCCTTGAACTATTTTCTAAAATTCTTTGGCATAAATTTCATGATAATCTTTTTCTACCCACTAACTGCCAAATTACCATTAGGTTGTGGGAGGATGACATTGCCCAAGCTAGTTATAGAGAATATTAATAGATTAAAAATGAAAAATATTTTTTAACTCCGCTACTTACTTCCAGTAACTTGTTTACGGGATCTAGTGACTATAGGAGAGACTCTTACTGGATCCCGTGGACAAGCCACGGGACGTAGGTTTTGGAGGCAATTTTTTTAATCTTCTGCCTACATTCCGCAACTTGTTCGCGGGGTTTAGTAGTTATGGGGAATCTTACTAGATCCCATGAACAAGCCACGTGACGTAGGTTTTGGAGGCAATTTTTTTAATCTTCTGCCTACATTCTGCAACTTGTTCGCGGGGTTTAGTAGTTGTGGGGAATCTTACTACGTCCCGTGACAAGCCACGGGACGTAGGTAGGGATGGGAGGCAATTTTTATAATCCTCTGCCTACGTCCCGCGACTTGTTCGCGGGATCCAGTAACTGGAGGTAGGACCTCATTGGAGCCGGTGGGCAAGGTACGGGAGGTAGGTCTTTTGAAAATATTTTTCAACAAGTTTGCAATTTTTTTCCTATGCAAAGCAACATAGAGAATATTAAATGCGAGTAGGATTAATTATTTATGGTTCTATTAATACCGTTACTGGTGGATTTATATATGATTATAAGTTAGTCGAGTATTTGCGTTCACAAGGTGTTTTAGTCAAAATTTTCTCACAGCAAGAAAAAAACTTCTTTGGTTTACTTGGTAATAATTTTTCTAAAAAATTATTACAAGACGTTATTGATTTCTCCCCTGATATTCTTTTAGAAGATGAGCTGAATTGTATTTCATTATTCTTGTTTAATAAAAAATTTAAAAAAATAACTAATATTCCAATTATAAGTATTGTTCATCTTTTGCAATCAAACACTAAGCAAAAATTTTTAATAAAAGCGTTAATTAAAAAGATTGAATATCTTTATCTTAAATCGGTAACGGGCTTTATTTTTAATAGCCTTGCTACAGAAAAAACAGTTGTAGATCTCATTGGTAAAAATAATAATTCATTAGTTGTTTACCCAGGTAAAGACAGACTTCAACTTAATATTTCTAAAGAAGAAATTCTACTCAAATTTAAAGATAACAAATTAATGATCATTTTTGTAGGTAACGTACTTTATAATAAAGGTTTGCATATTCTCTTAAAAGCTTTAGCAAAAATAGATAGTAATCTTTGGCAATTATCTGTTATAGGCAAGTTAAATGTTGATTTAAAATATGTAAAAAAAATATTTAACATGATCACACAGCTAAGGCTTGAAAATAACGTAAAATTTTTTGGCTTACTTGACATCGAAAATTTAAAAACACAACTTCTCCTACATCATGTACTTATTGTTCCTTCTTATTATGAGAGCTACGGCATTGTTTATACAGAAGCAATGGGTGCAGGCCTTCCGGTCATTGCCTGTAAAGTTGGCGGCGTGCCTGAAATTATAGATGACCATACCAATGGTTTTTTAATTACACCAGGTAATAGCTCAATCCTTCAGGATAAAATCCTTAAGTTACTTCAGGATCAAAGATTACTTAAAGAAATGAGCCTTGCTTCTCTTGCTACTTATCAATGTATGCCATCTTGGACTGAAACAATGGCCAAGATGTATACGTTTTTACAGCAAAATTTTATTGAAGTAGCCAAAAATTAAGATGCAATGAGATATTCATCTAAATTTGATTAAATACTATTTTGTTCAAACTTTACTATATAAACATTGATGCATAAAAGGTAAATAATCCCGTGAGTTAGCCTTATTGAGTTTTTAAATTAAATCATTATATCTGGCAAATAGGTGCTGCGGAATTAATTGGTTTGCTTTCAAGGATAGTTTTAGCAGGTTTAAAAAATACCATAGTATTTTTAGCCAAGGTTAAAATATAGGTGGCAGTATTAGCTTCTTTTACGAGTTTGGATAGGTCATGATGAATTATACTGTTGTCATAGCGCCATTTCTTGAGTTGTTCCTGTTGACTTATATGAAGTTGATTATATAAAGGCGCGTGTTGGTTAAGTAAAAAATTAACAATATCATAACGGTCAATTTTTGCTGCTTGTAACGCCGCATCATTATTCATTACAAGTATTGCTTGAAATTTATCAGGCGCTTGCTTAGCAAAGTAATCTAGCATCGGTAAATGTCCGCTTTTTATTATCCTTAGAAATTTGCTACTAGTGGCTGCAATCATATTTTGCAATTTATCAGGTGCTTGCTCTGCTAAATATTTTATTACCAATAAATCGCCTTTTACTGCTATTTTTAAAAATTCATCGTTATTAAGTGCGGCAATCATTTCTTGTAATTTATCAAGCATTTGTTCAGCGAAATAATTTAATATTGCTAAATGGCCATTTATAGCTGCCTGACGAAACGCTTCATAATTTTTTGCAGTGATCATAGTTTTTAACTTATCAATCATTTGCTGAGCAAAATAATGTAGTATTATTAAATGGCCATTCATTGCTGCCCAGCGAAATGCTTTATAATCTTTTGCAGCGATCATATCTTTAAGCTTATTAGGCATTTGCTGAGCAAAATAAATTAGTATTGCTAAATGTCCTTTTTTTGCTGCCAAGCTAAACGCGTCATAATTATTTGCTGTAACCAGAGATTGAAATCTAACTGGTGCAAGCGTTGCTAAATATTTTATTGCTAATAAATGACCCCCTATTACTGCTTCGTTAAATTCTTCCGTACTAAGCGCTGCAATCATAGCTTGCAGCTTATCTGGTGCCTGCTTTGCTAAATATTTTAATATAGCTACATGCCCATTTGTGAAGGCAATTCGAAAGGCATAATAATGTCTTTTTGCAATCATGATTTGTAGTTTTTTTGGAGCTTGGTCTGCTAAAAATTTTAGTACCTCTAGCCGACCATTAGCTGCTGCCCAGCGAAAGGCATAATAATCCATTGCTTTAATCATGGCCGAAATTTTATTTGGCATTTTTTCTGCTAAGAACCTTAGCACTTCTACATGCCCATTCTCAGCAGCTTCTCTAAAAGCATAATAATGTCTTTCTTTTACCATTGCTTTCAATTGGTGCTTAACCCGAATGTTAAATAGGCTGTTAGCAGGAATTGCAAATAACTGCTTTAAACCCTCAAGATGATTAATTGAACAAAGGAAGGTTACAAAGTTAACTTTAAGTACAGGAAATATATGACTAGAAAGAAACTGGTAATAATCTAAAATGAGGAGCTGCCGTAATTCATCTTTAATAAGAAACCTAAAAGGATTGGCTAAAAAATGATTTAAACGAGGGTATTGAGCTAATGTCCTTTGATTTAGATAATGCATAAAAATTAATTTTTTTTTGCATTTTATATTAAGTTGTTAATAAATCAATCAATATTAGCTTTGACACGACATAATCAATGTGTATTAAACTGTGTTTAAGTCCATTAGTAAAAGTAGCCTAAGTAGAGATCTGCACTTCCCTTAGGTCTCACTTAGGCTAGCTGTCGAAACTGAAAAAAATCAGCCGAATTTGATACTAAAAAAGCTTTATGTTCAGCTTCTAGCTTAAATTTAATATCAAGTTCTCCTTATGTGGTTATTTCGATTCAAAAATTACTGACATATAGCCCTCGCTACCATCTCCGGAATGCATTTTTGCAGTAACGATAGCTCCACTTGCACTCTTAGAAGTACTATATAAAGTACCTTTACTGGAGGTTTTCTTAGCAAAATCAGTCGTTGACTGTTCTGGTGTCGCAGAGACAAGACAGCGATTAGGTCCACCGAATAAACCACTAAGTGGAATTTCCCAGCCAACATAGACTGAATCTGGGAAGGGTGGGCATGCAACGAAATTATAAGAACCTAAACTGCCGATAAGAGCCATATCTCTTTTACTGGCAGAAAAAAGTCCTACCCAATAATTCGCTTCACGACCTTCCGGTAAATCTATGATAGTTCGTTTATTAAGGGCATTGCGTTGTTTTTCATCCAAAGGATCTACGAACTGGACTGTTTGTTTGCCATTGATAGTGGTAATACCTTGCATGATTAAATCATGGTCGGTCATATTAACGAGCACAGTGTAAACAACTGCTTTTTTCTCCATCATCCATAAAATGATTTCAGCAATAATTGCCACTACAACGGTCGCAACAAATGCTTTTGTGGCATTTAATGTCACGGCTCGTATACCCTGTATAGCAGATGAAAGACTAGTATATCCTGCCATACGAGCTACTTTATAGGCATTATAAGCTCTCTTAAGCCAAGCAAATACGCCAATTGAAAGGCTAATTTCTGCAAAAATGCCATCGCCGCTGCTCAATTCTAGTGATTGCATGACGCGAAGGCGGAAAGTAACCATTTTTTCAAGTTCTTCACCACTGGCGTTTTTCCATTCTTTTGCTTCTTTTTCATTAATTCCCCAGGCGGGCATTACCTGAACATCGTCCCCCATGGCGAGCTTGAAATCGTCAATATCTTCATCCTTAACACCTAAATCAGATTTGAGCTTTGTAAGATATTCGTGTGCTTTCTTCTTAGCTTCTGCCATTCCATCTGGACCTTTAGCGGCGTATGCTAACCAATCTATGCCCCGCACTTCTTTCTCATGGCGAAAAATATCATTAATAAGTTCAGCCTGAGACATATTGGTAAATTTTTTGATTAGCTCTTTGATCTTAGGATCTTCAATTAATGTTGCCATAATTAATATCCCTATAAAATTGATGCAATTGTATAATCCATTCGGCATTTAATAAGCTTCTTATTATGCAATTTAATAAAGCGATACTGGCCAAATGACCGTTTGCAAATTATATTAAACTTGCAAAATCATAGACTTAGGCACAAATAAAGCTGTATTAATTAAACTGCTTAATAGCGAGCAATTTAATATTAGCTCCTGCTGTATGTGTTTTGCAGCCCAAAAGCACTGCCTAACTTATTTTAATACCTTAATCGAAGCTTAAATAATATCGAACTTAGGTTAATTACATCGTCTAGAAACTTCTGTGCAATAATCTCTGGAGTCAGTAAATTAACTTAAAGCGTTTAAGTATCGCCTTTAAGCTATGCGTTCATTTACTTTTGGCATCGACCAAAGCAATAACTTAGAGGATTCGTGCCTCATCATAATTATAGCTAATCGGCAAGATAGGTGTATTTTAAAGCTCGGCTTGAGTTTATTTTGTTTTACTTAACTATATTAGACCTCTTGCATAACCTATTTAGTTTACGCGATTGCTGTGTTGCAAGGGTTTCTCCGGTGCTCATTTACGCCATGTAAACTCCGCTCCTCAAAACCCTTGCGCCTTGCACTCACGCAAAATAAATAGGTTATGCAAGAGGTCTATTGATTATTATTTTAATTTACAAAATACAGGTCCGTTATCTAATTGAAGTTCATTTCCGCCGGAATCAGTCATAAATTGCCCTTTAAATTCTGTATTATTGTTGCCTGCTTGGGCTGAAATAAAGATTCGCGGTCGTGTTTTTTCTTCTTGATCCATGGCTACCACCAGTAAATTTCCTTCCCGCATCACGAAAACTGCTGTATCTACAGGATACGGAAAATCTATCTTAGGCAAGTTTCCTGTTTTATGGGGAATAGGTAATATAAGGTTGTCTTTTAATCCTTTCAGCGTGCAAACCATCATTTTTTGTGCAGCAAAAGCAGTTGTAATTTGCAATAAAGAGAAAATTATAAACAAGCATTGTTTCATAAAAAATCCTTATTCTAAGCAAACATTTATTGCTACGATAAATACCAAGTAAAGGTCTTAAGTCAGTTCTAGTAAATTAATTTAACAGAAATCAGTTTTTTACAATATAGGTGTTTCTATCAAAAAATGTTGGCAGCACTGCATTTTATTGGTTTGACAGGTTGTTGTTCAATTACTCGTGCAAGTGGATAGTCATTTACTTTCCAAATACCGCTAAAATTCTTGTTATCATTATTACTATATATCCGATCGGGCTTTCCTGTTTCACCACCATTATGTTGTTCATAGCCATGATATAAATGAAGCGTTTGTATAAAGCTATTTTTGTCTATCATTGAAAATCGTTTAATTTGGTTTCTATCTATACCTTTTTGTAAATCTTCAAATCTATAGCCATGATATTCACTACAATAAGAATCAAGAACGATAAGACTAGATTTGTCTGGGGGATTCCATAATACGATAGCATGATCATGTGGTGAATTAAGCTCACTTAAAACACCATTAGAATCAACTTTAGCTCGTTGTACTTGTACATAAGCCCATTTGACATCAAAACCAACATGTTTTAATGCGAGTGCAAATAATAAATTAGTTGCGCGACAATCCGCAGTTTTTGCTATAAGATATTCACTAAGAGGTGCTGCTTTGTCTTCAATTCCTGAGAAAAATGTACAGTGTTGTTGCTGTAATGCGTATTTCTGATTGATTTTTTCGCGAGTTGGATTTTTATAATCACGTCCCATAAAATTTTTATCCGTTGGAAATAAATTTAAAGTCTGTGATACCAGCAATTGTATTTTACTAATTACAGCAAGATCAGAAGTATTTTCTTCTCGAATTGCTTCACATATGTTTAAAAAATTTTTTATAACTGTTGAATTGCTATCTATTCGACAACTTGGGAATCCAATTTGGCTAATAGGAACATATTTAGTGCTACCTTCAACAATAGTATTAGAAAGAGGCAAAATGGCAGCCTCCCACACATTATTTTTTTTTAAAGATTGTTGACTATATTCAGTTATTGTCGTAGGTAACGCCATATTAATAACCCTATTAATTTATAAATAAATAGTCGTTTAGTATAATATGTAATCATTAAGGATTTATTAAGCTCACAAACGGTCAGTTTAAAACTAAAGTACTGCAGATTATTTATTTCCATAGAACGATAGTAAATTAGGCAATTTATGTAGATTTGTACCTGAAGCATACGTGGAGTGCGTTATTCGTTGAAATAAAGCATTAAGTAGCAGCTATGAGAGAAATTTTAGCAAACGCCCATCTATCATTAGAAAGCAGCTATCAGATTTTAAGCTTATTGCTGCCTGTAAGTTTATTAATGAAGTCAGCTCCCATGAGCTGAGAAGGGGTCTTGTAACCACTTTCTTCGGGATGTTCTAGTAAATGTAAAACAACTGCTAAGCTACCTTCGACGGTAAGCGCATAGCCATTGGCTGTAGTAATGGTTGCAGTTTTGCTCTCACCTTTAGCATTTTTTACTTCGCCCCAAACATAGGTAACCCCATTTAATGCTTCAGCATTAGGACCTTGCTGTTGGGCGGCTTTCTTTTTTAAAAAATTTTGTATAGGCTTTAATCCTAATAGCCAGCGTAGATAATTAACTCTTTTTAACATAGAAACTCTTTTTGCAGGCATTGGGATATACACTTCAATGTTAGGAATACCAGTTGTGTAATAAGCTGTACTTATATCGCCCCAGGGAATAGTCGTTGCGAGCTTTTCACCACGACCGAAATTAATTCTGCGGGTTTTCCAAGCTAAAGGTAACGTTTTTATTTTTCCATCAATACGAACTTTTCCGCCTTGTGCTAAACCTTCTACAGCCGTTTTTGCCGTTCCAGGTGATAAACTTGAGTTACTATCAAATCCTAATACTAAATAATGTGCATCTGGCAAGGCTTTCTTTAATTGCGCCGCCAAACAATCAGTTGGGATAACATCGAATCCCACACCTGGGCAGAGTATAATATTGGCAGCTTTTGCTAATAAATTTTGTTGATAAGCATATTCAAAGACGGAGATTTCGCCTGTAATATCAAGATAGTGAGTACCTGTCTGAATACAGGCTTTAATCATAGGTTGGCTAGTAGCGGAAAAGGGACCTGCACAATTTAAAACTAATTGCATATTGTTAAGTTGCCTTTTGACTTCCTGCTCATCAAGCAAATCAAAAACCTCGCTAGGCAGGTTTAATTCTTTTGCTAAAGAATTAATTTTACTAGCGTTACGTCCAGCAATGACTGGATTAAGGCCACGTGCTTTCGCTTCTCTAGCTATTAATTCGCCAGTATAACCATTTGCACCATAAATCATCCAATTATTCATCGATTTATTCCCTAAATAGTCAACTACTCTTAGTGTATGCCCATTAGCTATAACATTATTTTGCTGGTAATTAAGCCTGATTTATAGGCAGCGTAAAATGAACAGCGGCACCTTGATTTTCAATATTTTCAAGCCAAATAATACCTTGATGAGCATCAATAATTTGTTTACAAATTGCTAGCCCTAAACCTAGGCCATGCTCGGCAACAATTTTTTTACCGCGATAAAATTTTTTAAAAAGCTTCTTTTTTTCATCTGGAGTAATACCTAGACCATAATCTATTACACTTACTGTAACATTTTCTTCATTTATTTGAACGGTAATCTGAATTTTTGAATTATAGGGAGAAAATTTAATCGCATTATCTAATAAATGAAGTAATACTTCTTGAATTAGCTTTTTGTCTAAGGAAATTAAAGGTAATTTATCAGGAAGATTTACTTCGATAGGTCTTTTCTCAAAATTTTTGGTAGCTATTGGAATAACATTATTAATAAGTTGTTTTAAGGAGGCTGGCTCTTTTTTAAGCTTTATCGCTTCAGCTTCTAACTGGATAACTTGATAAAGGTTATTATTTAGCCGATTAAGCTTGTTGATCTCATAATCAATATTATCTGCAATAAGTTTATCTTTTACCTCTTTTATATTTTTTAATTCATAAATTGTCTGGATTACTCGTTTTAAAGGAAAACACAAATCATGAAAAATAGAGGCTAATAACGTCGTTCGAGCCCGGTCTGTTTCTATTTCTAATTCTTGTTTTATTGTTCTTTCTGATACTCTTTTTACTTCTAGTGCTAAAGCAAATTGATTGATACAAGCTTCTAGAAATGTTTTTTGTTCGGGGGCGAATAATTGCTCGGGTTTTATACGTATCACACCTTGAATTTGTGATGAGCCTATTAAAGGTAAATAAAGTGCATCAGCCGACGCTAGGGTATCGGTATCTAGTCCTGCAGGTAGCTGCATATCAAAAACCCATTGAGCAATACTAAATTCTTTGTTATTTAAACTTAAATTAGGAGGAAAACTAGTTCTAATTTCTAGCTTTTTATCTTTACTATTGGAAAGCAGAACAATGATTTGACTATTAAAAATCTGTGCTATTTGCTTAACGCCAATCGCTAATATGTTATCAAGTCCATGTGCTGTAGTTAGTTTTTTACTGAAAGTATACAAAGCTGTTGTTCGATGCTGTAGAAACCTGGCTGACTCTGCTTGGCGACGAATTAAAATAGTTAAATGACTGATAATGTATGCAATTACAAGCATCATTATCAAAGTACTAATATTTTCAATATCAGCCACTGTTAAACTATAGACAGGCGAAATAAAGAAAAAATTATAAGCAAGGACACTTAAAACAGACGCTAAAATGGAAGGTCCTATTCTGCCGTTAAGTGCTATTAACGTCACACCAAGTAAATAAAACATAATTAGATTATTTGAACCGATAAATTTATAAAGAAAGACGTTTAATAGAGTAATGCAGCTAACAAGACCAATACTAATACCATAGCCTTTCCAAGGTGTTGGTTGTGCTTGCCGTTTTTTAGGCAAAATTTCCTTAGAAGGCTTTTTGGTCATGATATAAACATCAATTTTTTCACTGTAACGAACAATTTCATCAGCTAAGTTTCGACGAAACCAATCGCGCCAACGTCTAACTATGTGTTTCCAAATCATAATTTGGGTAACATTTTGCTCATGAGCAAACTCGATAATTTCTTTAACAATATCAAAACCACTTAAAACATGAGTTTCAGCACCCAGGCGCTCTGCTAATCTTAAATTTTGAATTGCTCTTCGGCGTGCATCTTCTACAGATTGATTGGGTGTATCGATATATACTGCAAGCCATTCTGCTTGTAAGTTGGAAGCTAGGCGCTTGGCGGTACGAATAAGCTCTAGCGTTTCAGGTTTTGGCCCAACGCAAACGAGTATTTTATCTTTTACCGGCCAGATTTCTTTAATCCCTTCACCTTGTCGATACCATAATACTTCAGCACCAACGTGCTCTGCAGTTACGCGAAGTGCTAATTCCCGTAAAGCAATTAAATTACCCAGTCGAAAGAAACTCTCTTGCGCTAACTCAGCTTGTTTAGGAAAGTAGATTTTTCCTTCTTGTAGACGAATAAGTAAATCTTCAGGCGGTAAATCAATAAGCTCAATAAAAGTTGCTTGCTCAATCATCGAATCAGGAACCGTTTCATGAATAGACGCTTTAATAATTTGAGCGACATCATCTTTTAAGCTTTCAATATGTTGCACATTCAAAGTAGTATAAACATCGATTCCGCGGTCAAGTAGTTCTTTAATATCCTGCCACCGTTTATCATGTCTTAAACCAGGTATATTAGTATGGGCCATTTCATCAACTAAAATTAAGCCTGGATGACGCTGTAAGGCTTTATCGAGATCAAATTCTTGGTAATCTTTTTCACGATAAGGGACAGTTTGTCTGGGTAAAATTTCAAATTTTTTTAATAGTTTTTCAATTTCTTTGCGGCCATGGGATTCTACAATTCCAACAAGAACATCAAGGCCCTGGCTACGCTTTTCAAGTGCATCATGCAACATTTCATAGGTCTTACCGACCCCAGGCGCGGCTCCCAAATATATTTTGAGTTTACCCGTACTTTCTTTGCGCTCTTTTTCAATAGCGTGTTGCAGTAATTTATCAGGGCTTAAGCGTTGCTTGACCATGAGTATCTCTTAAGTTATCTAAAGCGAGGTTTAATTCCAAAACATTAACACGTGTTTCTCCTAAAAATCCTAAAGTAGGGTATTGAATGTGTTGCTTTATTAAATTTTGTATCGTTTCTAGCGGAAGGTTGCGAGCTTTGGCAATACGAGCCGCTTGAAAATAGGCTGCATGGGGGCTAATATCGGGGTCAAGTCCACTTCCTGATGCAGTTACTAGATCCACCGGTATCAATGGGCCACTTTGTGTCTGTGTGACAAAATTAATACGTTCTCTTACTTGTGCTAGAAAATGTGGATTAGTAGGTCCTAGATTTGACCCGCTGGAAGCTGCCCCATTATAAGGATAAGGCATTGTTGCCGAGGGTCGACCCCAGAAGTAAGTAGGATGTGAAAAAAATTGTCCAATTAAGTGTGAGCCAATCAAAGTATCATTTTGCTTAATTAAACTGCCATTAGCTTTTACTGGAAAAAGTAGTTGGGCAACTGCTGTAACTACAAGAGGATAAATTAAACCAGTTAAAATCAAAAATATTAAAAGGAATATAGAGGCTATTTTTAATTGCGCTGCGACTTCTTTTAACATAATAAGTCCTTTTAAATGAATTAAACTAATCCTAAGCCAAATAGGATTAAATCAATTAGCTTAATACCGATAAAGGGCACAATTAAGCCACCTAAACCATAAATAAATACATTACTACGTAGTAATTTTGCAGCTTCTGCATGACGGTATTTAACACCACGTAAAGCCAGAGGAATTAAGAAAATAATAATAATTGCATTAAAGATAACAGCCGATAAAATAGCACTAGCAGGCGTCGCTAAGTGCATCACATTTAAGCTATTTAATACCGGGTAGGTGCTAGTAAAGGCAGCTGGAAGAATAGCAAAATATTTGGCGATATCATTGGCTATACTAAAGGTAGTTAAAGAGCCTCGTGTCATTAAGAGTTGTTTGCCAATTTCAACTACTTCAATTAATTTGGTAGGATTTGAATCTAAATCAATTAGGTTTCCTGCTTCTTTTGCAGCTTGTGTGCCCGTATTCATAGCAACAGCAACATCGGCTTGTGCTAAAGCTGGAGCATCATTGGTTCCATCACCGGTCATTGCAACTAAATGACCTTGGGTTTGCAATTTGCGAATTAATTTTAATTTATCTTCAGGTTTGGCATTGGCTAAAAAGTCATCAATGCCAGCTTCTGCAGCAATTGCTGCAGCGGTTAGGGGATTATCACCGGTTACCATAATGGTTTTAATACCCATTCGCCTAAGTTCTGCAAATCGCTCTCGAATGCCGCCTTTCACAATGTCTTTGAGGTAAATAACGCCTAATACCTTTTTCTCCTCTGCAACAACGAGTGCTGTACCACCTTTACGAGAGATTTGTTCTACGTGATGTTGAATATCTTCAGGAAAATGGCCGCCAATTTCATTAATATATTCCTCAATTGCTTGTGCAGCCCCTTTTCTAATTTGCCGACCCGGTAAATTAGCGCCACTCATGCGAGTTTCTGCGGTGAAAGGGATAAATGTTGCGCCTAATTTATGAATATTACGTTCTCTAAGACCATATTTTTCTTTTGCTAAAATGACGATACTTCGACCTTCAGGAGTTTCATCAGCTAGTGAGGCCAGTTGCGCTGCATCTGCTAAGGTTTGAGCTGAAATACCTGCTGCGGGTATAAATTCAATAGCTTCTCGATTACCTAAAGTAATGGTCCCTGTTTTATCTAATAGCAGAACATCAACATCGCCTGCAGCTTCTACAGCATGTCCTGACATGGCAATGACATTAGCTTGAATCATTCTATCCATGCCAGCAATACCAATCGCTGAAAGTAAACCTCCGATGGTAGTTGGTGCAAGGCATACAAATAAGGCCACTAGTACGGTAATTGTAATAACTTTGCCTAATCCTGCACTGGTAACGCTATAAATTGAAAAAGGAAGAAGGGTGGCACACACTAACAAAAAAATAATAGTAAGCCCTGCTAATAAAATAGTAAGGGCCAGTTCATTAGGTGTTTTTTGCCTCTTTGCGCCTTCTACTAAGGAAATCATTTTATCTAAGAAAGTTTCCCCAGGATTAGAAGTGATACGAATGATCAACCAATCAGAAAGAATTTGAGTGCCACCCGTAACAGCACTTCTATCGCCGCCACTTTCACGAATAACAGGTGCACTTTCACCAGTAATAGCACTTTCATTGACTGATGCAATCCCTTCAATGACTTCTCCATCACTTGGGATAAAGTCTCCTGCTTCAACTAAAACAATATCGTTACTTCGCAAAAGAGCAGATTGGACTAAAGTAAATGAAGAATCTCTAGAGGGTTTTGCTAATTTTTTAGCTTGAATTTCACGTCTCGCCTTTTTTAAAGCTTGTGCTTGTGCCTTACCGCGTCCTTCCGCCATACTCTCAGCGAAATTGGCAAAAAGTAAGGTAAACCAAAGCCAACAGGTAATGGCTAGAATAAATCCAGCTGGTGCTTCGCCCTCGCCAACTAAAGCTCTAATAAAAAGAGCAGTTGTCATTAAAGAGCCAACATACACGGTAAACATGACGGGATTTTTTATTTGGTGTTTTGGCGTTAATTTTAAAAAAGAGTTACCTATAGCAATTTTAATAACCTTAGTGTCCCAGAGCGAAGACTGATGTGATTTAGTGCCCATATTGTCCCCAAAGATTTAGGTGCTCAACGATAGGCCCTAAGGCTAGGGCTGGGAGAAACGATAAAGCACCGACTAAAATAGTTATGCCAATAAGAAGCAGAATAAAAATAGGGGTGTGGGTGGCTAATGTGCCTGCATTTTGGGGAAGAATTTTTTTGCGTGCCAAGGAGCCTGCAATAGCAATGACCGGAATTGCTATCCAATAGCGCGACATAAGCATAACAAAGCCACCTAAAAGATTATAAAATGATATATTGCTATTAAGTCCTGCAAAGGCACTGCCATTGTTATTGCCCATGGAGGTAAATGCATAAAGAATCTCACTAAAACCATGCATTTTAGGATTACCGATAGCGCTTACACCTGCTGGTGTAACGCAGGCTATAGCTGTAGAAATAAGTACAAGCATCGGCATAACTAAGACTGCGATAGAGGCCATCTTCATTTCAAAAGGTTCTATTTTTTTACCTAAATATTCAGGTGTTCGGCCCACCATGAGACCGGCTACAAAAACGGCAATAATAACTAACATTAACATGCCGTATAAACCGGAACCTACCCCGCCAAAAACAACTTCACCTAACTGCATCATCCATAAAGGCGCAAGCCCCCCTAAGGGAGTATAAGAGTCATGCATTGAGTTGACTGAGCCGCTAGAGCTAGCTGTGGTAGCGACAGCCCAAAGAGCTGAATTTATTATACCAAAGCGAGTTTCTTTGCCTTCCATATTGCCACCAGGATAGGCAAAAGGAATTGCCGTTGGGTTGACACCCATAGCCGTTAGGGCGGGATTTCCTTTATGTTCTGCAACAACGCCTAAGGCAATAAAGGGAATAATAAGAAGGTACATAGCAGTAAGAATAGCCCATCCTTGTCGTGTATCTTTCACTATAACGCCGAAAGTATAACAAAGTGCAGCAGGAATAAGTAAAATGGCTAACATTTCTAAAAAATTAGTTAAGGGTGTTGGATTTTCAAAAGGATGTGCGGAGTTAGTGTTGAAAAAGCCGCCACCATTTGTCCCTAGCTGCTTAATAGCAATTTGAGAGGCAACTGGCCCCATGGGAATAATTTGCTCGGTGATTAAGTTAGGAGCTGCTGTTGTATTATTGAGTGGCTGCGCATAATTTAAGGGCTGTAAAAGTTTAACTTTTTCATTAGGTTTAAAAGTTTGAATTACGCCCTGTGAAACTAAAATTAAAGCAAAAATAAACGATAGTGGTAGCAGAATATAAAGTGTTCCACGTGTAGTATCTACCCAAAAATTACCAAGACTTGTATTTTCACGTTGCGAAATACCACGACTAAAAGCAATTAATAAAGACATTCCAGTTGCTGCAGAAAGAAAATTTTGGGTGGTAAGTGCTAATATTTGAGTTAAATAACTCATAGTAGTTTCACCACTATAAGATTGCCAATTAGTATTGGTGGTAAAACTTACAGCCGTGTTAAAAGCAAGTTCTGGCGAAATAGCCGTCAAATGTTGTGGGTTTAAAGGAAGATAGGCTTGTAAGCGTTGAATAATATAGACAGCTATTAAACCAATAAAATTAAAAACAAGCATAGACAATAAATAACGTTGCCAGTCCATACTTTGACTAGTATTAATCCGACAGAGGCGATATAAAATCGATTCAATAGGGCGCCCAAGTCGATTAATCCACAGTGATTTGCCTTCATAAATGTTTGCCATATATAGCCCTAAGGGCTTAACAAGAAGCAAAAGCATAAAAAGATAAAAAAGGATTTGGTATAAACCAATTTCGGTGATCATAGAGTCCTTTCCATGAATATAGCGGCACCCACTAAGCTTTATACTAAGTTGCAAGCTCATTAGCTTAAGTCATGTACGTCTATGTACATACTATAGCTTTACGCACTTCTGCTTTGTTTAAAACTTAGTGAATGACACTCTACGAATTAAAAGATTTCTGGTTTAAATAAAACAACCAATAAATAAATAAGTAACATAAAGGTAATTATTCCACAAATGAAATAAGTAATCATTTCTGTCCCCAGGATAAAGAAGCAAAGAATTTTATTAGGCCTAGGCATAGTGCAAAAAAAAGGATTATTGCAATCACAATAACGCCATCCATAGCATTTTCCTTACGTACTAGAAATTTTTTATTGTTTTTTACTATTAGTGTAACTGTTCTAATTCATAGTAACTAACTTAGTATAAAGTATTTAGTGTAGAAAAGTTAACTCTTCTTACATTGCCAATCTGAGGCTTTTTGTAAATAGTGAATTTCACCATCTGGATCAAGCTTTTTCTTTTTAACGGCCTCCTCAATCGTGTAATCGCTGTATAGATCACGATGTTTTCTTAATATTTCTCTTTCTGGTGTACAATTTCCTGTGGAACACCCAGGTTTTGGTTTAGAAACATTAAAGAAGCTATACTCTTTGTGATAATCAATTTTGTCTGAAGAAAAAGACGCTCTAACTTTGACCTCATAGCCATAATCAAGCGCTTCAACATTTTTTATTGACCCATCAGGCCGTCTACTCACATCTATAATGCGGGGATCCCAAGCATCGACCTCCCAGAGTGAGGGATGTTTTTCATCAGCCAATTGAATAAAGATTTCTACATAAACATGATCGACTTTTTTAGAGCGGATAATACTCATTTTTGCTATAGCATTGTCATTGTTATTGTTATTGTTATTGTTACTATTATTGAAATTGTTAATTTCTTTGCCGATTTCTACTAAAAGGTAGTCAGCTAATTCATTGCAATTACCTAAACCTATATGCTCAATAGCATCATGTAAAAAGACTGGATCTTTATTACCTTTTAATGCAGGTCGAGCTTTAGCGTAAAAATAATCATTTTCTTTAATTTCCCAATGAAATTTTTGATAACCACTTTTTTGATTATTAATAGTAATTTTACTTCTAGTATTAAAAATGGCTTGGGTACATATCTTTACAAATTGTTTGCGCGTTAGATCAGGCATGATAATAAAATTAATTTTCAAAACTTTATTATAACTGTTCAATATTAGGACAATATTAAGGATTTATATAAATTTAGTTTAAGGATTGTGCTAAATAAAAAAGCTAAAATAGTTAAAAACTCTTTTTCTAGACCTGCGCCTGGGGCCTTATCCACGAGCTTCAGTGATTTAACTGGCGCGCTCAATCCCGCGCGAGACGTAGGAAGTAAAAAGGATAGTTTTATTGTTTGTCCGTTATAAAAAGCTTAAAGTAATAGGGCTCGCTATCTTAGGGATTTATAATCTTGTTAGAAAAGTTTGAAGATTCTAGGGGAGCCTTTAATGGTTTAAAAAATAAAATTCTAGGTTTGTCGCCAAATTTTTTAAATTCTTGAGGCTCTTGGTGTTTAAGTGTTTTTTGTAAAATTTTTTTTGAGCCTTCGTTTAGTGGATGAACAGTGGCAACAATTTCTTTTATGTTATTTTGCAACGTTTGCTTAGTTTCTGCATTAAAATGCTTAATATATTTTTTCCCTAAAATAGCGATTTCTGTGCCATAGCCTTTACCACCAAATTGTTTATCAATTATGTAGCCAATTTCAGCGGCATTACGATGTCCAGTACCAATATGAGCAAAGTCATCTAGTGCTTGACTAACTGATAAACTGCCTAAAAAAGTTTTCGTTTGTTTATCATATACAGCAAAAACACCAAAAGTCTCTTTTCTGTTCCAGCAGGCTATTGCACTTAATACAAATTCTTCTACTGCTTTTTCGCTCCAAACATTACCTTCACCAAATAATTTAGTATTTTCTAGACTACCTAAAAGAAGCTTATATTGGGTAATTAAATAGGACTGATTGCCTTGATTAAGTGATTTAAGTTCCAAACGCTCTGAGGAAATAGTTACTCCATTGTTATTAATATTAATAGTAACAGGCCCTATCCTTTTTGACTGATAAGTAGCGATGGTCATGATTTTTTATTCTTTAGTCCATAGAATTATAGTTATAACATAACTTATGATTTATTTAAGCTTGATTTAAAAATGTTTTTTACGGTGCTCAAAGACTATATTCCTAAGCCAGCGGAGTTATTTTGACTTAATCTAGGGTTTAAGGTTTCTTCTAAGAAGGCAATATCTTGAACTTTTTCGCTACCTTCAGGTAGAAGAGCTTGAACTAGGACAATTTTATCAGCAGGCACAAAGACTGCTTCTAATTGCCTATAAGTACAACCACCTTCAGCAACTACTTCGCCCGAAATTGCACTAGATTTGCAATCTAGGTTAACTTTTTCCACTTTAAAAGCGAAAACAATGGGAAAAGGTTGAACTATCAACTGTTGTTTATCTTCACTCAGAGAGTCAAAATCAGCAATTTGATTTTTTAAATTTTGAATTTGTAATTCTAACTGTTGTATGGATTCTATGAATTGTTCATATTGTTTTTCTGAAATTGAACTTTCTGCTTGGTTTGTTTCGTTTAAATGACTAAGATTTGCTTCTAATTTAGCTAGCTTATTTTGAGCTCCGACTTTGGTCCACGGGGCTTCTACCATTTTTTTGGACCAATTTAAGGCATTTACAGCTCTTGCAAAATCACACCCTGAAATAGCATTTCGATTGATAGAATTTTTTGAAAAAACGTTTCCTAATTCACCAGCATATATTGCAAAGCCCTTTAACATTAATTCGCGGGTAGGCAGTAATAGTCGCTTTTCACCACGCTCATATAATTCAGCTAAATAAATTAAGCTACAAGATGTTGAACCAGTGAAAAAATTAACTTTTGGATATTGTTTACGTAACAGTGGGTTCTCGCCACGGGGCGCAAGTGTACTTAGATCTATGAATAATTTACCACGCATAATTCTCTATTTTTAAAGCAGTTTGTATATATTATAATTAATTTGGGCGCCTTATGCTGATTTTGCTCAAAAAAGGGCGATATTACCTCAATCAATTATTTTCAATTATTAGATAGATTTTTATTATGTCATTCTCATGCCAGTGGGAAGCTATTGTTATCTAGGCAGCGTGCGAGTAATAAGATGAATCTCTGCCTACGCCGAGATGATAGAATGCTTAAGTTAAGTTGACAGGGTTATTTGAGCGTTTACACTTAGTTCATAAGTTTAGAGACCGCTGCCATGATTAATAAAGAAAAATGGGATAATTTGAAAATTTGGATGGAGAAACTAGCTATTTATGATAGCGAGCTTACAGAAAAATTTATTATAGGCAGCGGCAGGGGCGGTCAAAATCTACATAAAACGGCTTCAACAGTTTACTTAAAGCATCTCTCTTCAGGTATTGAAATAAAGTGTCAAGAAACACGAAGTCGTGAAGATAATCGTTATTTTGCTAGAGTCAGGCTTTGTGAAAAATTAGCTGCAGTCTTGTCTGAAGAAAAATCAAAAAAGCAACAAGCAATTGAAAAAATAAAACGGCAAAAAAAACGACGCTCAAGACGATTAAAGCAAAAAATAATGGACGATAAATCTAAACAAAGCCAATTAAAAGATCGCCGAAAAAAACCTACAGTTTATGAATGAAAATCTTTTCATAAAGCAATACAGTTAAGATTAATTATAAATGCGTCATAAAAGGGTTTAGTAAGCGCTTAAATTTTTTAGCAAGCTTAATTCATCCTTCATACTAAAAATAGGATAAACCAGATGAACTTTAAAAATTATTTTCTAGTAGGTGGTGCAGGTTTTATTGGCTCTCATTTTATTGACACATTACTAAGTATGGATACAACTAATAAAGTAACAATTTACGATAATTTTTCTTCTGGCAAAGTGTGGCATTATCAACAGCACAATAAAGATGCCCGTTTCATAGTTATTAAAGGTGATGTTAAAGAAACAAGTAAACTTAATGAAGCCATAAAAGGACATGACGTTGTTATGCATTTTGCCGCTAATCCTGATATTGCCCGGGCTATTTCACAGCCAAGTATTGACTTCACGGAAGGAACTTATCTTACCTATCAGATTTTAGAAGCAGCTCGCTTAGCTCAAATTAAGCGAATTATTTATACTTCAGGTAGCGGTGTTTATGGAGAGGTTGATATAGAAAGCACAGAAGATCAAGCTGGTATGTACCCTATTTCAACCTATGGAGCTAGTAAGCTTGCAAGTGAAGCGTTTATTTGTAGTTATTGCCACATGTTTGATTTAACTGCGTGCGTTTTTCGTTTTGCAAATGTTGTCGGGCCTCGTCAAACTCATGGTGTAGGGTATGATTTTATAAACAAATTAAATGCTGATCCGACTACACTTGAGATTTTAGGAGATGGTTTACAAAGCAAATCTTATATTCATATTCACGATGTAATTTCTGCCGTTTTATTGGTTCATAGTCAGATGACACAAAAATATGAAGTATATAATGTAGCTACAGGCGATTATATTAGTGTCCGTGACATCGCTAACATTATCATAGAGTGTATGAATATAGAAAAACCAGTCGATTTCAAATTTACTGGAGGTGATAGAGGTTGGAAAGGTGATGTACCAACAGTACGTTTAAATACTAACAAAATTCAATCTATAGGCTGGCGTTGCAAACAAAATTCTGCGGAGGCTATCCGCTCATCAGCCTTAGCAATGATTAGGAACTTACAAGAGAAATTACGGTAAGGGACTCCAATAAGCTAAGCCAAAACTAAATCCTACATAGATACTAATGACTCCTGTAATGATAAAAATAATTCTTACAAATTTAAAATATATTGAATGAGAAGCATAATCTTCGTATAACCAAAGGGTAATAATAGCAAGAAAAATCCAATAAGGGATAAAATCTACTTGATATCGTTGAATAGCAAAGGGAAGGAGAAGCAAAAATAAAGCGTTAATGAGGGGGACAAAAAAAGTAAAAGATAAGAACCACAATAAAGGAGTTTCCTGACTTTTTTCTCTAAAGTAGATTAACAGTAATTTAGGTAAAGCAAAAACTAAAAGAATAAATGGCGTGGTAATTAATACGCCGGCAATGGCTTCAAGATAATAATCATTATCAATATGATACCAACAGTTATGCCAAATCAACCTTATATAAGGAAAAAGATCAACTATTTTAAACGGTTGCAGAAAATAAAAATAAAAACTATAAACAAGATTGCGGGGAATTTTACTTAGATCAACTAATTCCCCATGTAAGGCCTGTATATTATTACAAGACAGTTGCCAAAAATGACCGAAGTCCCAAATAGAGCCGAAGCGCAGATAATTATACAATGCTAACATAAAGCCAACTGCAATAGCTGGAATAAATAAAGCTGTAATAAGAGTAAGAACTGGCTTATTAGCATGCTTTAATAAATAAAGTAAAAGCGCGCATAAAAGAAAAAAACAGATGATAACAAAATGCGGTCGTCCGGCTACACAAAGTGATAAACACAAACTAAATAAGACAATATCTTTTGTTTTGTTCTGGTGGGTTATTTTATAAAGAAAAAATAAAGCAAGGCTCATAAAACAAAATGCAGAGGCAATTGCTATTTCATAAACAAGAGGCCTGGATAATAAAAACGGTGCCCCGTTGGTAAACCCAAGTAAGGCACCCATGAAACCTAATTGCAGTTCTGAAATATGAGAAAAATATTGTTCTTTTATCTTCATAACTAGAAAAAAGTTAACCATAAATCCTATGGCTAAAAAGAAAAAAGCAGCTAGATCATCTGAAGGGTAAAAGCCTGTTAATAATTTAAACGGCAAATGAAATATTATAATTGGAAGTGGCCCAAAATAAATATAGTATTTACTGTTATACAACGATGCATCAGGCAGCCTAAGCTTATAATTTTTTATAGAATCATAAGGATCAGGCAAATGAAGTAATTCTTGAGAGGGTTGTACTAATAAATCTAGGTGTCCTGAAAGAAAACTTTGAGCTAAATATTGATATAAAGTATGAGGTACAGAATCAACGGAAAGATGAAAGGTTGGATAAAAAGCATATACTAAAAGTATATATATGATTAATGCCCCACGACAAAATAATTTGTCTGCCATTTAACCTATCTCGCTTAAGCTAACTTGATTCATGAAAGTACGACCTTTGTTCCTTCAAAATCAAAACTAAATCGTACTTCTTCTAGGCCTGCCTGTCGCATTACTTGGCGTAATTTATTACGATCATTAGCATAAAACATTAAAAAACCACCACCACCGGCGCCAACAAGTTTACCGCCAACTGCGCCATTTTTTACTCCTAATTCATACCATTTATCAATCTGAGTATCACTCATATTGTTTGAGCGTTGTTTTTTATACTCCCAATGCTCGTTCATAAGCTCCCCAAAACGCCTACCATCACCTTGTTCTAAAGCTTCTTTAATACGATAACCTAATTGCTTAATAAAATGTAAATTGGTTAACATCTTATCGTCTTTTTTCTGCGTCTTATCATTTTGATTTTTTAGGATATTACCGGCGTTTCTTGAATAGCCGGTAAAAAATAATAAGAGATTATCTTCCAAATCAAAAAGCATATCTTGTGAGATGTTTAATGAGGTTGCTGTTACTTTGTCATTTTTATGAAAGTTAAAACAAGTTAAGCCACCAAAAGCCGCTATATACTGGTCTTGTTTTCCTATTGGCTCATCTAACTGTTCTATTTCTATATGACAAGCTAGCTCTGCTAATTCTTGCGGGTATATTAATTTGTGATTATGCGCATATAAAGCTGCTAGTAGGGCTGTTGTAAAGCTGCCAGAGGAGCCTAAACCAGTACCAGCAGGAATATCAGCAAGAGAGGTCAGCTCAATTTGATTAGTATATAAATTGGGTAAACGTAAAATTTCTCGAAAAATTTTATGCCTTATCTCCTCAACAGAATGAACATATTCTAATTCAGAATATTTAAGGTAAATTCCTTTGCTAAAAGGTTTAAGGACAGTCACATAAACATATTTATTGATTGCTGCAGCAATTAAAAACCCTTCATGCTCTCGATAATAAGATGGCAAATCTGTTCCACCACCACCAAGCGTAATTCGCAGTGGACTACGTGCAATAATCATAAACGTCCCTAATGAGATAACTTTATTCTAGCTGCTATAGCATCCATATAAAATTTTTTCACCGTATCTAATGAGTAATCATCCAAGCTATAACCAATTAAGTGCAGTTTTTTTAGTATATCTTGGGAGACTGTAATAACATGGCAGCCAATTTTATCAGCCTGAAAGATATTAAATAGTTCACGAGTGCTCGCCCAAATTAATTCTGTTTGCGGATTAGTTTTAATGATTTTTAATGCTTCTATCATGACAGGAAGCGGATCTTGTCCTGTATCAGCAATACGTCCAGCAAAGACAGAAATATAACTAGGTACTTCAGGTGAAAGAGCTGGAATAATATGGCGTACTTGTTCTAAAGTCATAATGGCAGTGACATTTACTTTAATTTGTTGTGCTGTCAATTTTTTAATTAAGGCATAACTGGTTTCACGACGGGTATTTATGATTGGGATTTTTACATAAACATTTTTTCCCCACGAAGAAATTGTTAACGCTTGTTGCTCCATCTCATTAAAATCATCTGCAATGACTTCAAAAGAAATAGGTCTATTCGGAATAAAGGTAAGAATTTCTTCTGCAAAGGCTTGATAATCTACTATTCCTTCTTGACGCATAAGAGTTGGATTAGTTGTCCATCCTTTTATATAAGGTTGCTTATATAACTCTAAAAAATTGGCCTTATCAGTTCCATCAGAAAATATTTTTACTTTCAGCTTTTCAATTTTTTCATTCATTATTTGTGCTCACAAAGAGTTCCTTTCTAAGTAAACAACTTATGTTTAGGTTTTAGCTGTTAATTTTGGATGTGATGCTATTAAATGCCAAAGAATCGCTTGAAACGCTTCGGCATGCGGTGTTATTGTTTGCTCATTTACAGTTGGAATAACAATGCATACATTAGCTATTTGAGCCGTATAACCTCCATTTCTTCCAACAATCCCAACTATTTTAGCTTCTATTGATTTTGCATATTGTAGAGCGACTACAATATTTGGGCTAATATTTTTGGTTAAATCCCCGCCTCCTACTGAAAATACAAACAGCATATCTTTGTCAGATAGCTTACTAATTTTTAACCACTCAACAAAAGTTGTTTCCCAGCCACTATCGTTTATCCTTGCAGTGAGCTCTGCAATATTATCCGTAGGTGTATAAGCTTCAATTCCAACAATTTTCCGGAAATCATTTACAGCATGAGAACAATTGGCCGCACTGCCTCCAACACCAAGAAAGAATAATCGTCCTGCCGATTTTTTAAGGTTAACAAGCAAATCAACTATTTGCTCAATTGGATTAATATCTAGCTGATTAATAATGTTTATTACTTCATTTAAATATTGTTCGGTATAGACCATCTTCTTCTTCCGTAAAGATACTTTTCCACTTCATCCAATGAAAGTCTGATAAGATAAAGTCTAGTGAAACTATATAATTTTAATGTAAGTTTTTTTTTAAGTAATTGCAAAAAAATTTATAGCTATTAGGGATTAAATTTATTATAAATCAAATTATAAAATCATAAAGTTAAACCCAGTTTTACTGTCGAGTGCATTCTAACCTTGATGATTCGCTTTAATGTCCACCAAATAGTACCCCAAGTATTTAATTTACTGTACCCAATCCTTTCTTGATAGTCGATAAAGATAGTATGAACTTTATAACCAGATATAATGGGTTTTAAAAGAAGCTCAACAGGTAGGGCCTCGCCTTTAGCGTCAAATTGTAAATTATCTAACATTGTTTTACGGTATGCACGCATGCCGCTATGAAGATCAGTAAACCGCTGAAAAAATAGCAAGCTTGCAAACCAAGCAAACGTTAGATTACCTAAGTAATTAAGCCAGGGCATAGCTTGTGGCTTTTTTTGCAATCGTGATGTATTTACTAAATCATAACCTTCGTTAAGAATAAGTGCAGCAAGTTCAGGAATTTTCTGGGCAGGATAAGTATTATCACAGTCTAAAGTAATAATAACTTGGCGATTTGCCTCGCGTAATGCACGTTCCATAGCTGGGCCATAACCACACGCGGGAAATTGACGAATGACTGTGGCACCACATGCTTTAGCAATCGATGGTGTTTCATCTTGGCTCGAATCAACAATAATAATTTCAGCTTCTGGTACGATTTTTTTAATATCTTGAATAACTCCTGCCACAGCTTTTTCTTCATTTTTAGTGATCATGGCAACAGTAATATATTTTCCGATAGGATCAGTGTTAGCATTCATTGAGTTTTTCTCCGCTATCTTGCTAGCTACTAGAATAATACAAAAAATTAATGATGAACTTTTTTCGTTGCTTCTTTCAAATGAGGATAAGTACTTTTATAAATTTAAAATAAAAGTTATATCTACTGTAAATCAGCCCTAGTTAATTTATTTAAAGCATTTTTTAAATACAGAGATTTTATTTGTAGATAATCTCTCTTATCATTATTTAAGCACGCAGCAAGTTTAAGGGCGCTTTCCACTGCCATATCAACATTAATATATTCAAAATAACTAAAACGGCCTAGTAAGTATATCCCATGAGAAGCAAACCACGACCGTACTTTACTAGCATGTTCTTCATAACCTACATCATAGACTACGTAAGCATGTGGTATCCGATCGATTTTAGCAAAGACTATAGTATCGTCATCGGGTAGCAAGTTACGCTTTTGTAATCCCCGCTTTACGTGAGTTACAATTTCTGCATCTGACTTATTCCAAAGTGTTGAGTCTTTAGTGCAGGTAATTTCTGCTTGCAAACTCCAGTGCCCTTTCGGCCCATTAGCAGAAGAAAAAGTACAAGGATAGCTTATGCGATTGACCCAAAATTCAGCTTCTGGAAAATAAACCGCCGTATATTGATTTGGATCAATACCTTCTACAGCAAAAGAAATGACAAACATTGGGTTAATAATTAACTTTTCTACTGCAAATTTAATATCATCAGGTATGGCAATAGTTACCTTTGTAATTAATTCATCTATTGGCATTGTGCTGATGACTTGTTCATATTCTCTCACATGGCCTTGACTATCATGTAATTTGATTTTGCCATTTATAAATTCAATTTTATCGACAGTAAATTGATAAGTAACAGGTAAGTCTTTTTTCCAAGCCTCACAAATTGCCTGGTAACCGCCAACTTTAGGATAAGAATAATAAAGTTGATGCAAATAGCCTTCTGTTTTATAGCCCAAAGAAGATTTCAATATATCTTCAGGAGGTGGCGTTGGAATGCGATCTGCCATAGACATGGAAAGTTTTTCTACTGGAATATTCCATATCTTTTCATTATAGGGAAACAAATAGCGCGAGCAAATTCCCTCCCCAAAGGTTTTTAAAAACCACTCGCGCATATTGTTTGGATTGGCATATTTTTCTTTATAAGGATTAAAAATAAAATGACGGATGCAGTCATAATTATCTTCTAAAGGCAGTGAGCCTAAGTCATTTTCAAAAGGGTATTTGAGTAATCGATCTTTGTATGAAATTTTATTATTGCGGCGACATTGGGCTATATTATCTCCTAGGGTGGCAATAATAAAATTTAAAATATCCTGATCGCGAGAAAATAAAATATGTGGGCCATAGTCAAAAGTAAATCCGTCAATAAAAAATGAGGAAGCATGTCCGCCAACATGACTTTTACTTTCTAAAATATCAGGCGTATTTTTTAAAAAAAGGCTAACAGCTAAACCTGATGGGCCAGCACCAATGACAGCAAGATGAGAAGTAGTGGTTGTGCGATTATCATTATTTATTATAGATTGAGCCATCCAAAAATCCTACTTCCCTGAATAAATATAGGAATTTTAATTGATATCATTATATTTATTATTCTGCAAACACTATCAAAAACTAGTGTTAAATAAAGTAAGGAATTTTCTATGAGCTTGCCGGTTGCCCTTTTAGTTGGAGGACTTGCGACGCGCTTGCTGCCATTAACCAAAAAAACGCCCAAATCGTTGGTAAAGGTAGCAGGCGAATACTTTATTAATTATCAGCTTCGTTATTTACGTCAACAAGGCATATCAGAAGTTGTGCTTTGTTTAGGCCATTTAGGAGAACAGATTGAAGCGGTGGTAGGAGATGGTTCAACTTACGAGTTAACTGTACACTACTCTTGGGACGGAGAGGCCCCTCTTGGTACTGGAGGTGCAATAAAGCAAGCTTTACCCTATTTAGGCGAGACATTTTTTATCCTCTATGGTGATTCTTATCTACCTATTGACTTTGCAGAGGTCGAGCGAGCTTTTTTTAAAAGCAATAGACCTGCTCTCATGACTGTTTTTAAAAACATGAATCAAGGAGATAAAAGTAATGTCTTATTCAATGAGAATACCGTTATTGAGTATAATAAAAATCAGCCTTTGCCTGAGATGAATTATATCGATTATGGCTTAAGTATTTTGTCAGCATCACTTTTAAATTCTTTACCTAAAGGCAAAGCATTTGATTTAGCAGATTTATTTCATGAGCTTTCACTTCGTGGTGAATTAGCAGGTCATGAGGTATTTGAACCGTTTTATGAAATAGGCTCTATAACTGGATTAAATGAAACAGCAAAATACCTTAAAAATTCTTTAAAACTCAATTAAGTAACTTCACAAGCTTATTAGAAATTTTACATTTTTTAGTAAATATAAAAGAAATTAAGTTGCTCACTTAATTAAATTTACAACTATTTTAAAAGTAATTAATGCTCAAAATATTATTTAATTTAGCTTATTAATTTATATTATTAATCCGAGTAAATGAATTTTTTTATGTAATTCCTATGGGCAGAATTCCTTTCTCTTTCTAGCAAGAAAATTCTAAATTTAAGCAAAAAAGTTAAACAAAATGAAATGAATTAAGTTGACTGCCATGTCTTCCTAATGCACACTGTGGCTCTAATTAGATTTAACAAGGAGAATAAAAATGCGATCTAAATACACACGAGGTGAGTTTACTAAAAATATTAAAATGCCTGATTTAAAGAGACTAGGAAATCTTAAAATTGATAAAGATTTTAAAGCTGAACGCGTTATTGTTCCTAGCTTTAATTTTTTTACTGATAAAGTTCGTTCATTTACTACTACTGTTAATGCTAATTCATTTTTTGTACCTTATAAGGGTCCTAGGGATGTTGCAAAAGCAGTTGCTGCACCTTTTTATGCCCCGTTTGTGTGGGGAGTCCTTAGTGTTGCCGCTGCTGCTGTGACTATAGCAAGTGCAATTGCAAGTTTAGGATTTTTATTGATGTCTGGTGGTGCGGCTATTGCCCGTAAGAAAGAAGCTTCTGCTGATTATTTATCTCGCTCAACTCAACTTGCTATTGTAGCCGGGGCTTCTATTATAACAACTATAGGATTAGCAGCTATGACTGCTATTTCAGGCCCAGAAAATTTAGTAAAATTAGCTACGCGTACTGGTAAAACTATTAAGGATGCTATTGCTGCACCCAAAGAAGAAGAGCCAACCATTGCTTTTGCTCCTATCTAAAAACTACATTAGTTATAACTAGATTGCGTGATGTAGCAATCTAGTTATATACGAGTAGCTTTCATAAAATATGCTACAGAACATCTTCTAATAATAATTGTTTAAAATTGCTAATGGTTTTATCAGCTTTTAGAAGTTTAGTATGTTTATAACTGGTAAGTAAACCGATAACGCGCATTCCAGCTTCTTTAGCGGCTTGAATACCATGAGGGGTGTCCTCAATAACTAGGCAGTGTTCCGGTTTAATATTAATTCGTTCTGCTGTTAATAGATAACCTTCAGGGGAAGGTTTCCCTTGACTAACGTTTTCTGTAGTAACAATTGTATCGAAATAAGTACTTAATTTACCTTCGGCTATTTTAGTTAAAGCTGATTCTATTTCATTTCTAGTAGAGCCACTACAAATAGCTAATTTCTTAACTTTGGTTGCTATACTCATTAAAAAATTTTGAAAGCCCTCTATTACTGGTAGAGTTTGTGCTTGAGTAATAATATCAATATAAACTTTAGACTTCTTATGAGCTAGCAGTTTAATTTCATCTTTAGATATTGGATAATTCATACGCTGCATTAATTTTGGAAACATCTCTTTATCTGCAAGGCCAAGGTATTGCTCTTGATATTCTTTATAACTTAAAGTTAAATTAAGAGGTTTTAATACTTGGCAACAAGCTTCATAATGAAGTGGCTCACTATCAAGGACAACGCCATCAAAATCAAAAATAATTGCCTCTATCATCTTAAGTTACCTCAATAATTGGTCTTTTCAAAAAACAGCTCATTATCAGGTTGCATCCTAACATAGGATAATGGCTAGGTGTATTTTTTTAAAACTATTGACTCTCACGTGGCGTGATAGTTTAAAATTTGCATTAAGGGGGTGATTATATGAAATATTATCAGATTAAAGACATTAGCCAAATGACATCCCTAAGTATACGCACCCTACAATACTATGATGAAATTGGCTTATTGCAGCCTGCAAAACGGTCTGCTTCAGGCTATCGCCTTTATTCTGAAAATAATCTGTTAATTTTACAGCAAATTATTACCTTAAAATACTTAGGATTTTCTTTAACTGAGATAAAAAAATTTATCGATAATCCAAAGTTTGATTTAACGGGTTCTCTTAAAATGCAAGCCCAAGAATTAGGAGAAAAAGCCGCTAAACTTAAGGAAGCTGCATCATTACTAACCTATATTGCCAGTCAAGTAGAAATGAAAAGGTCTATAAACTGGCAAAGTACCGCAAAAATTATTGAAATATTGGAGTTAAAAATGAGTGATGAAGTTCTTAAACAATACCAAGCGATTAGCACAGAATCGGAGCTAGGTAAAAAGTCAGATTATGATCTAACTTACAATCCTGATAGACTTTATCCCATTCCAAGAGCTGGCAAAAGGCAAGAAATTGGCCTTGATCCTAACCGTCTACCTTTTTTTGGTTTTGACTGTTGGAACCATTATGAAGTTTCTTGGCTTAATGCCAAAGGCAAGCCTATGGTTGGCATAGCTGCAATTATTTATGATTGTCACTCACCAAAATTGATTGAATCTAAATCATTAAAACTTTACTTTAATTCGTTTAATAATACCAAAATTGAAACAAAAACAGCCTTAGAAAATATAGTAAAAAAAGATCTAGCGGCACAGGTTGGTGCAGATGTTTTAGTTAATATCTATTCTTTAGAGGAGGCAAGACAGTTTCAAGTTATTGAAACATTTGGGGGAGAGTCCTTGGATAACCTTGATATTGAATGCTCTGTTTATCAAGTTAAGCCTTCTTTTTTATCAATAGTTGAAGAAGAAGGAATAGTAGAGGAGACTCTTTATTCTAATTTATTAAAATCCAATTGTTTAGTTACCAATCAACCTGATTGGGGTAGTGTACAAATTGCCTATACGGGTAAAAAAATTAATCGTGAAGGCTTATTAAGATATTTAGTTTCTTTTAGAAATCATAATGAATTTCATGAGCAATGTATTGAACGAATTTTCGTTGATATTATGACCTACTGTAAACCCGAAAAGTTGACTGTTTACGGCCGTTACACACGACGGGGTGGTCTAGATATTAATCCTTATCGGTCAACAGAAAAACCATCAATTGAGCAAAAAAATAAAAGACTTATTCGGCAATAACTAATTAGAATTAATTATTATTAACAATAACTCCACATTAAAATGATTGCTGTACTGCAAAGGGTTTCGCCGGTGCTCATTTACGCCATGTAAACTCCGCTGCTTAAAACCCTTGCACCTTACACTCACGCAAAATAAATACGTTATGCAAGAGGTCTATTGGTTTTGGCAAAGAAGGGCTCTACTTCACTAATTTTTTATATATTCATCTGTAGCGTCTTTACCCCACCGTTTACGTAAAACTTCTAAGCCTTGTTCATAACGAGCCATGATTAGCCTAGCTTTGACCTGCGCTATTAATCTGCTCGCGGTGGACGATTATTATAAGCAGCAACTCTCGCTCCCCATTCTAATAAATTTTTATTACAGTCGTCTTTGTCTAAAAATACTTCAATAAAACATAGCGTATCGGCTTGTTTTGCTTCTTTTATGACATCTAACAACTCTTGATGAGTATGTGCTCTGAAGGCACGTGCTTTGCCGTTATCTCCATTAAAAACATCAATTAAAGTTGCGTAATGCCAATTATTAATAACATTATATAGACCATCATGAATTTGCACTTCAATGGTGTAGGAAGCATTGTTCATCAAAAATATAATAGGTTTATAACCATAACGCACAAGTGTTGATATTTCCTGGGCACTCATTTGAAAAGACCCATCACCTATAAGCGCAATTACCCGTTTTTTATTATGTAGTGCGGCCTGCATTCCCAATAAAGCTCCCACGGACCATCCTATTGAGCCATATTGCATTTGTATTTCGAATTGGCAATCCTCGGGTAAATTAAGACGCATACCGTTAAACCAGGAATCTCCTGTTTCGGCTAAAACAGCATAATCACTACTTAACAGTTTTTGAATTTGGCCAAAGAGGAAGCGGGTAGTTAAGGGTGAATTCAAATCATCTGGCTCCGTATACAAAGGCGCCGAACCTTCAATGCGTTTATAGGCTTTTAAAGAGGTATCATTGTATTTTAATTTATCTTGTAAACCGCGCAAAAATTCATTCATATATACTTCTGTATACACCGTGCCCGCAATAGACACGCTTCCGTCAGCAATCATAATTAGCTTTTTGGGTTGTATATTACATACGTGCCCAACGGTAGTATAATCATTAAAATTAGGCCCTACAAAGAAATACAAGTCACTAGATTCAACAATTTCACTGCAACCAGGTGAGCTCACTGGACCCCAATAAATGCCAATGTAATTAGGGTGTTGTTCTGAAACAAATCCTTTTGCATCTGGCATTGCAGCTAGAGCATAACCGCAAGCTTGACTTAATGATTCAATCATTGCAGTGGCTTCACAACAACGGGATTTGCTACCTGCTATAAGTACGGGTTTAACTGCTGCATTTAATTTCTCAACCGCATGTGCAATAGCTGCTTCTAAAGAAGAGGTATCACTTAACCGTTTAACATTAAGGGCTCGTTTTGTTGGTGGTGAAACAGCTAAGTTTGAGATATTACAAGCAATTTCAATATAAACAGGTTTTCTTTGCTCCAAAGCGATGGCAATTGCCGTATCTATTTGCATGGGCGCATCGCTAGGCTTATGAATAAAAATACTATGCGCTGTGATTTTTGCAAATATTTCTCGGACATAACTGTAATTTTCAGTTGCTAACGTATGATGTAAAATCTCAGCATCCTGAACCGAGTTAGTATTAGGACCTCCGGAGATAACTATAATCGGCAAATTTTCGGCATAAGCTCCAGCAACAGCATTGACTGCGCTTAACCCACCTACACTATAGGTTAAAACTAGTGCAGCTACGCCTGTTACTCGAGCGTAACCATCTGCAGCGTAGCCCGCATTAAGCTCATTACAGCAATTGATCATGTTTAGTGAGGTATTTTTTAAAAGCTCATCTAATAACCCTAAATTGTAGTCTCCAGGAATTGCAAAATAGTCTTTAATTCCTAGGTCTTGAAGACGTTGGGCGAGATAGGTTCCTACAGTAGTCATAAGAAAATCCCCGGCTTTTGGTAGTATTGATAGTGTTATAGTTGATTATAGCTAAATCCAATAAAATAGTTGCAATTATTAATTTAGTAGATTTCAGAGGTTATCTATGGGGTTTAGAGATGCAGAAGGTTTAATTTTTATACTAGAATAAACAATATATTTTATTAAATAGAGTTAATCTGTATGAAATGGTATATAGAGGCCCTACAATCCGTTCTTGATAAAGTCAATCCTCAACATAGGCCAGCAGCAGAAAAATTTTTAAGTAGCAGTTTTGATTTTTTTACTAAAGTTGTTACTGCTAAAAATGAAAAAGTGAGGCAGAGAGAAGAAAAAGCTAGGCAAGAGCTACATACGGGAATACAAAGACTAGTAGCACAAGAAAAAGTAGAAGCACTATCAAGAAAGAAAGTGCAAGATGGAGAGCGAGATGAACCAAAAGATGCACCAGAAGAAAAAAAAGAAGTAGAACTAGACGAGATCAAAGCACAAAAAGCCAAGGAGAATCTACCAGAAGAAAAAAAAGAAGCAGAATTAGAGGATAATAAGGCGCAAAGAGCCAAGAAGAATGTACGAGAAGAAATAGAATTAGACCAGAACAGAGCGAAGAAAGCCAAGAAGAATGCACCAGAAGAAAAAGAAGAAATGCTAGATTTAGAATTAGAATTTTATTTAGGCATTATTGAAAAAGCAAATAAGAAATTTGAAAATATAGATAATATAGATTTTTCTGCTTTTGCTAAGTACATGCTACCACTAATGATTGTTTATGCTAAAGCAGCTCAAGATAATATGCCTATTCGGAATATAGATTTTATTAATATATTTGCCTTAATGCCTAAAAATTATTCTAAACAATCTTTTATCAATGTGATGAATCAATTGGAAGAGGTAACGCTAAGAGATTTGCACTATAAACTCGGTATTGATGATCCATTGTATGTTAAAAATATATTAGTCAATATTAAGAAACTGCCTAAAGAAGTAGATGACTATATCATTCTTTTAAATGAGCGCTTGCAAAATGGGGAAGAAGATGAGCTTACCCATCCTGAAGAAGACCCTACATTTCTTTATAAGGAAGATACAGAATTAGCAGAAATTATTAAGCAATCAAAAAATAAAGGAATATCTGCTATAGAAAGTTTAAGTAATATAGTTATGCATTGTGTTATGCGCTCTATTGAAGAAGATAAGCGAAGCTCTCCTCCTTCCTTTTTTCCACGACATAGTGCAAAAGATAAAATATTAGCAGCTAAAAATTTCATTCAAGCATTAAAAGATAGCCAATGTTCTATTTCTCAAGAAGATAAAGACATCTTAGCAACAGATGCAAATCTTTTAACGACCCTTAGGAATGTGTTGGAAGATGACAATTACAGTTTTGAGTTAGAGGAGGAATTAAATATTGATTGGAAGATTGAGTCATTCGGTGATTTGATTGAGGTTTTAACAAGAGCGCCTGAAAATACTCCCGAGGCCCATACATGATGTAATATAAAGTAAATAAAAAAGCTTAAAATTTAGGTATAGTTCATGTGGCCAGCGGTAAGTAGGTTTACTAATCAATTTATACTGTAAAACTTAAGTTTTTCTCTAAATTTGCTATCTCTGTTTTATCAACTGGTAAATTAATTTCCCAACGGCGATGCATTTTAAGTGGGCGAGTATCTGTACAATAATTCTGTAACGCTTCTACTGAAATATAAGAAATGTTAAATTCCTCTACTAGTTTTTTATAAGCCTCTTTATAGTCTGGTATTATTTCTTTGGTATAATGTTCACCGCATTGTTTAGCAAATTCAAATTTGTTTGTAGTGACATTCCATAATAAGGACTTACGGCCCTCATTAGTGATTAACCCTACTAATGTCTTTTCATCGCGAATGGGTAAAATGTCTGGATAGCGTTCAAGTCCTAGTAAATTAGCTTTTAAGTGTTTTTCATCTGCCGCCTGCAAATCACTCTGAATTAAAGTTGTCCATTTATCGGTTTTTTTAGCAAGTATAAATAGATTCTCTTCTTTATATAGTTTTAATTGATCAGGGTATTGGTTAATAACTTCTTGAGAATCTTTAATTAATATAGGTTGCCTTGGCGCGCTTGATCCGAGACCTGGGTCAAGTAAAAATTCTTCGTGCGCAATTGTAGCGACTAAACACATATGAGTTGCCGGCAATTTTAATACATTGGAATCATTAACCGGGGCTCCATTTAATACACGCGCGGCACAAGGCCTAACTGTAAAACCGAGTTGAGTTAAGGCATCAGCTAAAAGTTGGGCTGATTGAAAGCAATAGCCACCTTGATTAGCCAGGAGTAATTTATCATAGCTAAAAAAATTTAAAGATTTTCTTTGCAGAAGATGTTGTTTTGCAATAGCTCTTAGTTCAAAATTCTCATAAGGAAAACATTTAAGATGGGAAAAATAAATCTCACTTAGAAAGTTAAATTGCTCGGTGGATGATAAATTCTTAAGTGGTTTTGCCGTGATATTTATTTTTTTAAGATAGCGTTCTAAATTAATCATCTTATCTGCCTAAACATTAGGTGGATAAATAGCATAATATCATTATTCACTAACAAACGCTTTATGCCAAGTAAAGAAAATAAATACCCTAAACGGATAATAAAATATTCTTATTAAAGGGGACTTAAGATTGTCATGACCGAAACTACGGATAGTTTAAATAAAGATATTTTTAACTATAAATGTTGGTTTATTACTGCTATTTTAATAGTAGGGTACACTTATATGCATGTACAACTAACCGGCCTCTATGATGGAGTTCCTTTAGAAAGCTGGTTGAATTTTACAGCACCGCTACCTTTCGGCCAACGTCAACTTGTGCCATTTCTAGCTAGATGTTTATATAAATCTACTACGTTAAAGCCTTATGAAATTTTTTTTATTTTAGAATTTATTTTTGTGGTTTTTACTTTTTTTGCTTTACAAACATTACTGCAATTAGAATTTGGTGAGCAATTAGCGCTTTTATTAACTTGGCTTTTTTTTCTTCTATTGCCCTTGTGTACTATTATTAATTACCGTTTTGTCATCGATGGACAAGCAGCTATATTTTGGCCCTATGATACACCATCTTTATTTTTTATCATTTTAAGTTTTTATCTCACCTTAAAAGAGAAATGGCTTTGGCTGGCAGTATGTATTTTCTTTGCAACATTAAATCGTGAAAGTAGTATTTTATTAGTGCTATTAATTCCAGCTTTATATTTGCGCTCATTAAAGAATTTCTATAAGTTAATATTACCCTTCTTGCTTAGTTTATCTGCTTATATTTTAGCTCGGTTGGGAACTTACCTTTTAGCAGTAAATTTAGCAGGAGCTTATACTGAGTGGTATCATGGTTCTGCAATAACTAATTTCGCAATCAATATGTATTGGCTTTTTGCAAAGCAAGGTATTCTTATGTTTATATTTGCTTTTGCTGGATTACCTTTGCTGTGGTTTGGTTTTTATGATTATATTCCTCTAAAATATCGCCCTATTCGTTATCTTACTTTTTTATATTTCTTAGGGTTACTTGGGGTAGGTTTGGTAGCAGAGGCTCGTATCTTTGCAGAAATTGTTGCTCTAATTTATTTGCCAGTATGCCTTGCTATAACTAATTGGTTGCAAGGTAAACAAATTGTTGAAACACAACCGAAAAGATTTATGTATTACTTAAATCGCTATCTCATTGTTTTATTATTAATTTTAATTCCAATGAGTAGTAAGTTTATTGATTATACGATAAAACAATGGATACCCGTATCTAGCGAGTAATAACTGCTATTTAGCGCGGGAATTTATCCTGGTTTTAATTTAAGGATTTACTTTTAAAACATTAGGGATTTATGACTAGAAATCAAAAAAAACTATTATTTGTCTCAAGCTTAGGTGGCGTTTTAGAATTTTATGATTTTATTATTTACGCCTTATTTGCTAGCTATCTCAGTGAAGCTTTCTTTCCGACGGTACATCCCTTAGTAAGCTTAATGATTACGTTCGCTACTTTTGCAATTGGCTATGTTGTAAGGCCGCTTGGCGGAATTATATTTGGCCATTTTGGTGATCGTCTAGGACGAAAAAGTATGTTTGTTCTTTCAATTTTATTGATGGCTATCGCAACTTTAGGAATTGGTTGTATTCCTTCTTATAACCAAATAGGTCTAAGTGCGCCAATCTTAGTATTAGCTTGTCGAATTTTACAAGGCTTATCGATTGGCGGTGAAATTCCAGGGGCTATTACTTATGTAAGTGAGTCCATCCCAGAGCAAAGAGGACTTGCCTGTGGAATAATTTTTTGTGCCCTAACTTTAGGTATCGTTATAGGCTCCGTTATGCATGCAGTTATTGTTAGCACGCTTACTAATGACCAAATACATACTTATGGCTTTAGATTGCCTTTTATTATCGGAGGAATTATGGGCCTATTTAGTTATAAATTGCGGCTTAAATTAAAGGAATCAGCACAATTTCAGGCCATTGAAAGTCACTTAGAAAAGTTTCCAGTTTTAACGGTTATAAAAGAACAAGGCAGAAATACGTTAAGTGGTATGCTAATCACAGCTTTATGTGCTGCAATTATTACCGCGCTTTTTTTGTTTATTCCTTCTTATTTTACTCAAATATTAAATTTACCGGCCACATCCTACATTTGGGAGCGCACAGGTGCTGTAGCACTAGGATCTTTTCTTGCTATTCCTTTTGGTTTTCTTAGTGATAAATTAAATCTTAAAAAAATGATTTTAATTCTTTGTTGCTTAGTTATCTTATTGGCTTATCCTATTTTTGTTATATATGCTTATTTTCCAAAATACTACCTTATCGCATTAGGATTAAGTTCACTTTTAATGGGAATGTCAGCTGGTATAATCCCCAGTTTCTTAAGCACATTATTTCCAACTTCTATTCGCTTTAGTGGTATTGCGGTAAGTTACAACTTAGGTTTTGCTTTGTTTGGAGGCTTTACTCCATTTATTTCATTTTCTCTCATTTACTATACCGGTATTAATACCGCTTCTGCTTTCTATTTACTTATAGTGGCTGTTCTTACTGGCCTATCATTAATTTTAGTAAAGCCACCAGCAAAAATTACCAGTGGCGAGAGAGTCATTAGTTGTTAAGCGAGGCCATATCAATGACGAACCGATAACGAACATCACTTTTAAGTACACGTTCATAGGCGTCATTGACCTCTTGAATAGGAATAAGTTCAATATCGGCTGCTATCTTATGTTGGCTACAAAAATCTAACATTTCTTGAGTTTCTGCAATGCCACCGACTAAGGAGCCAGCTAGGCTACGTCGGTTAGCAATAAGCGTCCCAGCACTAATTGGAATGTCTTTTTCTGGAATACCAACGACTACCATCGCACCATCTAATTTTAATAGTTGTAAATATTTATTCCAATTAATAGGGGCAGAAACTGTATTAATTAGAAGATCAAAGGAATTGTGTAGATGACGAAAATCTTGCTCACTATTTAAAACATAAAAATGATTAGCACCAAGACGTTTGGCATCTTCTTCTTTAGATGAGGAATGACTTAAAACAGATACCTCAGCGCCCATAGCTTGTGCTAGTTTAACACCGATATGTCCTAAACCGCCGAAGCCAACTATGGCGACCTTCTTATTAGGTCCTGCCTGCCAGTGACGCAATGGTGAATATAAAGTAATTCCGGCGCACAATAAGGGTGCTACTTCTGCCATAGGTAGATTATTAGGAATAGTTAGCACAAAATTTTCATCAACTACTATACAATTTGAATAGCCGCCTTGGGTAAGTCTACTGCCATCGCGTTCCATGCAATTATAAGTGGCTGTTGGTGATTCTATACAAAATTGTTCCAGCTGGTCTTTGCAAGGTTCACAACGTCTGCAAGAATCGACAAAACAGCCAACGCCAACCTTATCGCCTTCTTTAAATTTTGTAACTTCAGCACCAACTTGAGCGATAATCCCTACAATTTCATGCCCAGGCACCATAGGAAATAAAGCAGCTCCCCATTCTTCACGAGCTTGATGGATATCAGAGTGACAAATGCCGCAATAATGAATATTAATTAACACATCATGACTGCCAACCTCACGGCGCTCAAAAGAAAAAGGAGTTAAAGGGGCTTTTGCCGTTTGTGCAGCATAGCCTTTTGCTTTTATCATATGTCTTCCTATGCAATATCAATATGTTAATCAAGTATAAGGATTAACTTTCTACATTTAAAGGTCTAGCTTTTTAACTTGTCTATGACAGTCTAATAAATTTGGTAGTATGCAAAGTTTTATATTAAATTTGAATCGTGCTATTACATTTTGGTTATCTTTTGTAATCTAAACAATAATAGTATATATTGCGAGTCTATTTAAGCTGTAATTTTAAAGATGTTTATGCAAAAGATTATAGGTTTCTTAAGCCTAACTTTATTAATAATAGTTCTTCCTACTTTCGCTGCGGATAAACTTAGTGTCCCTGTTAATTTAACTATTAATATTAATGAAAAAGCTATTTCATTAGCGGAGCTAAAGAAAAGAATTAAGCCCGTTCGTGTTGTAATATACAATCCTACTTATAAAGCAGAAAAAGCATATTATGTTTTTCCTCTAAAAGAAATTTTAAGTGAGCTTTTAAACGTTGATTTCTCGAAAAATATTGCTAATCAGTTATTGTTAGTTGAAACCAAGGATCGTTATTTAGGCAAAATTCCTCTTTCTTATTTTAATTCAAAAGATAATGCTTATTTGGCCTATAGTGAAGACCCTAAAAATATTGCACCGGCGCTAAAGACTCCTGATGGAAATTGGAGCTACCTTTTTGCCCATCAAGAAAAAATTCACCCTGGCCCTTTCTATATTGTTTGGGATACTACAAAAACTTATCCGGTAGGCTGGCCATTTCAAGTTATATCCTTAAAAATAGCTGATCAAAAACAATTTATAGTTGATTTTTTAAGCCCTGATTCTGATGCAAAAAGCCTAAAACATGGACACGATCTCTTTCAAAACGTATGCTCTAGTTGCCATTCTCTTTACTACCATGGCAATATAGGCAGAGCTCCTGATTTAGGTATGGTGACAAACTATTTAACTGTTACTGATATTGCTAAGATTATAACGCATGGCCGAGGTTATATGCCCGCTATTGGCAGCCATTTCAGCGAGCAAGATATTAAAGATACCATTAGTTATTTATCCTGGGTAAGCAAGAAGGGTCCAAGCCTACACAATACACTTAAACCCTAAGTTAAACTTAAAGAATTTTAGGTAGAATTAGTTGCTTTTAATCCAACAATAGCCAAAAGGATAAGTAAAATGCAACTCATCCGCAACAAAGTTGTAGGCTCGCCAAAAAAATAAATACCGTAGATAACCGTGCCTACAGCACCAATACCTGTCCAAATTGCATAGGCTGTTCCAATAGGAAGCGATTTTAACGATTGGGCAAGCAATAAAAAGCTTAGCAGCATAGCTCCAAGCGTCATTAAGGAGGGATATAGTTTCGTAAAGCCTGCGCTATGTTTTAATCCTACTGCCCAAACTACTTCAAAAACACCAGCTAGCAGTAAGTATATCCATGCCATAATGGGTTCCTTCTTTAAAAATGCTAAACATTAGAGGTCTATTAAATAGAGTTGCTAATAAAAAGCATTGATTTCTTGTTCAAAAAAGATACCAAATTTATTGATGATTTGCTATAATGCGGAGCAATTTTTTGCAGACCATGCGAAGGAGCAGTTATTGTCTAGTTCAGTGACGATTGACACGAGTGTCGTTGTACCTCGTGGTGGTATAACGGCATGGCTTGTTTGTTTATCAGCCGGTCTATTTTTCTTTTATGAGTTCTTTCAACTTAATATCTTTGATGTAATCAATCAGCCTTTGCGGCAGGATTTTCAATTAGATGCAACGCAACTTAGTTGGATGTCTAGTGCTTATTTATGGGCTGATATTCTCTTTTTACTACCAGCCGGCTTGATCCTTGACCGATTCGCCACACGGACTGTTATTCTAATTGCTATGTTTTTATGTGTGATAGGCACTATTGGTTTTGCTATCACCCAATCTTTCTTAGGCGCTTGCTTTTTTCATTTTTTGTCTGGAATAGGTAACGCTTTTTGTTTTTTATCTTGTGTGGTTTTAGTCTCAAATTGGTTTCCACCGCGCAGACAAGCTTTTGTTATTGGCCTATTAGTTACTATGGCTTTTTTAGGTGGAATGATGGCTCATACGCCGTTTGCCCACTTAAATGATTTATATGGTTGGCGTAATTCATTATTGATTGATGGCGTTATAGGGATATTATTATTAGGTTGGATTGCTGTTACAGTTAAAGATAAACCTCATGCCGGGCTTCCAATAGCAAGCAAAAAACAAGAAAATATTTTAATAAGTTTTCTATTGGCTTTTAAAAATCCACAAAATTGGCTGGCAGGACTTTATACGTCTTTCCTTAACTTACCTATTATGGTTCTATGTGCACTTTGGGGAGCTAGCTATTTAGAAGTCGTTCATCATATAAAAGAGATTGCTGCAAGCAATATCATCAGCTTGATATTTATTGGCAGTATTATTGGCTGTCCACTTGCAGGGTGGTTATCTGATAAGCAAGGTAGGAGAAAACCACTGATGATTTTCGGTGCAATAGCTACCTTAATAACCGTATTACCTCTTTTCCTTGAATTTAAGCTTAATCAATGGCAATTAAGTGGCTTATTTTTCGCTTTAGGTTTTTTTACCAGTACACAGGTGATTAGCTATCCTTTAATTGCTGAAAGTAATAGAAAAGATAATACAGGTGCTGCGACAGGAATTTCTTCTGTATTGATTATGGGTGGAGCAGGTATTGGCCAAGTATTATTTGGTATGTTAATACAATATCATGCTGGTGGGTCTGGTAATCATTATACTAGTGCTGATTTTCAGTATGCTATGTGGATGTTTCCGTTAACAGCTATCGCGGCTTTAATAGCGGTTTTATTAGCTAAGGAAACCAATTGTAGAAGTAATATTTGATGTTTTTTAAAAGTACTTTTTAAGAAGTAAATAGATCAAAACTAATAAATTAGCAACGATAGAGGAAAATGCAATGCATGTCGTACAAGAATCTAAGCAAATAACTAATTTTGCGAGCAAGTTATTGCCCTGGATTGTTTGTTTTAGTGCCTCATTATTTTTCTTTTACGAATGTATTCAAGGTAATATGTTTGCGTCAATTGCTGACAATATTATGCAGGATTTTCATATTCAAGCTGATAAAATGGCTTACTTATCAAGTATTTATTATGTATCAAACGTCGTTTTTCTTCTCGTTGCTGGTATTGTATTAGATAAGTATTCTGCTAAATATACTATTTTAGTCGCAATGCTACTTTGCATCCTAAGCACTTTTATTCTGGCCCATGCCCATTCTTTTTATTTAGCGTTACTTTGTCGTTTTATAACCGGAATTGGTAGCGCTTTTTGCTTTCTTGGCCCTGTTCGCTTAGCATCCCGTTGGTTCCCACCGAGACGAATGGCAATGATTACTGGCGTTATTGTGACGATGGCTATGACTGGTGGTATGTTAGCTCAATATCCTTTAGCAAAATTAGTAGGTCAGATTGGTTGGCGAGAGGCGCTAATGCAAGTTGGTTGGTTGGGAGTAGCGATGCTCTTTATAATGTATTTTGGTATTGTTGATAAAAAGGAAGTTAATCACCCTGAAATAATTAAAAACAAAAAATCATTACTTGAAGTTGCTAAGCGAGCTTATTTAAACAGCCAAAATATTCGGGCGGCCCTTTATGCAAGCCTAATGAATATGGCTATTGCTGTTTTTGGGGCTATGATGGGCTCTTTATATTTAATGCAGCGTTTGCATATTACGAAGGAAGAAGCTGCTGTTATTAATTCAATGCTATTTTTAGGCGCAATTATTGGGGGCCCTTTAATTGGTTGGCTTTCTGATAAGTTGGGCTTAAGAATTTTACCTATGAAAGTATCAGCGCTTTTATCGTTATTGGCTCTTTGTTTAATATTGTATGTTCCTTTAAACCTTGAAGCGATGAAAATTCTTTTTCTATTGTTAGGATTTTTTACAGCAGCTCAAATTATCAGCTATGCAGTCGTAGCGGAAAGTAGCCCAAGCAGTATGACAGCTACGGCGGTGAGCTCTGTTTCTATTTTAGTGCAAGGCGGTTATATTCTTTATCAAAATTTATATAGCTATTTGTTAATTCAGCACGGCGAAGTTCAGTTTTTAAAAAATATTCCTATCTATTCTTTGGGTGACTATCAATTTGCAGCTCGCATTTTACCTATTGGCCTTATTGTTGCTATATTTTGTTTATTTGGCTTACAAGAAACGCATGGTAAGCATATGGAAGACTAATTCATGACAGAAAGACGAGTATGTATTTTATTAATGGATTCTTTTGGTATTGGGGCAAGCTTAGATGCCTCTCGTTATGGTGATAGCGGTGCAAATACCTTTGGTCATATCCATCTGGCTTGTGAGCGGGGCGAAGCTAATAATGACCTTCGCAAGGGACCACTTGTTATTCCTAATTTAACTAAATTAGGCTTATATCATGCGGCTTTAGCCAGCACAGGTCTTAAATTATTGTCGTTAGAAGAATTAGCAGAGCCTAAGGGCCACTATGGTTATGCAGTAGAGCAGAGCTTAGGTAAAGATACACCAAGTGGCCATTGGGAGCTCGCAGGTGTCCCGGTCACTTTTGAGTGGGGCTATTTTCCAGAAACTATCCCTTGTTTTCCAACAAAGCTTATTGATAATTTTTTAGCTGAGACGGGGCTGTCCGGCGTACTTGGCCAGAAACATGCGTCCGGTACTGTTATTATTGAAGAGCTTGGTGAAGAACATATTAAAACAGGTAAACCTATTGTTTATACTTCTGCTGATAGCGTTTTTCAAATTGCAGCGCATGAAGAACATTTTGGTTTAGAGAAACTTTACAAGGTTTGTGAAATCGCTCGTAAATTAGTAGATGAATATAATATCGGGCGGGTTATTGCGCGGCCATTTGTGGGCACGCCAGGCTCATTTAAACGTACTGGTAATCGTCATGATTATGCAACGTTACCTCCTGCACCAACCTTGCTTGACTTCTTAAAAAAGCAAGGCCGAGAAGTCATTGCTATTGGGAAAATAGCGGATATTTTTGCGCATCAAGGTTTAACAGAAACTATAAAAGCTGATGGCAATATGGCTTTATTTGATGCAACCTTAGAGGCCTTAGATAAAGCCCCCGGTGGCAGCTTAATTTTTACTAATTTCGTAGATTTTGATTCTTCTTATGGTCATCGAAGAGATATTGCAGGTTATGCTTATGCTTTAGAAAAATTTGATGAACGACTTCCTGAGTTATTGGCTAAGTTAAAATCTAATGATTTAGTTATCATTGCAGCTGATCATGGTTGTGATCCTACATTTCCTGGTTCAGATCATACACGTGAGCATATTCCTGTTTTAGCTTTTGGCCCAGAAATAGAAGGTAAATTTATTGGCCGGCGCGAGACATTCGCTGATATAGGCCAAAGCCTAGCTCAATATCTAGAAATTGAGCCCTTATTACATGGGGTATCATTTCTTGATGATTTAAAAAGTAATTCAATTGAAAAAGATAGTTAGTATTAATTAAATAGACTTCTTCGGAAATGCTTAGCGCTAAATTAAATTTAAGCAGGCCTGCGATGATAGTTTCCGAAGAATGCTAATATAAACTATCCTTAAAGAATGACTATAGCCTTAAGCTTACTGTGCAAATAGTGAAAATTTTTATCATACCTATTGAATTTTTATAATAAGCCCCCACTTGATGAATTTAACTTAATTAGAGGTAATAGTTTTGGAACAATATCGCGGTACAACTATCTTGTCTGTCAGGCGAGGGAATAAAGTAGTTATTGGAGGCGACGGCCAAGTTACCATGGGTAATACCGTTATGAAAGGAAATGCCCGAAAGGTAAGACGATTATATAAAGACAAGGTTATTGCAGGATTTGCAGGCGGTACTGCAGATGCTTTTACACTTTTTGAGCGTTTTGAACGAAAACTTGAAATGCATCAAGGCCATTTAGTTCGTGCTGCCGTCGAATTAGCTAAGGATTGGCGTACTGATAAAATGTTACGACGATTAGAGGCGCTCTTAGCTGTAGCAGATAATAAAGCCTCCTTAATTATCACCGGAAATGGTGATGTAATTGAGCCAGAAGAAGGTGGTTTAATAGCCATTGGTTCAGGCGGGCCTTTTGCGCAGGCAGCGGCAAGAGCGTTATTAAGAAATACAGATTTAACAGCCAGAGAAATAGTTGAAAGAAGCTTAAATATAGCAGGCGAAATTTGTATTTACACAAACGATCATTTAACTATTGAAGAATTGGAAAGTGACAGTGAATAATTTAATTACTACGATGACAATGACTCCGCGTGAAATTGTCGCAGAGTTAAACAAACATATAATTGGGCAGGACGAAGCAAAACGTGCTGTAGCTATTGCTTTACGTAATCGATGGCGTCGTATGCAAATTAAAGATGACGATTTACGTAATGAAATAATGCCTAAAAATATCTTAATGATTGGCCCCACAGGTGTAGGTAAAACTGAAATTGCTAGGCGGTTAGCCAAATTAGCCGAAGCCCCCTTTCTTAAAGTAGAAGCTACTAAATTTACTGAGGTTGGCTATGTAGGGCGTGATGTTGATTCAATTATGCGTGATTTAGTGGATATTTCCATTAAACAAGAAAGGCAAATGGCCATGAAGAAAGTGGAGCATTTATCAGAAGATGCTGCCGAAAATCGAGTTCTTGATGCGCTTCTCCCTCCACCACGCGGTGGCTTAACACCAGCTGAAAAAGACAGCACCACCAGACAAGTTTTTCGTAAACAATTACGAGAAGGCTTGCTAGACGATAATGAAATCGAAATTGATTTAGCTGTAAATCCTGTGGGAATAGAAATTATGGCTCCTCCAGGCATGGAAGAAATGACTAGTCAACTACAAGCCATGTTTCACCAGGTCGGTAGTAATCGCACTAAAACACGTAAATTAACTATTGCCAAAGCGATGAAATTATTACGCGAAGAAGAAGCAGCAAAGTTAATTAACGAAGAAGATATTAAATCCAGAGCTATCGAAAGCGTTGAGCAAAATGGTATTGTCTTTATTGATGAATTAGATAAGGTAGCTAAACGCGCTGAACATGGTAGCGGTGGGGATGTATCACGGGAAGGTGTACAACGTGATTTATTACCTTTAGTTGAAGGTACTACTATTTCTACTAAATATGGCCCAGTTAAATCGGATCACGTGTTATTTATAGCTTCAGGAGCTTTTCATGTCGCAAAGCCTTCCGATTTAATTGCTGAATTACAAGGACGATTACCTATTCGTGTGGAATTAAATGCACTTAGTGTAGATGATTTTGTACGTATCTTAACCGAGCCTAGTAATTCTCTAACAGAGCAATATATTGCTTTAATGGCTACCGAAGGATTGAGCTTAAGCTTTGACGAAACAGGAGTCAAACGCATTGCTGAAGTGGCTTGGCGAGTTAATGAGCGTACAGAAAATATTGGTGCTCGCCGGCTTTATACTGTGATGGAGCGGCTTTTAGAAGTAGTCTCCTTTGAGGCAACTGATAAAGCTGGTGAAACTGTTCACGTTGATAAAGCTTACGTTGATGCTCATTTAGGTAAACTAGTGGAAGATGAAGATCTAGCAAGATATATTCTATAATATCACCACTAAACTTCACCCTAGGTTTGTAAGCTCGCAAGGTTTAAGTTATATATTTCTATGTATACTCCTTTGCCTAACGAGCTTGCATCTTGGCTAAAACCTAGGGCGTGAGGCTTTCTAAACTAGGTTTCCAATTAGGTAGTTAATTTATCTTAATCATTCCAACGTATTTACTGTTTATCTATTGCCAGATGAATTAATTCTAACAATATCTTTATTGGCAGGAATACCGCTACTAAATAATTTAGCAAGACTGATAGATAAGGTTTGTTGCAGCAGCTTATCATTTTCTTTAAAAATTGTTTCCCAGGGATATATTGTAGCTGTACCTTCAAAATCATATTGATCAGGTAAGTTATACGGTAAATGTTTACTTAGCCAATATAAAGAAATTTCATTTAAATCTCGACTTAATAAGTAGCGCCCATCAGCACCTATATGAACTAAATTAATTTTTTGCAACTCACTAATCATATGATCACTGTCAATTTCAAAAGGTTGGGCGCTCGCCTGAATGAGTTCATCTAGACACAAGCCTTGTCCATCTTTTTGTTTTAGCCATAATAACTGGAGCCAAAGTAGCGCATGGGAACAGCCGTCTATTGGCTTACCGCTTCGCCTTTTATGGTGTACAGACAGAGCATAACTTACTTCAGCACCTAATAAAGTAATAAGCCAAACCCAATAAACCCAAATAAAGAAAATAGGCAAGATAGCAAAAGCGCCATAAAGTAATTGGTAAGTATTATAGTGTGATAAATAATAAGCAAAGCCTTGCTTAGCTGACTCAAATAAGATAGTTGCAAATAATCCACCGATAAATCCATGCTCAAACTGCACTGGGCGATTAGGGACAATCACATATAGGAAAGTAAACCCAGTCAACGAGAGTATAAAAGGCAATAAATTTAAAATAAAAGAGGGTGCTTGTTCATCTTTTAAAAAAGGAATAGAAACTAAATACGAACTTGCTGCTAGACTTAAGCCTAGCAAAATAGGACCAAGCGATAAAATTGCCCAATAAAGCAAAAATGCAGCAACTCCCTTTCTTGCACTAGATACACGCCATATTTTATTCATAGCGCGTTCAATAGTAACCATAACAAGTATGGCCGTTACAAATAAGAAAGTGACTCCCCATACTGGGAGTTTTACCACTTGGGTAGCAAAGTCTTGCACATAATTTTGTACGACTTTTCCAGTGGCAGGTACAAAATTTTCAAAAATAAAATCTTGTATAGGCCCACTAAAATTATGAAAAACTGGAAAAGAAGAAAGAATAGAGAAGCCTACTGTCATTAGTGGAACAAGGGCTAATAAAGTTGTAAAAGCCAGGGCGGAAGCACGATAAGCGCAGTCGTCTTCAATAAAGTGGTTAATGACAAAACGAATAAATCGCTCTATCTTTCCCCATCTTAAATTGACTTCTTTCTTCCAATCCATAGCGCTTTCCATGTTGAGAATAAATTAAAAATTTATTCTCTATTCGAATAAGTTCCTAATAAATCTATTAAATCTTACAAAGATTTAAAGCTTATTTGTTTTTAGAATAGTTTATAGCTACATTTTCTTCCTATGTGCTTCCTTGCGCTATAGGTTTACGCTTTTAAGCTGCTGGTGCAGAAAGGGATAGCTCTTCTTTCGACTGTAGCGATAGCGCAAAAACAATGACTAAGCCTAGTAGATATATTAATCCAATTATTGCACAGTATAAGCCAAAATAATTATTATTGTGATTAGCATAGATATGATTGGCTGTTTCTACACCTATAGCTTGTGCCACCATACTAATTAAACTAATCATAGCGTATGCTGTTCCTTTACTTACGGAAGTTGAGAATAAAACATATCTATTTAACGGCGCCGCCGTTACTCCTAAACCAAAGCCATATAAGGTTAAACCAGGTAAAAGCCATTCAAAATTGGTATTAATTAAACTAGGCAATAAAAAAGTAATAAGTAGGCCTGCTGTGGCTAAAATTGAGCCGAAGAAAATGATAAATTTGAGTCCTCTTTGGCGTGTCAAGCGATGTAAATACCAATTGCCTAATAAACCTGCACCAAAAATAGGTAATTGCCAAAGCGCATAAGCAATAACACTTAGTTTTGCATCAGCAACGATAATAATGGGAGAAATAGCAATCCAGGCAACACATGGCACGCCAACCAAACCAGCAACCCATGCCCCTACCATAAAACCAGGATTGGTGAGGAGCTTTAAATAATTTTTAAAGACAACTTTTGGTGCTAATGAAGTGCGTGGAATAACTTGGCCATCTTTTTTTTGTGCGCCTACAGGCTCTGGCATAAAACGCCATAAACCCCATAATGCTAACAAAGCAAACGCTCCAATAAGAACAAAAATACCACGCCAATTAAAATAAAGTATAAAGGTGGCACCTGCCAGTGGGCCCAATAAAGGCGCTAATGAAGCAACATTAGCCAAAGTTGCTACCAGGCGGACAGCATCCATCTCAGCAAAAAAATTTCCTGCAGTGTTGCATAACCAATCACACCAATGAAACAAAGGCCCATACCTTCAAAGTAGCGAGCTAATAAAAATTGGCCGATTGAATTAGAACAAGCAATAAACGCGGTAAAGACGAAGAATAATATAGCACCAGCCAGCATAACTGGTCGGCGGCCAATGCGATCTGAAATAGGGCCTAAAAATAACTGCAGACTTGCACCACCTAAAATATATGCTGTAAGTGAAGTAGCAATGGCTGATTCTGGTCCTTGAAAAGAAGTAACAACCTGAATCATGCCAGGCATAATCATGTCATTGGCAATATAAGTTAAAAATTGATAAAGCACGAGAAAGCTTGCAAAAGATAACGCTTGCTTGCGCGAAATATTAATCAACGGATGCGCCATGCTATTACTCCAATACAGCAAGGTGAAAAAAATAGAACTTTTATTGTACAGAAGGTTCTGTTAAATGTCATTAGCTTAATGAGAAAAATTATTAATACACAAGGCGTGTTAATTAGTATTTTTACCTATAGTTCAAACAAATTATTGCAATGTCACAGCAAAAAACTAATCGATAACCTGCATATAGGCAATAAAATTTTCTAAAAAGATTAAGGGTTTGACAGAATGATTATTTATACTCCTTTAATAGTAAGGAAGCAACTACTTATAAGTCTTAATGTGATATATATAAGGCTTAATGAACTAGCAGGCTTTTAAAGCTTTAAAACGAGGGAATTTAACTATTATGATGAATCCTTATATTCTTGTTTTATTTTACTCAAGATACGGTGCCACAGCTCAATTAGCAAACTATATAGCACGTGGTGTAGAAAGTGTTGCAGGAATTGAAGCTCGTATTCGAACTGTTCCACCAGTATCAACAGTTTGTGAATCAACGGAAAAAGAGGTGCCTGATGAAGGAGCCCCTTATGTGACCTTAGATGATTTACGTCATTGTAGTGGGCTTGCTTTAGGCAGTCCTACTCGATTTGGGAATATGGCAGCTCCGCTTAAATATTTTCTAGATACTACAACCTCGTTATGGTTAGCTGGCGATTTAGCTAATAAACCTGCTTGTGTGTTTACATCTACTGCTTCAACGCATGGTGGCCAAGAAACAACGCTAACCAGTATGATGTTGCCCTTAATGCATCATGGCATGATTCTCTTAGGTATTCCTTATACGCAGCCTTTATTAAACACAACTAAAACAGGTGGTAGCCCGTATGGTATGTCACATGTAGCTGGAATGACTAATGATAATCCAATTAGTGAAGATGAAATGACATTAGCAAAACAATTAGGTAAACGGCTTGGCACTATTGCTATGAAGTTATTAGAAAAATAGACACTGTTTTCTGCTATCTTGCTATCTTAAAGGTACATAAAATAGGTTGGGCCACTCGGTCCAACAACTATTTTGGTCATTTGTCGTGAAATTACAAAGAAAAGCTGCTTATCGTTAGCCTAACATCTTACGGTATTCATTAGCTTAGCTAGATTATTGAATTTTTTAAAAAAATAAAGCGTTAAGTATTTTAGTGTGCAGATTTGTGACTAATTTCAATCAGTTGCCCAATCGCTTTTCTTTTATGTTAAACTGTTTGAACTTTAATTAACATGCTAATTAAGCTGGTAGTATTATTATGGCAGGCGTTAATTTAGAAGATTTAAACATTATTGAGCTTGAAATTCTTTTAGGACATTTGCGCTTAGGAGCTGCTCATCTTAAAAAAAATTTAAGTAAAAGACAATTTAAAAATTTACTGCACTTAGGTTCATTAAATATTACCCAACATACTAATATTCAATCAGATGGTAAAGAAAAATCAGGTAATGTCGCTTTAGTTCTTAATTGTATTATTACGAGTACCTTTGGCGCATGGATGGGTTTCTCAGGCTTTATGGATCTTCGTCTAGGCTCTTTTATTACACTCGCAGGTATTACCTTTATTGCGCTTATTACAAGTAGTCTAGTTGGTTATTTTAGTTTTAAATTAACTGCTGAAAATGCCCAATCAGCTATCAATACTCAAAAAATACTTAATGTTCAGCTGCATGTTACTAAGTTAATTTTCAATAAAAAGCAGGAACAAATTGAGTCCTCGATTAAATATTTAAACCATTCACTGCATTATCTTTACAAAAATACGCCTAGTGTAGGCCGCATGCCTTCTACTGAATATTGTGATTTTAATGAAAATTGTGACTTTATTAAATGGATTAATGACTTATGTTTTGTAATTGGTAAAAAATGTGAGGAAGTAAAAATAGAAAAAATTTATGAATTTTATGCTGATAGGCTAAATGAAATTATAAATAGCTTAAACAGCTTATTAACTACTCATTGGATTACCAATACAGAAGGTGATATCACAGTTTGTGATTTGATGGAAAAAAAAGGTTGGAATTTATCATTGCCTGATGAAAATAGTTCCTTTATTCAAGTACTGTCTAATCCTGTTAATAAAAGTGGCTCCTTTATTAAGCAAAAATCTTGGGTTAGTAAAAATTTACTAGCATTAATCGCAGGTGTCATTCCCACGATAATGGGGGGATTTGCTTCGATGTTTGTATTTCTTGCTGGTGGACCTAACTTAGCAAGAGAATTAGGATTACATTCATTGGCGCAAGCATTAAGAAATCCGAGTGCTCGTTTAGTAGAATTTAGTATTGCAGTCTCTTTAACAATTTATTATGCCGTGTCCTATGCTTATAGTAATTACAAACTTTTTTTACGGGATGAAGAGGCTAAAAAAACTAAGGAGAAAATAGTTAAAAAAGAACAAGCCATTATTGATTTAACAACAAAATTAAATGTTTTAGAAAAAATGAAAGATCAAATGATGCGCATTATTAATATTTACACGGCGCTTGAAAAGATAGCTAATATCTGGGTTATTAAGAAAAAAGAACTTAATAGCTATATGAATTTAATAAAAATTAAAAAAATCAAAGAAGATAGTGAGAAATTTGAAAAGGAAGCTAATTTAAAAAATTAAAATTATAACAAGCTCAAGGAAATGAGTTATTAGCTATAACCTAATAGGTAGTTATTAAAGGACCATCATGAAGATAATTATGTCGCTTTTACTATTGGGGTTAAGCAATATAGCTTCCGCTATAGCGGGTAATTCATTGTTTCTTTTAACCTCTTCGGAAGCGACTATAGCGCCTTTACATAAAAATAACTATATCTTAAATTTAAGTCAGCCTGTTAAATATATTAGTTATTATACGCAGACGCCAAATGGTGTAGCAGGGGCTGCTTTATTTCCCTTAGAGAACTTTATATCGCTTTGGCGTAATCAAACAGTAAAAAATAATTTTTCTAATAATCCGCCGCAAGCGTTGCTTGCTACAGTGAACGAAGAAGGCGAAGGGCAGAAAACCGTATTAGTAATTGTCACGAATCCAAGTATGGTTAATGGAACACTAAGTTATCAAGTTTCTGTATTAAACGGCGAAAGCTTAATCACTGGTAAGTTAAAATTTGTAACGCTTATTTTTGACAAGATTGCTGATGATAATACTTTTTTAAATGCATTATCAGTTAATTCTAATTAAATAAAGCTCATTTACTCCCTAATCAGATATTGTTATAGTTCCTCTGCTTATAAATCACCTTCATCAATTTAAGACTTAAGAGCAAATTGTGCGAGTAATTACTTTTAATGCTAATGGTATACGATCAGCAGTTCGTAAAGGATTTTGTAATTGGTTAGAATCACAAGACGCTGATTTCATTTGTATTCAAGAAACAAAAGCACAAGTTCATCAATTATCTGAGGCAAGTTATTACCCTTGTGGTTACCACTGCGATTACTATGACGCTCAAAAAAAGGGCTATAGTGGCGTGGCCATTTATGCACGCCATAAACCACAGCAAGTTATAAAAGGGTTAGGCTTTGCTTTTTGTGATGAAGAAGGTCGTTATTTGCAATTTGATTATCCTAAATTAAGTGTAATCTCTCTTTATTTACCTTCAGGAACAAGTGGTCCACTACGTCAAGAAGTTAAATTTGATTTTCTTAAACGGCTTAGAGACCATTTAATAGAGCTAAAACAACAAGGCCGAGAATTAATTATTTGTGGTGATTATAATATTGCTCACAAGGCAATTGACCTTAAAAATTGGCGTGGCAACCAAAAAAATTCTGGTTTCTTACCTGAAGAAAGAGCTTGGATGGATGATTTATTTGATATTTTAGGGTTTGTTGACGCTTTCCGACTACTTAACCAAGAACAAGAACAATATACTTGGTGGTCTAATAGAGGTCGGGCTTGGGAGAAAAATGTGGGCTGGCGGATTGATTATCAAGTTATTACACCAGGTTTAACAGCTAGTGTAGCGGCTGTTGCCATTCATCGGGAAAATCGTTGGTCAGATCATGCTCCTTTAATTATTGATTACCATGGAGATTGGTGTGCTTAAATTAGCTACTTGGAATGTAAATTCACTTAAAATTCGCTTAGAGCAGGTATTAATGTGGTTTGAAGACAATCAAATCGATATTCTTGCACTGCAAGAAACTAAGCTTCCTGATGAAAAATTTCCGCTAAATGTTTTTACGGAGCGTGGTTATCATACAGTTTATGCAGGCCAGAAAACTTACAATGGTGTTGCTGTCATAAGTCGCGAACCTCTTAGTACAGCTTTAACTGATATTCCTAATTTAATTGATCCACAACGTCGTATTTTAATTACAACTATTGGCCAATTAAGATTAATTAATCTTTATGTGCCCAATGGGGCTGCTGTAGGATGTGATAAATATTTTTATAAATTAGATTGGCTGTCTAAAGTTAAAGAACATATTAAGCAAGAATTGGAAAGCTATCCAAAGTTAGCTGTAGTTGGCGATTTTAATATTGCACCTGAAGACCAAGATGTTCATGACCCAATTGAGTGGGAAGGAAGCGTTTTAGTTAGCCCAGAGGAGAGGCAGGCATTTGCTCAGTTATTAGATTTAGGCCTACATGATAGTTTTAGAATTTTTCCACAGGAAGAGAAATTATATAGTTGGTGGGACTACCGAGCAGCAGGTTTTAGACGCAATCGCGGTTTACGTATTGATCACATTTTATTAAGTACTGATTTAAAAGATTCATGTGTCGCTGCACGTATCGATAAGCAACCTCGGTCTGTAGAGCGCCCTTCTGATCATACGCCTGTAATTGTTGAATTAGATATAACTTAATTGCAAATATATATATAAACTATAGAGCAAATGGATTTTTTAAATTGCAATTTTTTAACCTCTTCAATACTAACTTCTAGTAAGTTAAGTTGTACTTCCTTCGAACATAAGCAGTTTGGACATATTATGAAGGTCTATCTTATCGCCTCAATAAACGCATTAAAGAATAAAATTTTAGTCTAAACTAAAAATAAGCTTAATTAATTAGATAAAGATTGGGCTTATTTATTATTGCTAGACTATGGTTAGTTAAATGTTGGTCGATATAAGTCAAGCTAAGATTATTGAAAAGTTAAATGCTTATTTAACTTATAACAATTCCTCTCTTAAGCTAAACCCCACCGGGGTGTGTAATGGCTTAGCGTATGTATACGCTAAATATGTTTTCGAAAATAAAGAGCAAGAATTTTTTAAAATTTTAGAACATATTTCTCAAGGTAGTAAGAGCAAGGACTTTAGTGATGATGAAATTAACTATTTTATTATGCAAGTTATGCTTGCTTATCTTCCGCAGGAATATGATCAAAAGCTTAGCCAGCAGTCTTCAGGACAGATATTAAAGGTTAATGATAAGCCACTAAATTCAATATTTAATTTTTCATTAGTAACCACAGATCAAAATTGGGCCGAGATTTTTAAAAGTATTGCTTTAGAAAAAGACGAGGTAATGATAATTACTGGGGTAGGTCATGCTGTTGCTGTTAGGAAAGTAAATGATCATTATCTACTTTATGATTCTAACAATCCTTCTGGCCTTAAAGAATTGTTTAATGAAGAGAAGTTAGCTATAGAACTACATAAACAATCGTTAAGATATACAAGCCAAAATATGGCATTAAATATCCATATTTTACCTCATCCTGAAAAGCAAGTAAAAAGAAGTCATCCATTCCCTGAGCCTATCCATTTATACGATTCTCATATTAAAAGTAATGAAGAGGCAACGGCTACTGCTACTAGTAGTACTGGTAAAATAGTTAATACATTATATTATGCAGCTCATAGTGGAGATAAAGATACTTTAGAGTATTTACTGCATTTTAAATGGACTTCAGATAATATAAAACAGGCCACTATAGTCGCTATTGAGGCAAATAATATTAACGCAATTAAGCCACTAGTGAAACAAGTAGAGCAAAGAGGATTTCCAGATTTTCATCCTTGGTTGTTAAGATTGGCACTTATAAGCGGACGTTATGAAGTATGTGACACGTTATTAGAAGATCCAGCATTTAAACACTATTATACAGACCGCTTGAATCTAAATATCTCTTCAACAAACATTTCTTTTAGAAAGGATTTACCATTTGCTATACAAGCAATTGATTTTGCAGCTCAAGGGGGTAATGAGAAATTACTTAAAGAGGTGCTAAATAATGCTAAAAACTTCTCTCAACTGCAGAACTTTTTAAATGCAGGGTCCGTAGATAAAACTAATTGCCTATACAGTGTTATTGATAGCACTATTAAAAATACTATTAATAGTGGTAGTGGAGAGTGTATGACATTATTAATGGAAGAAATAAAACCTTTGCAATTCTCAGCAGAAGATAAATTAGATTATTTGCTCTTAGCTATTCGCCAAAATAAATCGCAAGTTGCAGTAGCTTTAATAAAAGTAATAGAAATGGATGAAGGACCAGAATTAGCTAAAAAATTATTTTCCACTATTACTATCCCCGATCAGGCTGCGAAAAATATGAATTTAGCCTTCTTGCGGCGTTTAGAAAAACACGGCGTTAAATTATCACCAACAGTAAAACTTATAATACAAGATCGAGAACATAAAGAGGTAGGCTTAACAGGAACAGCAAGTCTTTTGTTTTCTAAATTTACTGGCTTCTTTAAAACAGAAGTTTTAAGCGGAACGCCTCCTATTCCAGAAATAGATCGAGAAAAACTTAAAATGTTTAAAGATGAATTAAAATCTATAAAATTAGAAATGAAAAGCTCTAGTGATTCTGGAACATACTTTCATAACTGAAGAGTGCGATTTACGCTAGCTATAAAAAATTACTTAAATAATGTCAAGACACTAATCTCTTATTATCTTCGTTGACTGAAAGAGCCACAACTGGATAATCTAAACCATTAAATATCTGCCAATTAATGGCAGATATTTATAATTTTGTTAGCTTAAGGTTTGCCTTTTAGGCTTTAAATAATTAGATTTTCTAATTTATCTAAGTAGACATAGTTTATTTATTATTTGTTAATGAGTTGACAGGAGGAGAGGGCTTCTTTGAATCATCGTTACCCTTTCCATCAAATAATTTTCCAGAGTAATTACTTTGTTCTGTCTTTTCTGATGATTGATTTGATTTTCTCTCACCAAATTTTGTGATACCAAGTTCTTTTAATTTTGGGCCAGCTGCCGTACTGAGAAGCACTGTAATATTTTCTTTTTCTATTTTTTTAACCTGTTCAGATGAGGTATCGACAATCTCTTTAGTTGATGAAAAAAGATAGAGCTCCCTATTAAGGTCAGAAAAACTTTCCTTAACAAGATTAATTAATCCGTGTAAACGCTCTTCTGCAGGTAACTTACCTGGAATACCTAAATTAACATCTGAAAAGAACCATATTGTTTTAACTTGCTCATATTCGCTATCTTCTTTTATTTTACTAAATTGCTCTAACAAAAAACTCTCTACTTGCTCAGTATTTTCATCATTATCTGCTATTTCACCAGTAAAGATACTTTTTGTATTATCATTAATATCTCGCTTTATACCTGTTATATTTGGCCTTACAGACAGTATATTTCCATTATATGCGCTCGATTTTAATGTGAATACCGTTGAACTACCATGAGAGCATAATACAAGTAGTAAATCATCTTTTAATATGGGGCTAAATTCAATTTTCATTACTAACTCTAAAATTTAAAGGTATTTATATTATACAAATTATTTATTAAGAGACCATTAATTTAATAAATTGTTCAAAATAATCAATTTTTTATCGTACAAAAATTTAAAAGACAGTCGCCCGTTGCATAAGTAAGTATTAAATAAGTTGAAGGAAATCTTTCAAAATTTTTAGAAAAAGTTGTTAGGAAATTGCGAAAATGATTTAATTTCTATCGGAAAAAGCTATTTTGTTTTTTTTTGCTTGTGTAATGTTTTAAGCGCTATGGGTTAACAGAGGCCCTTCATTCACCATTCTATTAGGATTTACGAAAAGCTTTTATTAAGGATTAAAAACTAATGTATTTAAGCAATATACTCGTTATTTAAATATACCAATGTTATTAAATTAAGTCTTAAAAATCTTTAGATTCGCTATAAAGAGTGGTTTACGAAGAGGCCTACTGAGTTTTTTACTTATTAATACACAATCAATTCTTTAAAGTAGAGTTTATATTTTTGATTTTCATTGATTTAAGAATAAGCTCTGAATAATTGTCTGCTATAGTTAATAAAACAGTGTTTTTAACTTAATTTAGTCAGTTTATGAAAAATTGATTTATAATACTATTTCTGCTAATCTCTGCCGTCATTTATTAAGAGTATGGTGCCCGGCATAGGTTCAGGTGGCGATATTCGTTTGTAAGAGAGATACATTTATGAAAGCTTCAGTTCATCCTAAATACGAAACTATCAAAGTTACTTGTAGTTGTGGCCATTCCTTTGAAACACGTTCAACATTATGTCATGATCTTAATGTTGAAGTATGCGCAGAATGTCATCCTTTCTATACTGGTAAACAAAAACTAGTGGATACAGGTGGTCGTGTACAAAAATTCCGTGATCGCTACAAAAAACGTGAATCAGAACGTGCTTAATAGTAAAAATAATTTAATTATATAGATAATAGTTAGCCATAAATTTACTCAAATAACGTTAATTAAAGTGGCCAGGTTGCTCAAGGTTACAGCATCAGTAGCTGTTTCTTGTAAGTTTTAATTGCATATATACTTAAAGGCACCATAAAATGTGCCTTTTTCCCTAAAATGACTGTTCATATTTATTATTTTTCTATATGATTTTTCGCTGAATTCCATGAAAAGAGAGTAGGCACTTTGGATAAAGATTTATTAACTCAACGTGCATTGCATTACCATGAATTCCCAAATCCAGGAAAACTCGGTATGCATATTACGAAACCCACAAATTCTCAAGATGATTTGTCGTTAGCATATACTCCCGGTGTTGCTGAGCCCGTATTGGCAATAGTTGATAATCCTGAAAATGCTTTCCGCTATACGTCAAAGGGTAATTTAGTTGCAGTTATTACTAATGGGACTGCCGTACTTGGCTTAGGTGATGTGGGTGCATTAGCCAGCAAACCTGTGATGGAAGGAAAAGCTGTATTATTTAAACGTTTCGCAGATATTGACGCTTTTGATATTGAAATTGAGGCTGCAAATCCGCAAGAATTTATTACCACCATCAAACGTATTTCGCCAACCTTTGGCGGTATAAATTTAGAAGATATTAAGGCACCTGAATGCTTTGAAGTGGAAAGAGCGCTTATAGAACAATTAGACATCCCCGTTTTTCATGATGATCAACATGGCACTGCTATTGTTGTTGCGGCAGGTTTACTAAATGCCTTGGATTTACAAAAAAAGTCACTAGAAGAAGCACATATCGTGTGTATTGGGGCGGGAGCCGCTGGAATTGCTTCAATGCAATTGCTCGTTGCTCTGGGTGCACGTAAAGAAAATATTTACCTTCTTGATACTAAAGGTGTAGTTCATGCCGGGCGCGAAGATTTAAATGCCTATAAATTTGCTTTTGCACGTACTACAGATAAGCGTACGCTTGCAGAGGCTTTAGTTGGCGCTGATGTATTTATTGGAGTTGCAAAACCTGACCTTTTAAGTGCTGAATTATTAAATTTAATGGCAGCAAGGCCTATTATTTTTGCTTTATCAAACCCTGATCCAGAAATTAAACCAGAATTTGCTTATCAAATTCGCAATGACTTAATTATTGCCACGGGACGCAGTGATTACCCTAACCAAGTTAATAATGTACTTTGTTTTCCTTATATTTTTCGCGGTGCACTGGACGTTCGGGCTACATGCATTAATCGTGCAATGCAAATTGCTGCTGTTGAAGCAATTCGTTCATTAGTTTTAGAACCTGTACCACAGAGTGTTAAAGATAATTACCCAGGCGTTACAGAATGGGAATTTGGTGCTAATTACATTATTCCAAAACCAATTGATCCGCGTTTAAGGGAACGAGTAACGCGGGCTGTAGCAAAAGCAGCTGTAGCAAGTGGCGTAAGCCGTCTTCTACAACAACCATAATTAGCTAAAGAAGAGCTAATTAAATTCGGTTTATTTTAATTTAAATAAAAGGATTTAGTACTTAACCTTAAGTTAAGGAGCTTATTTTGCATAGTAACAGTAATACAAGGTATTTTCTTTGTGCTTGGTTAATTTGTGCGCTTGGGGCCCTTTTTTATAGTTATGAATATTTGTTAAGAATATCGCCAAGTGTTATGGAGCATCCTTTAAGGCTTCATTTTAATTTATCAGCGACTGGGTTTGGATTTTTATCTGCTTTTTATTATTATGCTTATGTACCAATGCAAGTACCGGTAGGTGTTTTACTAGACCGATTTGGTCCTAGACGACTAATTACTTTTGCATGTCTTATTTGTGTTGTTGGAACCTTTCTTTTTGCGAACACATCTATTGTTTGGGTAGCTGCTATAGGCCGATTTTTTGTTGGTTTTGGTTCTGCCTTTGCTTTTGTAGGGGTATTAAAATTAGCTACTATCTGGTTGCCAGAAGATAGGCTAGCCATGGTATCTGGTCTTGCTGCGGCTTTAGGTACAATTGGTGCTATGTTAGGAGACAATTTATTAGGTGAGTTTGTAAATAAGATTGGCTGGCGTCCTACTGTCGAAATGACAGCTTATTTTGGATTATTTTTAAGTATAATTTTATGGTTTGGTATTCGCGATAAAAGCGATAAGGCTCAAGCTTCTAGTGGAACAATTTCAAGTTTCCATAAGAGTATGATTGATTTAGGCATTATAGTTAAAAATAAACAAGTTTGGATAAATGGCGCTATTGGCTGTTTAGTTTATTTACCAACCACTGTGTTCGCTGAATTATGGGGAATTCCTTATTTAAAACATGCTCATAACTTAACCTCTTCAGGCGCTGATTTTGCCAATTCTTTGCTTTTTCTTGGGTTTACTATTGGTGCTCCACTGATGGGTTTTATCTCAGACAAAATAAAAAGACGTAGGCTTCCATTATTAGTTGGTGCTTCGGGAGCCGCAATTATTATGATGATTATACTTTATATGCCTGATTTAAATCAGATGAGTATTAATTTTTTAATGTTTGCCTTAGGGCTCTTTTATAGTGCACAATGTATTGTTTTTGCTATTGGTAGAGAATTAAGCCCTGCTGAGGCAGCAGGGACTGCAATGTCTTTAACCAATATGACGGTAATGCTTGGCGCTATGTTTCTGCAGCCTTTAGTAGGCCGATTACTAGATTTTAGTTTAGCGTCACATAATGCAAATACTCTACCTAATCAATTGGGTTTTGATAAGTTGCAACAGTTGTACACAGCAGACGACTATCAATTCGCTTTATCGATTATACCATTGGGTATCATTATCGCTGCCATTTTAACCTTTTTTTTAAAAGAAACTTATGCAATTACAAATGATTAAATCTGTTAGTAGGAGCCAAGCTATTTTTGGCTGCTTCGTTTGTGCGGTAGGTGCACTTTTTTATTGTTATGAATTTGTTTTAAGAATTATACCGGGTGCCTTACAAAGTGAACTCAGTGCGGCATTTGGCCACATTTCGGCGACTACTTTTGGGCAGCTATCAGCTTTCTATTATTTTGCTTATTCGCCTATGCAGTTACCTGTAGGTATGTTAATGGATCGCTATGGGCCACATAAATTATTAACGTTCGCTTGTTTATGTTGTACTGTTGGTTCTTGGATGTTTACTAATATATCCTCTATGTTAATTGCAGGCTGTGGACGATTTTTGGTTGGCTTTGGGTCTTCTTTTGCTTTTGTTGGTGTTTTATCTTTGGCGTTAAGCTGGTTACCAAAAAAATATTTTAACATATAATTGGGCAGGACGAAGCAAAACGTGCTGTAGCTATTGCTTTACGTAATCGATGGCGTCGTATGCAAATTAAAGATGACGATTTACGTAATGAAATAATGCCTAAAAATATCTTAATGATTGGCCCCACAGGTGTAGGTAAAACTGAAATTGCTAGGCGGTTAGCCAAATTAGCCGAAGCCCCCTTTCTTAAAGTAGAAGCTACTAAATTTACTGAGGTTGGCTATGTAGGGCGTGATGTTGATTCAATTATGCGTGATTTAGTGGATATTTCCATTAAACAAGAAAGGCAAATGGCCATGAAGAAAGTGGAGCATTTATCAGAAGATGCTGCCGAAAATCGAGTTCTTGATGCGCTTCTCCCTCCACCACGCGGTGGCTTAACACCAGCTGAAAAAGACAGCACCACCAGACAAGTTTTTCGTAAACAATTACGAGAAGGCTTGCTAGACGATAATGAAATCGAAATTGATTTAGCTGTAAATCCTGTGGGAATAGAAATTATGGCTCCTCCAGGCATGGAAGAAATGACTAGTCAACTACAAGCCATGTTTCACCAGGTCGGTAGTAATCGCACTAAAACACGTAAATTAACTATTGCCAAAGCGATGAAATTATTACGCGAAGAAGAAGCAGCAAAGTTAATTAACGAAGAAGATATTAAATCCAGAGCTATCGAAAGCGTTGAGCAAAATGGTATTGTCTTTATTGATGAATTAGATAAGGTAGCTAAACGCGCTGAACATGGTAGCGGTGGGGATGTATCACGGGAAGGTGTACAACGTGATTTATTACCTTTAGTTGAAGGTACTACTATTTCTACTAAATATGGCCCAGTTAAATCGGATCACGTGTTATTTATAGCTTCAGGAGCTTTTCATGTCGCAAAGCCTTCCGATTTAATTGCTGAATTACAAGGACGATTACCTATTCGTGTGGAATTAAATGCACTTAGTGTAGATGATTTTGTACGTATCTTAACCGAGCCTAGTAATTCTCTAACAGAGCAATATATTGCTTTAATGGCTACCGAAGGATTGAGCTTAAGCTTTGACGAAACAGGAGTCAAACGCATTGCTGAAGTGGCTTGGCGAGTTAATGAGCGTACAGAAAATATTGGTGCTCGCCGGCTTTATACTGTGATGGAGCGGCTTTTAGAAGTAGTCTCCTTTGAGGCAACTGATAAAGCTGGTGAAACTGTTCACGTTGATAAAGCTTACGTTGATGCTCATTTAGGTAAACTAGTGGAAGATGAAGATCTAGCAAGATATATTCTATAATATCACCACTAAACTTCACCCTAGGTTTGTAAGCTCGCAAGGTTTAAGTTATATATTTCTATGTATACTCCTTTGCCTAACGAGCTTGCATCTTGGCTAAAACCTAGGGCGTGAGGCTTTCTAAACTAGGTTTCCAATTAGGTAGTTAATTTATCTTAATCATTCCAACGTATTTACTGTTTATCTATTGCCAGATGAATTAATTCTAACAATATCTTTATTGGCAGGAATACCGCTACTAAATAATTTAGCAAGACTGATAGATAAGGTTTGTTGCAGCAGCTTATCATTTTCTTTAAAAATTGTTTCCAGGGATATATTGTAGCTGTACCTTCAAAATCATATTGATCAGGTAAGTTATACGGTAAATGTTTACTTAGCCAATATAAAGAAATTTCATTTAAATCTCGACTTAATAAGTAGCGCCCATCAGCACCTATATGAACTAAATTAATTTTTTGCAACTCACTAATCATATGATCACTGTCAATTTCAAAAGGTTGGGCGCTCGCCTGAATGAGTTCATCTAGACACAAGCCTTGTCCATCTTTTTGTTTTAGCCATAATAACTGGAGCCAAAGTAGCGCATGGGAACAGCCGTCTATTGGCTTACCGCTTCGCCTTTTATGGTGTACAGACAGAGCATAACTTACTTCAGCACCTAATAAAGTAATAAGCCAAACCCAATAAACCCAAATAAAGAAAATAGGCAAGATAGCAAAAGCGCCATAAAGTAATTGGTAAGTATTATAGTGTGATAAATAATAAGCAAAGCCTTGCTTAGCTGACTCAAATAAGATAGTTGCAAATAATCCACCGATAAATCCATGCTCAAACTGCACTGGGCGATTAGGGACAATCACATATAGGAAAGTAAACCCAGTCAACGAGAGTATAAAAGGCAATAAATTTAAAATAAAAGAGGGTGCTTGTTCATCTTTTAAAAAAGGAATAGAAACTAAATACGAACTTGCTGCTAGACTTAAGCCTAGCAAAATAGGACCAAGCGATAAAATTGCCCAATAAAGCAAAAATGCAGCAACTCCCTTTCTTGCACTAGATACACGCCATATTTTATTCATAGCGCGTTCAATAGTAACCATAACAAGTATGGCCGTTACAAATAAGAAAGTGACTCCCCATACTGGGAGTTTTACCACTTGGGTAGCAAAGTCTTGCACATAATTTTGTACGACTTTTCCAGTGGCAGGTACAAAATTTTCAAAAATAAAATCTTGTATAGGCCCACTAAAATTATGAAAAACTGGAAAAGAAGAAAGAATAGAGAAGCCTACTGTCATTAGTGGAACAAGGGCTAATAAAGTTGTAAAAGCCAGGGCGGAAGCACGATAAGCGCAGTCGTCTTCAATAAAGTGGTTAATGACAAAACGAATAAATCGCTCTATCTTTCCCCATCTTAAATTGACTTCTTTCTTCCAATCCATAGCGCTTTCCATGTTGAGAATAAATTAAAAATTTATTCTATTCGAATAAGTTCCTAATAAATCTATTAAATCTTACAAAGATTTAAAGCTTATTTGTTTTTAGAATAGTTTATAGCTACATTTTCTTCCTATGTGCTTCCTTGCGCTATAGGTTTACGCTTTTAAGCTGCTGGTGCAGAAAGGGATAGCTCTTCTTTCGACTGTAGCGATAGCGCAAAAACAATGACTAAGCCTAGTAGATATATTAATCCAATTATTGCACAGTATAAGCCAAAATAATTATTATTGTGATTAGCATAGATATGATTGGCTGTTTCTACACCTATAGCTTGTGCCACCATACTAATTAAACTAATCATAGCGTATGCTGTTCCTTTACTTACGGAAGTTGAGAATAAAACATATCTATTTAACGGCGCCGCCGTTACTCCTAAACCAAAGCCATATAAGGTTAAACCAGGTAAAAGCCATTCAAAATTGGTATTAATTAAACTAGGCAATAAAAAAGTAATAAGTAGGCCTGCTGTGGCTAAAATTGAGCCGAAGAAAATGATAAATTTGAGTCCTCTTTGGCGTGTCAAGCGATGTAAATACCAATTGCCTAATAAACCTGCACCAAAAATAGGTAATTGCCAAAGCGCATAAGCAATAACACTTAGTTTTGCATCAGCAACGATAATAATGGGAGAAATAGCAATCCAGGCAACACATGGCACGCCAACCAAACCAGCAACCCATGCCCCTACCATAAAACCAGGATTGGTGAGGAGCTTTAAATAATTTTTAAAGACAACTTTTGGTGCTAATGAAGTGCGTGGAATAACTTGGCCATCTTTTTTTTGTGCGCCTACAGGCTCTGGCATAAAACGCCATAAACCCCATAATGCTAACAAAGCAAACGCTCCAATAAGAACAAAAATACCACGCCAATTAAAATAAAGTATAAAGGTGGCACCTGCCAGTGGGCCCAATAAAGGCGCTAATGAAGCAACATTAGCCAAAGTTGCTACCAGGCGGACAGCATCCATCTCAGCAAAAATTTCCTGCAGTGTTGCATAACCAATCACACCAATGAAACAAAGGCCCATACCTTCAAAGTAGCGAGCTAATAAAAATTGGCCGATTGAATTAGAACAAGCAATAAACGCGGTAAAGACGAAGAATAATATAGCACCAGCCAGCATAACTGGTCGGCGGCCAATGCGATCTGAAATAGGGCCTAAAAATAACTGCAGACTTGCACCACCTAAAATATATGCTGTAAGTGAAGTAGCAATGGCTGATTCTGGTCCTTGAAAAGAAGTAACAACCTGAATCATGCCAGGCATAATCATGTCATTGGCAATATAAGTTAAAAATTGATAAAGCACGAGAAAGCTTGCAAAAGATAACGCTTGCTTGCGCGAAATATTAATCAACGGATGCGCCATGCTATTACTCCAATACAGCAAGGTGAAAAAAATAGAACTTTTATTGTACAGAAGGTTCTGTTAAATGTCATTAGCTTAATGAGAAAAATTATTAATACACAAGGCGTGTTAATTAGTATTTTTACCTATAGTTCAAACAAATTATTGCAATGTCACAGCAAAAAACTAATCGATAACCTGCATATAGGCAATAAAATTTTCTAAAAAGATTAAGGGTTTGACAGAATGATTATTTATACTCCTTTAATAGTAAGGAAGCAACTACTTATAAGTCTTAATGTGATATATATAAGGCTTAATGAACTAGCAGGCTTTTAAAGCTTTAAAACGAGGGAATTTAACTATTATGATGAATCCTTATATTCTTGTTTTATTTTACTCAAGATACGGTGCCACAGCTCAATTAGCAAACTATATAGCACGTGGTGTAGAAAGTGTTGCAGGAATTGAAGCTCGTATTCGAACTGTTCCACCAGTATCAACAGTTTGTGAATCAACGGAAAAAGAGGTGCCTGATGAAGGAGCCCCTTATGTGACCTTAGATGATTTACGTCATTGTAGTGGGCTTGCTTTAGGCAGTCCTACTCGATTTGGGAATATGGCAGCTCCGCTTAAATATTTTCTAGATACTACAACCTCGTTATGGTTAGCTGGCGATTTAGCTAATAAACCTGCTTGTGTGTTTACATCTACTGCTTCAACGCATGGTGGCCAAGAAACAACGCTAACCAGTATGATGTTGCCCTTAATGCATCATGGCATGATTCTCTTAGGTATTCCTTATACGCAGCCTTTATTAAACACAACTAAAACAGGTGGTAGCCCGTATGGTATGTCACATGTAGCTGGAATGACTAATGATAATCCAATTAGTGAAGATGAAATGACATTAGCAAAACAATTAGGTAAACGGCTTGGCACTATTGCTATGAAGTTATTAGAAAAATAGACACTGTTTTCTGCTATCTTGCTATCTTAAAGGTACATAAAATAGGTTGGGCCACTCGGTCCAACAACTATTTTGGTCATTTGTCGTGAAATTACAAAGAAAAGCTGCTTATCGTTAGCCTAACATCTTACGGTATTCATTAGCTTAGCTAGATTATTGAATTTTTTAAAAAAATAAAGCGTTAAGTATTTTAGTGTGCAGATTTGTGACTAATTTCAATCAGTTGCCCAATCGCTTTTCTTTTATGTTAAACTGTTTGAACTTTAATTAACATGCTAATTAAGCTGGTAGTATTATTATGGCAGGCGTTAATTTAGAAGATTTAAACATTATTGAGCTTGAAATTCTTTTAGGACATTTGCGCTTAGGAGCTGCTCATCTTAAAAAAAATTTAAGTAAAAGACAATTTAAAAATTTACTGCACTTAGGTTCATTAAATATTACCCAACATACTAATATTCAATCAGATGGTAAAGAAAAATCAGGTAATGTCGCTTTAGTTCTTAATTGTATTATTACGAGTACCTTTGGCGCATGGATGGGTTTCTCAGGCTTTATGGATCTTCGTCTAGGCTCTTTTATTACACTCGCAGGTATTACCTTTATTGCGCTTATTACAAGTAGTCTAGTTGGTTATTTTAGTTTTAAATTAACTGCTGAAAATGCCCAATCAGCTATCAATACTCAAAAAATACTTAATGTTCAGCTGCATGTTACTAAGTTAATTTTCAATAAAAAGCAGGAACAAATTGAGTCCTCGATTAAATATTTAAACCATTCACTGCATTATCTTTACAAAAATACGCCTAGTGTAGGCCGCATGCCTTCTACTGAATATTGTGATTTTAATGAAAATTGTGACTTTATTAAATGGATTAATGACTTATGTTTTGTAATTGGTAAAAAATGTGAGGAAGTAAAAATAGAAAAAATTTATGAATTTTATGCTGATAGGCTAAATGAAATTATAAATAGCTTAAACAGCTTATTAACTACTCATTGGATTACCAATACAGAAGGTGATATCACAGTTTGTGATTTGATGGAAAAAAAAGGTTGGAATTTATCATTGCCTGATGAAAATAGTTCCTTTATTCAAGTACTGTCTAATCCTGTTAATAAAAGTGGCTCCTTTATTAAGCAAAAATCTTGGGTTAGTAAAAATTTACTAGCATTAATCGCAGGTGTCATTCCCACGATAATGGGGGGATTTGCTTCGATGTTTGTATTTCTTGCTGGTGGACCTAACTTAGCAAGAGAATTAGGATTACATTCATTGGCGCAAGCATTAAGAAATCCGAGTGCTCGTTTAGTAGAATTTAGTATTGCAGTCTCTTTAACAATTTATTATGCCGTGTCCTATGCTTATAGTAATTACAAACTTTTTTTACGGGATGAAGAGGCTAAAAAAACTAAGGAGAAAATAGTTAAAAAAGAACAAGCCATTATTGATTTAACAACAAAATTAAATGTTTTAGAAAAAATGAAAGATCAAATGATGCGCATTATTAATATTTACACGGCGCTTGAAAAGATAGCTAATATCTGGGTTATTAAGAAAAAAGAACTTAATAGCTATATGAATTTAATAAAAATTAAAAAAATCAAAGAAGATAGTGAGAAATTTGAAAAGGAAGCTAATTTAAAAAATTAAAATTATAACAAGCTCAAGGAAATGAGTTATTAGCTATAACCTAATAGGTAGTTATTAAAGGACCATCATGAAGATAATTATGTCGCTTTTACTATTGGGGTTAAGCAATATAGCTTCCGCTATAGCGGGTAATTCATTGTTTCTTTTAACCTCTTCGGAAGCGACTATAGCGCCTTTACATAAAAATAACTATATCTTAAATTTAAGTCAGCCTGTTAAATATATTAGTTATTATACGCAGACGCCAAATGGTGTAGCAGGGGCTGCTTTATTTCCCTTAGAGAACTTTATATCGCTTTGGCGTAATCAAACAGTAAAAAATAATTTTTCTAATAATCCGCCGCAAGCGTTGCTTGCTACAGTGAACGAAGAAGGCGAAGGGCAGAAAACCGTATTAGTAATTGTCACGAATCCAAGTATGGTTAATGGAACACTAAGTTATCAAGTTTCTGTATTAAACGGCGAAAGCTTAATCACTGGTAAGTTAAAATTTGTAACGCTTATTTTTGACAAGATTGCTGATGATAATACTTTTTTAAATGCATTATCAGTTAATTCTAATTAAATAAAGCTCATTTACTCCCTAATCAGATATTGTTATAGTTCCTCTGCTTATAAATCACCTTCATCAATTTAAGACTTAAGAGCAAATTGTGCGAGTAATTACTTTTAATGCTAATGGTATACGATCAGCAGTTCGTAAAGGATTTTGTAATTGGTTAGAATCACAAGACGCTGATTTCATTTGTATTCAAGAAACAAAAGCACAAGTTCATCAATTATCTGAGGCAAGTTATTACCCTTGTGGTTACCACTGCGATTACTATGACGCTCAAAAAAAGGGCTATAGTGGCGTGGCCATTTATGCACGCCATAAACCACAGCAAGTTATAAAAGGGTTAGGCTTTGCTTTTTGTGATGAAGAAGGTCGTTATTTGCAATTTGATTATCCTAAATTAAGTGTAATCTCTCTTTATTTACCTTCAGGAACAAGTGGTCCACTACGTCAAGAAGTTAAATTTGATTTTCTTAAACGGCTTAGAGACCATTTAATAGAGCTAAAACAACAAGGCCGAGAATTAATTATTTGTGGTGATTATAATATTGCTCACAAGGCAATTGACCTTAAAAATTGGCGTGGCAACCAAAAAAATTCTGGTTTCTTACCTGAAGAAAGAGCTTGGATGGATGATTTATTTGATATTTTAGGGTTTGTTGACGCTTTCCGACGACTACTTAACCAAGAACAAGAACAATATACTTGGTGGTCTAATAGAGGTCGGGCTTGGGAGAAAAATGTGGGCTGGCGGATTGATTATCAAGTTATTACACCAGGTTTAACAGCTAGTGTAGCGGCTGTTGCCATTCATCGGGAAAATCGTTGGTCAGATCATGCTCCTTTAATTATTGATTACCATGGAGATTGGTGTGCTTAAATTAGCTACTTGGAATGTAAATTCACTTAAAATTCGCTTAGAGCAGGTATTAATGTGGTTTGAAGACAATCAAATCGATATTCTTGCACTGCAAGAAACTAAGCTTCCTGATGAAAAATTTCCGCTAAATGTTTTTACGGAGCGTGGTTATCATACAGTTTATGCAGGCCAGAAAACTTACAATGGTGTTGCTGTCATAAGTCGCGAACCTCTTAGTACAGCTTTAACTGATATTCCTAATTTAATTGATCCACAACGTCGTATTTTAATTACAACTATTGGCCAATTAAGATTAATTAATCTTTATGTGCCCAATGGGGCTGCTGTAGGATGTGATAAATATTTTTATAAATTAGATTGGCTGTCTAAAGTTAAAGAACATATTAAGCAAGAATTGGAAAGCTATCCAAAGTTAGCTGTAGTTGGCGATTTTAATATTGCACCTGAAGACCAAGATGTTCATGACCCAATTGAGTGGGAAGGAAGCGTTTTAGTTAGCCCAGAGGAGAGGCAGGCATTTGCTCAGTTATTAGATTTAGGCCTACATGATAGTTTTAGAATTTTTCCACAGGAAGAGAAATTATATAGTTGGTGGGACTACCGAGCAGCAGGTTTTAGACGCAATCGCGGTTTACGTATTGATCACATTTTATTAAGTACTGATTTAAAAGATTCATGTGTCGCTGCACGTATCGATAAGCAACCTCGGTCTGTAGAGCGCCCTTCTGATCATACGCCTGTAATTGTTGAATTAGATATAACTTAATTGCAAATATATATATAAACTATAGAGCAAATGGATTTTTTAAATTGCAATTTTTTAACCTCTTCAATACTAACTTCTAGTAAGTTAAGTTGTACTTCCTTCGAACATAAGCAGTTTGGACATATTATGAAGGTCTATCTTATCGCCTCAATAAACGCATTAAAGAATAAAATTTTAGTCTAAACTAAAAATAAGCTTAATTAATTAGATAAAGATTGGGCTTATTTATTATTGCTAGACTATGGTTAGTTAAATGTTGGTCGATATAAGTCAAGCTAAGATTATTGAAAAGTTAAATGCTTATTTAACTTATAACAATTCCTCTCTTAAGCTAAACCCCACCGGGGTGTGTAATGGCTTAGCGTATGTATACGCTAAATATGTTTTCGAAAATAAAGAGCAAGAATTTTTTAAAATTTTAGAACATATTTCTCAAGGTAGTAAGAGCAAGGACTTTAGTGATGATGAAATTAACTATTTTATTATGCAAGTTATGCTTGCTTATCTTCCGCAGGAATATGATCAAAAGCTTAGCCAGCAGTCTTCAGGACAGATATTAAAGGTTAATGATAAGCCACTAAATTCAATATTTAATTTTTCATTAGTAACCACAGATCAAAATTGGGCCGAGATTTTTAAAAGTATTGCTTTAGAAAAAGACGAGGTAATGATAATTACTGGGGTAGGTCATGCTGTTGCTGTTAGGAAAGTAAATGATCATTATCTACTTTATGATTCTAACAATCCTTCTGGCCTTAAAGAATTGTTTAATGAAGAGAAGTTAGCTATAGAACTACATAAACAATCGTTAAGATATACAAGCCAAAATATGGCATTAAATATCCATATTTTACCTCATCCTGAAAAGCAAGTAAAAAGAAGTCATCCATTCCCTGAGCCTATCCATTTATACGATTCTCATATTAAAAGTAATGAAGAGGCAACGGCTACTGCTACTAGTAGTACTGGTAAAATAGTTAATACATTATATTATGCAGCTCATAGTGGAGATAAAGATACTTTAGAGTATTTACTGCATTTTAAATGGACTTCAGATAATATAAAACAGGCCACTATAGTCGCTATTGAGGCAAATAATATTAACGCAATTAAGCCACTAGTGAAACAAGTAGAGCAAAGAGGATTTCCAGATTTTCATCCTTGGTTGTTAAGATTGGCACTTATAAGCGGACGTTATGAAGTATGTGACACGTTATTAGAAGATCCAGCATTTAAACACTATTATACAGACCGCTTGAATCTAAATATCTCTTCAACAAACATTTCTTTTAGAAAGGATTTACCATTTGCTATACAAGCAATTGATTTTGCAGCTCAAGGGGGTAATGAGAAATTACTTAAAGAGGTGCTAAATAATGCTAAAAACTTCTCTCAACTGCAGAACTTTTTAAATGCAGGGTCCGTAGATAAAACTAATTGCCTATACAGTGTTATTGATAGCACTATTAAAAATACTATTAATAGTGGTAGTGGAGAGTGTATGACATTATTAATGGAAGAAATAAAACCTTTGCAATTCTCAGCAGAAGATAAATTAGATTATTTGCTCTTAGCTATTCGCCAAAATAAATCGCAAGTTGCAGTAGCTTTAATAAAAGTAATAGAAATGGATGAAGGACCAGAATTAGCTAAAAAATTATTTTCCACTATTACTATCCCCGATCAGGCTGCGAAAAATATGAATTTAGCCTTCTTGCGGCGTTTAGAAAAACACGGCGTTAAATTATCACCAACAGTAAAACTTATAATACAAGATCGAGAACATAAAGAGGTAGGCTTAACAGGAACAGCAAGTCTTTTGTTTTCTAAATTTACTGGCTTCTTTAAAACAGAAGTTTTAAGCGGAACGCCTCCTATTCCAGAAATAGATCGAGAAAAACTTAAAATGTTTAAAGATGAATTAAAATCTATAAAATTAGAAATGAAAAGCTCTAGTGATTCTGGAACATACTTTCATAACTGAAGAGTGCGATTTACGCTAGCTATAAAAAATTACTTAAATAATGTCAAGACACTAATCTCTTATTATCTTCGTTGACTGAAAGAGCCACAACTGGATAATCTAAACCATTAAATATCTGCCAATTAATGGCAGATATTTATAATTTTGTTAGCTTAAGGTTTGCCTTTTAGGCTTTAAATAATTAGATTTTCTAATTTATCTAAGTAGACATAGTTTATTTATTATTTGTTAATGAGTTGACAGGAGGAGAGGGCTTCTTTGAATCATCGTTACCCTTTCCATCAAATAATTTTCCAGAGTAATTACTTTGTTCTGTCTTTTCTGATGATTGATTTGATTTTCTCTCACCAAATTTTGTGATACCAAGTTCTTTTAATTTTGGGCCAGCTGCCGTACTGAGAAGCACTGTAATATTTTCTTTTTCTATTTTTTTAACCTGTTCAGATGAGGTATCGACAATCTCTTTAGTTGATGAAAAAAGATAGAGCTCCCTATTAAGGTCAGAAAAACTTTCCTTAACAAGATTAATTAATCCGTGTAAACGCTTTCTCTGCAGGTAACTTACCTGGAATACCTAAATTAACATCTGAAAAGAACCATATTGTTTTAACTTGCTCATATTCGCTATCTTCTTTTATTTTACTAAATTGCTCTAACAAAAAACTCTCTACTTGCTCAGTATTTTCATCATTATCTGCTATTTCACCAGTAAAGATACTTTTTGTATTATCATTAATATCTCGCTTTATACCTGTTATATTTGGCCTTACAGACAGTATATTTCCATTATATGCGCTCGATTTTAATGTGAATACCGTTGAACTACCATGAGAGCATAATACAAGTAGTAAATCATCTTTTAATATGGGGCTAAATTCAATTTTCATTACTAACTCTAAAATTTAAAGGTATTTATATTATACAAATTATTTATTAAGAGACCATTAATTTAATAAATTGTTCAAAATAATCAATTTTTTATCGTACAAAAATTTAAAAGACAGTCGCCCGTTGCATAAGTAAGTATTAAATAAGTTGAAGGAAATCTTTCAAAATTTTTAGAAAAAGTTGTTAGGAAATTGCGAAAATGATTTAATTTCTATCGGAAAAAGCTATTTTGTTTTTTTTTGCTTGTGTAATGTTTTAAGCGCTATGGGTTAACAGAGGCCCTTCATTCACCATTCTATTAGGATTTACGAAAAGCTTTTATTAAGGATTAAAAACTAATGTATTTAAGCAATATACTCGTTATTTAAATATACCAATGTTATTAAATTAAGTCTTAAAAATCTTTAGATTCGCTATAAAGAGTGGTTTACGAAGAGGCCTACTGAGTTTTTTACTTATTAATACACAATCAATTCTTTAAAGTAGAGTTTATATTTTTGATTTTCATTGATTTAAGAATAAGCTCTGAATAATTGTCTGCTATAGTTAATAAAACAGTGTTTTTAACTTAATTTAGTCAGTTTATGAAAAATTGATTTATAATACTATTTCTGCTAATCTCTGCCGTCATTTATTAAGAGTATGGTGCCCGGCATAGGTTTCAGGTGGCGATATTCGTTTGTAAGAGAGATACATTTATGAAAGCTTCAGTTCATCCTAAATACGAAACTATCAAAGTTACTTGTAGTTGTGGCCATTCCTTTGAAACACGTTCAACATTATGTCATGATCTTAATGTTGAAGTATGCGCAGAATGTCATCCTTTCTATACTGGTAAACAAAAACTAGTGGATACAGGTGGTCGTGTACAAAAATTCCGTGATCGCTACAAAAAACGTGAATCAGAACGTGCTTAATAGTAAAAATAATTTAATTATATAGATAATAGTTAGCCATAAATTTACTCAAATAACGTTAATTAAAGTGGCCAGGTTGCTCAAGGTTACAGCATCAGTAGCTGTTTCTTGTAAGTTTTAATTGCATATATACTTAAAGGCACCATAAAATGTGCCTTTTTCCCTAAAATGACTGTTCATATTTATTATTTTTCTATATGATTTTTCGCTGAATTCCATGAAAAGAGAGTAGGCACTTTGGATAAAGATTTATTAACTCAACGTGCATTGCATTACCATGAATTCCCAAATCCAGGAAAACTCGGTATGCATATTACGAAACCCACAAATTCTCAAGATGATTTGTCGTTAGCATATACTCCCGGTGTTGCTGAGCCCGTATTGGCAATAGTTGATAATCCTGAAAATGCTTTCCGCTATACGTCAAAGGGTAATTTAGTTGCAGTTATTACTAATGGGACTGCCGTACTTGGCTTAGGTGATGTGGGTGCATTAGCCAGCAAACCTGTGATGGAAGGAAAAGCTGTATTATTTAAACGTTTCGCAGATATTGACGCTTTTGATATTGAAATTGAGGCTGCAAATCCGCAAGAATTTATTACCACCATCAAACGTATTTCGCCAACCTTTGGCGGTATAAATTTAGAAGATATTAAGGCACCTGAATGCTTTGAAGTGGAAAGAGCGCTTATAGAACAATTAGACATCCCCGTTTTTCATGATGATCAACATGGCACTGCTATTGTTGTTGCGGCAGGTTTACTAAATGCCTTGGATTTACAAAAAAAGTCACTAGAAGAAGCACATATCGTGTGTATTGGGGCGGGAGCCGCTGGAATTGCTTCAATGCAATTGCTCGTTGCTCTGGGTGCACGTAAAGAAAATATTTACCTTCTTGATACTAAAGGTGTAGTTCATGCCGGGCGCGAAGATTTAAATGCCTATAAATTTGCTTTTGCACGTACTACAGATAAGCGTACGCTTGCAGAGGCTTTAGTTGGCGCTGATGTATTTATTGGAGTTGCAAAACCTGACCTTTTAAGTGCTGAATTATTAAATTTAATGGCAGCAAGGCCTATTATTTTTGCTTTATCAAACCCTGATCCAGAAATTAAACCAGAATTTGCTTATCAAATTCGCAATGACTTAATTATTGCCACGGGACGCAGTGATTACCCTAACCAAGTTAATAATGTACTTTGTTTTCCTTATATTTTTCGCGGTGCACTGGACGTTCGGGCTACATGCATTAATCGTGCAATGCAAATTGCTGCTGTTGAAGCAATTCGTTCATTAGTTTTAGAACCTGTACCACAGAGTGTTAAAGATAATTACCCAGGCGTTACAGAATGGGAATTTGGTGCTAATTACATTATTCCAAAACCAATTGATCCGCGTTTAAGGGAACGAGTAACGCGGGCTGTAGCAAAAGCAGCTGTAGCAAGTGGCGTAAGCCGTCTTCTACAACAACCATAATTAGCTAAAGAAGAGCTAATTAAATTCGGTTTATTTTAATTTAAATAAAAGGATTTAGTACTTAACCTTAAGTTAAGGAGCTTATTTTGCATAGTAACAGTAATACAAGGTATTTTCTTTGTGCTTGGTTAATTTGTGCGCTTGGGGCCCTTTTTTATAGTTATGAATATTTGTTAAGAATATCGCCAAGTGTTATGGAGCATCCTTTAAGGCTTCATTTTAATTTATCAGCGACTGGGTTTGGATTTTTATCTGCTTTTTATTATTATGCTTATGTACCAATGCAAGTACCGGTAGGTGTTTTACTAGACCGATTTGGTCCTAGACGACTAATTACTTTTGCATGTCTTATTTGTGTTGTTGGAACCTTTCTTTTTGCGAACACATCTATTGTTTGGGTAGCTGCTATAGGCCGATTTTTTGTTGGTTTTGGTTCTGCCTTTGCTTTTGTAGGGGTATTAAAATTAGCTACTATCTGGTTGCCAGAAGATAGGCTAGCCATGGTATCTGGTCTTGCTGCGGCTTTAGGTACAATTGGTGCTATGTTAGGAGACAATTTATTAGGTGAGTTTGTAAATAAGATTGGCTGGCGTCCTACTGTCGAAATGACAGCTTATTTTGGATTATTTTTAAGTATAATTTTATGGTTTGGTATTCGCGATAAAAGCGATAAGGCTCAAGCTTCTAGTGGAACAATTTCAAGTTTCCATAAGAGTATGATTGATTTAGGCATTATAGTTAAAAATAAACAAGTTTGGATAAATGGCGCTATTGGCTGTTTAGTTTATTTACCAACCACTGTGTTCGCTGAATTATGGGGAATTCCTTATTTAAAACATGCTCATAACTTAACCTCTTCAGGCGCTGATTTTGCCAATTCTTTGCTTTTTCTTGGGTTTACTATTGGTGCTCCACTGATGGGTTTTATCTCAGACAAAATAAAAAGACGTAGGCTTCCATTATTAGTTGGTGCTTCGGGAGCCGCAATTATTATGATGATTATACTTTATATGCCTGATTTAAATCAGATGAGTATTAATTTTTTAATGTTTGCCTTAGGGCTCTTTTATAGTGCACAATGTATTGTTTTTGCTATTGGTAGAGAATTAAGCCCTGCTGAGGCAGCAGGGACTGCAATGTCTTTAACCAATATGACGGTAATGCTTGGCGCTATGTTTCTGCAGCCTTTAGTAGGCCGATTACTAGATTTTAGTTTAGCGTCACATAATGCAAATACTCTACCTAATCAATTGGGTTTTGATAAGTTGCAACAGTTGTACACAGCAGACGACTATCAATTCGCTTTATCGATTATACCATTGGGTATCATTATCGCTGCCATTTTAACCTTTTTTTTAAAAGAAACTTATGCAATTACAAATGATTAAATCTGTTAGTAGGAGCCAAGCTATTTTTGGCTGCTTCGTTTGTGCGGTAGGTGCACTTTTTTATTGTTATGAATTTGTTTTAAGAATTATACCGGGTGCCTTACAAAGTGAACTCAGTGCGGCATTTGGCCACATTTCGGCGACTACTTTTGGGCAGCTATCAGCTTTCTATTATTTTGCTTATTCGCCTATGCAGTTACCTGTAGGTATGTTAATGGATCGCTATGGGCCACATAAATTATTAACGTTCGCTTGTTTATGTTGTACTGTTGGTTCTTGGATGTTTACTAATATATCCTCTATGTTAATTGCAGGCTGTGGACGATTTTTGGTTGGCTTTGGGTCTTCTTTTGCTTTTGTTGGTGTTTTATCTTTGGGCGTTAAGCTGGTTACCAAAAAAAAATATTTTTCTTTAATGGCCGGATTAATTACTACTTTAGGGATGTTAGGTTTAGTTTATGGAGAAGTGCAGATTACAGATATTGCTGTTGACCTTGGCTGGCTACATGTACTTCGGTTAATGATAGTTATTGGTGCTATTTTAACAGTAGGTATCTTACTTGTAGTAAGAGATGGGCCAACAGGTCATAGGAAGCATGGCTATCCATTACCAGAATTTTTTAAAAAAGTATGGCATGTTTTATCTTCTCCGCAGGTCTGGTTAATTGGGCTTGTAGGTGCATGTCTTTATACTTCGTTGTCAGTTTTTGGCGAGTTATGGGGTAAAAGCTACTTAGAACAGGCTCACCATTTAACTAAACTTGAAGCTGCAAAAACTGTTTCAGCCATGTTTTTAGGATGGGCTGTGGGGGCGCCCTTAGTTGGCTATTTCTCAGATCACAGTGGCCGGCGAGTATTGCCCTTGGTGATTGGAGCGATTATGGGGTTAATTTGCATAAGTATAGTCTTATATCATCCCGGTTTATCTTATTCAGCTCTCAATATTTTATTATTTTTATATGGCGTATTTAGCTCAACAGAAATTATTGTTTTTATTATGGCTAAAGAAAATAGCGGGGCTCAATTATCTGGAACTGTTTTTGCTGCAGTCAATATGATTGTTACTTTAGGAGGCGTTATATTTCAGCCGTTAGTCGGTAAGTTGCTTGATATGTTTGGTGATAGCAACGTTATTGCTGGTGAACATATTTATACGGTCGTTGATTATCAATTGGCTTTATCAGTTCTACCCATTTCACTTTTACTGGTAACGATTTTAGCTTTCTTTATGAAAGATTTTCGCTCTAATCTTATTTAAAATTTCTAAGCCTATTTAAGTGAACTTTTACTTTTTAGGCTATTAGAACCTCGCCTAATTTTTTATTTCGCGCTTTTTTACTTGCTTTACTTAAATACTAAAAGCTTATTACCTTTTAAACTAAAGGTACCTATTAAAAATAGCTATTAACTCTTGAGCGGGCTTACGATTAGTGGCATGACAGCTAATAAAGCGGTTAACTGGGAAGGAAATGATATCGCTGCCCTGATAATGATCGCGAGTAAATGCGGTATCATGATTGGAAATAATAACAGTAATACCTTGTTTAGCACTTTGTTTAGCTAACTGTGCGAGTTCTATATGATCTTGCTCATTAAATTTAAAGCGTGTATAAGAAGAAAAATTAGCACTAGGGGATAAAGGAACATAAGGTGGGTCGCAATAAACAATATCACCTGGCTTAGCCAATCTAAATGTCATTCTAAAATCACTTTGTAAAAACTCAACCTGTTGACTTTTTTGATGAAAAAATAGCATTTCTGCGCGAGGAAAATAAGGTTTAGTATATCGTCCAAAGGGAACATTATAAATTCCTTTTTGATTATACCGACACAGCCCATTATAACCATGACGGTTTAAATACAAAAATAAAGCAGCAGCCTTAAGCGTGAGTTCTTACAGTAATTGAATTGCTCTCGCAGCTGATAATATTGTTCAGCCGAATTATTTTCCTTGGTAAAAAATTGTTCACAATAGTTGATAAACGCTAATCCTTCCTGTTGTAATATTTGAAAAACTAAAACAAGATCTTGGTTTTGTTCCGCCAGTAGATAATTAATGTAATTAGAATTAATAAAAATTGCGCCCGATCCAGCAAAGGGTTCAATAAGGCGATTAGCCTTAGGAAGCATAGAAAGTATAGTATCAAGGCAGCGAAATTTACTGCCAGCCCATTTAAGGAAAGGCTTAACTTTTGTCATAAAAAATTCATTTACATTTAGAACAATTAAATACCGTAGATTCAAACTATTCTAATAAGTTTACTCTATAGCAGAGTTATAAAAATTACTTTCGTAAGCTTATTAGCAATAGTTTAATTTTTAAGAAAAATAGCATTTAATCTTTGCAAAATAAACCTAGTTTGCAAAGATAATGTTAAGCATAACAAACAATAGTTGACGCTCTTAATGTGCCATAGGTATTATGGCAGTTATTGCTCTTTTTAGGTAAACATTGTGGATGAACTAACTGAATTACTAAGGCCTTCTTGGGGCTCTGAGAAATGGATTTTAGAGGGCTGGGAGCAAATTACCCCTAAAGAAAAACAGCTTATTCAATCACGTGTTGATGAATTGTTTCAAAATGGTTTACCTTTTGAAGTTAAACAAGACAAGCTTTTATATATTTATGCTTTTTCTCTCTTAGCACAATTAGAGGTGCTTGCTATTCAAGTACCTTTGAAGTTTGAAGGGAAAATGCTCTCAATAAATCATAAAAAACGCATGCGGTTGCAATTACTTGATGAAATTTTTCATGGCATCGTTTTTACGAAGATTTTATACATGCTCTGCGCACCATATGCTTATCCTCCACCTTATAACAATAATATTGAAGTTATATGTAATTTTATTCGAAGTGAAGAATGCCCAAAAACTGCTGTTTGTACTGCTTAATTTAATTGGCGAGGGTTGGATTGAAGAAATATTTTATAGTTTAAAGCGTGCAGGTATCGCTCCTAAGGTTTTTGATACCATTATAGAAGACGAACACCGTCACGTTTGTGAGGCAGTTTTATATAGAAGTATTGGTTTACCAAATTTAAATAAAGTAAAAGAGAAGCTTGCTTTCTTAGAAGAGCAGTTATTTACCAACCTTTTTATGCAACATAAATATATCATCTCTTTACTCGCGTTATTAAATGTTCATGGAAGTATAAGTTTTATTGAATCTTTAAGTAAAAAACATAAAGAACAATTAGCCAAGTTGAATTTAGAGCCTAGTCAGAAATGGCAATTTTATATACATATTTTGCAATCTTTTATACCCAAAGTACGAACCTATAATCAAAAGAATCATGAAGTAGAAATGACACCTATTCGTAAGGTGTTTATGACACAATGGGATAATCCAACCGATCCCACCATGGCAGGCCAATTTAATATTAACGTTAGTTGTATAGATTTTTTTTTAATAAAAAATATCCTGCAGAGACCATAACGACTCTTATGTTACAAGCGGTGAGTTTGGTTTTATCTGAGAATGATTCACATCGTCATTACCTTAGTTATAAGCGATTATATCGTAGCCAAAGTGCTTATACAGGTTTAATTGTTAAATTACCTGATTGTGGCGATCATATCAGTACGATTGTTTTTGAAAACTGCCATTTACTTACTTTACAAGAGCTAGCCATTCGAATTCGTACGGCTTTAAAGATGATGGTTTACTGCTATAAGCGCAGAGAAGCCTTAGAAAAAAGCAATGAACAAATCCAAGCACTAGTAGAGAATGCTGCTTATGAATATGTAAATGATACTTATGGGTTTCCGGTAATAGGTAGTCCTGTTACTTCAGTAAGTAATATTGGTGCTTTTGGTTATACCCAATGTAAATCGCCACTGCGTCGCAATGAAGTTATGAAATTTACTTTAATGGAATAGAACGTAAATTAGTTTGGAATAAAAAAGTACAAGAGTTTGAAGCGCAAGATTTATTACCCGTTTCGGTTAGTGCTGATCATCGTATTTTTGATGGGAATACGCCAGTCCCACGTATGGTAGCTGATGGTTTCCATAGAGTATTTGCTAAAATGCTTACTGATGAAAATAAGCCTATAAAAACAGTTGATAAGACGCAGGATATGAAACTAACTTTATTATTAGATCAATTAATTAATCAAAATGTAGAAATGGGTTTTAAAATGCTATCTTTTTTACAAACTTATTGGAATGATTTTCTTACCATTGAAGATATTTTTGACCCCAGTTTTTTAACAAATCAGCTGGAAATAGCATAAGCCTAAACAAATTGTAACCGTTTAAATAAACTTTATTAGCTTACAAAGAAATCGTAATAGCTCAGGTAGGATAAATTGAATCTTGAGAGGTTGGTCTGAGTGCAGTTTGGACGAAAATTATGTATTCAAAATGCACTCAGTAAGCCTTTCGGTAAACAGGGATAAGCTCTCACAAGAAATCTTTGAAGTTCAAACAGCAATTGTAAGCAAAAAAATTGCGATAGTCATGATTAACGTTAAAGTTAGATTACCACCTGGTACAATATGTCCGCTTGAGTCAGCGTCTAACTGTCGGGCTCGCCATGTCATTATTGAGGGAAGTAATAATAAAAGTATGACACAGCAAACCCCAGCATAACTTAGGGCATGTAAATAGATACCTGGGTTGATTAAAACAATTGCTAGAGGTGGCAGAAAAGTAAGGGCTAGTACCCACTTACCCTGCATGCCTTTTTTTTGTAACGTTAAGCCATCAGCTAGGAAATCAAATAATCCTATTGATACCCCTAAAAAGGCTGTAATCATACAGATAGAGGTAAAAAAACCAAAAAAACCGGTAATCCAAGAGCTGTGTATAACATCACTTAAAGCATTAGTAAGGCCACTCGTAGCATGGCCATTATTCATAAGAGCTAAGAGGCATTATTACCGAATCTTTCTACTACACCCATAATGACAGCATCCCAGACAATGTAGCAAACTAGAGGAACTAGTGATCCAATTAAAATAACTCGCCTTAGGGTCTTAATATCATCTTTAAAGTAATCACGTAAGCTAGGTACAATTGAAGCAAAACCAAATGAGGTTACTAAAATCATGAGACTACCCGTGATAGCCTTTACTGAACCACCTCTTAGAGCACTAATATCAACATGAGGGCTAATAATAATAATTAATAGTAAATAAACACCTAACTTTCCAAACATTAGACCACGATTAACATAATCAACAGCGCTAATTCCTGCATAAACAATCAAACTAAAAAGGAAGGTAAATAATAATGATGTAAACCAAGTGGGTAATGAAAAATTCATCCGCTGTAAAAGGCCGTTAAAGACATCACTACCACCGGAAATATAAGCAGATAATAAGGTATATAATAAAAATAGATAAGTGGCCCAAGCAATCACTTCACTTGCCCCGTAAACCTAGCGTGGCTTTTGCCATTGATACCATATTACTACCAGCTGGCAGACGTAAGTTAACTTCTAAAATTAATAAAGCGCCAATGGTCATAATTAACCAACAAAATATTAAAAAAAAGATAGAGTTGGTAAATCCTGCTGCTGCTGTTGAAACAGGTAAAGCTAACATGCCGCCACCGATAGACGTACCAACGATAAGTAAAGTTCCACCAATGAACTTTGAATTTGACACTAAATTAATCTCTTTGTTTAACATTAGATCAATATCCTACCTTTTATTTATTCTATTGTCAATTTATTGACATCCCTGAACTGCGCAAATCTATTTAAAATAACTGTATTATAGCATTGGCTAAAAGAAGTATTGAGATAACTACAATGACCCATGGCATATACAAACCACCTGGAGCTAGGTAGCGCGACACAAATTTTTTTCTTCCATAAGCAACCATTAAAGCTGGTAATAGAAGTAATAAAATGACGCAGATTATTCCAGCATAGTTTAGGGCATGGATATAAGCACCAGGATAATAGATCACAATAATAAGAGGAGGTAAAAAAGTTAAACAAAATAATAAGAAGCCATTACGACCCTTCTGTTCCATTTTAAAGCCATCGGCTAAAAAACTAATTAAACAAAGTGAAACACCTAAAAAGGCAGTCAGCATACAGATAGAGGTAAAAAAATTAAAAAAAGTACTAATAACTGTATTTTGTACAGTATTTGATAAGACATTAGCCAAATCACTAGTAGTATGTTCGCTTTGCATTAAAGCAGCTAAACCTTTCTCGCCTTGAGAAGGCAACGAGCCTATGATTACTGCATTCCAGGCTAAATAACAAAGGAGAGGAATTAAAGAGCCAATGAAAATAACTTTTCGCAGGGTAACTAAATCATCATTAAAGTAATCTCTTAAGTTAGGTACAATAATGGCAAAACCAAAAGAGGTAATTAAAATCATAATACTAGCCGTAATATAATGATAATTACCATGACCTAAATTTAGTATATGCACGTGTGGCGCAATTAGAATAATTAAAATAGAGTAAACAGCTAACTTGCCAAACATCAGCGCTCGATTTAATAAATCTACCTTATGTATACCGCTATAAACCACTAAACCAAATAATAGAGTAAATAAGAAGCTACTTTGCCATTCTTTTAAGGGTATGCCCATTCTTAAAAATAAACTACCCATAACATCAGCACCGCCTGAAATATAAGCGGATAAAAGCGTGTAGAGCAGGAAAAGATAGCTAAGCCAAGCGATTAATAGACCTTTATTGCCAAGGGTTGCTGCGGCCATAGAAACCATGTGTTTACCAGGAGGTAAATATAAATTGGCCTCTAGGATAAACAAAGCACCTAAAGTCATGACTGCCCAGCATAGCAATAAAAAAATAGAAGAAGACCAAAATCCTGCTGCTGCAGTTGCAACAGGTAGCGCTAGCATTCCTCCACCAATAGATGTTCCAACAATAAGTAGAATGCCGCCAATAAACTTTAAATTCATTTAATTCTCAAAACACTTATATCTACTATATTAGCAAATCCTTTTATGCGTCCATTTTTCACCTCATTATTTAATATATAAGTATTAACTAATTAATACTCACTTTTAAGATTGAAGTTTAAATAGAAATCAACAGACTAAAGACAAACCGTGTCATTTAGCAAGCAGTATGGCTTGGTCTTTACCTTAACAGCCTTACTATCTAAATGCCAGAAGGATTGTTAAATTTATTTTGTCATACCTGTGTAAGTAGGCGCAGGCGTTGATACCACTGGTGTTTTGAAACATTGAATTTCGAGTCGTCTATTTTGGGCACTACCATGAATTAATCGATTATCTGATACAGGATATTTTTCACCATATCCCTCAGCGCCTAGACGTCTGGCTTGAATATTATTTGCCCATAAAAAGGTTAGCATAGCTTCAGCTCTTGCTTGAGAAAGCATAGTTTTATGGTGTCGCGAACCTACACTGTCAGTGAACCCAGCAACATATACAGGTCCAATGGGGCAAGACATCGTAATAACTCTTGCTATTAGCATTAAGCCACGGTAGCAAAGTTCGTTTAAACGGGCAGAGTTAAAGTAAAAATATCTATCAGTAGGTACAATTAAAGTTACTGTATCACCATACTCAATATATTGAACATCAGCACGTTGCAATTCTCTAAAGATATTAAGCTTACTATCTTTGTAAATACCATGGGAAACCATAGCTGCTGCACCAATGGCAGTTCCTGCTAACGTTGTGCTTAAGGTACCGCCAACAACAGAGCCGACTATAGTACCAGCTGTTGCCCCTACAACGAAATCATTAACAGTATGATTATAAGGTTGAAAATTATTATATGGTGGTTGATAGCGAGCACAACCATTAATTAATAAAGATATAAGGCTCAATGCAGCTAGTTGTTGGGAAAAGAACCTAGGTAACATCCCCACTCCTTGTACAGGTGAATTTTTCCATTATTAAGCATTGTTGGTGATTTCGCAATCAGAAGCTTAATTTAGACAAAATCACCTCAGTTAGATAAACGGCAGCCATTATTTAATGGCGCTGACGGTGCAATCACTTGAATATTAATGCCTTTAATCGTAGGACTTTGTAGAGTATTTTTTAAATAGCTAATTAAAGGAACTTCAGTGACTTTGCCATATTCAGAAGAAGCTTGCCTAAAAACAAGCTGGCCACCTTTCCAGAAAACAAGCCCTAAATGAGAAATATTAAGATGTGTACCTATTTTAGTACTTAAGTCCCAGTTGGGGCGAACGATTTCAACGATCGCTGCATTAGGAATTTGATTAAAGAGCGCATAGTTAGGCTCACCTTGAGCATTGAATAAAGCACTAAGCGGTACATAAGGAACGCGTTCTTCGCTACGCGGTAGCTGGTTGCCCATCTTTTTTAAAATTTCTAAGCGCTTTGCTTGCTCTGTGGTATTATTTTGCTTTAAACGAATGGTTTGCGGTTGCATATGTTGATACCAGGATGGCTTATCAATTACTGCTATTGCTGTTTGCGCTACGGGACGATTATTTTTATCTTTAATAGTTGTAGTTATATCTTTAACAAATCCTTGCTGTTGATTATTGCCGTTCCAATCGAGGCCTGTAAAATGGTTACGTGCTAAATAATCTACTTGCCCTTGATAATAGCGAATTTTGCTTAGGCACTGAGTAAAATCTGTTAATTGATTTGCAAGGGCTAGCGCAATGACAGTAGTTACATACGTCTCACAATCAAAGCCATCTGTACGGTAACGAGGAAATTGATCAAAAGGTGCTGTAGAGCCTTCTCCAAGGGAGCCTAATATATAAGGTCTATCTAAAAAATAGGCACTGATTTTGTCAATACGCGTAGCCATTTCCAAGTTTAGGTTATCATTTAAGCTGTGATATAGTTCGCTAATAGCTAAATTAGCTTGGGTTTCTATAAGATCATCTGCAGCTAACGGCAAGGAAATAAATAAGAATATAAAGAAGTAGATGAGACGTTGGATTTTTAAGAATTTGTAAATAAGTGGCATAATTTAGCAGAGTAGATAGTAAAGTAAAAAGTTTATACCCAAGTTCTGTAAAAATGCTAGGTTTTAGACGATCAAAAATAGCATTTCTACAGAACTTGGATATATCTTAACGGCATTAAGTTAATATCCTACGTCCTGTGGCTTGTCCACAGGATCCAGTGCTCTAGTTTTAATGTGAGATTTCTGGATCCCTCGGACAAGCCGAGGGACGTAGATTTAATCAAGATAGGTAAAAAACTTAACTAGGTGCCACTAGGAGGTACGCAAGTTTCGTAGATGATTAAAAATAATATTTCTACAGAACTTGGGTATATCTTAACGGCACTAAGTTAATATCCTACGTCCTGTGGCTTGTCCACAGGATCCAGTACTCTAGTTTTAATGTGAGATTTCTGGATCCCTCTGACAGGCCGAGGGACGTAGATTTAGTTAAGATAGGTAAAAAACTTAATTTGGTGCTACTAGGAAGTACTGTGGATTAATCTGGAGGGTAAGAATGCTGAATGTAATATGGCTAAGTATGATTTTACTTTCAGTCATTGTAGGGGTTATACAGGGGCGCCTTGATCAAGTTGTGCAAGCTGTAACAGATTCAGCTAAACTTGGTTTTGAGATTGCTCTAGGCCTTGCCGGTATTATGGCTTTTTGGCTAGGGATTATGGAAATTGCTGCGCAATCTGGATTAGTTAATAAATTTGCTCGTTTACTTAAACCTATTATGCGTCCTTTGTTCCCCGATGTTCCCGTCGAACATCCTGCTATGGGCGCCATGATTTTAAATATTGCTGCTAATATGTTGGGACTTGCTAATGCGGCTACTCCCTTTGGCTTGCGAGCAATGAAAGAATTACAGCGCTTAAATGTTCATCTTGAAGAGGCCTCAGATGCAATGTGTACTTTCTTAGCTATTAATACCTCCAGTGTACAGCTCATTCCAGCTACGGCCATAGCTTTTCTTGCTGCTAATGGGAGTTTACACCCCAGCAGCGTCATTATTAGCTCTTTACTTGCAACTACTTGCTCGACCATTGTGGGCATTGTCGCTGTTAAACGATTAGCACGTCTTCCTGTTTATCAAATAAAAGGGTTAAAGATAAATGACTAATCTAGCTAATCAACTATCTAATGGTTTATTTTTAGCATTTATTGCAGGTATCCCGTTGTATGCTGCAATAAAAAAAATTAACGTTTTTGATGCTTTTGTTAAAGGGGCTAAACAAGGTTTTGACACCAGTGTCAATATTATTCCTTATTTAATTGCCATGATTGTAGCGATTGGCATGCTTAGAGCATCAGGTTTCTTTACGTTGCTAAATACGTTACTTGCGCCTGTATTAGAAAAATTAGGGATGCCTACAGAACTGTTGCCTTTGGCGATAATTAGACCATTTTCTGGCAGTGCTGCAACAGGTATTATGGCTGAATTAATTCATCAGTATGGAGGCGATTCATTCATTGCCAAAGCTGCAGCAACAATGATGGGAAGTACTGAAACAACCTTTTATGTTATTGCGGTTTATTTTGGAGCCATTGGCATTAAACGAACCCGCCACGCTATTTTAGCCGGTTTGCTTGCTGATTTAGCGGGTGTTATAGCAAGTGTTACAGTGTGTCGTATTTTATTTACTTAATTACTAGATTACATCTTAGCTCCAGGATTAATCCAGTCGGTATTTAAGTTTAGTAGCTACTGCAGTAGACCTCTTGCATAACCTACTTATTTTATGCGATTGCTATGTAAGGTTTTCTCCGGTGCTCATTTACGCCCTGTAAACTCCGCTCCTCAAAACCCTGGTACCTTGCACTCACACAAAATAAATAGGTTATGCAAGAGGTCTAATAAGTAATAAACTGCCAATTTACCTATTGATATCTACTGTAGAAAGAAGATAATTCTAAGTTAGATAGTAACGAAGGTGTGAACGTATGCTGATGATAAGCATTTAGTAGGAGAGAAATTTTATGAGCAGTATTTATAATCTTAAACCTGCATTTCAAAATCTATTAAGACCTTCTTCAAATTGGCTAGCTAAACAAAGTATAACACCCAATCAAGTCACAGTTGCCGCAGTATTATTATCGTTGTTTTGTGGTTTATTAATAAATTTCTATCCTCAAGCACATCGATTATGGTTATTAATTCCTTTAGTATTGCTGCTGCGTATGATTTTGAATGCAATAGACGGCATGTTAGCACGTGAGCATCAAATGCAAAGTGCGTTTGGAACCTTCCTCAATGAGTTAGGTGATGTATTATCTGATACATTTCTTTATCTACCTTTCGCCTTGGTGCCAGGTATTGTTCCTTTACTTATTATCAGTATTGTTGTGCTTGCTATTATTTCTGAAATGACCGGGGTTATCGCTATTCAAATTGGTGCAAAGCGTCGTTATGATGGCCCTATGGGTAAGAGCGATCGTGCCTTTGTTTTTGGAATGATAAGCTTACTAGTTGGTTTTGGCATTCAAGCTTCCTGGGTTATAAATTTATTATTGTACGCCATGCTTATTATGCTCATATTGACTATTAGGAATCGTATTAATCAAGCTTTAATAGAGGTGCAATTGTGAATATTAGTATGGATAATAATATTATTGTTGCCATTATGGCCGCATGGGGATTACTTATAACAGCTTCGGCAACCGTAGGTGTTTTAGCCAAAGTCTATTCTAAATCTAATTTTCAAGAGCTAGTACAGCGCACCAGAAGTTGGTGGATCATGCTAGGTGTTTTTACACTTGCCATGACCATTCATCGCAGTATCTCTTTTGCTTTTCTTGGTATGCTAAGTTTTCTTGCCTTAAAAGAATATTTTTCAATGATTCCAACGCGCGAGGTAGATAGAAAAGTACTTTTATGGGCCTATCTAGCTATTCCTATACAATATTATTTAGCTGCAATTGGTTGGTATAGGATGTTTATTATCTTTATTCCTATCTATATGTTTTTATTTATTCCTTTTAGATTATTAATAAATCAGCAACCACAAGGTTTTCTTAAGGCAGCTGGAACGATTCAATGGGGATTAATGATTACGGTATTCGCTTTAAGCCATATGGCCTATTTGCTAGCACTACCTAATATTCCGCAAACTGCGAGCACAGGAGCAGGATTACTTTTTTATTTAGTATTCCTGACTCAATTTAATGATGTTGCTCAATATACTTGTGGAAAATTATTTGGAAAATATAAAATTATGCCAACCATTAGTCCTAAAAAAACCTGGGAAGGATTTATTGGTGGCATGATCATGACCATTGGCTGCGCAATACTGCTGTATCCATTGCTTACACCGTTTACCTTATACATTGCTATCTATTCAGGATTGATTATAAGTGCTGCCGGTTTTGTTGGGGACGTCACTATTTCAGCTATTAAACGTGATTTATCCATTAAAGATACTGGGAATTTAATACCCGGCCATGGTGGGATCCTTGATAGAATAGACAGCTTAACTTATTCAGCTCCTATATTTTTTCATTTGGTGTACCGATTATATTTTTAAGGAGTAAATAGGTGAACTTTATTGTTAAGTGCTTACGCTATTTATTTTTTGCAATCTTTGTAAGATTCATCATATTTTTTCTTATAGGAGCAAAAGTTAGAGGCCGAGAAAAACTACCCAGAAAGGGCCCGGCAGTTATTGTAGCAAACCATAATAGTCATTTAGACACATTAATGTTAATTAGTTTGTTTAAATTAAAATTACTAGACAAAATTCATCCTGTGGCTGCTGCTGATTATTTTATGAAAACAGGTTTTTCTACTTGGTTTTCTAAAAAAATTATTGGCATTATTCCAATTAATAGACAAAGAAAAACTAAAAAAGAAAATCCTTTAATTCCGTGCTATCAGGCTTTAGATAACAATGAAATATTAATTTTATTTCCTGAAGGAACACGCGGCGATCCGGAAAAAATGTCTGAATTTAAAAAGGGCATTTCATTTATAGCTGAACGTTATCCTCATGTTCCTATTACATCCGTTTTTATGTATGGACTCGGTAAGGCGCTTCCTAAAGGTAAACGGTTATTAGTGCCATTTGCATGTGATGTTTTAGTAGGAGATCCTATTTATTGGCAAGGTGATAGGACACAATTTATGAACCAGCTTAATAGGGAATATGAGATATTATCTGCAGCAGTAATTAAACCAGATTTCAACACTTTTTAAACATAAATCAAGAAATAGTTGAACCTATTTTTTTGGTGCTAAATGTATCACAAGATTTACATAAAGGAATGAACTTAACAACAGTTTTATCATTCCCGCCTGCGCGGGAATGTCAACGCTATGCTTAGGTTGGCGACATTATATGAAGTACTCCTACACTAAACGATTAATACCTATATCAAACAAACCAATTGCTGTAATCCAAATCAGCATGAGTATTAACGCCATTCTAGCAGGATATTGAGCGCTAAAAGATTTTGTATAGTAACGTATAACACTTGTTACCCCCAGCACGAAACTAAAACGAATAAATCGAGATAGTAAGCCTACTATGATGAACTTGGTAAGTGCAACGCCTCCTATGGCGCCAATGCCAACAAATAACTTATATGGAATGCCACTCCAGGCGCCAATAATAATGGTTAGGGGATCATTAATAGTTTTATTCACAAAATTAATATTGTGTAATGTATGAAAAGGCATTGTTTTAACATAAGCAAGCCAATCTATGGGAAGTTCCCTTGCCCAAAAAAAAGTAGTAAGGGTACCCAGAAGTGAACCCAATATGCCTATTATTATAAACCGTCGCCAATATTGCGGAAAATAAATAAAGGCAATTCCGATACTAATATCGGGAGCCACCCACCAGAATGTTGCCTCAAGGAATGTCCAACAAAGAATGCTGCAATATAGAAAAAAAATCATACCTGATGCTCACTTTCTCTACGTTCAATTTTGCCTATTCTTGCTAAGTTGTGGTGAGCTTTAGTGAAGGTATCTGTCGCCATTGCAGCACTAATGGAGAGTTCACCTGCTAAACACAAAGCTGCTGCCACTTCTGCAAATGCATTAGCATTGCCTGCGCCACTTAACCCCAATAGATCAAGGCAAGCCTTTTGTGTAGGAAGTTGAGTGCCGCCGCCAACAGTACCAACCATGATATTGGGTAAAGTTACAGAGGCATATAATTCGCCATTTTTAGTTTTTTCAAATCGAGTTAGACCGATTGATGATTCAGAAACACATGCGGCATCTTGTCCGCAAGCAATGTATAACGCAGCAAGAGCATTAGCATAATGTCCCTGTATTCCAATTGTTCCTGACAATTTAGCACCAGTAGAAGTAGTCGCAAAGAAACGAACCATCTCATCTACAGTAATATGCAATTGCTTTTGCAAGAGTGAATCAGGAATTGTCACTTCCACTACAACCTTACGTCCGCGTACATTTTGAAACGCTTGCATCGATGCCTTTTTATCTCCAGACATATTCGATTCAATAAAAGCATATTGTGGTTGTACAGGTGAATTATTACGAATGTAATCAAATGCGGCTTGCGTTGCAATGGTAACCATATTTTGACCTGAGGCATCTCCCGTTTCGTAATCAAAACTCATGAATACATGATTGCCTTCTATGGTGTATCTTAAATCGACAAGTTTTCCAAAGCGGGTAGTTAGTTCTGCTTTAGTTTTTATATCGGAGTAATTGTTATTCATCCATATTAAAAACTGTCCAACTTGGGTTAGATTTTCAAAAGCAAAAACAGGACAGCGATTTACTAACGCATTTATTAAGACAGCTCTGCAGCCACCTGCATCGCTGATTATTTTTGTGCCTCTATTATAGGATGCAACTAGTGCAGCTTCAGTGGTGGCAAGAGGTATTAAATAATCACCATTTGCAAATAATCCATTTACGCGAATAGGTCCTGCAAGGCCAATGGGAACCTTAACAAAACCCAAAAAATTTTCAATGTTTTTTGAGTAGGTAGCGAGGTCGTGTTCAACGTTATTACTCATGAGAAGAGATTTTGTTTCTGCAGGTAAATTAATACTTTCCCAGCGTCCAATATACGCTGCAAGATCATTGCCAACGGGCGGCCTAAGTTGATTAATATGTTTGGAATTTAAACGTTCTTTTAAACTATTTTCTTCATGGCTTAATATAAATTTTTCAAGAAAGGCGCTGGTGTGGTGGTAGTTGGTTGGCATAGTTGATTTCTCATATTTATAATTTGTCTTTTAAATACAGGAAACCTATGCCGGTGTCAATTTAGAGAGCTTGTATTTATATTTAAGATTAGTTTTCCTTGCCAGCTATACTATAGTTTTTATTTCAATGAGATTAGCTTACTGCAACTATACTCAATGGCTATTCATTATTTTTAATTTCATCACGCAATGCCAAACATGTTTACCAGCATAAAATTAAGTTTCTTAAATATTTAAGCTTTACTTGATTTTGCATGTGATGATGTTGGTTTGGTTAAACTCGCAAGTCTTGCTTCCTCAAAAAGTTTTAATTGAGCGAGCATTGTAGACGCTTTAGAGCGAAATGCTGCTAATTCTTTCCCGGTGATAGGGTTACCTCGTGGTAAGTCTACTGTAGCTGGATTCTTAGGTTGGTTATTAATATGAAATTCGTAGTGACAATGTGGGCCTGATGCTAATCCTGTTTGTCCAACATAACCAATTACCTGGCCACGCTTAACAAAATCGCCTTTACTTAATCCTTTTTGAAATTTTAACATGTGCCCATAAATCGTACTAAATTTTTTGTTATGATTAATTTTAATCATATTTCCATAACCGCTTTGGCGACCAATGATTTCTATGCGGCCATCCCCAGTAGCTTGGATAGGTGTACCAATACGTGCAGCTAAGTCAATTCCTTTATGAGCACGATTATAATGTAAAATGGGATGGTAACGAGCTAGACTAAATGTAGAGCTAATATGGCTAAATTTTAAAGGATAACGCGTAAAGGCTTTTTTAAGACTCATACCTTGCGGCGTATAATAATCTGTTTGACTTGAACTACTAGTATGTCGGATTGCTTGAAAGGTCTTATTGCCGTTTCTATAGGAAACAGCAATAATATCACCTGTTCCAACCAGCTTATTTTCAACATAAAAGGCTTTATACATAATAGTAAATTGATCACCTGTTTTTACGTCTTTAGCAAAATCAATATCCCAGGTAAAAATCTCTGTCATTTGCTGAATTAGCTTATAGGGAATATTCTGCTTTTTTGCTGTGCTGTATAAGGAATCTCTCACCGTTGCGGTTAAAAAATGATTGTAGCTATTCATCTTACGTAATTTTATTTTACTTTTATAATGCTTATCATCACGATAAATAACTAAGTATTGTGTATCTGTATAAGGAAGAATTAACTTTTCCAATAACTGGTTTTTAATTAAAAATTGTAATTCTTGATTTGGTTTTAATCTGGTTAATGCTTGCTTCTGTTTTACCTCTTGCATAATAGTATGCAGTGTTTTAGCGCTTAATCCGACTCGACTAAACACATTAGCTAGTGAGTCTCTATCACGTGTTTTTACAATTTTCCATTGCGGTTGTTTTACCTCAGCCTCTACTTTTTTAGACGTTTGCACGGTAATTTTTTTAGGTAATACATTTAATGAAGGTATTTTAACAGCCTCTCTATTAACTGTATTAATAATAATATTTTTCGCTTCAGCTTCACTTGCTTTAGGTATGCTATCAGTAGGAAACGCTATAGAAAGTATCCTTTGCGTTATTAATTTATTGGTTTCTTCAAAAATAGGTTCTCTAGCCGGAGGTAGAGGTAAATTCATTTTATCTTCAGTAGCGCTAACTAATCTCTGCTTATTATGAAATGTTTTTACTAAAATAAAAGGTAATGCAAACGCTATTAAGATTGCTACTGTCGCCAAAATTTTTGAAGGCTTACTTGAGTTATCTAATGAGACACTGGGTTGTTGATCCATGTTTCGCCTTTACTACTATCTTCTTAATGG